>JBDTRP010000172.1:0-6699 GCA_039931555.1 Ilumatobacteraceae bacterium | reverse complement strand
CCGCGCACGAAGTACCGTTGCAAGGCGAAGAAGACTGCGAGTGGCAGGATCATCGTGATCATTCCGGCCGCCGTGAGCAGGTGCCACGACTGGTCGCGTGTGCCGGTGAGTTCGGCAAGCTTGACGGTCAGCGGCGAGTTGTCGCTGCCTCCGAAGATCTTGCCGACGAGGTAGTCGTTCCAGATCCACATGAATTGAAAGATGCACAGCGAGGCGATGGCCGGCACGGTGAGCGGAACGATCAGTCGAGTGAACACGGTTGCGTGCCCGGCGCCGTCGACACGGGCCGCTTCGATGATCTCGCGGGGCAGCGATGAGACGAAGATCTTGAGGATGAAGATGCAGAACGGCATGCCGAAGCAGCAATGGGCGATCCAGATCGCTGCGGCACTGTTGTTGAGGTGGACGTAGGGAAAGATCGTCACCGAACCGATGTGTGCCCCTCCGGTGAACAGGCGCAGGAGTGGGATCAGCGCCATTTGCAGCGGGACCATCAGCAAGGCAACGACGCCGACGAACAGCCAGTCGCGGCCTCTGAACTTCATCCACGCGAATGCGTAGGCGGCCAGCAGGGCAATACCGACCGAGAGGAGCGTCGCCGGAATCGTGATCTTCAACGAGTTGAGGAAGTAATGCCCAAAGTTCGCGTCGCCCGGGCCCGACGACAGGGCGGCGGAGTAGTTCTTCAAGGTGAGCGAGGGATGAAAGAACACCGACCACCAGCCCGTGGTCTTGACGGCCCTCTCCGGCCGGAACGAAGACACGAACAGCCCGAACGTCGGGATCGTCCAGAAAAAGACCAACATGTAGACCAGCCACCTGCCGGTGCGGCTACTGAGCGTGGCGCTGATCGACCGACCGATTGGCTCCTTGGTTCCGAAGGCCTTGTCGGCGGCAAGCATCGTGCTGGTCGGCGTGCCCCCTTCGTTTGAGTCGATGATGATGGTCATGCCGCCATCATCTCCTCGGCACGTGCCTGAGCGCGGCGGTTGATCACGACAACGGGAATGACGAGGATGAAGATGACCACGGCGAGCGCAGAGCCCATCCCGTCGCGGCCTTGCACGAACTTGACCCTGAAGAACTCGTTGGCGAGCGTGCTGGTGCCGAAGTTTCCTCCGGTGGTGGCGGCGATGATGTCGAACGCCTTGAGGCCGGCGATGGTGGTGGTGGTGGCCACCGTGATGATCGTCGCCCGGATGTACGGCAGGGTGACCTTGTAGAACGCCTGGCGGTTGGTGGCGCCATCGATCTTGGCGGCTTCGATCAAGGTGTCGGGCACGCCCTTGATGGCCGCCGAGAAGATGACGGTGGCAAATCCGGCCGAGGCCCAGATGAAGATGATGATCAGCAGCAAGGTGTTGAAGCCGGGGGCGTTGACGGGCGGGGTGGCGCCGCCGAAACCTCGCTCGATCAGCCAGTTACGCAGCCCATCGCCTCCGGCGCTGGCCGGCACGCCGGGAATGGACTTGGCGACCGAACTGAGCAGACCGATCTTGAGCGGGGGGCCTGCATAGACGAACCGCCAGATCACGCCGGCACCGACCAGGGAGACTGCACCGGGGATGAAGATCGCCGATTTTGCGGCTTTCTCACCGCGCATGCCGTCGGCGAAGCGGGCGACGACCAGGCCGACGATGACTGTCGCCGTCGTGCCGATGAACACCCACGTGAGGCTGTTGATCACTGTCAGCCGGGTGCCGGCAGTGGCGAAGATCTCGTGGTAGTTGTCGATGCCGAGGAACTTCTTGCTGTTGTTGTCGAGCAGACTGACATAGATCGTGCGAACCGCCGGCACCACCAGTCCGACGATCATCAGAACCGACGCCGGCAGCAGAAAGATGAGGATCTTGCCGCGTTCACCCCAACGTCTCGGCAGGAGGTGAGTGAGCCAGTACAGCCCTCCGAGGAAGGCGATGAGTCCACCGACACCGACGGCGACGACGACGAACGCCGTGATCAATTCCCCCATGGTTCCTCCACAATCTGGCACAACTATCTGGGCGACGCTCCCGCGACTGCTGAGCACCGGAAATCGAGCAAGGGGGCCGGGGTGAAACCCGACCCCCTTGCAAACTACTCGGTCACACGCAGGGTGTGATCACTTCGGCCAACTGGCCTCGACGTTGTTCAAGAAGTCGTCGGTGCTGCCACCCACGACCCACGCCGTGATCTCGGTCCAGAAGGTGCCGGCGCCGACCGAGCCGGGCATCAGGTCAGAAGCGTCGAAGCGGAACACGTCGGCACTTGCCTGCAGCTCAGAGACCTGCTTGGTGAACGGATCGGTGATCTTGGAGACGTCGACCTTCTTGTTGGGCGACAGCTCGTGGCGCGATTCGATGATCGACGTCTGATAGTCGACGGAACCGGTGTAGCGCACCACGTCGTAGCTCTCCGGCTTGTCAGTGCCTGCGGCGTAGATGTCGCCGGCACCGAGCACGTACTTCGGGCCACCGGCCGGGCTCGGCAGGTAGAAGAAGTTGACGTCGCCATCGGGGCCGACCTTGGTGCCCTCCGGCCAGTTGCCCGAGTAGAAGCTCGCCTGACGGTGCATGTAGCAGTTGCCGGTGAGGATCGGCAGGCCGCCGTCTTCGAACTTGGTGGTGGCGATGGCCTTGACCAGCGCGTCACCGCCGAGGTAGGCGGGGTTCTTGACATAGGCACCGACGGCGTCGGCGACTGCCTTGACCTTCGGGTCGTTGAACGGAATCTCGTGCTTCTGCCACTGGTCGTAGACCTTCTCGCCGTTGATGCGCAGCATGAAGTCTTCCATCCAGTCGGTCAGCACCCAGCCGGTGGCTGCACCGGAGGCGGCGCCGATACACCACGGGATGTGCCCGTCGGCGACGATCTTGTCGGACAGCGTGGTCAGGTCTTCGAGGGTCTCGGGGATGGCATAGCCGCCGTCGGCGAAGGCCTTCGGGCTGTACCACACCGTCGATTTGACGCTCGAGCGGCCCGGCAGACCGTAGATCTTGCCGTTGACCGTCGCGTAGACATCCCAGCCGGCGATGAAGTCTGCTGCGGCGTGTGCGCCGACGTCGGCGGGCATCGGGAACAAGTAGCCCTTGGCAACCGAGCTGGCCAACAGACCGGGCTGCGGGAAGTCGATCACGTCGGGGGGATTGCCGCCTTCGAACCGGACGTTGACCTCGGTCTCGAAGGTCTTGGTCCCTTGCCAGTCGATCTCGAGGCCGGTGCAGTCGGACAACGGCTTGTACCCGGCGACGTAGTCGGCGATCGGCTTGTCGTTGTCAGTGTCGACCACCGGTGAGAGCAGCGTGACCTTCTTGCCCTTGTACTGCTGGTTGCACTTGATCTCGCCGTTGAGAATGCTGTCACCGCCTGTTGCAGCGGTGGTGCCTGCTGCAGCGGTGGTGCCTGCTGCAGCGGTGGTGCCGGCGGCGTTGGTCGCTGGTGTGTCTGCCTTCTTGTCGTCGCCACAAGCTGCGACGAGTAGGCCAGCGATACAAAGTGCGCTCATAGCGCCTCTGCGTGTCTTCATGAATTTCCCCCTCAGGAACGATTCACGTCGGGCGACGTGGTGGAAAATTGTGGAAATTCTTGAGAACTTCCACGGGCAAACCCTAGCATGCAGTTCGCGGTAGGGAAAGAGCTATGCAAGACTTCCCGACGAACAAAAAAGACAGACGATATGGGGGTCCTGTGGCAACGATCACACTCAGCGACATCGACAAGGTCTATGACAACGGCTTCCAAGCGGTCAGCGGGTTGTCGCTCGAGATCGAGGACGGCGAGTTCCTCGTGCTCGTCGGCCCGTCCGGGTGTGGCAAGTCGACTGCGCTTCGGATGATCGCCGGCCTCGAGTCGATCAGCGGCGGCGAAATGAAGATTGGCGACCGCGTCGTCAACGACCTGGAGCCAAAGGATCGCGACATCGCCATGGTCTTCCAGTCATATGCGCTGTACCCGCACCTGACGGTGCGCGACAACATCGCGTTCGCGCTCAAGCTCGCCAAGATGCCCAAGGTGGAGATCGAGCGACGCGTCGCCGACGCCGCTCGTACCCTGGAGCTCACCGACAACCTCGATCGCCGCCCGGCCCAGCTGTCCGGTGGGCAACGCCAACGCGTCGCCATGGGCCGGGCCATCGTTCGCCAACCACAGGCGTTCTTGATGGACGAGCCCTTGTCGAACCTCGATGCGAAGCTACGCGTGCAGATGCGTGCCGAGATCGCCAAGCTGCAGCACGATCTCAACGTCACCACTGTGTACGTCACCCACGACCAGATCGAAGCGATGACGATGGGTGATCGAGTGGCGGTCATGTCGAAGGGTTCGCTGATGCAGGTCGATTCACCGCAGAACCTGTACGACCGTCCCGACAACCTGTTCGTCGCTGCATTCATCGGTTCGCCGCAGATGAACCTGCTGCGCGGCACGTATCAGGCAGGCGCCGGGGGCGGCACCATCCGATTGGGCTCGGCGACTGTCGCGCTCCCCGTGGCACGCGAGGGATTGGCCGCCTACGACGGTCGCGATGTTGCGGTCGGGATTCGCCCGGAGCATCTCACCCAAGACGCCGCGCCCGGCGCAGCCAACACCCTCAGCGGAAAGGTGACGGTTCGCGAGGGTCTCGGCTCCGAAGTGATCCTGCACATCGAAGTGGATGCGGATGGCGTCGACACCGAAGCCGTACGCGACGCGACGGAAGGCGAGCACGCCGGCCAGACGGTGACCGCCCGGCTGCCACCCACCACCACGTTGAAGCTCGATGAGACGGCGCATCTGCTGGTCAGCCCGTTGCAGATCCACTTGTTCGACCTCGAGACCGGCCTGGCCATCCGCTGACCAGCGATTGCTACAGCGTGTACTTCGCCGCGGGCATGCTGAGGTTGAACGTTGTTCCCTGATCGTCGACGCAGTCGGCTGACCAGCCACTGTCGTACAACACCGGTTCGTGGGCGTGGCCGCCGAGTTCGCGAACGCGAGCGACCGCGGCGTGGATGTCGTCGACGACGAACCACAGCTGGGCCCGAGTCGATGCCCCAGGCTCCACCTGGGCGATGGCGCCGGGTGGCGCCGAGGTGTTGGCGACGTGACCTTGTTGGGGATCGGGGAACTGCCAGCCCAGCACAGCGCTGAAGAAGGCCTGGGCCTTGGCGAGATCGTGTACCGGCAGGGTGAAGTAGTAGAGGTCGCCCTGGCTGTGATGCTTCAGCTGTTGGCTCTCGATCAGTTCGTAGGCCTCGTCGCGGCTGGCCCGCGCATACTCGGCGCGGTCGAATCCGGCGATCGGCGTGCTCAGCGTCCAGCGATGGCCGAACGGGTCGGCGACCCAGCCCATGCGGTGGCCGTGGAACTGATCGGCGACGGGCCGCACCACGGTGGCGCCGGCAGCGACGGCGCGTGCGAACGAGGCGTCGACATCGGGGACCTCGATGGTGAACGAGCACGTCGGCCCGCCCCGGGTCTCGGGCCCGACCGAGTCGATCTCCGGATACTCGTCTGCGACCATCAGCCTGCTCGACCCGATCTCGATCTCGCTGTGACCGACTCGCCCGTCCTCGTCACTCACCAGACGGCTGATCTCGACCGCACCGAACGCCTCGACGTAGAACGCCAGCGCGGCGGCGGCATTGCGCACCGAGATGTATGCAGTGATCGTCTGCGTCGGTGTGTGCGGTGGTACGTGTTGCTCGTCGTGCAACTGGCGCTGGAGTGCTCGGTGCTCTTCGGCGTTGCGGATGGTCGTCGTCAACACACGTCGAAGCTCGGCAGTGAACTCCCGACGCGGGTGCAACGGCTCGTCGGCGATGCGTAGAGCGTCGAATGGGTCGGTCATGACGTCTCCAGCCCGGGATGAGTGTTGACTGCGCAGTTGCGGTAGGCGGCCTTGGCTCGGCTCAGCAGCGCCTCGGTGGCATGCACCGTGCGGCCGATGGCGGCGGCGACGTCGCCGACCGGCAGATCGTCGAGGTAGCGCAGCGTGAGGACCGCTCGATGGGTCGGGGCGAGTTGGGCGAGCGCATCGTGTGCCGCCGCAGTGTCGATCGCCGCGTCGCTGGGGTCCGGCACGGCGATGTCGTCCCACAGTTCGGCAAGCTCCTCCATGCGCCGTTCGGTACGTCGCCAATGGTCGATCAACTTGTGGCGGGCCGTGCCGATCAGCCACGCCATGTTGATGTGAGCCGGGTTCAGTTCCAAGCGGTTGCCGTTGGCGTCGTTGTTGTGGAGCGCGGCGACGGCTGCCATGAACGTCTCGGCCGTCAGGTCCTCGGCCGTGGCCGCGTTGTTGCACCGGCGGGCGAGGTAGCCGTAGACATGGGGGAGCGCATCGTCGTACAGCTCGAGGAACGCCGACGTGTCGCTCACGATCCATTCATCGTAGGCGCCGGCACGTTTCCGTCACCGGGTTTGGATCGTCGAACAAGTGTTCGATAAGATCGGAACCCTTATGGGGTTCAACAACCCGAACATGCCCTGGTGGGAGCTCGAAGCAACGCTCTCCGATCGACCTCCGGCCGGTCGCGGCAAAGACGGTCGCGCCCCGGGCTCGCCGGCGTGGAACGCGGGTGGCGACGGTCCGGCCTGGAGCCGCAAGCGCCAGCCCTACCAGGTGCCCGAGCTCGACCAGACCCGTCCGCTGATGCGCCCCGACACGCCGGCGGTGCCCTATGCGGAGCTGCACTGCCACACCAACTTCTCGTTCCTCGACGGCGCCTCGCACCCCGAGCA
>JBDTRP010000171.1:0-113086 GCA_039931555.1 Ilumatobacteraceae bacterium | reverse complement strand
GCATCGAGACCATCACCTACACACTCCTCGACAACCACGGCCTCACCGCCACCGGGCTGGCGACGGTGTTCGTCGACACTGGTGTCACCGGGCCGGAGACACCGACACCGTCGACGGACTACTTCTTCGTCTACCAGAGCGCCTCGGTGTCGATCAGCGCCGCACAACTGTTGGCCAACGACAGCGACCCGCAAGGCCAAGCGTTGAGCGTGGTCGCCGTCTCCGAACCCGGCACCGAAGGTGTGCTCAGCGGCGATCTGGTCAACGGGTTCACCTACACCCCGAGCACCGACCCGGCCCTGATCAACACCAACCACGACCTCTTCTACCTCGTCAGCGACACTGACGGCCACACCCGCCAAGCCACCATCAGCGTGCGCATCCTCGCCACCGCCGACCCCAACCAGCCACCCGTCGCGGTGCCCGACACAGCTACGTCGAGCGGCGAGCAGGTGTTCGTTGCGGTGACCGGCAACGACTTCGATCCCGACGGCGACGGGTTCCAGATGATCAGCGTCAACAACCCGGTCCATGGCACCGCCACCGCCGCCTTCACCAACGGCTTCTTCTACACCCCCAACGTCGGCTTCTCCGGCATCGAGACCATCACCTACACACTCCTCGACAACCACGGCCTCACCGCCACCGGACTGGTGACCGTCGCGGTCAACACCATAGGCAACCAGACCCCGGTGGCCAGTTCGGCGAGCTACAGCGTGCAGGCCGGCTCCACGATCCCGATCACGTTGTCGGCCGTCGACCCCGACGGCACCCCGTTGACGTTCACGATCTTCACGCCGCCTGCCGGTCAGCTCACCGGTTCGCTCACGGGGCCCGCCCCGACCTTGACGTACACCGCGCCACCCACCCCGCAGACCGACGTCTTCGTCTACAGAGTCACCGACGGGGTGTTCGAAGCGTTCGGCACCATCACCATCACCGTCACTCGAACCAACATCGCGCCGGTCGCTGTGAACGACACCGCCACCACGACACAAGAAACCCCCGTCGCCATCGACGTGCTGGCCAACGACACCGACGCTGACGGCGACACGTTGTTCATCAACAGTGCGACGAACGGCACGAACGGCCAGGTCTCGTGCACCGTGACCCTGTGCACGTACACACCCGACCCGGGCTTCTTCGGTACCGACACGTTCACCTACAACGTCGTCGACAACTTCGGCGGCGCCGACCAGGGTGCCGTGACTGTGACGGTCGAGCCCTCACCGGTCGCAGCCAGTCTCAACCCGGCAGCACCCACCACTGGCCCGGGTGCGACCTCGATCAACCTGGCCGACATCCCCTACGAGCGCATGCGCACCCTCGACGTCGACGTGTCGAACGCGCCGCTGATGAGGCGCTCACCCCTGATGAGGCGCTCACCAACTGCCAGGAACTCACCACTCATGAGGCGCTCGCCGGTCTCGGAGTTTGCTCCGCTCATGCGGCGCTCCCCACTTGCGGCCGGTGCCCCCCTGTCCGAGATTCCGCTCGAGTTCCCGGGTGGCTGGCCTGCGTTGCTGGTAGGCACTCCTCTCGCCGGGGAACCGACACAGAGCATCACCCTTGGGCAGTTCCTGGCGCTCTACGAGTCGCCCGGGTCGCTCGGGCCGGCACTGCGTAACTTGACGCTTGCCGACATCTCCTTCTTCGACGGCACACCCATCGCCGACGCCAGTCCGGCGGCGTTCATGCTGGGCGCTACACCGGTCGAAAGCCTGCACTTCGGAACGCAACCGTGGTGCGATCGGTTGGCAGCCGACACCACAGCCTCTGTCACCTGTGCGCTGCTCGGCGTCAATCTCAGTACGACGATGACGGAGCTCGACGTCAACCCGGACGCCGCGAAGGTCCTCGCCGCTCACCCCGACCTGCGGCGCATCTCACTCGCCAACAACATCGCCGCCTTCGCCGGGGCACCCGTACTCGACGCCCGCCTGAACGAGCTCAACCTGTTCGCTACCGATATCGGGCAGATCACGGTGACGTCGGCGATCAATGCGTTTCCCGCGGTGGGCGCCGTGCTGATTTCCGACATTCCTGTCAACGACGCCAATCCAAATGACGGCGCATACGGTCGACGCGACCTTGTGGTCAACTGCACGCTCAGCTTCGACTGCTCTGCGGCAGGTGCGACCCTCGGACAGGCCAGGGCCGCGCGGGCACTGCTTCCAGGCGCCCACTTGCAAGACGTCGGTCGAGCGTTCGCCGATCACACCGTTATCGGTGACCCGCCCATCTCGCTGACCCAGATCGCTGACGCACTGCCGACTGCGATCGACCTCAACGATGTGATTGTCGGCACCTTGGATCAAGCCGATTTCCCCTGGGAAGACGTCGACCTCACCACGGCCGGTCTGCAGGATTTCGCACGTGCCGGTTCGACACTCGACTGGAACTTGAAGGTCTCGATCTCGAGTTCACGAGGCGGGCCGGGACCGTTCGACACGACCGCCACGGTCACGTTGCCCGCCGGCTTCCGTTACTTCACGCCGAACGCAGCTCGGCCGGCGCCCGCAGAGCTCAACACCTTGACGCCGGCCGCGGGCGCAGTGAGCGGACCGGTCGTCAGCGATGGACCGACGGGGCAGGTTCTGGTGTGGACGCTCGCCAGCCTCGCGGCCGATACCAACTACACGCTCTCGTTCCGCACGACACCCGGTCTGGAGCTCGGCCAGGCCCGGGCGATCGCCAAGGTCGAGATCGCCAACGGCGCAGCTACGACGGCTGGGATCGTCGGTGTGATTGACACCGGTGATGCATCTGGTGATCCGGCGACGGCATCGCCGGTCACCGGCGACGTGTTGTACCTCGGCTACGTGGATCATGCCGACGACGTCGATCTGTACGGCTTCGCCTCGACGCCGTCAGCACAGGTCGGCGTGCGCCTCAGCCACCTGGCCGGCGACGGCGACCTGGTGGTGTATGGCCCGGCCACCGATCGACCCGGCAACTCCCCGTCGCCGGTTGCAACGCGAACCGCCACACCATCGGCCCCGCCCTTGCAGCCCGATCCACTCGACGTCTCCGCCGCGGGTTACTCGCCCGAACCCGACACCGACGCGGGCGTTCCGGTGATCGATGGCCTCACCGTGGTCGGTCGTTCGGCAGCGCGCAACACCGACTTGGAATCGGTTGACGCCATCGCTCCCGATCTCCTGCAGGTCAGCTCGTACAACACCTCGACCTCGAACCTGCCCTATGTGTTGCGGGTCCGACAGGTTGACCCACCGAACACACCCACCTGCGCGGCCTATGCACGCACGGGCGGGGTCATCGGCACGATGCCCGATCTCACGACGCTTCCCGCCGACCTGGCAACCGTGATCGTCGTGAACCAGCAGCGTTTGGGTGACACGTTCACGGCCACCGCAGCCAATGCCCTGATGACCAAACTGGCAACGTTCGCGGCACGTCCCGATGTCAACGGCGTGGTCCTGCCGGTCGACGGCGACACATTGGTCCACGATGCGTACGGGGCATGGAATGCCAATCCATGCGTCACCGCCAAGGCCAACAAGGTCGTCAACGAGATCACCCGACTCGTCGTCGGAATTCGCAACGGCGTGCCCGGTGTCGCCGCCCACCCCACACTTGCCAACGTCGTGATCGTCGGAGGCGACGACATGGTGCCGATGGCCCGACTCGACGACACCACCCGCGTCGGCAACGAGACGGGATACGCGGACGAGTTCGATGCCAACGGGCCGTACTTCGGTGCGCTGCACACCAGCCACTTCCTCAGTGACGATCCATACGGTGATCTCGACCCGATCGATTGGGCCACCCGCCGGCTCTACGTACCCGAGCTCGCCCTCGGTCGACTGGTCGAGACGCCCACGCAGATCATCGCCCAGATCGACGCCTTCGATGCTGCGTCGGGTCGTCTCGACGCCACTCGCGCCTATGCAGCCGGCTATGACTTCATGGCCGACGGCGCCCGCATGGTGCGCGACACCCTCACCAGTTCGCTGAGGACCGCCAGTGGTGCAACTGCGGCGGTCACTGGCCCGCCACCCGCCCACGAGACCACATGGACCGGCGCCGAGCTGGTCGCCGACCTCACCGGGCCACCGGCACCGTCGATCTCTGCGATCTTCGCGCACGCCGACCACACCGGCATCCAGACCGCAGCCGGCGACGCGTTGACTGCGGCCGCACTCGCGGCCACGTTGCCCGACGGCGCACGGTTGGTCTTCTCGATGGGTTGCCACAGCGGCCTTGCTATCTCTGACGCCACGGTGGGCGGCGGCGCATCGTCACTCGATCTGCCCGCAGCCCTGACTGCCAGAGGGGCCGCGTATCTGGCCACGACCGGCTACGGCTACGGCGACCAGGTCAGCATCGGCCTGCAGGAACGCCTGATGACCTTGTTCGCCGGGCAACTCGACGGCGCGGTGTCGTTGGGCGACGCGTTGCGCAACGCCAAGCAGCAGTACTTCGGAAGCCAAGGCCTGTACGGCGCCTACGACGAGAAGGCGTTGTCGAGCACGATCCTGTACGGCCTGCCGATGTTCGCTGTCGGCACGCAGCATCCGGTGCGTCCGACACCACCAAACGAGACGACCACTCCGGTCGCCAACACCGTCGGCCTGTCGTCGACGCCATACAGCCAGGACTTCACGTTCACTCCCAAGTCGGGCAACATCGGTCGGTGGTTCGAAGCGGCAACCGGGGGCACGGGCCCACAGTTGCCGCAGATCACCGCGAGTCGCCCGGTCGAGCCCCGAGCCGAGCTCGATGTGACTGCCGCAGCACCGGACAACTCGCTCCTGCCGGCGCATGGCGCTGTGGTCAGCGTGCTGCACACCGGCCAGACCGTGGCCAACTTCGACGCCGCCTTCAGCCGACCGACGCTCGACAACGCGGCCGGTGAGCCCGAGGCGGTCAACTCGGTCGCCACGTTCCCGACCCGATTGGCCGGCGTGACGACCGTCAGCGACACGCAGGGACTGGTGGGTCCTGACAGTGTCGCTCAACGTCAGAAACTCGTACTGATCCCGGGCCAGTTCTTGTCCACGAATCCGGGCGCCGCCAATGGTCTGGGCACACAACTGCTCTACGACCACATGGCAGGCGATGTGTACTACTCGGCGTTGCCCGACTGGGTCGCGCCAAAGGTCGGCGAGGTCGTGCTTCAGCGATCGGTCGGAGACGTGTTCGCCAACGTCTCGGTCAGCGCCAGCGATGCCTCGGACATCCATCGAGTCGTGGCGCTGTACCAGGCCGGCGGCGATTGGCAGAGCCTCGATCTGGGCGCGAATGGCGGAACGTTCTTCGGTTCGTTGGCGGTCCCGGCGCTCATCAGCAATGAGCAGATCCGAGTCGTCGTGCAGGTCGTCGACGGCGCCGGCAACGTCTCCTGGGCCGCCAACAAGGGCCCTGGATTCGCGCCGACGCCACCACCGCCACCCGCCCCGACCCTCACCCTGTCACCAGTCGCCTCTGCCTCTGCCTCTGGATGGTTTTCAACCCCACCGCTGGTGACGATCTCCGGCTCACCCGCGGCCACATTCGACGTCTCGATCGACGGGGGCCCGCACCTGACGTACCTCGCACCGTTCGTTCCCTCGCTGACCAACGGATCGCACGTGATCGACGTGACCGGATCCGACGGCAGCAGCGCCACCATCACGCTGAAGATCGACACCACCCCGCCGCAGATCACGGTCGCCCTGGGGCCGGCGGCGAACGCCGCCGGATGGAACAACTCGACGGTAACGGCGACGTACACGTGCACGGACTCGGTGTCGGGTGTCGCGGCTTGCTCGCTCCCTCAATCGACCGGTACCGATGAGGGTGCGGCGCTGGTGCTGACGGGCACGGCGAAGGACCTCGCCGGGCTCACCACCAGTATGTCATCGACGGTGAAGGTCGACCACACCCCGCCGACCGATCCGGTCGTGACGGTCACCCCCGCGTCGCGGCTGAGTGACCAGATCAGCGCAATCATCGCGACGTCGTCCGATGCCTTGGCGGGCCTCGCCGGCGGCGAATGGTGGATCGGCACAGATCCTGGTCCCGGTAACGGCACACCGCTGCTGCTGACGGGCACCACGCTGACGGGCATCGTGCCCGTCACCGTTGCCCCCGGCTCGTACATCGTGTCGGTTCGCGCCCTCGACATCGCCGGCAACTGGAGCGGGGCAGGCACTGCGCCCCTCACCGTCACGGCGCCGAACACCCCACCGACGGCAACTCCGCAGACAGTCACCACCGCGGAGGACACTGCAGCACCAATCGTGCTCACCGGGACGGATCCCGACGCGGCCGACGTGCTGTCGTTCACCGTCGTGTCGCAACCGACGCATGGCGTGCTGAGCGGAACGGCGCCGAGCCTGACCTACACGCCCGACGTCAACTTCAATGGGTCAGACGCGTTCACGTTCAAGATCAACGACGGCACCGTCGATTCCAACACAGCCACCGTCTCGATCGACGTGACAGCGGTGAACGATCCACCGGTGGCGAACCCGGCATCGGTCTCCGCCATCACCGTCCAACCCACACCGATCACGTTGTCGGGCAGTGATGTCGACGGCGACCCACTGACGTTCATCATCGTCACCCCGCCCGCGCACGGCACGCTCACCGGCACCGGGCCGACGTTCACCTACACCAGCGCCGCCAACTTCGCCGGGAGCGACTCGTTCTCTTTCGCCGTCAGCGACGGACAGAGCCAGTCGCCGTCCGTCACCGTGCCGATCACGGTCACCGCCCCGGCGTTGGGTCTGACCCTGCTGGTGGCCGACAGCGCGACGAGAACAACCAACACGCGTCCGCTCGACGGCGTCGTGCTGCGGTCGGGCGTCAGTGCCTACATCTTCGTCGCTTCGAGTGGACTCGTCGCTGCCCGTCGGGTGACGTTCTCGATCGACGGCAGCCCGTTCACCATCGATCGGGCGGCACCGTTCGACTTCGCCGGCACCTCCATCCGTCGGGCGTGCCGCAGTTGCGCGCTGAACGCCAACCCGTTCGAGTCGAACCTGCTGACCCTCGGCGCCCATCACATCACGGCGACAGCGCTCCTGCCGAGTGGTCTGCCAGTGGTGCTCGATGCCACGTTCACGGTGGCCGACACCACGCCGCACAGCCTGGCCGTATCGTCGTCGGCCACCCGATCGGCGCTGGAGCCGCTCAACGGCGCAACGCTGGCCGGACAACGCTTCCTGTTCCTGGCCGGGGCCGGCGACCCCATCGCCGGTCTGAATCGGGTGGTGTTCGTGCTCGACGGCAGGACGATCGGGTCCGATAACGCAGCGCCCTACGACGCGTTCGGCACACGGCGAGGGTTGGCGGTGCCGTTCGATACCCGTCGGCTGCGCAACGGCAACCATCGCCTGGTCGCGATCGTCCAACTGGTGGGTGGTGGTCGAATCACGTACTCGGCGGACTTCCGAGTCGCCAACTAGGAACCGGGCGGGGCAGCGATCACACCGAGCTCGCTGAGCTCGCCGAGGGCGCGTGATACGCCCGCCTCGTCGCCATCCATTCGGGCGATACCCATTGACGCCAGCGCTACTTCGTAGGCCGAACCATCGCGAGTCGCCAGGGTGAGGGCCTGCTCGAACTTCTCGCGGGCCTCGAAGTCGCGACCGGCCAAGATCATGGCCCGCGCCGTCAGCCGGGCGAGCGTCGCCGGCACCACCGCGATGTCACCATGCAACGCCAATGCCCTCGCTGCTTCGGCGACGGCGGCCAGCGCCGCTGCCGGTTCGCCGGCAAGGACGTGGATCTCGACCAGGCGCACGAGTGAGTCGATGACCAGGTCGTCGGCTCCCAACTCGCGAAAGCCGCGAAGTGCTTCCGTCTGCAGCAGGAACGCCGCGTCTGTTTTGCCGCGCCATGCCGCAATGCGCGAGAGCCCACTGATCGTCGACATCGTCCCATAGGGATAGTTGGATGCCTCGGTCACTCGACGCGCTCGTGTCAGCAACCGCTCGGCCTCGTCGAGTTGGGACTGAAAGGTGAGGAGCTCAGCTCGATTGTTGTCGGCGAGCGCCGCGCCGAGCACATCGCCGGCACGCTCGTAGTAGTCAGAGCTCGTTTGGAAGTCGGCGACGGCTTCGAGCACGCGGAACTCCTGCACCGCGCTCGCTCCGAGATTGAGAAACAGGTTGGCAAGCCCGATCGAATCGTCGAGATCGCTCAGCAGCGAGAACGCCACCCGCTCGTGATCGACCCGTTCGGGCAGACCGAGGCACGAACAACACCACTCCGCGAGCAGGTGCGCCTGGGCGATGAGACGCCGATCGCCTCCCTCACCGAAGTCGCGGAGAAGTGTTCGGCTCAGTTCTAGGCACTTCTTCCAATCTCCGAGGTGATTGCGGATGCTCGCCCGGGAGAGCCGCAGATGTCCGGAGACGTCAGCGTCCGGGCACGCCTTCAGCGCACGAGCAGTGGTGACGAGCGCGGAGCGATAGCGGCCGAGCTTCTCCAACAATCGTGAGCGGTCCACGGCGATGAGGGCGCGATCGCGTTCATCAGCAAGACGGGCCGCCTCGACCAGGGCATCGAGAGCAGGCTCTGGATGACCGGCGCGCTCGGCTGCAAATGCCAGGCGGCGATGGGTGGCGCAACAATCGACCGGATCCGCGCCGACCTGCCGTTGCGCGCCGACGACGTCGCGCAACAGTGACTCGGCGATCTCCATGGCACCTTTGGCGATCGCTGCCTCGGCTGCCTCGTGGTTCCACTTCACGATCCGCTCGGGAATGCCCGACCCCGTCGCGTGGAAGGCCAACGCCGAGACCGGGTCGGCGATCGGAACCGACTCGCCCCACTCCTCGATCACGTCGCCGGCTCGCTGATGCACGGATCGACGACGACGCACCGAAAGTCCCTCGTATGCAGCCACTCGCACCATGTCGTGACGGAAGCGAACCGTCTCGTTGTCGACCACGACCAGATCGCCGAGTTCACGTGCCCACGTCGAAGCGTCGGTCAGATCAGAACGGTCGAGCACGCGACTCGCCAGCGCGCAACTCATCGTCGAACCGAGCACTGACGCGTCGCGGATCAGCTCGCGGCCGGCGACTGGAAGCCGATCGATGCGCGCCGCCAGCACGCGCTCGACCGTCTCGGGGAAGGCGACGTTCGACTGCGCAGAACTGGTCGCCACCGAGCGAGCCAGTTCGATGAGGTACAACGGGTTGCCGGCCGCAGAGTCCCTGAGCCGGGCAAGGGTGGCGTCGCTCGCCGCGCGGGCGGGCAGTTCGCGAAGCAGGAGTTGGTCGGCGAACTCGCTGTCGATCGCAGCGAGCTCGATCGTGATGACCTCCGATGGTGACCAACCTTCCGGCCGACGCGTCAGCACGAGCGACAGCCGGTTGCTGAGCATTCCGATCAGCACCTCGAGGAGTGCCCTCGACGCCTCGTCGATCCAGTGGAGATCCTCGAAGACGATCACCGATCCGGGCTCGGCGAGACCGAGGATCAACTCGGCGACGGCGACTCGTAGCCGGTCGGTGCGGAACGCCGGGTCGAGCGCCTCGACCTCATCGGTGGTTGCCACCTCGGCGCCGATGACGTCGGCGATCAATGGCAGCCACGATGCAAGCGAGGGAGCGACCCGCTCGACGAACGCGGTGATGGACGCGCCAGCGACCACCGCGTCGGCACGCGACTCGATGCCCGCAGCATTGCGAATGAGCCGGCGGAACGGAAGGTACGGCGACCCGACCTCGTGGGGCTCGGCGCGCATCACGAACCACTTCCGCTCCGGCTCTGCACGCCGAGCCTCGTGCCAGAGACGTGTCTTGCCCGAACCTGCTTCGCCGACCAGCTCGACCACCCCTCCGCCGGCGATCACGCCGAGCAGATCGGCCAACTCGTGGTCGCGCCCGACCATCGGTGGGACAGCGCCATCGGTGTGTTGCGCAGCAGCCGACTCGACCGCGACTCGATCGACCACGAACGCCTGCACCGGAGCGCGTTTCCCTTTGACCAGAAACGGCTCCAACGGTGTCCATTCGAACTTGTCGGGGCACGTGTTGTACAGCCGCTCGCCGGCGATGATCTGACCCGGCGCCGCCTTGGCCATGAGTCGCGCCGCAAGGTTCGTGGCATCACCCATCACGATGTACGTGCATCGCTGCCGATGACCCATGTCGCCGACGAACACGACACCGAGGTTGGCGCCGATGCGCAGCGGTAGTGGAGTCTCGTCGGCAATTCGACGTAGAACTCGCAGCAATCGCTCGCCGTCGCGTTCGGTCGCGGTCGGCGCACCCGAGATCAGCGTCCAGCGCACCGAGTTGGCCTCGGCCTGGGTCTCCAGCCAGCACACGTCGAGCTCGGCACTAGCTCGATCGACGATCTCGGTGATCTCGGCGAGACGGCGATGCACACCGTCGATGCCGTCGGACGCCAGCAGATCATCGGTGCCGTTGAGCCGGATGAACGACATCGCGACCTGCTTGAGCTCGCCGGCACGATGGCCACCGTCGAGCATCGAACCGAATTGGGTCGGCAGCAACCTGGCGATGTGGTCGTCATCTCCCGAGAGCAGCCGTGTCACGGCGGCCCCTGACCGATCCGTCGTCGGCACGCCGCCGAGACGCAACCGCAAGGCCCCGTCGCTGTGCCGACGGGTGACCCACGCAGAAGGCAGGGCCGCAGCAAGGGCCTCGTTGATCAGGGCCTCACCCGCTTCGGCCGACGCTTCGAGTTGCGCCATGGCCGTGCTGTTTGGACCAGCCACCACGAGGGCTCGACGCGTCGTGCCGAGCAGGTAATACGCCTGCGACCCGGTAGCGATGCCGCATGACATGCGCAGCCTGGCTTCGCCGAGTGGCGTGACGATGCGACCGTCGTCGGCCATGAACCGGAACATCTCGGCAGTTGCCGATGCGGCGCGGCGCTGGTGATCGTCACCGGTGAACAGCACGACCATCGCGTCACCGCCGAACTCCAGCACATCGCCGCCGCGGCGGAAGACCTCGTCGATCAATCCGTTGAACACGGTGTTCAATACGTCGTTGATGTGCTCGGCACCGCTGCGGCCCAAGGTCGCCAGCCGCTCGGTCAGCTTGGTGAAACCGGAGATGTCGAAGAACGCCAACGTGCCATCGACCTCGACCCATCCCGAATCTGGAGCCTCGTTCATCACACTCAACGCCAGATCCGACACGTACGCGTGCAGCGTGCGTCGGAAAGGTTCAGTCGCCGGTTGGTTGTTGCTCATGGGTTGATCGAGTGGGAGATCCGCCCCTCGACCGCCTCCCACACCCCTCTCATCGTGGCCTGCACCGGCGGATCGGTCAAGTGGAACGTGTGCTAATCTGCGAGCCGGGCGACGGGTCCAAAGGCGCTGGTCACGGGCGCAAAACAAGGCGGGGTGAGATGAACGACGATTCCTACATCCTTCGGCTGCTCGACGAATGTCGGGAGGAGATCAAGATCTCCGATTCGAAGGCCAGCATCATCTTTGCGGCGGTCGCAACCGCGACCGCGCTGCTGGCCAATCTCCTCCTCGACGAGAAGCAGCAACTACGCACCAACGGCGCCGCCGTCACCACCTTGTCGGTCGTGGCCGTCGCCACCCTGGTGTCGGCGATGGTCATGCTCGGGCTCGCGGTCATCCCGCGCGTCGGTCGGCCCGAGGCCGGCAAGGCGCGCTACTTCGAAGAGCACGCCCAGTTCGAGAGCCCCGAGGCCCTGCTCGCCGTCGTGTCCGCTGACGCCGAGGTCCCCGGCGTTCGTCACGCGCAACAGCTTCTGGCCATGTCAAGGATCGCCCGGCGGAAGTACCTGCACCTGCGCCGGGCGATGCTCGCCGTCGCTCTCGCCATCGGTGTGATGGCGCTCGCGGTGCTCGTCAGCGCCGTGAGCTGACCGCTGCCTTGGATTGCTCGGGCCGAGACGACATACCGAACGCCAACGAGAACCGCAGCGGACCTTTCCTCGACCGGATGTAGGGACGTCATCAACCACACCGTGCGTTCATGTGGCTCATTCAACGCGGTCCGTGGTGTGGATGGCTGAACTCACCGGCACAGCAGGACGTTTTCCCCTCTGCAAATGGTCAGTTCGCGCCGATAGTTGGGTATGGAAGTTCAAACGAGACAGTGCTGACGAGGCCGAGGAGTTCACGCGTGACAACGTTGGTTGAAGAGGTGATGAGACGGTGACCCGGTCACCCACCCTCAGCGCGCACCTCCTCGACGCCCCCCGTGGGCCGCTGATCGGCGAGGGTCGTCTCGATCGCGCGCTGCCGTTCGCCATCACCGCTGCGCTCAGCATGCTGATAGCGGTGCCGACGACCGACTGGATTCACCCGGCGATCGCCGCCGCCGGTTCCGCACTTGGCAGCGCAATGATCGTCGCGGCGATCGTGTTCCCGTGGAATCGCGTAGCGCGCAACGCGCAGCTCACATCGCCGTTCCTCTTCCTCGCGGCGATATTGCTGCTGGCGTCGGCGACCGGGAATGGCATCGGGTCACCGTTCGTCACGATGGCCGTGTTGCCATTGATGTGGCTGGCGATCTACGAGCATCGCGCTGCGGTGTTGTCGGCTGCGGCGATGACGGGAACTGGGCTGTGGCTGGTAACCACGCGCGGGCACTTGCAGGTGTCCGACCTCGGGACTGTGTCCATCTTGGTGTTCGTCGTCTGCGGCGCCGGCATGGGAGTGACCTTGCACAGCCTGGTCGCCGATGCGCGACAGCTCACCCGATCGCTGCGAGATCACCAGATCGCGCTCGAGCACGCGGCCGCGATGCTCGACGCCCTGCCGGAGCGCGTGAACCGGTATTGCGTCTCGGATCTGGCGATCCTGTACTGCAACGCTGCATGGGGTGCGCAATACAACGTCGACCCCGACGACGCTGTGGGTCGGTCGCTGGAAGAGTTCCTGTCCGACGATGAGATGGATGGGCTGCATCAGCAAGTCGCCCTGCTCGGCCCTGACAACCCGATCCTGGTCGACAGCGTGGCCCGCGCCGTCCCGAACGCCCCGGACCAATGGCTGGAGTGGATCGACCGGTACCTCATCGGACCCGATGGTCCCGAGGTGCTCTCGATCGGTCGAGACGTCACCGAGCGTCACGACACCGAGATCAAGCTCGCCGAGAGCGAGGCCCGGTTCCGCAATCTTGCCGACAAGTCGGCCGATGTCGTGTGGCGCCTCATCGTCGAGCCATCCCCGCACTTCGACTACATGAGCCCGTCGGTCGAGCGCATCCTCGGCTACCCGCCGTCGTACTTCCTGCACGACTTCACCAGAATGCTCGACATCCTCGACGACGAGGGACGATCCGCAATCGCCAGGGCACTCGGCGGCGAGCGGACGTTGGAGCAATACGATTTCCACTTCCGTCACGCCAACGGGTCGATCGTGATCGGTGAGACACGCACGACGAACCTGATCGGCGGGTTGCAGGGCGTCAGCCGGGACGTGACCGAGCTTCGTGAATTGCAGGACTCGATGGCCGCGCTCGCCCTGCGCGATCCGCTGACGGGGATGGCCAACCGACGCCTGTTCAACGAGTTGCTCGATGCAGACCTGGCACGCACCGAGCGCAACGGCCTACCGCTGGCAGTCGCCTTCCTCGACCTCGACAACTTCAAGCAGGTCAACGACACCTACGGGCACGATGTCGGCGACCTGGTGCTGTGCGAGACCGCAGCACGTCTGGTTAAAACGGTCCGCAACACCGACACCGTTGCCCGCATCGGCGGGGACGAGTTCGTGATCGTCTACGAGCCCAACGACCGGAACTCACTCAACCTCATCCAGCGCATCGATCGAGCACTCTCCCAGCCGATGCACCTCGTTCCCGGCATCGTCGTGTGCTGCCCGGCGAGCATCGGCATCGCCGAGACACGCAAGGTCGGGTACAGCCGGGCCGCGCTGCTGGCCGCCGCTGACGAAGCCATGTACGAAGTGAAGCGCAACCGCCAGGCGGACCCCGACGCAGACGACGAACGACGTCAGATCGACGTGGTGCTGAGCCCGTAGTGCACATCGCCAGCGACCTCTGCCTCGCACCTCACGGTGAGAAGTGCGGCGAGGGCGGCGGGTTGTCGCTCGGCTTGTTCGTGATCCTCGTGTTGGTGGCTGTCTCGTTGGTCTACGGCGCCGTGTTCATCCCCCGAGAGGACATTCGTCCTCTGGTCCGCCGATTCGGACCGCTGCTCGCCGTCGCCGCAGGCGCGTTCATCGTGGTGTTGGCCTTCTCCTGGCCGTGAGCGTCGGCGATCAGGCCAGCGCGGCGGTGGGCCAACGGCTCGTCTCGAGACCATCGACCGCGGCACGCCAGTGCCGCGACCGCAGTGTGAGCAACCCGAAACCGGCAAGCAACAGCAACGCACCGACGCCGAAGGCGAGGTGCAAGTTGGTGGCGTCACCGATCGAACCGATGAACAGCAGGCCGAGTCCGTACGACACACCTTGCGCCGACTGCATGATCGACATCACCCTGCCACGGCTGCCCTCGGGCGAGTCTCGTTGGATGATCGTCGACGAGGAGATGTACAACCCGGCGGCCGCGCCACCGAGCAAACCCGACGCACACACGACCCACACCGGGCCGGGAGCGGCCGCATAGAGACCGAGACCCAGCGCAGACATCATGATCAGCCGGCCGATCAGCAGCGATCGCGGGTGACGATGGGCCAGCACGGTCACGGTGACGCCACCGATGATGCCGCCAATGCCCTGCGCCGACGCGACCATTCCGGCCAAGCCTGTTCCTCCGTGATATTCGGATCGGGCGTAGATGGGGATGAGGCCCATGAAGGGCACGATCGTGAGGTTGAACAGCACGAGCAAGGCGATGCCGTGCCAGCACCCGGGCGTCGTTCGGGCGGTTCTCAACCCGCCGACGAGGCGGTCGGTGATCGAGCCGCCGATGTGCTCGGGTCGGAAGGAACGGCGAACGAGGGTCACCGCCGTCGCCAGCACCACGAACGAGGCTGCGTTGAAGCCGATCGTCCACGCCGGGCCGACCGTCAGGGTCAGCGCGGTGCCCAGCAGCGGGCCGATGATGCGGCCGCTGTTCCAGGAGTAGACGCCCAACGACACCATCGCCAGAAACTCCTCGGGCGGAACCAGGTGGGGCAGCATGGCCGCGTATGCCGGCGCGCCCATCGCACCAGCCGCGCTGGCGAGCAGGATCAGCAGGATCAGGATCGAGGGCGTTCGCACGCCGAGCCCGAGCGTCACGGCCAGCACGGCCGTGACGAGGGCCTGCACCATCAGGGCCGAGGCGAAGACCTTGCGACGGTCGAAACGGTCAGCGAGCAGCCCACCGACGGGCGACGCAAGTGCTTGGGGCGTGAAGGTGGCCAGGGCGACCAATCCGGTCTGGACGGCGGACCCTGTGCTGGCCGCCACGAGGCTGCCGACGACGATCAGCTGGACCCATGTTCCCACATCGCTGACGACCGCGGCACACCACAGCAGCCGCACCGCTCGGTGGCGTAGGGGCTTGAAGGGGTGGTTGGTCACAACGTCCACTCAGGGTAGTGGAGCGCTCTAACGGCGTCTGCGCGAACGAGTAGGTCATTCGGCACATTTTTGTGGCGGGCAGTCGCCGCGCAACCGTCGTGGGGACGGTCAGGGCGTGACCACCGGTGCGGCTCGCACCGCGACCTGCAGCTTGAACGGGAGGTGATCGCTTCCACACGGTTCGAGGTTCTCCACTCTGCGCGGGAAGGCGTAGTCGTTGACCAACGCGTGATCGAGTCGAGCAACTGCTCCCACCGTGCCGAGCACCCCGTCGGCGCCGAGTTTGAACGACGGGTTGAGTCCCTTGCCGAGCGCATCGATCGCGTCGGTCAGCCCCAACTCGAGCAGTTCTTCGAACTCCGGCCGGTACCGAGTCGTGTTGAGGTCGCCGGCGATGATCATCGGCCCGCTGATCGTCACTACGAACTCCTTCAGGGCTTCGATCTGAGCCTTCCAGGTCTCGTGCCCACCCGGATCGACCGTGGCCATCGGGTTGAGCGCGACGACGAGCGTACTGACACCGTTGACAGCCACGTCGGCGATCGCCAATCGCAGCGGGCCGATGGTCGTCATCCGCGATCGCGGGCCGAGCTCATGTTTGCAGACCACAGTGACCGCATAATCGCTGTGGTCGTCGGGATCACTGACCCGGTGGGGATACGTGTTGCTGCCGCCGGCGTCGTCGAAGATCGCCATGAAGGCTGCGGTCGACTCGACCACGATGACGATGTCGGCCACGGTGGTGACCAGTTGGCCTGCGGCCTCCTGCGGCGTCTTGTTGTCGATGAAGACGTTGGCCACGACGATGTCGATTGTCGGCGCCCGTTTCGCCCACCTCGGCGGGCGAACGGCCAGCAGACGCGGCACGATCAGCCACAGGTGGTACACGCTCAGCGTCGCGCCGATTGCAGCAAGCAACCAGTGGCGCGTGACCACCGCAGCGATCGTCACGACCCACGCCGCGAGCAACAGGACCGGCAGGGCGTCGTACCCCACGGCCAGCCCGGATCCCTCGTCGACATTGGCGACGATGTGCAGGTAACGGGTCACGACGAGGGCGATCAGTCCGGCGCACACGACCCAACCGAGGGCGACACCGATGTGGAGGTAGCCGCCGGTGAACATGGTGGCCGTCCCGTCGACATGCCGCGCCAGGAGACTGACCACCAGCACCAGCGCCGCGCTGAGCACCCCGACGACGTACGCCGGAACGGCTCGTGCTCGGTTCTGCGATGGCATGGTTTGCACGCTAACGGTGTGGAGTGACGCGCCAGCGGGTATCACTCTCCAGTGACCTCGCCTCCTCCAGCCGCCGCCGCTCCCGTCGAGTACAGCGATCGACACATTCGCGCCGCATGGGCCGTGCATGCCCTGACAGCCAGCGGGGTGATCGTCGGCTTCGTCGGCCTCAACTCGGTCATCGACGGGCAAGCCCGGGCGGCGATCCTGTGGTTGATCGCTGCGTTGCTGCTCGACGGCATCGATGGGCCGATCGCTCGCAAACTCGATGTCCGCAACCGCATCCCCACCCTCAACGGCAACTCGCTCGATCTCATCATCGACTACTTCACGTGCACGATCATCCCGGTTGCCTTCCTGTGCAAGTTCGACGTGCTGCCATCCAAGACCGTCGGCCCGCTCGGCTTCGCCATCCTGTTCGTCAGCGCGCTGTGGATGTCGCGCACCGACCAGGAAACCGACGACGGTTGGTTCAACGGATTCCCGGCCGAGTGGAACATGATCGTGCCGACCCTCTTCCTGCTGCACCCGAACCCGTGGGTGACGCTGACGATCTGTGTCGTCTTCTGCGCACTCACGCTGTCGCGCGTGCAGTTCGCCCATCCCGTATCGGTGCGCGAACACCGCGCCGTGTCGCTGACCTTCATGGTCGCCTGGTTGGGTTCGATGATGTGGCTGGCCATCGCCCAACGCGATGTCACCGCGGCGCGGATCGTGCTGATCGTCGCCCCGCTGTGGACGGTCGTGCAAGTACTGATGCGACTCCGCACGCGGAACCTGGTCAAGGAGAACCCGTGAAGATTTCGAACAGTCCGGATCGATTCGACGACAGCGGTCTCTATCGACATGCCGACGGCGAGGACCGACAAAACCTCTCGTTCACGTCGGAGCGAGAGGCGACCCTGCACGCGAGCCAGATGAGCGGAATCTGGAGTGGTAGCCGCCCGTAGGCGACGAGGCGTTGCCACGGTGGCCTATCGGCCCAGTCGATGGCCATCTGGATGTTGGCGGGAAAGACGGCAACGAACAGAGCAGCGGCCAACACTGCCCCCGATCGGCGGCTCCGCGGCACAGCGACCGTTGTCGCGATGCCAAGTTCTACGAGGCCGCTCGCGTACGTCCACATCCGGCGTGACCCCGGAAGCGACCGCGGGACGATGTCGTCAAAGCCTTGTGGTCTAGCGAAGTGAGCAATACCTGCGGCCCCGAGGATGCCGACCAGCGTCTTCGTCGTCGTCTGCACGGACAACAGTCAGTCCGTCGGGGGATCGTCATCGGGGTGGTGCGTCGTCGGCCATGCTGCATCCGACGCTCGAGCGACTCGCATCATCGCCACGACCGAACCGAACCGCTCGACCTCGTCCCAGCAGGACGAACACTCGGCGAGGTGGCCTTCGATCATGACGGTCTCGGATGGGTTACAGGCCCCGATCGCGTAGACCCCGAGGAACTCCGCATACTCCTGGCAGGTGGGGTTCACGAGTTCGGTGTCGTTGTAGAACTTGAGACGAACGGTCGTGACTGCGCCGTGTTCACGCACTGCGATGAGATCACAGGCTTGGCCGACCGACCACAACCCTGGCGATTCGTGCTCCTCGGACGAGTGTGGGATGTACCCCGCAAATGGAACTGACTGCCACGATCCGACGACGTCGGAGAACACCTGGTTCGCTTCGATCCACAGAAACAGCTTCACCGGGCCCGCGGTGCCCTCGAACGCCGTCTTGGCGACCTCGATGACCCCGGCACGCAGATCGTTGGTCAGCTTCGGCGGCAATGCGTGGAGTTCACTGAAGGCATCGACGAACAACTGGATCCGCCAGAGTTCGTCGGCCGACACGATCGAGCACGCCTCGTGCTCGGTCGATGGAGACGGCATGTCGGTCGCTCGGACCATCGAATGGAACTGGCTCGGCTCGAAATAGTGATCGCTCGTCACAATCCGCCCAACCGAACGAAGCTCTGGATGTGTTTGCCTCGCCGCGGCGATGATCGCCGGGTCGAGCACCGAGGTGTCGTACGGACAGAACATGGTCAAGCGTGAACCGGCGAAGGCGACGTTGCATGCCGACTCGACACAGGCCCACTCGGCGATCTCGACCGCACTGAGTCCCGTCCAGATCGGCTCACCAGCGACACGCATGGCTCGCCCGTCGTTGGTTCCACCGCGGACCGTGGCGATGTAGGCGGCCAGGGTCTTGGTCGGCGATGTGTAGACATCCACGGAGTCGAGAAGTTGAAATCCGTCGGATGTGCCCAGGCGCTCGAGGAGCATCGCTCCCTTCTCCTTGCTGATGACGACCAACACGTTTTCGCCAGCTTCTCGACCGTCGTTGACAAACGGGACGAGTGCATCGATCAACTCGTCCGGCGTCTCGTAGAAGAAGGCCTGGTGGATGTAGCTACGCGCTCCAGAAACGTCGACGCTGCCAGCACTGGTCATGACGACACCACCCACGAAGAATCGTCGAGAGCCTCGGCCATTCGCTTCAAGCCGGCACGCACTCGCGACTTGATCGTGGCCTCCGATTCGCCCAATGCAACCGCTGCCTCGTGATACGTGCATTGGCCAAAGTAGGCGGTGACGATCGCATTTTTCTCCGGTGCCGGCAGCGCTTCGAGCGCCGCCCTGATCTGAAGTGCAGTGTCGTTGTCCACGATCCGCCTTTCGACAGTGACGGGCATGACGTCGGCTTCGGCGGGCGCAGCGTGGTGATCGACATTACCAGCGCCTGCCGGCGGGGGAACACTCGCAGTCGGTGGTACCCCGGGGGAAGGGTCCACCGACTGCGAGCTCGGCTCAGGCTGCCGCTGCCATGTCCACTTTTGCGAAGACGTCTGGTACGGGGTAGTCGCCGAGCACGAAGTGCAGAATCGCGGCGTGTTGAGCGTCGATGATTTGAATCGAGCCGGCAAGCTTGATGGCGTCCTTGTCGGTCAACACGCTTTGTGCGTTGTTGTAGGTCGCCGCGGCGATCTCTTCCAGCTGCAACGCGAGCATCGTTGCTCCGGTGACGTCGGTGACCTTGCCGAAGGCGGCGTCAACGGTGGGCTTCAGCGTTGCGTTCGGCTCGGTGACCGCAGTTTCACCGGCTCCGGTGAGCACCTTGTTCCAGGCATCGAGATGCGCTTGATGCTGGCTCATGGCCGTTGTCACGAACTCGCCGACGGCGGCCGGGACAGTGCCGAGCTTTCCCGCGGTGGCCGCGTCGAGGGCTGCTTTGTACGTCCCCACTGCGAGCACCTCGAGACTTGCCGCGAGCTTGGCGACCTTCAGATCGACGCTCCCACCATCCGTCGGCGCCGTGGTGCCAGCGGTGGTGGCTCCCGAAGTGCCGGGGGTTGCGAGCGTGGTGGCGCTTCCTGGCGTCGTGCCACCAGTGCCAGTCGAGTTCGACAATGCAGCGTCTTTGGTGTCGCTACCGCACGCGGCAATGACGAGGCCGAGTCCGACGGCTCCAGCGCTGCCGAGCAAACGGCGACGCGACAGTGATGGCGTAGTGACTTGGTCGCTCATTTGACGGCTCCTTCTTGTGGCGGGCTGGCCATGGCGACGCCCTCGAAAGCATCGGGAAAGGCGACGCTGCCTGCGGCGGCCGGTAGTTTGGCGACATCGGCTCCGATCGGGATCTTGATCAGGTCGGGTGCACCGGCCAAGAGCGCACCCACGGCTCGGAGAGTCGCGAGGTGCTGGCATTCGACGCCCATGACGCTTGCCATCAGCACTCGAGACGTGACGTCGGTGAACATGTTCAGGTCGGACAGGTAGGTTTCGGTGGCGACCTGCTCGAGTGTCGCCGCGAGGGCGACGACATCGGCGGGCGCTGCCAGCGTCGGCTTGGCCGCTTCGACGATCGGTGTGTACTTCGGGTTGGTCGCCGTTTGGTCCACCCCGCCCAGCGCCTTGGTCTGTGCGGAGAACGCTTGGCGATGCTGATCGTGTTGGTCCATCGTGGTTTGTGCAAACTTGATGATCACTGGGTTGCCATCGGAGATGAACGGCAGCGTCAGCGCGGCGCCGTAAGTTGCCACGGCGAGCAGTTCGAGGGAGACGGCGGTCTGCAAGATCTGAACGTCAAGCGCAGTGTCTGCCGCTGCTGGACGTGACAGCAGTGCAGTCAGTGCACCGAAGCCGGCGATCCCGCCGGCCGCCAGGCCCAGCGTGCGTACCAGCGCTGATCGAGCGTCACTGAAGGCCTCGAGCTCCGGCGCTGTCGGGAGTTGCGCGCCCTGACGACGGCGATCGGCGGCCAGATCTCGAAGATTCGGGAGGACTGCCATCGTGTCGCGCATGGCGTCGAGGTGGAGGTCTTGGGATTCGGTGATCAGTTCTTCGAGTTGCCCCTCGTCGATCTG
This sequence comes from Ilumatobacteraceae bacterium, assembly GCA_039931555.1. GTDB lineage: Bacteria > Actinomycetota > Acidimicrobiia > Acidimicrobiales > Ilumatobacteraceae > JAENVT01. The sequence continues at coordinate 92,037 of JBDTRP010000171.1, read as the reverse complement.
ATCCTTGTTGCGATGTAGAAGCTTCATGGGGGAAATCCATCCTTTGTTCGTTCACGAAGACGAAGGACCCAGTCACTACGAGGATCGCTTCATCGACTGTCCGAAGCAGATCGACGCTTGGATGACTTTTCTTTCGCGAACACGCCCACTGAGCGCAACACGGCGACGCCGAGGCAGTTCGCCCTCTACCTCGGGCTATGCCTGGATGTCTTTCAACGCGATTTGAAGCTTCTTCAATCCACTGCGAATGCGTGACTTGACCGTGCCCTCAGGAATCTCGAGCAGTATCGCCACATCGCGATACGTGCTCTCGCCGAAGAACGCGGCGATGATTGCGTCGGACTCACCCGGGCTCAGCTGCGCCAGTGCGTGCCGCACACGTTCCGCGACCATCTCGCTATCAAGACGATCGCCGCCGGCTTCACATACCTCGGTCGGTGCATCATGCTTGATTTCGCGTGAGCGTCGCGCGCCATCCGAACGAAGACGATCGATGGCGGCAGCACGCGTCATGGTGGCGAGGTAGGCCCGCATCGATCCGCGCCTCACATCGAAGCGGTCCGGATCGCGCCAGACTCGGAGAAAGACCTCCTGGGCCACGTCCTGCGCGTCATCTGGCCCGCACGAACGGCCAGCAATGCCACGCACGGCATCCCAATGAGCGTGATAGACGGCAGGAAACATCGCAACAGGCGCCGCGGTCCGTGCAGTCATGTCCTCTGGACCTGTGGTCAACACAACGGAACAGACGTGGATACGGCAAAGCAAGTCATCGTGCACCCTTGTGGAGTTGGCGGGCTCAAGTCGTGCGCCATCAGGGTCCAGGGCGGCGGCGTGCTTGGCTTCGACTGATACCCTCGACGCGCCACGCCGAAACATTCTTCGTGATTCAACGGGCTCAACTCGGTGATCTCCGAAGTGGGATGGTTCGCACATTTCGACTGGCTTCACGTGAAGAGGCACCGAACGACAAGGCCGGGGGTGCGTGTCACCCGAGTGGTGTCAGCGTTCGTCAGTCTGTCCGGTGAAGACGAACGTGTCCACGGCGTTCGCGCTCGGTGTGCTCGGGCAGCTGTGGATATCACGCCCGATTTGGCGAGTTCCGCGCCCGATCAGAGCGAGGGCCCGCGCTCACCGCCCGATCCGCCGGCCATCAGCAGGCCGAGCCGTTCCGGCGTGCAGTCGCTGCGATCGAGCATCGCCACCAGGCGGCCTTCGAACATCACGCCGATGCGGTCGCTCATCCCAAGCACCTCCTCGAGGTCCTCGGAGATCAGCAGGACCCCCACCCCGGCCGTGCAGGCGGCGAGCAGCCGGGCGTGGATGTACTCGGCCGCGCCGATGTCGACGCCCCGTGTCGGCTGCGAGACGACCAGCAGGGCGGTGGCCGCAGACATCTCTCGAGCCATGATCATCTTCTGGATGTTGCCGCCTGACAGCGACCGTGCCGGCGTGTCGAGGCTGGGAGTCTTGACGGTATACGACGACACCAGCTTCTGGGCGCGATCACGGATGGCTCGCATCTGCAGGAACCAGCGCGACGCGTTCGGCGATTCGGCGTGGTTCAACAAGATGAGGTTCTCCCACACGCTGAACGTTCCGATCGCGCCGTCGCGCATCCGCTCTTCGGGCACATAGGCCAGGCCCGCAGCGCGCGAGTCGCGCGGCGAGTTGTTCGTGGTATCGACGTCGTTGATCCTGACGGTGCCCGACACCACTGTGAGCAACCCGGCGATCGCGTCAGCGAGCTCGCGCTGACCATTGCCCGACACCCCGGCGATCCCCACGACCTCGCCAGCATGCACTTCCAGAGTGACAGCATCGACCGCCAACGGCCGCCGGTTGCCGGCCACGGTGAGATTGGAGACGGCGAGCACCGCGGCGCCTGGCACATTCGGTGCCTTGTCGGGCACAAGTTTCACCGGGCGCCCGACCATGAGCTGGGCCAGCTCCTCGATGCTCGTCTCGGCGGGGAGGACCTCGCCAGTCACCGCGCCGTCGCGCATCACTGTGATCCTGTCGGCGAACTCGAGGGTCTCGTGCAGCTTGTGGCTGATGAAGACCAGTCCGCAGCCGTCGGCGGCTATTCGCCGCAAGGTGCGTAGCAACTCGCCGACCTCTGCGGGGGTCAGCACTGCGGTCGGCTCGTCGAGTACCAGTAGGCGAGCTCGCCGATACAGAACCTTCAAGATCTCGACTCGCTGGCGTTCACCGACTGCGAGTTGCCAGCACATGGCGTCGGGGTCGATACCAAGGTGGTAGGTGTTGCTCAGCTCGGTCAGTCGCCGGGCGATGCCCGGAAGGTCGACTCCGGCAAGAGGGTTGCGGCCCAAGCCGAGCGCCACGTTCTCGGTCACGGTGAGCGTGGGCACGAGCATGAAGTGTTGGTGGATCATGCCCACGCCGGCCTCGATCGCGTCGTGAGGCGAGCGCAGCCGCAGGGGCTTGCCGTGGAGAAGCACCTCACCCCGATCCGGGCGGTACAACCCGAACAGGATCTTCATCAGCGTGCTCTTGCCGGCGCCGTTCTCGCCGATCAGGGCATGGACCTCGCCGGCCCTGACGTCGAAATCGACGTTGTCATTGGCGATGACACCGGGGAATCGCTTGTCGATCCCGCGCATCTGCAACATCGGTGTGGCCTCGTCGGTTGCGACCCTCGGTGTCATCGCTACGCCTCTCTGCTCAGCGCCTCGGTTGATCCGGGTCAGCCGGTTACGCCGGTCTTGATCGAGCCGTCGGTGATCCCGGCGATCGCTTTGTCGCCGGCTGCCTTGATCTCGGCAGGCAGCTTGTAGGCGTCGTTGAACTCGATCACTTCGCCACCGTTGGCCAGGTTGATCTCGTACGACTCGCCGCCGTAGGTACCGGCATTGACCTTGTCGATCAACTGCTTGAGCACGACGTCCCACTTGTAGACCTGGCTGGCCACGACGACGTCGGGGGCGAGTTGGGTCTGGTTCGAGTTGGTGGCGAACCAGGCAACGCCGCTGTTCTTGGCCACGCCGACAGCGCCGACGGTCATCTGCGCCGAACCGGTTAGCGCCTTCGCTCCACCAGAGACGAACGACGTGGCGGCTTCGGCCGCAAGCGCCGTGTCGCTGAACGACTCGGTGTAGTTCACGCCAACCTTCACGGTGGGGTCCGCGGCCTTTGCGCCGGCCACGAAACCGTCGTTGTACAGCTTGGCGTCGCCGACCTCGATCGGCCCGATGACGCCCATCGACGCGCCTTTGGAGATCATCGCCGCCATGATGCCCATCACGTAGCCGCCCTCATCGGACGCTGCGGAGTAGCCGGTGACGTTCGGCAGACCGAACGTGTCAGCGGCCGTGCCCCAGGCGAACGCGACGTTGGGGAAGTCTGGAGCGATCTGCTGCAGCGAGCCGCCGTACTGCGAGCCATGGGCGATGACGATGTCGAAGCCATCCTTGGCATAGCTCCGGATCGCAGCCGCAGCGTCCTCGACGACGAACATGTTCTCGCTCACCTTCAGCTCGGAGATCAGCCCGCTGTCCTTCATCCGGTTGAGGGCGTCGGACATGCTCTGGCTGAACGACAGGTCGTTCGCTGCGCTGGGAAGGATCACGGCGACCCTCAACGCTTTGCCGGCGATCGGCGTGGATCCACCTCCAACGGTTGTGGCGGCGGCTGGAGCCGGCGTGGTAGCCGACGGGGCCTGTGTGGTTTCCGACGGCGCCGGCGCGGTGGTCGACTCCGACTTCTTGTCGGATCCGCAGGAGGCGGCGACCAGGCCGATCGCGGCGAGGGCGATGATTGATCGCCGGAAGGTCCGGCGTGTGGATGTCTTCATGATTGCTCCTTGTGCTGTAGGTGTTGCGACGTCGTCACAGGTCATCGGCTGCGCTCGAATGGCAGGGCGAGGGCGGCCGGCTGGGCCGAACCGCGGCGGGCGATGACGATGAGGGCGATCACGGTGAGGACTGCGGGCGCCATCGTGGTGAGGCTGGCGGCGGACCCTGTGACGATCCCGAGTGTCTTCAACTGGTTGACGGTGGCCGTGACCAACCCGTACAGCAGCGAGCCGAGGAGCACGCCCGTCGGGCGCCATCCGCCGAAGTAGACGAGCGCCACGGCGATGAAGCCGATGCCGTTGGTGAGGTTCTGCTGGAAGGTGCCGAGCTCGAGTGCCAGTGCGGCGCCGCCGAGACCGGCAAGTGTGTTGCCGATGATGATCGTCACCGTCCGCGTGCGGGCGACGCTGACGCCGAGGCTGTCGGCGGCCTCGGGTGTCTCGCCGACAGCGCGCACGTCGAGGCCGAACCGAGTGTGATTGATGACGAACGTCATCACCGGCACCAGCACGAGCGCGAGATAGACCACCAGACTGTGCTGGAAGAACATCTTGCCGACGTACTTGATGTCGCCCAGCAGCGGAATCTTCACCTTGGCGAAGCCCTTGATCGGCTTCGGCGTACCGATCTGCTGGCGGTACAAGAGCTCTGAAAAGCCGAGCCCGAACAAGTAGATGCCAATGCCGCTGATCCCTTGTTCGGTCTTGAACACGAGCGTCACGACCGCATACACGATCCCCATCGCGATGCCTGCCAGCGCCCCAGCGATCATGCCTTTCACCAGGCTCCCGGTCTCGAGCACGGCCCAATAGGCGAAGAACGCGCCAAGGAGCATCACGCCGTCGACACCGAGGTTGAGCACGCCGCTGCGCTGACCGAGCGTTTCGCCGAGCGCGGCGAGAAGGTACGGCGTCGCCAGGCGAAGGCCGGCGGCAACCGTGGCGACGAGCACCGAAGCAGTGAAGAACTCGTTCATTCGGCTACCTCGGATCGGGGCCGCGCCCGGCGGATGCTCTCGAAGCGTGCTGTGACGCGCTCGCGCAACGTGACGCTGGCGGCAACGAACACCACGACCAGTCCGTTCACCGCGATCACGAGTGCCACCGGGATCTGGACCGAGCGCTGCATGGCGTTGGCTCCGACCAGCAAACCGCCGAACAGCAGTGACGCCGGGATCGTCAACAGCGGGTGGAGTCCGCCGAACAGGGCGGCCACGATGCCGTTGAATCCCGCCGAGCCGGTGAATCCGGTGGCCGAGCCATCGGTCACGAAACGATGACTCTCGCTGCCGAACACGAGCACGGCACCAGCGAGGCCGCACATCGCTCCACTCGCAGTCAGGGCCAGTGTCGTCATCCGCTTCACGGCGATGCCTGCGTATCGGGCGGCGTCCTTGTTGGCCCCGGCGGCGCGCAGTCGGTAACCGGTGGTGGTCCGCCACAGGAACACCCACGCGGCGATCGCGGCGACGAGGGCAACCACGACCCCGAGATGCAACCGGGTGCCGTGGAGCAAGATCGGAAGGTCGGCGTTGGGTGAGAGTCGCCTCGTTTGCGGAATGCGCGCGCCAACCTCATGGGGGTCGATCAGGGGGCCGCGCAGCAGATAGTTCATCACCTGGACGGCAACGATGTTGAGCATGATCGTCGACAAGATCTCGTTGACGCCGAGGTATGCCTTCAATGCGCCCGGGATCGCCCCCCACGCCGCGCCGCCGACGATCCCGGCCAGCAGCACCAGAGGCACGAGCACCACGGGCGGCGGGCCGGGCAGCGCCAAGGCGGTGACGGTGGCAAGGAGCGCCCCGGCCACGATCTGCCCCTCTCCGCCGATGTTGATGACTCGGGCGCGGAACGAGATGCAGATCCCGGTGCCCACCAGCAGCAGGGGCATCGCCTTCACCGCTGTGTCGGCGAGGTGCTCCCTGTTACCGAATGCGCCCGTGAACAGTGCCTTGTACCCGATGAACGGATTGGCCCCGAGGGCCAGCATCATGATCGCACCCAGGACGAACGCGGCACCGACCGCCGCTATGGCGATACCTGCCCGAGAGACGGCAGCGGGACTGTTGCCGGGCAAACGCATCTCAGGACCGGAGGAGATCTACGCGGTGCCGACACGTCACCCGTGTGCCCGAGGTTCCGGCGAGGACAGCCACAGCCTCGTTGAGCGAACCGATCGCCGCGATGCCACCCGTGCGCTCCACGAACCGGCATACAGCATCCACCTTGGGACCCATCGAGCCGGCCGGGAAGTGGTGGGCGCGCAGCTCCGCGGGCGTCACCTCGCGCATCACCTCCGACCCCGGCTGGCCGAAGTCGGTTTCCACGCCGGCAACGTCGGTGAGCAAGAGCAGAGCGTCGGCGCCGAGCACTTCGGCCAGCAACGCCGACGTGTGGTCCTTGTCGATGACGGCCTCCACGCCCTCGAGCGCGCCCGCCGATGTCTCAACCACGGGCACCCCGCCGCCGCCGGCGCAGACGACGACCACGCCCGCCTCGACGAGCAACCTCACGACGTCGGCCTCCACGACGCGCCGGGGTTCCGGCGATGCCACGACCCGCCGCCACGACCCGCCGTCTGGGGCCACCGCCCAATTCCGCTCGGCGGCCAGCCCGCGGGCAGTGGCTTCGTCGTACGTCGGCCCGACGAACTTGGTGGGCGTGGCGAAGGCCGGATCACTGGCGTCGACGACGCACTGGGTGAGAAGGGCGGCGATGCGTCGCCCCGGTAGTGCGTTGCCGAGGCCCTGGGCCAGCCAGTAGCCGATGAGGCCTTGCGTCTCGGCGCCGAGGGGATCGAGTGGGAAAGGGATGGTCAGCATGGGGTCGGCCGCCGACTCCAGCGCCAGCACCCCGACCTGCGGGCCGTTCCCATGAGTGACGACGAGTTCGTGTTCCGCGGCGAACGGGGCGAGGGACTCGACGGCATGAACCACGTTGAGGCGTTGCGGTTCTGCGTCGGGTCGCTCGCCTCGCCGCAGGAGCGCGTTCCCGCCGAGAGCGACGACGAGGCGCACGTCAGCTCTCGCCGCCGGGCCGGGCGATGTCGACGAACGAGCGCGGGAAGCGGGCGAGCACGGCGATGGCGTGCTGCAACTCGCGACTGTCGACGCATTCACCGATGCGATGGGTGTTCTGCTCGATGCCGGCTCCGATACCGAACATCGGTGGGTGCTTCACCGCTCCCGACACCACCCAGGCCTTCTCCGGCCCGATGTCGATCGTGGCATCGTCGACGGCGATCGGAAAGCCCACGCCGTCGGTCGAGAAGATCCACTTGTCAACTCGGGGGTCGGCATGCAGCGCCCCGCCCACGGCTCCACCCGTTGGCTCGACGACGTACGGCGTGACGACGCGCCGGTAAGCGTCGACAGCGGCGCGGATCGACGGGTGCTCCTCGGGTGTGATCCATCCCGGGTAGACCTGGGCGTTGTCGACCGGATACGACCGCCATGTCGGCTGCGTGTAGCGCGGCACGTCGACCGTGACGGTCAACCCGGCGGCGCGTGCTGCCGCCACGGCGTCGAGAGCGTCGATGTCGGCCACCGCCTGCTCGGGAGTTTCACCGACGGTGAGCCGCCGATCGAACCGGAACACGAAGCGGTCGGGCACGGCGCAGTCACTGGGGGTGTCGAGCACCGACCACGAGGCGGTTCGGGTGCCCCGCCCGAGGAACGGATGGTCAGCCATTCCTTCCCCGGCGGCATGGCGTTGCGCCGCCTCGGCGAGAATCGCGCCCCCATGCTCGAGAGGATTGAGCCCCTCGAAGGGCATCGAGCCGTGACATGAACGCCCGACGACCGTGACCTCGATCTGCATCCGTCCCCGCTGGCCGCGGTAGATGCCGAGCGCTCCCTTGATGGCGTCTCCCGTGCCCTCGGTGAGTATCACCACGTCGGGGATCATGTCGGCACCGGCCCCCGGCAACACGTCGACCATGACATGGCGCGGCCCGCCGCCGTCGTTGTCTTCCTCGGCGGCGGTGGCGTACGACCGCACGATGGCCCCGTGCAGCGCACCATCATCCACCAACTCGAGCATGATCTTCGTGGCAATGATCTGGGAGACAACGCCGGCCAACTGGTCGGCCGAGCCGCGGCCGAAGACGAGGTGGTGCCACTCGTCGTCGGGAGGTAGGTAACCCAGTTGGGCGCGCAACGCTGCGGGGGCCAGTTCTGTGCCTTCAACCAACCCGTTGTAGGGATCGACAGCGTCGCCGAGCTTGTCATGCCACTGGGTGCGCAGGGCTTGCACCGTGTCGGAGTGGCCGTCGAAGTAGATGATCCGCTGGTGTTCGGGCGCCACGCCATCGAACGGATCGCGCACGACCCACACGAGGTTGCCATAGTCGTCGAACGACACATCGTCGGCGTGCCTGACCGCCTCGATGTCGATGATCGTGTCTCGCAGGAAGTTGAGCCGGCGTCCCTCATGGTTGGAGAGCCCCGAGCGAGGGTCGCCACCGTCGTCGACCGACCGGTCGACCTCGTCCGCCGGAATGCGGATGGCCTCCTTCAAGATGGCGACAGCCAGCGGTCGATACTGCTCGGCGAGTTCGGCCACCCTGTGGTCGAGCTTGGACACATCGATGTCGTGCATCAGATACCTCTGTTGAGAGTCGCGGCGAGATCGGGCACCTTTGCTGTGGCGAGCAGCGCCATGATCACGTACACCTTCTTGTTCGCCTCGCGGGCCACAGCCACGCGGAACCGTTCCATCACGCCCGGGCTCACCTCTGCGCCGATGTCGGCAGGCAGGCAGTGGAGGTAAAGCGCGTCGGCTGTCAGTGCCATTCGCCGTTCATCGCAGATCCACGAACGGTGTTGGGCATTGCTGGCCAGCGCCCGCTGCTCGATCTCGCCCAACGCGTCTTTGTCGCCGGCACGGTTGGCGGCCACACGCTCGAACATCAACGTCTGGGGACCCCACGACTTTGGGTACACGGCCTCCGCACCGGAGAACGCGTCGTCCATGTCGTGCGCTACCCGGAACGAGCCGCCTGATGCGGCGGCGCCCTCGGCGGCCCAGGCCATCGGCTCGGCGAGCAGCTCGTAGCCAGGCGGATGGGCCAGCGTCACGTGGGCGCCAAATCGAGTGAGCAGCGACACGAGACCCTGAGGCACTGACAACGGCTTGGCGTAGCTCGGCGAGTAGGCCCACGACACGGTGATCCGCCGGTCGGCGACGGAGCCCCCGAAGTGCCCGCGCAGCCACAGCAGGTCGGCCATGGACTGTGTCGGGTGATCGATGTCGCATTGCAGGTTGACGATCGGGACCACACGTGTGTCATCGGTGGCGGCGAGGTAGGCGTCGATGCCTCGTTGTACGTCGCGCATGAAGGCGTTGCCCTCGCCGAGGATCAGGTCGTGACGCACCCCGAGTGCATGGGCGTTCATCCCGAGCATGGCCCCGGTTTCCTCGGCAGTCTCGCCGTGCGATATCTGGGTGGAGGAGCCATCGACGATCACCGGGTGCATACCGAGACGAGCCGCTGCGCCTGCCCACGCCGACTTCGTGCGGGTCGAGTTGTCGAAGAACATGGCGTAGGCGAGTTCGCCGCGCAGCATGTCCATGCACACCCCGGCACGGTCGAGCGCCTCGAGCCGGGTCGCTGTGGCGAGGAGTGTGTCGAGGTCGGCCGTCGACCAGTCGTGGGTCGTCATCAGGCTGCGGCCGTGGAGCGCATTCAGACGCGCTGGATCGAGCAAATTCACACGTTCACAATGCATTGGCGGACGGAGCCCGCGAAAGAGACGTTAGACCCCCACCGCAGAGTCCTCAGGCTCTGTTCGACGCCGATCAGCACTGCTCATCTGCGTGTCGTTCCCCGTCGAGTCAACGAGCCTGTTCCCGCTCGCATGTGTCCTGACCAGGCTCTGATCGACCCGAGGCTCGGTCTGATCACCGTCGGCGAGTGGTGGGATCAATGGTGGCCCACGGGGACCAACCTCCGCGCCAGTACCCGCGCTCGTGACGCTCAGTTCTACAAGTCGCAGATCCTCTCGGTGTTCGCCGACACACCATTAGGCAAGCTTGACCGTACATCGTTGAGGTCGTGGCTGGCGCGGCTCGGGTCGCCGAGCGGCAGCGATCGCGCGCCGGCGCGCTTCGTCGCACGGTTCCCGACAACGTCAGCGCCATCGACGCGGTCGCCACGTCGGACCGATCCGACATCGAACTGCTGGTATCGACGGCTCGGCGCAGAATCCAGATCATCGACGTCTGACCGCCCCAGACGTACAAATGCAGGCGGTTGCCATCGAAGTTTGTACTTTCGGAGCAGACAGTGCGCGCCGAAAGTACGCACTTCCTCGATGGCCGGGTGTGTACCGAACTGCCTGGTGGCTTGGGTGATGTATGACGAAGTGTCCTACTTGTGGATGGCGAAGGCAATCTCGGTCAGGCTCGATGATGACGCGGAACGGGCTCTTCGGATGCTCGAGGCTTCGGGGCTGACACTGTCTGAAGAGGACCGCGCCGAGATGGTTTCGGTCGCATCACTGATGGAGTCGATGCGTGCGGCGCGGTGAGGTGTACAGATTTCGTGTACCGAGAGGCATCAGACATGAGCATGCCAGAGAACGCTTCGCTGTCGTAGTGCAAGCCGATGAACTGTTGCCGCGGTCGGTCGTGATCGTTGCACCGACATCGAGGAGCGCCCGGCCAGCGTCGTTCCGACCCGAGATCGAAGTTGGAGGGACGGTCACGCGGGTCCTCGTCGAGCAGCTCGGAGCAGTCGACATCCAGCGCTTGGGCAAGCGCGTCGGTCACGTCACGGTCGAGGAGATCTGGCCCTGGACGATGCTCTCGCGACGGTCGTCGGCTTGAATTGATCCGCGCCAGATCTGTAGATATTCCGGTAATCGGTGAGGCTGCGGGTTGCTTCTCGGGGAGAAGCGCACGTGGCTGATCGGGGATTGTTGAGATGTCGTCGTTTGGGGTTGTTGTAGGTCTGTCGGGTCGGGCTTCAAGGACGCCAGACGGCACAGAACGCGCGTCTGAGCGCTTGGCGAGAAGGGCAAGCAGGCGACACCACCGCACCGTTGTGGCACGCGGTACTCGCGCAGGTGCGGCGAGGACTTCAGACCTGAACGACTCGCGCCGAGACATCGAGGACCGACAGGAGCTGGCGCACGTCGCCGGGATCCGAAGTCGCAATCGCCACGGTCTCATGACGGGCGACTGCCGCCGCCGTCACCGCTACCGAAGCATCAATGACATCGGCACTTCCCGCCCGCCCACAGAGCAAGCCGGCGGCACGCGCCATGAGGCCGTCGAGTGGAACCTCGTCGCAATGCCCTAGGGCGCGAGACAGCAGAGCCTGCCGGGCGCCGTCTCGCCATGCCTGGGCGATGGCGCCGGCGGGTACCTGGACGGTGGAGCCATCGTCCGCGGCCACCCTCAGCATCGCCCACACGACTCGGTCGTTTCGATCCAGGGCGATCAGGGCACCGGCGTCGAGAACAAGAGCCGTCACGCTCCAACTCGCGCTCGAGCGGCGGCGAGTTCGGTTTCACCGAACGGGCCATGCTCGGCCTCCCACGCGGCAATCACCTCTCGAAGACCCCGCGCCGCGAGTTGCCGCCGAGCGGCATTCGACAACCACGACGACACGTTCTGCTCGTCGGCATCAGCCGCGTCGCGAACTGCCGCGGCCAGTTCGGTTTCGAGCGAGACGGTGATTCGTTCGACGGACATGTGGAAATCATACTTCTTCATACTCTCCGGATCAATAGGGTTGGTTCCACAACAGGGCAGGGTCGATCTGAGACGGATCTCGCCTTGTCCGACGAGTCCGTCTCAGTTCACCAGATGTTGCCGTGTAGCGCGACTTCTGTGCACCTGGGAACGACTGAGGCCCCGCCTGGGCGGGCATCACTTGGTCTGAGCGGGCCATTCTCCGGTGGAGACGAGGGGAATCGAACCCCTGACATCTACCTTGCAAAGGCGAATCGGGCCCTCGGTCAGTGGCCCTCTTCCCATACGTATGGTGTCTGACCAGGGCTTTTCTGTCCACACAATCTGCCTCCGTCCGTTCCGTGTTGATGGGTCTGTGCACCTGGTGTGCACCTGGCTCGATAATCTGTGGTCGTGGCGTCGATCGTGGAGAAGCGATTAAGCGATGGTTCGAGGGCGTACCTCGTGCGGTTTCGCACTGCTGATGGTCACCAGCGTTCGAAGCAGTTCAAGCGCAAGCGTGAGGCCGACGGGTACGTGAGCCTTGTCGAGGTGGACCGGATGAGCGGTGCTCTCATCGACCCGAGGCTCGGTCGGATCACCGTCGGCGAGTGGTGGGATCAATGGTGGCCTACGGTGACCAACCTCCGCGCCAGCACCCGCGCTCGTGACGCTCAGTTCTACAAGTCGCACATTCGCCCGGTGTTCGGCGATACACCACTTGGCAAGCTCGACCGCACATCGTTGCGTTCGTGGCTGGCGCGGCTCGGGTCGCCGAACGGCAGCGATCTCGCGCCGGCCACCATCCACAAGGTCGTGCAGGTCCTCAACAAAACCATCAACGCAGCGCTCGAGGATCGATTGATCCCACACAACCCCGTGGCGAAGCTGCCGCTGCCGAAGATCGAGCACAAGGAAATGCGCTTCCTCAGCTCGGACGAGCTGTGGCAGCTCGCAGATTCGATAGACCCTCGCTATCGAGCGTTCGTGCTCGTCGGCGGATTCGGCGGTCTCCGCTTGGGAGAGCTCCTCGGACTTCGGTGGGCACGAGTCGACCTGCAGGACCAACGCATTCGGGTCACCGAGACACTTGTCGACGTCGAAGGACGCATCCATTTCGGACCGCCGAAGACTAAGGCGAGCATTCGGTCCGTGCCGGTACCGTCCTTCGTGTGCGAAGCGCTTGCCGCGCTCGGGGCAGATGGAATGGATCCCGACGACCTCGTCTTCCAGTCACCAGAGGGCCACCCCATTCGGCCAGCGTTGTTCCGACGCAGGTTCTGGGAGCCTGCCGTCCGTCGTGCAGGCCTCGCCCCGCTGAGGATCCACGATCTTCGACATACCGCCGTCTCACTGTGGATCGCTGACGGCGCACACCCGAAGCAGGTCGCCGCTCTCGCTGGCCATTCATCTGTGTCTGTCGTCCTCGACCGCTACGGCCATCTCTATCCTGCGCACGACGATGACCTGATCCTCAGGCTGGAACGACGGCGACGCTGAGACCAGCATTCGATATTGAAGGCCTGATCGGAAGCTCGAGCTCGTCAACTCGCTAGTACCGACCGCTACAAACGCCCCACAGCCGATATCCACAACCCGGTCGATACCAACATGCCCGAACTCGCCACCCAAAAACGCACGACGCGCTCCCCCTCTTATGGTTGCGAAGCCGCTCCATCACCGGGCATTCGGCGCTAGCCGTCGTGTCCGAGTTTGCGGGTAGATGAGGTACACGGCGACGTGCCTCAGGGCGTCGTTCCATCGTTTGCTCGGCGTTCGTTGGCGCGGTCGTCGAACCACTGCACAAGGATCTGGTCCGCGTGCTCTACGCAACTGGTCCAGCTTCCATCGGGCGTTTGAAGGCATGCGGTCATGGCGTCGTTGATGACGAGGTGCATTTGGTCCTGCTGTTCGGCGGTCAGGTCGCGATAGCGGCTCCAGTCGAACGGTGGGAGCCCGAGTGGTGTGTTCTGCAGATCCGCTGTGGCAAGCGTTTGCCCGGTGTCGTCGAGAGCGGTGACTGAAGCAGCTTTGTGGCCTGTGGTGACTGGAAAGGCCGCGATGCCTCGGACAGGGTGCTCCCATTGCACGGTCTCGCCGTCGCTGTACACGACGTAGGTTGCGTCAGACGGCACACCGACCCATGACCAGAAGTCCTTTCCTGCCGAGTCGGTGACACGGGCCGTGTGAGGACCGGTGGAGGCGAGGTACGGCGAGCAGCCTCCATGGAAGTCACAATCCATCTGTACGGCATGTCCTTCGTACATTGCCACCGTCGTGTACCAGGACAGGTTGAACCGGTCGGCGATGGTCACCTGCACGGATGAGTCGGGCTTGACGACTCCGTTGCCGTCCGTGGATGCTGTGCCCGCAGCGACGGCCAGTTGGAGCTCAGTACCCGGAGGGGAGAACGATGGCGCAACGGACGGTGTCACCTCGTTGCCACGGTTCACGGTGATCGCGATGAGGCCGGCGATGAGTGCTGCGGCCGCTGATGCCGTCAGCAACACACGTACAGATCCACCACGCCGATCCCGGCCGTTGACGGTGGGGATGATCTGGTTGGCACGATCAAGGATTGCAACCGCCGCTGGCGGTTCGGGTGCATGCGCGATCACTGCGCCAAGCATCGCTCTAATGTCTGGATCCTGTGTGTTCATAATGGTGTTCCTTCCGAATTGAGCAGGTCGCGAAGATGGTGTTTGGCCCGGTCGAGCTGTCTGCGAACGGTGCCTTCTCGGATCCCGAGTCGCTCGGCGACCTGAGCCAAGGTCATGTCTTCCCAATAGTGAAGTTGGATGACAACGAGTTGCCCGGCGCTGAGTGACGCAAGGGCTGCACGGACGACGATGAGCGTGTCCACGTCACCGTCCGATGCTCGAGCCGCAGTCCTTTCCGAGAGCCGTGCGGACCTCGCCTCACGTTGCGTCCGACGAGCAGTCTGCGAGCGTCGATCGTGTGCAAGGTTGACGGTCACCCGAGTGAGGTACCCGGCCGGTGATTCAACCCGTGACCATGACTTGCTGGTCACCGCTCGCAACACCGCGTCAGCGACGAGGTCCGGAGCGTCATCTGGCCCGACCAACACCGTCGCAAGCCGAATCAGATGTCCGGCGTTGGCCTCATAGACCGCAGCCCACTCTGGCGAAGCGACGGGAGAACTCACGGACTGCACTCGATCCCCTCTCTCACACATCTATGACAGACCTGACGTCGTTCTTGTGTGACACGCCCTTCCCCGATATTTCATCACTCGCGGACGATCGACCAATCGCCAGCCGCGCCATATCTGTCGATCTCGCGCACTCCCCACGGAGTGTCGATGGCATTTGATGTTCTGCGCTCGTCATCTTCCTTGCGTCGACGCGCCGGATCAGGGCATTCGGCGATACTTGGATGCGATACTCGGAGTATGAGTGACGTCGCTCCCGATGGATCACCGGTACAGATCTACGCAGCGCTGCCAGCGGAACCGGAACTGAGTCGTGTCCGTTCACTGCTTGCCCCCGGCGCACGCGTCCTCGACCTGGGCTGCGGAACGGGGAGGATCGCCAATCCACTCGCCGCGGATGGCCACACTGTCGTCGCCGTCGACAACTCAGAAGCGATGCTGGCCTGCGTCGTCGGTGCAGAGACCGTGCTGGGTGACGTGCGGACGCTCGACCTCGGCCGACAATTCGACGTCGTGCTGGCACTCAGCCATCTCATCAACCATCCGCAACGGTCACGCCGATTGGACCTCCTGCGCGTGTGCCGCAAGCACCTTGCCGATGACGGCGTGGTTGTCGTGGAGCGCTACTCACCGGACTGGGTTCCGTCCGATTCCGAGGGCGCGAGTGGTGACGTCGCGATTCATCTGCATCACGTCGTACACCGCGAAGCCCGAGCGTTCGCGGCCACCGTCACCTACACACTCGATGGACAGTCGTTCTCGCAGGCATTCGAGGCCACCATCGTCGACGATCACGAAATGGCGTCGCTCGCTCTCGCCAGCGGCCTCACGGTGAGCAAAGCCACAGACGACCCAAGCTGGGTCGTCCTGGCAGCGAGCACGGGGACGTAGCGAACGCCAATCTGCCGATCTCGCGCATGTCGTTCTGTACGCGTGATTGCTCTTGCGTCGATAGCGAAGACCTACTGCCACTAGGTTGGCCCAGCACCATCTCTGCCGTTCGATCCCATGCGCGAAGGTGAGCCGTATCGACCTGAGTCGAGGTCCCGGCCCGAGGTTTGACTTCCGGCCCCCGACCCACGCAGAACTGCCTGGTTGCGCAAGTTCGATGCGCCGCAGGGACGGCAATCGCCTGCGCCGCTCCGTGCGTCAAAGGTCGATTTCGATGCCCGCGGGTTCAATGGTCGGTGCCGGTCTGGACACGTCGAGGCCGTTGGTTCGTGCCCATTGGTGGATGACGTTTGCGAGCGCCGCGTAGGCGCCGGTGTCATCGATGGCTGAGTCGACGTTGAGGCCGTGAACCGCGTCAATGATTCTGCGGTCCGAGAGGGTCTTGCCTTTGGCCCAGTCTCGCCAGCCGCTGAGAGCGTCGATTCGTCGTTGGGCATCATCGACTCGTTCGGGGAGGAAGTGCCAGCGGTCGAGTAGTTGGTGGCTCTGATTGTCGCTGCGCACAGTGGCAAGGTTCGTCCTGGCGGCCGTTCGGGTGTTATTGGTCGGTCTGGCAAGTTCGTTGGCCACGTCGAGGGTTTGGTTTGCGTCGGCGAGACGGGCGTCGGCGATGGCCAGTTGGGAGCGAGCATGACGTCGACCGAAGATGCTCGAGTCGTCGAGGTCGCGTTGAGCGAGGCGTCGTGCGTCTTGGGCGTGTGTGACGAGATCGCGGGCTGCATCGACTGCGTCGTCGAACGGTCGACACATTGCGGTGGCTGCTGCGAGACAACGTTCGGCCTCTTGAACAGCGGCCGCTCGCTGCTGTTGCCCCGCTCGGGAATCTTCGAGTGCTCGCTGGGCCTCGCCGAGTTCGCTCGCGACATCTCGGTGTAGTTCGTTGAACCAGTCAGGGATCTGGCATCTGGGTTGCAGGCGGGGTTGGTGGTCTTGTTCGGCGAGTTGTCGGCGTTGGGTGACTGCTGGGGTGTCGGCGCGGTCGCTGGCGATGATTGCTTGAAGGATGTCGCGGGCTTCGGCGACGTCGTGGGTTTCGGTGACGACCAGCACTTGGTTGTCCTGTTGGCCGCGGGTCATCGCCACGTACAGTCCGCGGCCGGTGGTGGCTGGTGTGGCGAGCGTGATGCTGACGGTTTGGTTGTCGGATTGGTTGCCTGGCTCGGTGGCGGCGTAGCCGAGGCGGACGTGTTCGCGGGTGTAGTCGGCCGGGAGGGTGACGGTGCCGTGTCCGCCGAGTTGGGTCACGGTCAGATCGCCGCCGGTACCGATGTCGGTCACGGTCCACAGTTCGCGGTTGCGGACGCTGTCTCCGCTGCTGGTGTACAGGTGGCGGTTGTTGCGGCGGGTGGCAACAATGTCGCCCACGAGAGCGTCCGCGCCGTCGGCGATCGGTGCCGACCAGGTCGGGTCGAGGTCACCGAGTTGAACGCGTCGTTGTTGAATGTGTTGGTTTATGGCGTCGACGTGATCGTTGGTGGTGGTCGTGATCGCAGTGGTGTCACCGTGGGTGTGATGTTCGACCCAGTCGTTGGCGATCCGGTCGAGGTGTTCAACGAGAGTGCCGGGAATGATCCGTCCGTGGGCCTCGTAGGCGTCGAGGGCTCGCGGGTCGCCGTGTCGCAACTGCAGTGACGCGGCTGCTTCCCACTGGTTGGTGAAACGATGGATCCGTTCAAGCTCGATCACTCTTCCGGTGGAACACAGTTCGTTGAACATCCCACCCCGCCCGACGGCTTGCAGCTGGCGGGGGTCACCAACGAGCACGAGCCGCCAATCCTGATCGTCGGCGAGGCGGGTCAACCGGTACACGTCGGCGGTGGACAGCATGCCGGCTTCGTCGACCACGATCGTCGCGCCGCGCAGCAGCCACGACGGGTGAGGGCCGTCGGGGCGGGACCATTCGTGGAGCAGTTTGGCGACCGTGTCAGCGAGCATCCCCGTCTCGCGTTCAAGGACCTGTGCTGCCTTGGCGGTCGGGGTGAAACCGAACACCGGGCGGTGCTGGACATCGTGGAGATCGGTGACCGCGGCGCGCAACATGGTGGTCTTGCCGGCACCGGCCGGCCCGACAATCAACACCAACCGGTCGTCGCCCGCGGCCGCCGCGGCGGCATCGGCTTGCAACACATCCAACTCGCCACGGCGCACCGTGAGCGAACGTGTCGGTTGGGCTGTTTGGGCGCGGAGCGCCCACGTAACGATCGCCTCTTCTTGGGCGAGGACCACTTCGCTGGTGACATGGGAAGCGGCGGGTTCGATCCACATCGACCGGCCATCCGAGACACGTCTCATGGCGTGCTGGTCGAGGGCTGGGTCGAGGTCGATGCACTGCTCGAGGACCTTGTCGACCGCCCGGTCAAGCACTGCGGCCCATCGCTCACCATCGATGCCCGGTTGAGGCCGGACCTTGTCACACACGGTGCGGAGGATGTCGAGGCGATGCCACGCCGACTTCGACCCGGACAGCTCCTCGATGATCTCGCCGACGGTCACCTGCCCAGCAGGCACCGGCGGGCGCCCAGCCTCGGCGATCGAAGCCATCAAGTTCTCCGGTGTGACACCGACGTCGGCGGCTTCGCTCAGCCACCGTGCTGCCAGATCTGGCACGCCGTTGCCCGTCTTGTGCGCCCGCGTATCGGCGGCAGCCTCGCGACCCAACGCGGCACGCTCGAACCGCGACGGATCACGGCCCTCGCGCCGGTAGAACTCGGCCACCTTCGTCGTCAGGGCCTGGTCGACTTCAGCGCTGCGCTTCGAGAGTCGCTCCAACAACTCGCCACGCACGCCAGCGATCTCCGCCTGCCCCTGGACGATCTCGGTGAACGCCACCCCGTAGCGGTGGGTGAGTTCGGCGCGCAGCACCGACTGATACAACCCGCCCAACGCCCGCTGATACCCCTTCAACACCCGAGCATCCAACGCCAGCCATCGGCCGTCGTCGGTTTGCACCTTCGACGAGACCACCAGATGCGTATGCAACTGCGGATCATCCGCCCGACTCGTCGTCTGGCGAAACGCCGCCACCGTCAACCCCTGCGTGTCCGGATGCAGCCGCCCACCATTCGACCGGATCCGCGTCGTTGCCCCGAACCGCTCCAAATAATCGACGACAGCGCGGGCGGCAACATCGTGACATTCGGCCAAACCAGGGTCGCCGGTCAGCGCCCACCACACCGACAACGACTTCGGCGCCGACACCGTCGCATCAAACCCGGCCACCGCCCGCACCACCTTCCCGGAGGCCAGGGTGCGATCGACAAGCGGGTAGCCGAGCACCGTCCCAGAAATTGGGTCACGGCCCGACAACAACAACTCCAACGCCTCAGTCGACACCTCACCGGACAACCCGAGCCCGGCAGCCTGCCCGCCAAGCCAGGTTCCCGGATCCTCGCCCGGAGCCCGAGTCAAGTACTGCGTGTAGTACTTCGCCGTCGCCGCAGCCGACCCGGCATAGAGCGTCGTCACCCGCAACATGACCACACACCGCCTCGCGCGGGCACCTGTCTGTCAATCAATGGGTAGCTCCATCGGGAAGTCATCACGGATGGTTCTCAGGACTCGATCGCGAGCGAGAGTTGTGAGAGGTGGCGGTGGTCGACTCGAGCGCGTGGCGGTCGAGAGGATTGGGTTGGCGCGTTGAGAATGATGCAGTCGGGGACAGCGATGAGATAGGTGCCGGTGTCGAAGATTCCTGCGTCCGTTCGCTGCTGGGCGACGCTCACCAGTCCGGCATAGCGAAGCCGGCGGATCGCCCGGCCTACGGTGTCCTTCGCCAGACCGAGCGAAGCGGCCAACGCACGAACCGAGACCCGGGCAACGCACGCGTCGGCGGGGCCGGTCGAGCGCACCAGCAACTCTTCCAGGACCATCCATGACGTCGGCCCGAGGGCGCGCCGCAACTCGCTCGCCGCGGCTCCGACAGCGACGGAGCGCATCGTTGCCTCAGTGGGCAACAGGTGCTCCTGTCGTCTGCACGACGGCGTCGCAAAGTCTGACAACGCGTCCGGTCGTGGCCAGCTCGATCAGCGCCCAGCGGGGCACGCGCAGACAACCCGGTCCGAGGCGGAACACTGGTATCCCCGTCGTGCCACCCGAGTTCAGATACTCGTTCGCAAGCTCATACGCACGCGATCGACCGATGCGCAACAGGCGCGCCGCCTCATCAACCGTGAGCAGTTGAGGGAGCTCGTCTGCTTCGATGTAGGCGTCCAATGAAGGCATGGACTGTCCTAACTACACCCCTGTCATTCAACCCGCAAGGGGTTACCGTCGAAGCGTTTTGGGCGACGCGAACCAGACGGTACGTGGTGATACTCAGTGGACCTCAGTGGTACTCAACGGACAATCGGCCGTGACAAACTTCACACCGAACGTTGCTGTACGAATTTCGGGGACACGGTCGGTGACGCTGACGCGCAGCGACTCCGCCGGACAGACACGCGGTGGTCGGTGTGACCGCGACTACGGGCCGATGTCAGGAGGCGTTGTGCTCGAGTTCGTGTTCGACGGCTCGGCGAATCCACGATGAGATCGATCGATCGTCAGCACCGGCGGCGTTGCGGATCCTGTCGAGGGTTTCGGGTGGGAAGCGGACCGGCACGAGTTCGGTGAGTTTCGAATTACGGCGTCGGGCCGGGCCTTGGGGAGTTTGGTTCTCAGGGTTGGCGTAGAAGTCGTGTTCTTCGGTTCGAGTCATCTTCTTGGTCATCGGTCCTCCAGGTATCGGTCGGCGAGGTGCTTGGCAGCGACGTAGCAGCCAATCGGGCGGCAGCGGGTCGGATCATTCGAGTTGGATGGGGCCAGTGGGACCACCAGGATCTCGCCGTGGACTTCGGCCACCATCAACCAGTGTGCTGGCGGTTTGGCTGGGTAGAAGAGCGGGTCGGATTGCCACACGTCTTGAATGTCGTCGACTCCCAGTCCGGCGTGTTTGAACAGGTGGGCTGCTTGCCTGTCGATCTCGAACGGGTCGTTGTCGTCGAGTTGATCGACATCGAACAGCTCATCCACCAGTCCGATTGTAATACAAACGGATACAAAATGACAGACACTCCTCCCACTGCATGGTTGAGCGTGGCGATGGTCGGTAGCCGGCGGGGTTGAGATCGACAATCGTGAACGGGGCTCGGCGACCAGGGTGAGGAATCGCGCTTCGGGTGCGGGCCGAGACGGGCTTCGATCAGCGACGCGGATTCGGGAATCACGGACGCGGTGACGTCCAGATCGGACCGGTTGCGCAGCAGAGTGGCGCATTCGGGGTGACGGGGTTCGTTGCGGTCGACAGCGGAGACGAAGATACGCGTGGCGATCAGCAGCACGATCGGATGTCAGATGCCTTGAGCAAGCTTCTTGCTGAAGGCGTCGGCTCGCTCCTGGTGGATGTCGAACGGCTCGGTCCGCCCGGAGGCGCCGCATCCGATGAACGCTTCCAGGGGATCATCGAGCCGTGCTGCCAACGCGTCGAGGAGTGCTTCGCAGGTGATGGCGGCGAACCAAATAGGCTTGAGTCATGTCGATCGGTGTCGTGGCTCGGAAGCCGCCGATTGATGGGACGTGGTCTGGGCGGGACCTAGCCCCCCAATGACCATTGATCTCCCGCCCTAGCTGGCGACTCGGAACCAGACGTCGGCACTGCTGTCACTACGTTCGAAGTGGATCTGCCAGCAGCCTGCTTGTTGATAGGTGATCCCCGTGTCCCATTCGTCTCCGGGGCGGTCGAAGCTTGAACCGGTGTGTGGGGTCGGTCGCAAGGTCATCGACGTTCCGTCCGGTGCAGTAGCCGTGATCGTCAGTGGACCGGAACCGGTCATGCGGATGACGAGTTTGATGTCGTCACCGGTGTGCATCGAGGGCTTGGTAGCGAGTATCAGCCCGGAGAGCTGGGCGTTGTTGGATGTCCCACGGAACTCGTTGCCGATGATCGGTGAGGGTGGCGAACATTGGGGCGCTCCGAGGGGGAGTGATGCGAATGCGTTGAAAGCTGAAAGTTTGGTCGCGAGATCGACGAGCTCGGAGATCGACGATGCAGTGCCGGTCTGGTCGATCGCTTCGCTGCTGATGATCAGCACCGAATCGGCGGTGGTCAAGGAAATAGTCCGTTTCCACACTGTCTCGGGCCACACGAGCACGCGGCCGGTCACTGTTTGAGGGCCACGAGCGAGTTGGTCGTGCAGCCCGGGAACCGACGAAATCAGGTCCGGTCCACCCGACAGAATGAATAGACGACGACCGGTCTGACCGAAATAGGCGTACTCGACAACCTGTCCCTGATCCGTGGTCCTCGTTGCTGTCTCTCGAAGATCGGGCGCAGTGCCGTCACGGGCTGCCAGTACCCCGGCGACGTACGATCCAAATTCGGCAGCGCTTGCCGTTTGCTTGCTGTCGATCGACGACGACAACGCTGGCACGCCGAGCAGCGGACTCGTATCCGACGGTGACGCGCTCGGGGCGGATTCGTCTGCGGGCTGCGACGCTTGGTGAACCGGGTCCGGCCAGCGGACAACAGCGATGACTGCCAAGACCCCGGCGATGGCGAGCGATGCAACTACAAAGCCGGCGGTCTTGCGATGCCGAGTTCGAGAGGTCGATCTTCCGTCGAACTTGACAAGCTCGATCGACGAGCTGGCCGGGCCCGATCCGACATCCGACAGCGAACCAGTCGCTGGTGTCTGGCCGGAGGCGCGAACCGCGGCGTCAAACACCGAATCGACTCCACGCGGCGTTCCTCTGACGGCGAGACGATCAAGTACCTCAACGAGTTCATTCATGTGTGATCCTTTGCGGACGGAATGTCGAGGCCTGATGATCGAATTGAACGCAGCGCGCGTGAGAGCTTCATCCGGGCGGATGAGGCGCTGACGCCCAGCATCGAAGCGATCTCGTCATAGGCGAGGCCGTCGATCACGCGTAGATAGATCAGCGCGCGAACACTCGGCGAGAACCGGGCAAGTTGGGCGATGTCTGACGGGTACGCAGAAGGTTGCGCCTCCGTCAATCCACCGCCGAATCGCGTCAATGCCCGTCGACGCCGACCAGCTCGACGCCGGTCATTCGACGCCGCGTTCACGATCGCCTGACGAAGATATGCGCCGGGCGAATCGAACCGAGACAACGACCCGCCGGCAAGCGCACGGGCAACGGCGTCTTGCACCAAATCATCCGGATCCATCTCGACTGCGCCGACGACAGCGGCGAAACGACGCAACGCTGGATAGAGCTGACCGAAGATCTCCTGATCCGTTACTCCAGCATCTCGAGAAAGCTGCACCGGAGGCACCGCAACTGGTCCGGTCATCGCTTCCTCCACACCACTAAGACACCACACGCCCCCAATTCGCAACAAGATTCGGCGAGAAATCGGGGTCGACTACGACCCGGTTCCCGCCGGCCCACGAAGCGACCGGCCAACTAGACCACGCCTGCTGACCGACCCAGCTCACGAGTCCAGCTCGTTCGTCCACGTCCGCACCATGCTGCAGAACGTCGCCGTGTTCTGTGCACCTGGTGTGCACCTGGAGCCCTGATCTGATGGCCGCCCTGTCGGTCGCAGCGCTCTGACCAGGTCTTTCAAGGGTGGAGACGAGGGGAATCGAACCCCTGACATCTACCTTGCAAAGGTAGCGCTCTGCCAACTGAGCTACGTCCCCGAAGGGAGTCCTCAGGATAGCGGGAGGCGCCAAAGATTTCCCGTGCCGATTCGTGTCTTCGCACCACGGCCAGAGCCGCTGCGGCAGCGATCTCTAGGCTGGTGGGATGCGGTCCCCTCGCCTTCGTTTCGGTACCTTTCTTGCGCCACACCATCCCATCGGTGAGAACCCGACGCTGCAATTCCAGAGCGATCTCGAGTTCGCCACCCACCTCGACCACCTCGGCTACGACGAGTTCTGGTGCGGCGAGCACCACTCCACCGGTTGGGAGATGATCGCCTCGCCGGAGATGTTCCTGGCCGCCGCCGGGCAGGTGACCAGCACGATCAAACTCGGCACCGGTGTGGTGTCGCTGCCATACCACCATCCCTTCAACGTCGCCCAGCGAATGGCCCAACTCGACCACATGACCAGAGGTCGGGCCATGTTCGGCAGTGGGCCGGGGGCCTTGCCCAGCGATGCCCGAACGCTGGGCATCAGCCCCATGGTGCAGCGCGACCGGCAGGACGAGGCGATGGGTGTGATCATCCGCCTGCTCAATGGCGAAGAGCGGTTCAGCTACGACAGCGACTGGTTCACGTTGCGCGACGCGGCGTTACAGATCCTGCCGATCCAGGAGCGCATGCCGATGGCCACGGCATCGAGCATCAGCCCCAGCGGCATGCAGATCGCCGGCAAGTACGGCATCGGCGTGCTCTCGATCGCGTCGACGAGCGTCGAGGGCCTGCAGGCCCTCCCGACGCAATGGGCTTTCGCCGAAGAGGCCGCTGTGCAGCACGGCACGACCGTCGACCGCGCCGATTGGCGAGTGTTGATGAGTTGGCACATTGCCGAGACGAAGGAGCAGGCCCGGCGTGAGGCAGTGCATGGCCTGCATCGTTGGCACAACGAGTACAACGTGC
The DNA here is from genome assembly GCA_039931555.1 of Ilumatobacteraceae bacterium. Classification (GTDB taxonomy): domain Bacteria; phylum Actinomycetota; class Acidimicrobiia; order Acidimicrobiales; family Ilumatobacteraceae; genus JAENVT01. Next base: position 67,872 of record JBDTRP010000171.1, on the reverse strand, counting down.
GGGTGCTCGGCCGGCCGGGTGCGACCCATGTCGAGGACCCGTGGGACTTGCTCGAGCAGGTCGCCGAAAGCGGCGCCGAGGGTGGCGGCGCGACGGTGATCGGCACACCCGACGATCTCATCAAGGCCATCGAAAACCTCCAGCAGGTCACCGGCGGATTCGGTGTCGTGCTGGGCTTCGCCCACGACTGGGCCAACCGCGAGAACGCTCACCGCTCGTGGGATCTCGTCGCCCGCTACGTGATCCCGGCGCTCAACGGCACGGTGCGGCCGATGCAGGCATCGGCCGACTACGTCGAAGCCAACAAGGCGGAGTTGATCGGCGGAGCATCGGCCGCGGTGATGAGCAAGATCCTGGCCCACGACGGTGCGGCCGCGGCGATGGCGACGACGATGACGCAGATGGCCGAGCGGGCCGCAGCACGCGCAGCAAAGAACGAGCAACCGGAGAACGACACCACGTTCCGGCCCGGAGCAGGGCTGCCGCGCCGGTCGTAGCGATGCGGCTCAGTCGTCTTTCAACGCGACCGCGTTCGGCGTGACGTTGATCTTCGGTTCGTATTCGGCGACCTCGACGACGCGACCCTCGCCGAGGTACTTGGCGCGCAAGTCAGTGCGGCACGACTGGCATGGTCCGTAGAACCGCTCGTCGACACTGGTGCCGCAGCGGGGACAGGTGATGGTGGCGGTGTCGGTCAAATTGTCGCCGGGTTCTTCAGCATCGCTCCGGCGAACGCACCGGTGTGCTCGCCGTGATCCATGAACACCTGACCGTTGACGAGCGTGTAGTCGTACCCCGTCGCGCCCTGCACGTAGCGACCGGCGCCGTGCGGGAAGTCGTACACGTACGAGGGTGCCGGCAACTCGAGTGCCTCGAGGTCGATCACGTTCACATCGGCGAAACTACCCGCTGTCAACCTGCCGCGACCGGCAAGCCCGAACAAGTCGGCGGTATCGCTGGTCAGCCGGCGAATGCCTTCCTCCAGGCTCCACCGCTTCCGCTCGCGGATCCAGTACGAGAGCAGGAACGTCGGCTGACTGGCGTCGAGGATCTGCCCGACATGGGCACCGGCATCGGCCAGGCCGAGGGTGACCAGTGGGTCGTCGAGCATGTGCTCGACAGCCGACATCTGCTGGTTGAGGAATGGGAAGCTGCACACCAACGTGCCATCGCTCTCGAGCTGCAGCTCGATGTACGCCGCCGCCGCGCTGATTCCACGTTGGTGGGCGATCGCAGCCAGCGACGTTGCTGGATCGAGGTCGTAGCGGGCGCCACGATTCAGTGAGCCGTCGAGTGGGTTGACGACGAACAGCTGCGCCAGATCGAGGCCCGGTGGTGTTGCATCGGCCGCCTCGATCAACTTGGTCCGCGTTGCGGGGTCGCGCAACGCGACAAGCTTCTTGCCGTTGCGCATCGCTTTCAGCTCGCGCCAGCACGTGGCGCGGTCGAACGGGCTGCGCGTGTCGAGACTGAACAACACTCCCACGCTGCGAGCCGTGGTCTGCGGTCGCACCATCGCCCCGGAAAGGTTCTCGTGCTTGGCCATTTCGATGACCCGCGCATACAGATCCGGACGGCTGTCGTGCTGCAACAAGCCGAAGCTGACGGGGCGGCCGCTGCGCCTGCTGACCTCGCCCATCCAGGCCATCTCGGCACGCGTTCCCGGCATGTCGGCGTCGTCGCGCTCACCCTCGCCGATGCGGCTGGCGCTCTCGAACACCCCGGCACCATGACGACGCAACACCTCGGCGAAGGCGAACAGCTCGTCGGGTTCGGCATAGGTGCCGGGAACCGGACGACCGTCGGGAACCTTGTGCAGGAACGTGCGGCTGGTACTGAACCCCAACGCTCCCCCGCGGAGCGCCTCGGCGAGAAGGTCAGACATCGTGTGCAAGTCATCGTCTGTCGGCGGCGCCTGCTCGATCCCGCGCTCGCCCATCGCGTATTGCCGGAGTGCACAGTGGCCGACCATGCCACCGACGTTGAGCCCTTTGGGAAGGCGTTGCATGCTGTCGAGGTACTCGCCGTAGGTCACCCAGTCCCACGCCAGCCCATCGAGGATCGCCTGACGCGGGATGTCTTCGACGCTCTCCATCATCGCCGCCAAGACGCCACGGTCCTCGGGTTTGCACGGCGCGAACGTCACCCCGCAGTTGCCCATCACGACGCTGGTGATCCCGTGATAGCAACTACTCGACCCGATGGGGTCCCACGCCAGTTGGGCGTCGAGGTGGGTGTGGATGTCGACGAAACCGGGGGTGACCACCCGGTCGGTCGCGTCGATCACCCGCGCGGCCGACCCGACGATCTTGGGGGAGACATCGACGACATGGTCGTTGATGATCGCCACATCAGCGACCCGTGGCGGCGCACCGGTGCCGTCGACCACCGTGCCACCGCGTATGAGCATGTCGAAGGTACCCACTCGTTGCCCCGTCAGTTGTGATTTCGGCTCCTGACAAGCCGAAGTTCGAGACCCTAGCGGTCCACCACCTCGCAAGTCGATGGCGAGCGGGTTGCAGTTTGGTTACACTCCGTGGCGTCGCAACCTCTCCACGCGGCGCCGTCGTGCGACACCGGTCACGCGACGCTCAGTGCCTGCCCCAATCGGGCGACACCCTCGACGATGTCGTCGTCGTCGTAGAAGGCGAAGCTCAGGCGAAGGTGATTGCGCAGCCCTCCGGTCGGCGAGAACTGCGCACCATGGCGCATGTCGACACCGTGCTGAACGCCCAGTTTGCGCAGCGCTGCACCGTCGGTTCCCGGCGGCAGGCGCAGCCACACGAAGTAACCGCCGCTCGGCGCGTCGAAGTGCACCCACTCGGGCATGTGCTCGCGCAGAGCTGCAACCATCGTCGCCGATCGTCGGGCGAACGTCGCCCGCAACCACTCGACGTACTCGTGCTGCGATCCGTTGCGCATCATTGCCGTCGCCAAGGTCGACGTGACCGGGTTCAGCCCACCACCGCTGAGGATCAGACCCGAATCTGCCAGCATCGCCAGCCGCTCGACCGAGCTGTGGATCCAGCCGAGGCGCATGCCCGGGGCCAGGATCTTGGAGAACGTGCCGAGCGACAGCACCGGCCCGTTGTCGACGTGGGCCGACATCGGCGGCGGCATCGGGCCTGGCGCGAACCGCAACAGGTGGTACACCTCGTCGGCGACGATCAACACGTCGTCGGCCGCAGCGGCCGCCACCAGGTCGCGCCGGCGCTGCGTCGACATCGTCACACCGGTCGGGTTCTGGAACGAAGGAATCGTGTAGACGAAGGCAACCCGTTTGCCTGCGGCGCGAACGGCCGCTACTTCGTCGGTGAACGCCCCGACGACGAGACCGTCCTCGTCGATCGCGACACTGCGGATCTCCAGACCGTGATCGCGAAACATCTGGAAGGCGAGGAAGTAGGTCGGCTCCTCGACGATCACCACATCGCCCGGCTCGGTCATCACCGTGCACAACATGTCGAGGGCCTGCGAGTTGCCATTGGTCGAAAAGAGTTGTTCGGGCGCGACCGCCGTGCCGTATGCCTGTGTGAGGTAGTCGCCCAGGGCGACACGATGATGTCCGTCGCCCCACTCGGCCCCGTACTGCAAGTACTCGGGCGAGTCACCGAACTGCATCGCCGCGGCGCGACGCACATGTTCGAGCGGCAGGATCGCGTTGTTCGGCTGCCCGACGCCGAGGTCGATCACCCCGTCGGGTACCACCACTTGCTGAAACTGGATCGTCGGCACCGGTCTAACGTAGGTCCGTGAGCACTGCGGCCGGCGCAACGGCGGAGATCATCACCGGCAGCTGTCACCACGACTGTCCCGACACCTGCGGTTGGCACGTCACCGTCGATCGAACCGGCCCGACCCCCGTTGCCCTACAGATGCGCGGCAACCCGGAGCACCCGTACAGCAAGGGCGAACTGTGCCCCAAGGTCAACAAGTTCCTCGACCGCGTGTACAGCGACGAGCGCGTGCTGCACCCGCTGCGCCGCGTCGGCCCGAAGGGCGAGGGCCGGTTCGAACAGATCAGCTGGGACGAAGCGCTGGCCGAGATCGCGGCCCGCTTCCACGAGATCATCGATCGCGACGGCGCCGAGGCGATCATGCCCTACAGCGACGCCGGCAACCAGAGCCTGCTGGCGATGGGCTTCCCCGAACGGTTCTGGAACCGGTTGGGCGCCACCCGGGTACTGCGAGCCATCTGTGGGCCCACGGTCGGCGCCGGCGTCAAGATGACCTACGGCACCACGAAGTGCCTCGACCCGTTGGAGATCCGACATTCACAGCTGATCATCCTGTGGGGCACGAACACCAAGCTCACCAATCGCCACCTGTGGCCGACCATCGAACAGGCCCGCGCCGACGGTGCCCGAGTCGTGGTGATCGATCCGATCCGCACCGTCACGGCTGACGCCGCCGACTGGTTCATCCAGCCGCTGCCCGGCACCGACATCGCCATGATGCTGGCCCTCATGCACGTGTTGATCCGCGACGGCCTGACCGACAAGCAGTGGGTCGCCGACCACACGCTCGGCTTCGACGAGTTGGCACTCCACGTCGACGAGTGGACGCCAGAGCGCGCCGCGGCCACCTGTGGTGTGGCGGCGGCCGACATCGAACGCCTCGCCGAGATGTACGGCACGATTCGACCGGCGGTCATTCGCACGCTGATCGGTGCCGAGCACCACGAGAACGGGGCGATGTTCTTTCGCACGCTCGCCTGTCTGCCGGCCTTGGTCGGCGCTTGGCAAGACCGAGGCGGTGGGCTGGCTCGTTCCGTCGGTGTGTGGTCCGGGTCCGTGGTCGACGGCAAGGTGCTGGAGCGCCCCGATCTGCTCGGCGACCGCCAGCCGCGGTGGGTCAACATGAGCCGGCTCGGCGAGACGCTGACCGAGGTCGCCGGACCCCCGATCAGAGGCCTGATGGTGTGGGGCTGCAACCCCATGGTGATCGCTCCGAACAGCGAGAAGATCCGCGCCGGCATGCTGCGCGACGATCTGTTCACCGTGGTGCACGAGCAGTTCGTCACCGACACGGCACGCTATGCCGACATCGTGCTGCCGGCCACGACACAGATCGAAGCCCACGACGTCGTCGCACCGTGGGGCCATCTGTGGCTCAGCTGGAACGAGGCTGCCATCGAGCCGTGCGGCGAGTCGGTCAGCAACAGCGAGGTCTTCCGCCGGCTCGCCAAGGCGATGAGCTACGAGGACCCGGCGCTGTTCGACGACGACCTCACCGCCATTCGCGATTCGCTGCCCGGCATCGACGTCGACGAGTTGCGTCGCGTCGGTTTCGTGCGCGTTCCGTACCCCGATGACGGGCGGCCGTTCGGCGACGGCGTGTTTCCCACCGCCAGCGGCCGCGTCGAGTTCGTCAGCGAAGCCCTCGCGGCCATGGGTCAGCCGTCACTTCCGACGTTCGTTCCGCCCGCCGAAGGGCCCGGCACGGTATTGGCCGGACGCTACCCGCTGCAGTTGATGACACCCAAGCACCACAACCGGTTCCTCAATGCCGGCTACTCGCACCTCCCGGGTCACGGTGGTCGCGAATCGGGACCGTTCGTCGAGATGTGTGCCCACGACGCGGCAGCGCGCGGCATCGTCGAAGGCCAAACGGTCCACGTCTTCAACGACCGGGCCTCGCTCGAGGTCCCGGCTCGGATCACCGACCGCGTGCGGCCCGGCCTGGTGTCGATCCCGTGGGGTTGGTGGAGCCGCCACCACCCCGATGGCATGGTCGCCAACTCCCTGACCAACGACACCCTGACCGAGTGGGGCGGCGGCGTGGCGTTCTCCGACACCTTGGTCGAGGTTCGCGCCCAGGAGTAGTTCAATGCATCCCGTCTGAGCAGGCATGCGGGGTAGCCTGGCGGGCATGGCAGGCGAGCTGATCTACGCATTTCGAGTCATGCGCCTGCCGCTGCTCGACGCCGGCGGTGCGCCGATCGGTCGCCTCGACGACATCGTCGTCATTCCCGGCCGCGCAGGGGTCGCGCCACGCGTGCTCGGCTTCGTCGCCACCAGCCAGCGCCGGCGGATCTTCGTCAACGCCGGTCGCCTCGCAGGGATCGACAGCGACGGCGCCCGGCTGCGTAGCTGGGACGTCGACCTCAACCCGTTCAAGCCGAAGGCCGGTGAGGTGTTGATCGGACGCGACATCATCGACCGGCGAGTCGGCGACGAGACCGTCAGCGATGTCGCCATGCGAGCTGGTGGCGATGGGCGTCAAACGTGGTGGCAGCTGTCCAAGGTTCGGCTCTCGCGGCGCAGCGCGTTGCGCAGGCGCCCGAGCTACCGGTTGGTCGACGTCGCCGAACTGCCCGAGTTGTTCCACACCGCCGGGTCAGAGGTCGCCGCCGAAGTCGCCCGCCTGCGCGACATGCACCCCAGCGACGTCGCCGGCGTCGTGCGCTCGATGCCGATGACGCAACGCAAGCAGTTGGCCGAAGCGATGGATGACGAGCGCCTAGCCGATCTGCTCGAGGAGTTGCCCGAATCCGAGCAGCTGCGCATCATCGAAGGACTCGACCTCGAGCGCCTGGTCAACGTGCTCGAGGAGATGGAGTACGACGACTTGGCCGACCTGCTGGCCGAGATGCCGGGCGAGCAGCGCACACGGATCCTCGAGGCGATGGATGCCGAAGATGCCGATCAGGTTCGTCGCCTGTTGAGCTACGACGAGGGCACCGCCGGCGCGCTGATGACGCCCGACATCATCATCCTCGGGCCTACCTCAACCGTCGCTGAAGCGCTGGCCGAACTGCGCAACCCCGATTGGCTGGTCTCGATTGCCGCCCAGGTCTTTGTCGTGCAACCCCCCTACAAGACGCCCACCGGTACGTACGTCGGTGTCGTTCACTTCCAGCGACTGTTGCGCGAGCCGCCCAGCATGGAGCTCGGCCGGTGCATCGAGGAGGAGCCCACGATCACTCCCGATCTGCCCGAGCGCGAGGTGGCCGAGCGCTTGGCGAGCTACAACATGCTGGCCCTCGGTGTCTGCGACGAAGCCGGTCGGCTGCTCGGCGCGATCACCGTCGACGACGTGCTCGACCGCACGTTGCCGACCGGGTGGCGTCAGCGCAGGCGGGTGAGCACGGGAGCAGTTCCGCGATGAAGCGCCGCGAGGATCTCACCACACCGCGGCAACGGCCACGCCTTGGCGTGCACTACGACCCCGACGCGTTCGGGCAGTTCAGCGAGAGCGTCGCCCGGTTCATCGGCACGGCGCGGTTCCTCGTCTACCAGAGCGTGTTCTGTTTTGCCTGGGTGGTCTGGAACAGCTTCGGCCCCGTCGAGACCCGTTTCGACCAATGGCAGTTCATCGGCCTCACCTTGCTGCTTTCGCTGCAGGCGGCGTACGCAGCACCGCTGATCCTGCTCGCCCAGAACCGTCAGGAGGAACGCGATCGGGTCCAGACCGAGCTCGACCGCCGCGTCGCCGAACGAACCCAATCCGATACCGAGTTCCTCGCTCGCGAGCTGGCTGGTGTTCGCCTCGGTCTCGCCGATGTCGCCAGCTCGAGCGAGTTGGAAGACAGCCTTGACCGAATCAGCCGAGCCATCGAGCGATTGGCTGATCGTCTCGAGTCGATCGAGCATCGCCTCGACAGGGTCGACGACGACTGAGCTCGGGGTCAGGGTGCGGACGACTTGGCGACGAGCTCGACGAGCTCGACGGTCGTGGCCGCGAACTCGCCGGGGTGCACCCACGCACTGAGATGGTCACCGACCAGCTCGCGTACCTCGGCGCCGAGCGCCTCGGCCAAGGCGCGCTGCTTGCGCGGCTTGACGAGGCGATCGCGGGTGGTGACCATCGCGGCCGCGGGCTTGTGGAGCTCAGCCGCCCACGGCCGGGCGTCGAATCGACTGAGGGCCTGTCCGGCTTGCACGATCGCTTGCGCATCGTTGCGACGCATCTCGCCACTGAGCCACGGCACGTAGACCTGCGTCGGGTGACCCTTGCCCAACAACCGACCAATGCCGTGCCGCAGCCAGCGCTGATAGGCGAACGAGCGCAGCATGGGCCCGATGATCCGTACGGTCTTCCAGCGAATCCGGTCAAGCCTCGACGAGCACCATTCCAACGCCGTCGCCTCGACGACGATCGCCCGCACCAGGTGGGGGTGGCGGCGCGCCAGCAGCAGTGCCACTGGTCCACCCATCGAGTACCCGACGGCAATCACCGGCGCAACACCGAGCGCTTGGACGAGCGTTGCCGCGTCATCAGCGACATCCTCCAACTCGAAGCGTTCCTCCGAACGCAGTCCGCGACCATGACCTCGGTGATCGATCGTGATGAACGAACAATGCGCGGCCAAGGCCTCGTAGGCGGTGAAGAACTGCAGATCACCACTGGCCGTCCACCCGTGCAGCAGCAAGGCGATTGGGGCGTCAGGATTGAGGTGACGATGGAAGCGGTAGAAGAGCTCGCCGCGACCGGGGACCAACAGCGTTCGGCCCTCGGGCAGCCACGGGATCACGGGATCGGTCGGAGTGTCGCTCACGCCTCAAACGTACCGGCGGGGGCTGCTACCACGTCGAAGACCGGGCAACTCCGGTGAACTCTTGCAACTGCACGCCCAGCTCGACCGCTCGGCGAAGGAGCTTGGGTGGATCAAGCGTGGCTCCGCCCACTACGTGGACCCCGGGCTCGATCGTTCCGCCCAGGCAGGCCTCGATGCACGCCGACGTCACCGCCGCGGCCAGATGGCTCGTCGGCCCGGACGCACCGGCGATCACCGTGACCCTGGCGCCGTCGGCCGCGGCACCGCGCACCTCGACCCGCACGGCACCGATGTCGCCCGCAGCGTGCGGCGGCGTCAGCATGGGAAACCTGGCCGTGAGCCGGTCGCGGCGCGTCCCCGACACGCGTGCACTGATGCGTGACGCCGTCGGGAAGATCTGGTGGAGCAGGAACGGGTCCGGCAACGCGCCGCGATAGCAGTCGCGTGCACCGATCGGCTCGGGAAACCAGTCGAGCTCGCGCCCGCTGCCACCGGGGCGCTCGATCCACACGCCATCGTGCCACCCGATCGCCGTCTCGCCGAGCGCATCGTGGTGCTGCGCGGCGCAGGCCGGTCCGGCGGTGCCGTGGGTGGCGACGTGGATCTCCTCGGCCACGTGCAACTGCCGGCAGAGGTGATCGGCCAGCAGGCCCGACAGGCCGGGGCTCATCGCCGCACCGACGATCAAGGCCGCCCCGCTTCGGTGGGCACGGTCATGGAGGTCGACCAGGGTGCGCACGTCGGTGATGTCGGCAGACATCGACACCACCGAAACCCCAGCCGCCAGGAACTCGGCTGCGAGATGGGCGTGCGGATGCGGGTGGCAGAGGGCGACCACGTCGGTGACCGCCAGATCAGCAGCGTCGGCAACCGTCACGGCGCCACGCGGCGACCCGGGCGCTCCGGGGTCGTAGATGGCCACGTTCGTCCCTCGGCGCAACAGGTGCGTACCGATGCGCCGGCCGGTCACCCCATAGCCGACGAGCCCGACGATCGGACCCGCATCGGGCGCAGTCATGTCGGGGGCAGTTTGAGCTCGCGCCAGCCACCCTCCTGCGGGGGAACACCCCCCTTGCCGCGTACTCGCAAGATGCCGGCGACTGCACCGGCAAGAGAGAGGGCCACAAACGCTCGACGCAGTGCTTTCACGGTGGGGCTAGCTGGAATCGAACCAGCGACCTTCACATTATCAGTGTGACGCTCTAACCAACTGAGCTATAGCCCCGTCTACGACGGAGCCGTCAGGCTATCGGGCGCCTTCCACCGGACTCAACCGGCAATTGCCTGGTCTGCCACGTCGCCCGGTGATTCTTCGGGCCCGGCGACGTTGGAGCCGTCGGTTGGTGCCGCCACCGGCTCGTCGACGACCAGTTCGGTGCCGCGCTCGACACGTGGCCGCACCTCTTCCTCCAACACGCTGAGGCGGATGCCACCGACCAGGTCGGTGATGAGGTTGAACAACGTGGCCAGCAACACGGCCAGACCCGTGAGCCCGACCGCCACGAACAATCCGGCGATCCAGGCGTTGTGGAAGATCTGGCCGCCGTTGAAGTTGAAGGTCTCCCAGCCGAAGCCCTCGAAGAACTTCTCGACGTTGTCGATGGTGCCCGTCGCATAAGCGACCTGCCACAGCAACACGCCGGCCACGAGGGCGACAGCGTAGAAGAACGCGTTGAACACCAACGCGACTTTGAACACGCTCCAGGTGTCGACATGGCGAACCACCCTGGTGACGCGGCGCACACGCGGCTTCGGGGCGCGCCGGAACGTGACCGGCCGCCGGAGTGGCCGGGTCTCGAGGATCGGGCCGATCTGGGTGACGTCGTCGATGGTGGCCGCTTCGTCGTAGAGGATCGGCGCCGGGGTGAGGACCGGGGTCAATGGCAGGTCCGTCGGCACCAGTTCGGTCGGCGCGAGGTCGGGCATCAGATCGGCTGGTGCCCACGTGATCAGTGACGGCGCGATCGGCACGAGCTGCGTCGTCGCCGACGGAGCCGGGGCGACCACCTCGACGGTTGGTGCGAGGGCCCTCGCTTCGGTGTCGACGACTGCATCGGCAACCGTGTCGGGGCCTTGTGTCTCGGGCTCGTCGACGGGCACCGGTGCCAGCGGGAGTGCGACGGCGAAGTCGATTGGCATTTCGACGCTGCCGGTCTCGCGATGCTTGGCGGTGCGCGGTGTCAATGCCCCCGGTCGGCGCCACACGGTCTTGCCGACGCGTGAGATGCCGAGCGGCGAGCTGGGATCCTCCGTACGCGGATCGACCGGACCGGGACGTTGCGAGCCGTTGCCGTTGCTCTTGGCGGAGCCGGACTTGTTGCCAGGCGGCTTCACACCACCGCCACCCGCCCGCGAACCGGCACGGTTGGAGGCTTGGGGCACACCACTGTCCACCGCTGCAGTGTAGGCGTCGCGGGCCGACAAGAGCAGGGCACCCGGCCATGCTGGCCACTACCTGGGGCTACGGTCCATCGGTAGCGCGAGCCGTCGCCTGTTGGCCACCGACGTCGACCACCACGGTGATCGCGCCGTCGCGCTCGAGGTAGCTGACCAGCCGGGCGCCATTGTCGGCAGCCAGACGTCTCGCCTCGACCCTGCCGCCGTCGATCGCCGCCAAGGCGGCGGCATCGGCCGCGGTCTGGGCCCGGCCACGGTCGATGATGTGGACACTGAACTCTCCCGTGCCGACGACAGCCAATGCTGCCATCACCACGACCATCAACAGCAGTGCGACAGCCTGACCACGATCTCTGCCCTTCGCGCGCATCCCCCACCTCCACGTCGGATTCCGATTCGGGCACGACTTCGTGCCGAGATGGAGCCGTGGCTCGATGAGTGAAATGAGTGAATTACTCGTCGTTGGCGATGATCAGCGCAACCGAGGCGACCGACTGACCGTCGTCGACGTTCATGACCCGCACGCCGGTGGCATCGCGGCCCTGCGATGAGATATCGCGCACGCCCATGCGGATGGCGACACCGTTGCTGGACACCGCCATGATCTCGTCGTCGAGGCCGACCATGAAGGCTGCGACGACCTGGCCCTTCTTGCCGGTGAGGCGGATGCCGATCACACCTTGCCCACCGCGACCCTGCACGTTGAACTTGTCGAGCTGGGTGCGCTTGCCGTAGCCGTGCGACGTGACGATGAGGATCGCCGTGTCGTCGCGAGCCACGTCGACCGAGACGACCTCGTCGCCTGCCTTCATCTTCATGCCGCGCACACCCGACGCAGCGCGACCCATCGGTCGCACCTCGTCTTCACTGAAGCGGATCGTCGCTCCCTTGCGGCTGACCATGAAGATGTCGTCGTTGCCGGTGGTCTCGATGACCCGAACCAGTTCGTCACCCTCGCGGAGGTTCAGCGCGATCAGGCCGTCGCGACGGCCGTTGTCGTACTCGTGGAACGAGGTCTTCTTGACCACGCCGTGACGGGTCGCGAAGAACAGGTTGCGTTCGCCGGCAAAATCGCGGGTGTCGATGATGGCCTGGATGATCTCGCCCGCCTGCAACGGAAGCAGGTTGACGATCGGCATGCCCTTGGCCGTGCGCTCGCGCTCGGGGATGTCCATCGCCCGGAGGCGGTAGACCCGGCCGCGGTTGCTGAAGAACAGCAAGAACGAGTGCGCGGTGGTGAAGATGACGTGACGGACGATGTCGTCGGTCTTCAGCTTTGCACCGCTGACGCCACGACCACCGCGACCCTGCGTCTTGAAGCTGTCGGCCGTGACCGCCTTCACGTACTGCGCCTCGGTCATCACGATCACGAGCTCTTTGTCCTCGACCAGATCGAGGTCGGTCATCTCGCCGTCGTCGAGGCCGATCTGGCAGACGCGGGGCGTGGCGAACTCTTCCTTGATCGCCGTCATCTCGCTGCGGATGACCTCGTTGCGAACGGCGGGATCGGCGAGGATCCCTTCGAGCTCGACGATGCGCGCTCGAACGTCGATGATCTCGCGCTCGAGATCGATGCGGCTGAGCCGGGTGAGTTGGGCCAGACGCATCTCGAGGATGTCGGTGGCCTGGAGCTCGCTGAACTCGAACGGCACCGCCATCAATCCGACCTTGGCGGCGGCCGGGTTCTCGCTGCCGCGGATGAGGGCGATGATCTGGTCGATGACATCGAGTGCCTTGAGGCGGCCCTCGAGGAGATGCTCGCGCTCGCGGGCCTTCTTCAGTCGATACTGCGAGCGGCGAGTGATGACGTCGACCTGGTGGCGCAGGTAACCCTCGAGCGCGGTGCGCAAGTTGAGCGTGCGCGGCACACCGTCGACCAGTGCCACCATGTTGACGCCGAAGCTGGTCTGCAACTGGGTGAGCTTGAACAGGTTGTTGAGCACCACGTTGGCATTGGCGTCGCGCTTCAAGGTCACGACCAGACTGGTCTTGCCGCCGGCCGAGCCGTCGTTGACATCGGCGATGCCGTCGAGGTCGCCGGCATCGACCAGTTCCTGGATGCGCCCGGCGATGGCCGAGCAACTGGTCTGGTACGGCAACTCGGTGACCACGATCTGCATCTGGCCGCGCTTGCCCTCTTCGATCGCCGCCTTGGCACGCATCTTGATGCTGCCGCGACCTGTGCGGTAGGCATCCATGATGCCCGCGCGACCGAGGATGCTGCCACCGGTCGGGAAGTCGGGGCCTTTGACGAACTGCATGAGATCGTCGGGGGTTGCCTCCGGGTTGGCGAGCAAGTGCAGAGTCGCGTCGATCACTTCACCCAGGTTGTGCGGCGGGATGTTGGTGGCCATGCCGACCGCGATGCCCTGGCTGCCGTTGACCAGCAGGTTCGGAAAGCGCGACGGCAGGACAACGGGCTCGTCACGGCTGTCGTCGTAGGTCGGCTTCATGTCGACGGTTTCCTCGTCGATGTCGGCCAACAACTGCATCGCCAATGGGTGCAACCGGCATTCGGTGTTGTGGTTGACGAAACCTCCGGCGAGGAACGAGTGATCGTCGGAGTCGACACGCAATGAATACACCACTGCTGCAGCCTCGTCGGTCACCGAAACGATCTCTTCGAACCGGTAGCCCGAATCCATGATCGGCAAGATCGTTTTGAGGATCTCGTCATCCTTGATTCGGTCGATGATCCGAAGCCGCTCGGTGTCCCATCGCTCGACCCGATCAAAGTTGTGCTGTGTGAGCCACTTGCGATCAGAGCGACGCGTGTTGACGGCCAACTCGGAACGGACGAAATCGGCGACGTACGGCACATGGTCGCCGCTCAAGCGATGGGGGCGCAGTGGCGAGCGGCTGATGAGTTCTTGCAGCTTGGCCTGCTTCGTTGCCAGGAATCCGACGCGCTCTGCGAACGCACGAACGTTGCGAAGCCCGGAGATGATCAGCCGGTGCTCGACCTTGCCACTTGCTCTCGTGTACTGCTTGTGTGAGGCGATGACCCCAAATTCGCTGAGCATCTCTTGCAACTCGCGAGCAAGACGGTCGCTGTAGGTCGTGTAGTGGATGCTGAATCCATCGTCGGCCACCCTCGGTCCGCCGTCGCCCTCGAAGCACGCCATGAGAAAGGCCCGCTTGACACCCCAGCCTCCGCGCCACACGACGTCGGGGATGAACTTGTCGGCTGCTCGAGGGCCTCCTACGAGAGCGTCGTAGGCGTACATGACATCGTCGAAAAACGACTGATCGGTGTTGTTGAATCCGGCGCGTGTGTCGGACGCCCAACCTTCACTGACCCACGCACCGCAGAGAACACCGAGCATCGATTCGCGCGCCGTCGGCACAACATTCATCCAGGCGTTGCGGGCGATGCACACCACGGTGCCTGGCACGATCTCGTCGAGTTGCAGCCATTGAAACATCGGCACGCCTGCCACGGGCACCAGGCACAGCACCGGATGGTTGTGGCTTCCTCGCAGACTGAACCCAGCGCTGGTGGTGATTCGCTTGGTTGGATGCACCCCGGAGTTGAACGCCTTACTTGCACGAACAGGCTTGCCATCTCGATCGATCACGTCGAAGTCGACGTCACGATCGGTGTCGCTCGGCGAATCGACGAGATCGGCGATCGCGACGCTGGAACCGTCGGCCATGCGGACCCGGGTATCGCCAGTGACGCAGTAGCGCGCCGCGGCCGGACCAAAATCCGGAGACCCGTAGTTGCCGTGGAAATCGATCAGAGGGTGGCGCAGCGAGAACGGCTGCGCCATGCGCACCAACGAGTCGTAGATCGCACTGTCGCCGTGCGGGTGGTACCTGGCCATGGTGTCGCCGGTGACTCGAGCGGACTTGACGAAGGGACGATCGGGGCGGAAGCCCTGCTCCTCCATGTCCCAGATGATGCGGCGGTGGACGGGCTTCAAACCGTCGCGCACATCGGGCAATGCCCGCGACATGATGACCGACATGGCGTAGTCGAGGAAGCTTCGCTCCATCTCGTCTTGCAGCGCGACCGGCTGCACCGACAGCGATGGGTCTTCGTTGGTGTCGCCGGCGTCGTCGTTGGTGGGGGGATTCGGGGTGTCGCTCATCAGAAGTCCAGGTTCCGCACGTCGCGTGCATTGGTGACGATGAAGTTCTTGCGTGATTCGACGTCGTCACCCATCAACACGCTCATCATCTCGTCGGCCAGAGCGGCCTCTTCGACCTCGACCTGCAACAACGTACGCGTCGCTGCGTCCATCGTCGTTGGCTTGAGCTCTTCCCAGTCCATCTCGCCGAGACCCTTCAATCGCGAGAAGTCCTTCTTGTGATTGGGATGGGCCTCGAGCCACACGGCCTTTGCCCGATCGTCTTTCAGGTAGATCTTCTCCTTGCCGACAACCGTCGAGAACAGCGGCGGCTGGGCGATGTACACGTACCCGGCCTCGACCAGCGGCCGCATCTGGCGGTAGAAGAACGTGAGCAGCAGCGTGCGGATGTGGCTGCCATCGACGTCGGCGTCGGCCAACAGGATCACCTTGTGGTACCGCGCCTTGGCGGCATCGAACTCTTCTCCGACGCCACCGCCGATCGCGGTGATCAGGCTCTGCACTTCATTGTTCTTCAGCATCTTGTCGAGCCGGGCGCGCTCGACGTTGAGGATCTTGCCGCGGATCGGCAGCAGTGCTTGGGTGCGCGGGTCGCGAGCGTTCAGCGCCGAGCCACCGGCAGAGTCGCCCTCGACGATGAACAGTTCGCTCTCATCGGGGTTACCGCTGCTGCAGTCCTTCAACTTGTCGGGCATGCCGGCCCCGGTCAGCGCGGTCTTGCGGCGAATGGCGTTGCGGGCGTTCTTGGCGGCCAGTCGGGCTTGCGCCGCAGCCTGTGCCTTCTTGACCAACCGGTTGGCCTCGGGTGGGTTCTCCTCCAACCATTCGGCAAGGCGCTCGTTGGTCGCTTTCTGCACGAACGATCGCATGGGCACGTTGCCCAACTTGGCCTTGGTCTGGCCTTCGAACTGCGGGTCGCGCAACTTCACCGACACGATCGCGGTGAGGCCCTCGCGAATGTCTTCGCCGAGCAGGTTCTCGTCTTTCTCTTTGAGCAGGTTCTTGGCTCGCGCGTACTTGTTGACCACGCTGGTCAGTGCGGTCTTGAAACCCTCGACGTGCATGCCACCTTCGATGGTGGAGATGCCGTTGGCGTAGCCGTGGATGCCTTCGTAGTACCCGGTGTTCCACTGGATGGCGATGTCGAGCGTCTGGTTGTCGCCCTCGTCCTCGTCCTCGAAGTGGGCGACCTTGGCGAAGAGCGCTTCTTTCGAGGCGTTGAGGTGCTTGACGAAGTCGACGATGCCGCCCTTGTACTGGAACGTCTGCTCGAACTGGCGATCCGGCCGCTCGTCGAGGAAGATGATCTCGAGGCCGCGGTTGAGGAACGCCATCGTCTGCAATCGCTCGAGGACCGTGCGGGCCACGAACTCGGTTCCCTCGGCGAGGAACACCGTGGGGTCGGGCCAGAACGAGACCGACGTGCCGTTCTTGCGCGACAGCGGACCATGGGCCGGCGTCTCGCCGACCATGGTGAGCTTGCCTTGCGGCTTGCCACCCTTGGCGTACTCCTGCTGGTATCGCTTGCCGCCTTTGTCGATCTCGATGAACAGTCGCTCGCTGAGCGCGTTGACCACGCTGACACCGACGCCGTGCAAACCACCCGACACCTTGTACCCGGCGCCGCCGAACTTGCCGCCGGCATGCAGCACGGTCAACACGACCTCTGCCGCGCTCTTGCCCTTGTGTGGGCCCGACGGGTACGGATCGACCGGGACACCGCGACCGTTGTCGTCGACGCGACAGCCACCATCGGGCAAGAGGGTCACCGCGATGCGCGTGCAGAAGCCCGCCATCGCCTCATCGACAGCGTTGTCGACGACCTCCCAAATCAGGTGGTGGAGGCCCGCCAAACCAGTGGACCCGATGTACATTCCCGGCCGTTTCCTGACGGGGTCGAGACCTTCCAAAACCTGGATGTCTTTTGCTCCGTAGTCGGCCGTTGGCTTGTTGGTGTCGAACGACACGCGCACCTCAATCTATCGGCAAGAAAAGCATGCTTGACCTGCGGTTTCATTGGCGACGTCCGAGCTGGCTTCCTGCGCCTCAGCTGTTGTCGCGATCAGCAACCATCCTACCGGAAGGGTGTGACACAAAGGCGGCAATCGGGCCATGTGGGCGGGGCAAAATCACACCAGAACCCACACGCCGCTAGTACCGCCGAACGCGAGCCTCGATCGTGTCGATCGTGGCCCCGGCGACCTCCAGCAAACGCTGTTTCAACATGCCCTCCAAGAACCGTAGTTGCGTTGCCCACGCGGGGTCATCGACCTCGACGATCAGCTTGGTGCCGTCGAGCTTCACCGGCTTGACGTGCGCCGCCACCGCGTCGCCGACTGCCTCCGACCAGCGGCCGAACACGCCTCCCATCCGGCTCGCCGTCTGCATGTCGGCGGGGTCCGACCCCGAGGTCGTCGATTCGTCATTGCGCAACGAGCGAACGACCCGGTTGAGGCTCTCGCCGAACGGGACCGGGTCGCGACTCATAACATCACCATGCCAGCTTCGATGTGCACAATCGCGTCAGGATGTGCGGCCTCTGGCAGCACCCCTGCAGTCGTCAGCACGACCTGCCCCGGTGGCAGGTGGCGCAACAGTGCTTCGCACCGCCCGGGATCGAGCTCGCTGAGCACATCGTCGAGCACCAACACGGGCGCGCTGCCGGCCTTGTCGGTGACGAGCCGATGCGCACTGAGCCGCAGGGCCAGCGCCAAGGTGCGCTGCTCGCCTTGCGACGCGTGTGTGCGCGCCGGCATGCCGTTGATGAACAGATCCACATCGTCGCGATGCGGGCCGACGCTCGACACACCGCGACGCACGTCGTCGGTCCGCGCTTCGACCAGCGCGGTACCGAGGCCGCGTTGCCGCCATGCAGGCTCGTAGCGCAGCTCGATGCTCGTCATTCGGTCGGCAAGTTGCTCGTACGCCTCGCTGACGAGGGGCGACAGCCGAGCGATCAACACCGCACGGGCGTGACCGAACTGATCGCCGACCTCGGCCATCTTCGAATCCCACACGTCCAGTGTCAGTGCAGCCTCGTCGCCCAGCCGGCCACCGAGTTGCTTCAACAACATGTTGCGCTGCTTGATGATGCGTTCCAACTCCAGCCGCGCAGCGTCGTACTTCAGCGCCAGTGCCACCAGCACATCATCGAGGAACCGGCGCCGACCTCCCGGACCCTCTTTCACCACGGCGAGATCGTCGGGGGAGAACACCGTCACGCGCATGACGCCGAGCAGGTCTCGGGCGCGGGCGAGCTTCTGGCGGTTCACCAACACGCGGTTACGACCGTTGCGACTCAGCTCGAGCTCGACTGAGACCTCGCGTCCGTCGTCGTGCACGACCGTCGCGCGAACGACCGCGCTGTCGGCTCCGACGCGGATCATTGAGTCCAGCGGTGCGCCGCGGAAGCTGTCGAGCGTTGCGAGATATGCCATCGCCTCAGCCAGGTTGGTCTTGCCTTGTCCGTTCAGCCCGACGACCGCTGTCGTGCCCGCCCCGAAATCGAATGATGCGTTCGCGTAGTTGCGAAAGTCGACCAGCTCGAGCCGCGAAACGATCACGTCGCTTACGGCACGCGAACGGGCATCAACAAGTAGAGGTAGTCATCGTTGCCGACGCCACGGATGACCGCCGGCTTCAACGAGTCGAGCGTCGACAGCGTGATGGAGTCCGACGAGCACGCCTCGACGCCCGAGGCGAAGTATTCGGGGTTGAACGCCACGGTCAGGTCCGTGCCCTCGTAGGTCGCGTCAAGTTCTTCGGATGCATTGCCGACGTCTTGCGTGATCGCCGTCAGCCGCAACGTGTCGCCACCCATTTGCAGGCGCACCGGTGTTGCGTCCTTGGCGAGGATCTTGACACGGCGAATTGCCTCGAGCAGCGGCTCGCGCTCGACGGTCAGCGTGTTGGGATGACTGGCGGGGATCAGTTGGCGGTAGTTGGGGAACTCGCCTTCGATCAGGCGTGTCGACAACCGTGTCTCGCCGACTTCGAAGGTTGCATCCCGATCACCCAATCGCATGGTGAGCTCTTCGCCTCCTCCGACCAACCGCTGCAACTCGTTGAGGGCACGACCCGGTACGAGCACCTTCTGGTCGGCACCGAGCACCTGGTGATCCGCGAGGTCACGGACTGCCAGGCGATACGAGTCGGTCGCCACCATGCGGAGGCCGCCGTTCTCGGCGGTCAACAGCACACCGGTCAGGATCGGCCGGGCTTCGTCGGTGCTGGCGGCGCGCACGACCTGACGCAAGGCCTCACCCACCGCCGCAGCCGGCAAGGTGACCGACGACGTGGTCGGCGTCGCCAGCTTCGGGTAATCGTCGAACGACAGCGGTCGCACGCTGAACTGCGAGCGCCCGCCGCTGATGTTGACCTCATCGCCATCGACGGAGACCTCGACCTTGCCGACGCCCATCGAGCGGACGATGTCGGCGGCAAGACGCGCCGGCAGGACCACTCCGCCGTCACTGTCGCCACCGACCGCGAGGGTCAGTTGGATCGTGAGATCAAGATCGGTGCCGGTGATGCTCAACCGGTCGCCGACGAGTTCGAGGCGTAGCCCTGACAGCACAGGGAGTGCCCCGGTGCGGCCGGTCGCGGCGCGGCCTGCAGTAGAGAGCGCTTCGGCGAGAGCTTCGCGTTCGCATCGGAACTTCACAGGGAGGCCTTTCTCACAATGAGGTGATGTATAAAGGTAATAGCAGTAATAAGGGCTGTGGACTGTGCATAAGTCGTCGATCGGCCAGCGTAGGGGTCAGAACCGCGTCCCCAGGCGTATCCCCCGCCGTACACAGGCCGGAAATGACACAACTGTGGTTCGGTGGACAGTGATGCTGTTGTCCCCGCATCATGGTTCGTCGTCCACATGACGCCCACAGCTACGCCTTCTTCAAGCGTTGGACGAGATCGGTCACTTGGTCGTAGACCTGCTTGCGTTCCTTCATCAGCCGCTGGATCTTGTCGACGGCGTGAATCACCGTGGTGTGGTCGCGACCGCCGAACAGCCGGGCGATTGCGGGATAGCTGAGATCGGTGAGCTCACGAAAGACGTACATGGCCATCTGGCGAGCGGTGACCAGTGGGCGTTGGCGGCTCTTGCCGCGCAGCGCCTCCACACTGTGCCCGAGGATGACGGCCATCTCGCTGAGGAGCTCGTCGTCGGTGCGCGGTTTGACATAGGTGTCGCTCATCAGATCGGTCAGCAGTTGCTCGGCAAGGTGGGTGCTGATGGGCACATGATTGAGGCTGGCGTACGCCGTGACACGGATCAGCGCGCCTTCGAGTTCACGGATGTTGGTGGTGATGCGTGAGGCGATGAGCTCGAGCGTCTCGGACGGGACCGGGCTGTGATCGCGCTCGGCCTTGTTGCGCAAGATCGCCAGGCGGGTCTCGAGATCGGGCGGCTGGATGTCGGTGATCAGTCCCCACTTGAATCGGCCGCGAAGGCGTTCCTCCAGCGTAGGGATGGCATCGGGCATGCGATCACTCGAGATCACAATCTGCTTGTTGGCGCCGTGCAGCGAGTTGAAGGTGTGGAAGAACTCCTCTTGCAACCCTTCTTTGCCCTCCATGAACTGGATGTCGTCGATCAGCAGCACGTCGATGTCGCGATAGCGGCGCTTGAAGTTGGCGATGGTGTTGGTGCGGATGCCGTCGACATACTCGTTGAGGAAGGTCTCGGTGCTGACGTAGCGCACGATGTCGTGTTGGTAGTGACTGTGCACGTAGTGCCCGATGGCGTGCAACAGGTGGGTCTTGCCAAGACCCGCTGAGCCGTAGATGAACAGCGGGTTGTACGACCGACCGGGCGTCTCGGCGACACGAAGCGCGGCCGCCAGGGCGAACTGGTTGGACGCGCCCTTGACGAACGCCTCGAACGTGTAGCGCGGGTTCATGCCGCCGATGGAACTCGGGTTCGCCGAGCCACTACGCCCGCTGTTGTTGGCGAGCTCGGTCGCTGGGTCGGGGACCTGCTCGACGAACTCCTGCTCGGCGGCGTCGGCAACTTGCACTTCGACGACGAACTGGCGATTGGCCGCGCCGATCTCTTCCAATGCATCGCGCACCAGCGGCAAGTAGCGCGACAAGATGCGGTCGCGGGTGTGCCCGTTCGGCGCACCGACTCGCAACATCGACGGATCGCTGTCGAGCGCAGTCACATCTTGGAAGGTCGAGAACCAGACCGCCTCGGACACCTGAGCACGCAGCAGCTGGGCCACCGCTGTCCACAACTGATCATGGTCGCTCACCTGCACCTCCGTTCGTGACTTCGATCGTTGTCCACACAATTGTCCACATCATGTGGACAATTCAAATCTGCGGGAGGAAGGCACGCTAGCAGGCCCGGCCCAGCCGTCTTCACGGGCCCGCCCTGACCTGGGGCGCAGTGCTGCACAGCGGCGAACACCGTGGTCTCGGTTGCGATGCGACCGTCGAGCGCCCTAGCCTGTCCGTTTGGCCGGGTTAGCCGAGAAGTTGCGGCGTTCCTTTCCAGATTCTCACTTGCCATCGAAAGTGCTGCTCGCCCTGCGTGCTCAGCCGAGGAGGGTTGCGTGAAGCGCACCTACCAACCGAACAATCGTCGCCGCGCCAAGAAGCACGGCTTCCGTCACCGGATGAGCACCCGCGCCGGTCGTGCCGTGTTGAAGGCACGTCGCGCCAAGGGCCGGCACAGCCTGTCGGCTTGATCTGGCGTATCCGGGAACGCAGCGCGTTCACGCGCCTGGCCCGCGAGGGCCGGCGGACCCGGGCCGGAGTCCTGTGGTGCACATATCTCCCCGATCCCGTTGCAACGCCACCGAGGGTGGCCTATGCACTCGGCCGCGCCATCGGACCGGCGGTCGTTCGCAATCGACTGCGACGCCAGATTCGGGCACTGCTGGACGCCACGTCGTTGCCGCCCGGGTGGTACCTGATCGGCGCCCAGCCCGCCGCCGCTCGACGATCAAGAGACGAACTGGTGTTCGACGTGCAGCGCCTGCTGGACTCCGTGGGCGCCTGATTGCCCTGGTCATCTGCTATCAACGAGCAGTCGAGGGCCGCCCGTCGCCGTGCCGATTCACGCCGTCGTGTTCGGCGTACGCACTCGAGGCCCTCGAGGTGCACGGCACCGCTCGCGGCCTGTGGCTGACCGTGCGCCGCTTCGTTCGTTGCCGACCATTCGGCCCGTCCGGGTACGACCCCGTACCCGAAGGAAAGAGATGACCCCATGATCGCCGGCCTTTTCGAGCCGCCCGCAGCACTGCTGGCGTGGTTCTACAGCTTCACCCACAACTACATCATCGCCATCTCGATGATCGCGCTGGTGATCATGATCATCACCGCTCCCCTGGTGCTGAAGAGCACCAAGGGCATGCTGGAGATGCAGAAGCTGCAGCCGGAGATGCGCAAGCTGCAGCAGGAGCACCGCGGCGATCGCCAGAAGCTCAATGAAGAGATGATGAAGCTGTACCAGCAGCACAAGGTCAACCCGATGGCCTCGTGCTTCCCCTTGCTGCTGCAGATGCCGGTGTTCATCATCATGTACCGGGTGCTGCGCGGCCTGAGCCATGGTGGCGAGGCCAGCGGGTTCACCCCGCAGTACATCTCGACCAGTTCGCGGTTGTACAAGGACCTGCTCGGCAAGCACGAGATGCTGGCCTGGGGCCTCGACCTGGCCACTCGGCCCTCACAGGTGATCTCGCAGTCGTTCGGCAAGGGCCTGGTGTATGCCCTGATCGTCGTCATCCTCGGTGTGTTGTACTACGTGCAGCAAAAGATGGTGGCGGCGCGAGCCCAGGTGGCGCCGAACATGTCGGAGACGCAGGCCAAGCTGATGCAGTACCTGCCGGTCGTCTTCGCCGTCTTCTTGGTCTTCTACCTCACTGGCCTGGTGATCTACTACATGGCCCAGGCCATCTTCCGCATCGGCCTGCAGTACTACATCACCCATCGCTTCTACAAGGGTGAGCACTCGCTCGGCCGCCAAGCACAGGCCGCCGGCGAGCGGGCTCGCGAGATCGCCAAGAAAGATGGCGGCGGTGGCGGGATGTTCGCCCAGGCCAAGCGGCAACTGTCGGAGGCCAAGCAGGCCCCGGCCAAGGACGCCGGCAGCAAGTCACCCACCGTCAGCAAGCGTGTGACTCCCCCGAAGAATCGCCCGACGACGTCGAAGAGCAGCACCCGGCCGGCCTCCACCGGCAAAGTGGTGCGACCCAACAGCGCTCGTCCCAAGAAGAAGTAAGGACCACCATGGAATGGGTCGAATTCACCGCCCGCACGCTCGAGGAGGCCAAGGACCTGGCATTGGATCGTCTCGGTGTTGCCGCTGACGACGCCGAGTTCGAGATCTTGGCCGAGCCCAAGCCAGGGCTCTTCGGTCGATTGCGCGGCGAGGCCCGCGTCCGGGCCAGGGTGCGCCCGGCGCAAGCCCGCCAGAAGGTCGACCGCCGCGAGCGCCGGCCGCGAAAGTCCGAAGGTGGCGACGCGACGCCGCGGACCGCCAAGCCCAAGTCGCAGCCTGCTGCGAAGGCCACCGCGGCCAAGCCTGTCGCAGCGGCACAGCGCGAGCCGAGGCCGCCGCGCGATGCCGACGAGCCCACCCCGCAACTGACGAAGGAGCAACAAGACGTGAATGCCCGACAGGTTGGCGACGAGGCTCGCAAGTTCATCGATGAGTTGGTTGCGGCGTTCGCCTTCACCGGCACGACGGAGCTGATCGAAGATGGTGACGATCTCGAGGTCCGCGTGCATGGGGAGAACCTCGGTCTGTTGGTCGGGCCTCGGGGCACGACACTGCAGGCCGTGCAGGACCTCGCCCGGGTTGCTTCACAGCGCCGACTCGGCGATCACGACACCCGCTTGCGCATCGACATCGGTGGGTACCGTCAGCGACGCAAGGAAGCACTGGACCGCTTCGCACTGCAGATGGCCGACGAGGTCAAGCAATCCGGCGTGGCCCGCGTGCTCGAGCCGATGTCGTCGGCCGATCGCAAGATCGTCCATGACGCCCTCAGTGAAGTCGAAGGAATCGGCACGCGCTCCGAAGGCGACGATCCGTACCGGCGTGTGGTCATCACGCCGGCCAATGACTGACGACGCTCGTCTCCTGGCCGCTCTCGCGGTGATCCAGGCTCGCGGTGCGATCGGCGAGCGATCGCTGATCGACGCAGTACGGCACGCCGATCGCTTTGTCAGGTGTGTACCACCCGGCCCCCAGTCGATCGTCGACCTCGGGTCGGGCGGTGGCCTGCCGGCCTTGGTGATTGCCTGGCGCCGCGCCGACGTGACGATGACGATGGTCGAACGCCGGGCCACTCGCGCCGATCTGTTACGGCGGGCCGTCATTTCGCTGAGCCTGGGGGAGCGCTGCACGGTGCGCGACGTCGATGTCGCTGCGGTGTGCGAGGACTCCGCCGGGGCGTTCGATGCGGTGACATCGCGGAGCTTCGGCGACCTCGCCACGACGACTCGATTCGCCGAACGCCTGCTCGCCCAGGGGGGCGTCGCCCTGATCAGCGAACCGCCGACCGACCGGTCCGACCAGTGGGCAGCGGTGCTGGCTCAGTCTCCATCGCTGACCGATGGGGGCGTTGAGCAGGGCATACGTACCCTGAGGCACCACTAGCCCTCCGACACGTTTCACGTGGAACACCGCCGATTACCCTCACAACGGCTGCGGAGGTTCCACGTGAAACATTCTGAGCGTGTGGCATCCCCCCACCGCACACCACCTTCCGATACCATGCGGTGCCGTCAACCGACGTAGACCGCGCGAACAGGAGCCCTTCCTCGATGACCGCAACTGAATCTGCTGAGGGCCGCCCGCTGCCTCGGGTGATCGCCGTCGCCAACCAAAAGGGTGGTGTCGGCAAGACCACGACCACCATCAACCTTGGCGCGTGCCTTGCCGAACTTGGCTTCCGTACCTTGATCATCGACCTCGATCCGCAAGGCAATGCGTCGACCGGTCTCGGCATCGAGAACCGCGGCATCGAAACGTCGATGTACCACGTGATCATGCACGAGGTCCCGCTGGAGAACTGCATCGAGCCGTCGTCGGTGAAGAACCTCTTCGTCGCGCCAGCCAGCCTCGATCTCGCCGGCGCCGAGATCGAGTTGGTTCCGGCGTTCAGTCGCGAGAACCGGCTCCGCAAGGCGATCCATGCGGTGCTCGACGACTATGACTTCGTGCTGATCGACTGCCCTCCGTCGCTCGGTCTGCTGACCGTCAACGGTCTCAACGCCGCTGATGAAGTATTGGTCCCGATCCAATGCGAGTACTACGCATTGGAGGGTCTGGGCCAGTTGCTCCGCAACGTCGACTTGGTGAAGCGCAATCTCAATCCGACGTTGGAGGTCACCACAATCGTCTGTGTGATGTACGACGCCCGCACGAAGTTGGCCGATCAGGTGGTCAAAGAAGTTCGCGAGCACTTCGGCGAAAAGGTCTGTCGCACGGTGGTGCCGCGTACCGTGCGACTGTCGGAGGCACCCTCGTTCGGGCAGCCGATCATCACGTTCGACTCAACGTCTCGCGGCGCCTCGGCGTATCGCAGTGTGGCAAAGGAGGTCAGTCATGGCTCGACTCGGCGGTCTGGGTAAGGGTCTTGGCGCTCTGATTCCATCAGAGGCCGGCAATATCGACGGGGATGCGCCTCGGCTGGTCGATCTGCCGATTGACAGCATCATCCCCAACCAGCATCAGCCTCGCGTCCACTTCGACGAGGAATCACTGGCCGAACTGGCTGCATCGATCCGCGAGATCGGGGTGCTGCAACCCGTCCTGGTGCGTCCGATCGGCGATAGTGCGTTCGAACTCGTCGCTGGCGAACGACGGTGGCGGGCGGCCCGACGCGCCGGACTGGCGGTCATCCCGGCCATCGTGCGCAACACCAACGATCTCGGGTTGGTCGAGCGAGCTCTCGTGGAAAACCTGCATCGCCAGGACCTCACACCGCTCGAAGAAGCTGCCGCCTATCAGCAACTGATCGAGGACTTCGATCTGACCCACGAACAGGTGGCCAACCGGGTCGGTAAGAGCCGCTCCGCCGTCACCAACACCCTGCGCCTCATGTCGTTGCCGCCCGGCATCCAACACCTGCTCGCCGATGGCCGCCTGTCCGCAGGCCACGCCCGAGCACTGCTCGGTACCCCGGATCGCAACTTGCAAGAGCAACTCGCCCGCCAGGCCGCCGCCGAGAACTGGTCCGTGCGCATGCTGGAAGAGGTCGTGCGCGAACGCGGCGAATCGTCGTCAACGGTGACCCGGCTGCCGGTTCGCCAACAAGACGGCGCCGGCCTGACACCGGCGACTCGGTTGCGTGCCCCGGGGCTCCTGGAGCTCGAAGAGCTCTTGGCCGAACACTTGCAGACCCGTGTCGGCGTCACGATGGGCGCCAAGCGAGGCCGCGTCGTGATCGAGTTCGCCGATCTCGAGGACCTCGAACGGATTTACCATGCGATGACCAACCCCCCGGATTCCATCGCCTGACCACAACCAGCAGCGCATTATTACCACGTAGAGTGGGTTGATTACCACTTTGTGACCGAATTGTCATCGGAATGTCAACTTGAGGGTTGCACACACCTAGTGGACAATGTTGTGGATAAACCCTCAACTTGATCGTGAGACCCACTGCTCGACGGCAGCGATGATTGCCACGGCGATGCCCGGACCAGCATCGATTGCCACTCGCACGGGCCCGAACACGCAGTGGACGGCCGGCATGCGGGTTTCGCGGAGCATCGGCAGACGCATGCCGTGCACCTCCGGGAGCAAACCATCAAGGTGACCAAGACGGTGCGCGATTAGTTCGGCCAACGAGCGCCCGCCGGCCGATTCGAACGTGGGAACGCGATAGAACTGCACACGCGTGGCCGGTTCGGTGTGACTCTCGAAACCGAGATACACGTCCGCGGCGAAATGGTTCGCGGCGGTCGCCTGGGCGACGGCGTCGGGTTCGTCGAGCGACATGACCGTTGCGCCTCGGAGCCGAAATTCGCGTGACAGGGTGCGGGTCAAGGCACTGAGGCCACCGTACTGGCCGACGACGATGCGGCATTGGGCAACCGACCCGAGCCCGGCGCGCAGTCGCTCCCGCTCGCGCACCGCGGCGATGCCCGGCCCGGCGCCTGACTGCGAGCTCATGATCGTCAACGTTCGCACGGTGTCGGGCCCGCACACACCGTCGGCGGCGGTACCGCAGTTGGCCTGGAACTCCTCCAACGCCTCGGCCGTTCGGGGCCCGAGAATGCCGTCGACGCGACCGCAATCGAAGCCCAGGCGACCAAGGCGTGACTGCAGTTCGGCCACATCGTCGCCGCGGAGATTGGGCGATGTGAGGAACAACAGCCGGTCGCCGACCTTCCAACTGGCTTCTACCAGGGCGGTCCACGTCTGCTCGTCACAGCGGCCGTCACATCGCAGGCCGCGTCCGGTTTGGAAGGCGCGGACGGCATCTTCCGTGGCAGGGCAAAAAGCCGCCGCCTCGGCGCCGGCGGCGGGTGGAAACCCGGCGGCACCGAGGCGGCGCTGTAGATCGCGAATGGCCTCGCCGCGCTGACCGGGTGTCAGCGGGAAGTAGGCAGAAATTCGTCGAGCTCCTGAAGCAACTGACCCTTGCCCTTGGCGCCCACGAGGCGCTTGCGCACCTCGCCGCCGTTGAAGATCAACAGGGTAGGGATGCTCATCACGTTGAATCGCATGGCGATTTCCGGATTCTCGTCGACGTTCAGCTTGGCGATCGTCAGGTGATCGCCCTGCTCAGCGGCAATCTCACTCAGGATCGGGGCAATCATCTTGCACGGGCCACACCATTCGGCCCAGAAGTCGACGATGACCGGCTTGTCGGCCGCGGCGACGGTCTCGTCGAACGTAGAGGTGGTGAGGGTGACGATGCCAGCGGTCATGGCGGGTCCTTTCGGTTGGAATCGTGATGCTATCCGTACAGAACGGCACCGCCGCGACATGCATTCCCAGGCCCGTCGTGACGACCGGCACGGCCGTCAGCGGGCAATCGATGTCAGCTTCCGGCGACGCTCTCCAGCCACCGCTCACAGTCGATCGCCGCCATGCAGCCGGATCCGGCCGCGGTGATCGCTTGTCGATAGGTGTGATCCTGTACGTCGCCGCATGCGAAAACGCCGGGAAGATTGGTGTACGACGATCCCGGCTTGGTGATCAGGTAGCCGCTGTCTTCCATGTCGAGCACACCCTTGAACAGGTCGGTGTTGGGACGATGGCCGATGGCGACGAACAACCCGGTGACCGGCAGCGTCGACAGCGTGTCGGTGACGACGTCACGTACCACGGCGCCCTCCAGCTTGGTGTCGCCGACCAGGTCTTCGACCACGGTGTTCCACAGGAACTCGATCTTCGGGTTGCTGAAGGCGCGCTCCTGCATGATCTTCGAGGCGCGCAGCGTGTCGCGTCGATGGATCAGGGTCACCTTCGACGCGAACTTGGTCAGGAACGTCGCTTCTTCGAGAGCGCTGTCGCCGCCACCGGCCACAGCGATCTCCTGACCGCGGAAGAAGAACCCGTCGCAGGTCGCGCATGTCGACAGGCCGTAGCCGAGCAGCCTCGACTCGGCCTCGAGACCGAGCATCAGGCTCTGCGCACCGGTCGACACGATCACGGCGTCGGCCGTGAGGTGGCGGCTGTGAATGCTGATCTTGAAGGGGCGCTCGCCGAAATCGACGGCCGTGACCTTCTCGGTGAGGAACTCGGCGCCGAACCGCACTGCCTGCTCGCGAAACTTCGACATCAGCTCCGGGCCCATGATGCCGTCGGGAAACCCGGGAAAGTTCTCCACGTCGGTGGTCAACATCAACTGGCCCCCGGGCTGATCCGAGGTGCTCGACGGTTCACCTTCGATCACGAGGGGATGCAGGTTGGCCCTCGCCGC
The DNA here is from genome assembly GCA_039931555.1 of Ilumatobacteraceae bacterium. Taxonomy (GTDB): domain Bacteria; phylum Actinomycetota; class Acidimicrobiia; order Acidimicrobiales; family Ilumatobacteraceae; genus JAENVT01. The sequence goes on along the minus strand of JBDTRP010000171.1, from coordinate 38,989 downwards.
ATAGATCGCGGCGGTGAGACCAGCGGGACCCGAGCCGACGATCACGACGTGGTGATGGCTCATGCCGGGTCGCTCTCGAAGCGTTTGCGCATCATGAACGAACCGGCGAGCACCAGCAACCCACCGATGATCATGTAGGAAACCCAGATCGAGGAACCGTGGTCGGTGCCGATGGCGACGATCCGTTGCACGAACTTGGTGCCGAGGATCAACAGGAGCGCAAACGTGACCGGTGCAGCGATGGCGATGACAATGCCGAACACGACGGCGCGCACGGCGAGGACGGCACGCTCGGTGACCGTGGTGCGCACTTTGCCGACGTATCGGTCGATGGTGTCGGCGAGATCTGCGGCCCAGTTGGGATCGGTGAGAGGGTTACCCGGCATGCATCCAGCCTACTGTGGGTCGGCAACGAGCCGAACGGTGAGCACCGTCAGGGAGCCGGCGCCTCGACGAGCACATGACAATCGGTCGCATCCAAGGCCTGCAATGCGCCGGTGGTGATGTTGCGAACGGCGTATGCCGGCGTGCCCTGGTAGGAGATGTCACCCAGCACGACCTGGTCGGAGTTGATGCACGCCGCCTGTGAGAACGGGCCGTCCGACGGGGACGGCTGAGCGACCGCAGGTGCAGCAGTGCCGGCCCGCGCCGGCGATGTAGCGGCTGCGAGGTCGCCGGACGCGGCGCTTGCGGCGAACTCTTGCAGCTCTGCGGGGGAATCAACCGTCGGCAACGACGCCTCGGAGCTCTGTGCGGATGGCGCCCCGCCCGCTGCGGCAGCGGCGGTCGCCGCGACCTTCAGCTGCGGAAGGGCTTCGGCAGCGGGTGGCTGCGTGGCCGAGGATGAGGACTTGGCGTCCTCGCCACGGATGGAACCCAGCGCGGCAATGGCCACCACCACGACAGCGGCGGCGGCGACGCCCATGACCACCCGATAGACGCGGAGCCTGCGTGATTGCAACGAGATGACGGTGGCCGCCGCAGCCGGCGTAGCAGTGCGAGACGCGGGGGCTCGGAGCACATTGAACTCGGCCAGCGCCGCAGCGATCGCTGACGCCTTCGTGCCGTCGGCCACGGGTTCGACGTCGCTCAACACGGCCCGCACTCTGGTGAACGATTCGACGGTGGCCATGATCTCCGGGTCTGCGCCCGCCGCGGCGCGTTCGCTCGCAGCGAGCTCGCCGTCGAGGAAGGCGCTGGCCGACTCGGCGCTGTGAGGCAGGTCTTCGTTGATCATGGTGCTCTACTTGGACGTTCGGGATCGGGGGTTTGGTTCCCTGCTTGGGTCGACAACGCCTGGGCCAGGGCTGCCCGGCCTCGGGCAATCCTGCTCTTCACGGTGCCGACGGGAATGTCGAGCACGGACGCGATCTCGGCGTAGTCGAGATCGGCCACGTCGCGAAGCACGACGGGGAGACGGTAGTCGTCGCTGAGCAGTCGAAGGGCAGCATCGATGGCCAGATGATCGCCGATCGCATCGATGCGCAGACCGCTGGCGGGATCGGCGATCTCCTGGTGGTGATGATCACCCTCGTCGTCGCCGGAGATCGGGATGGCACGCCGCTTGCGACGGCGCAACTCGTCGAGGCTGGCGTTGGTGGCGATGCGGTACGCCCACGTCCCGAACGACGAACGACCGTCGAAGCGGTCGAGGTTGCGCACCATCGCGATCATCGCGTCCTGGGCGGCGTCAGCGGCATCGGCATCGTGACCGGTGATGCGCCGGCACACCGCGTGGACGCGGTCGTAGTGACGGCGAAGCAGCTGGTCGAGCGCCCCACGGTCTCCCCCCTGGGCTGCAGTCACCAGCTCGTGGTCGGCGAGCTGTGTTGCGATGGCGGCGAGACTACCGCTGCGAGAGCCGTCAGTTGGCGACGAAGTTCATCTCGGAGATGTCGCCGCGGTACGGGTTCTTCGTGCACTCCGGTGTCTTGGCCAGTTGTTTGAACAGCACGAGCACGTAGCGGGTCGGTTTGCTGAACGACACGGTGACGCTCTCGGGGTTGGCACCGACGGCGCGCTTCAGGGGTGCACCCCAGTCGGCGATCTGCGCCGGGATCGTGTCGCCGCCCGAGGTGAGGATCTGGACCTGGTAGGGGGCGCTGGCGACCGAGACCGTGAACGTTCCGATGGCCGGCGTGCCGAGGTCGGCGACCACGCCCACGCCGCCCTTGCCGCCGAGTGTGCGGGACCCATAGCACAGGGTCGACCACACAGTCGCCGGATCGCCGTCGATGGAGAGCGCCACCAGGTCGTCGTTCTCCTGGCCGTCGTCGCCTTCCGGGTCATAGGTGGTGACCTTGACGATCTTCGACGAGGGCGCCGCGACCGGCGGCGTCGCGGTGGTGACCGGCACGACGGTCGACGGTGCGGCAAACCCGGTGTTCGACGTGTTGTCGTGCAGCGTGGCCCACAACAGCGCGCTGAGCACCAGAGCAGCTGCGAGCAGACCACCGACGAGCACCAACGAAGGGCCCCTCCGTTGTTCGAACGTCCGATTCGGTTGCTGACGCGGGCGGGTCGTGCTGGTTGGTGTGCGGTCGCCGCGGTGAGCCGGCCCGACCGGACGGCCGCTGCGTTGCACGGGCCGGTACCCACCGACGACGTCGGGCTCGAGGCCCGCCACGACTGGTGTCTGCCCGGTGGCACGACGAGCCGGAACGCCCGCAGATGGCGTCGGCGATGTCGTCGGGTCGTCGGCGCGTGTGGCGATGCGGGTCAACGCGACCCGCAGCTCGGACCCGGTTGCGAAGCGGTCCATCGGTCGCCTGGCGAGCAGGCGGTGGATCAGTTCGGCGAGACCGTAGGGAAGGGTCGGGCGAAGCCGAGCAAGATCGGTGGGGTCGCGATTGAGTCGCGCCAGTGCAGTGTCGGTATCGGTCTCGCCGAGGAAGGGCACGCGACCGGCGAGGCACTCGTAGAGCACGAGCCCAAGTGAGTACAGATCGGCGCGGCCGTCGAGCTTCTTGCCACGGACCTGTTCGGGGGAGAGGTACTTTGCTGTCCCCATCATCACGTTGGCACTGGTGAGGTCGTCACCGGTGGCACCGAGGCCCTTGGCGATGCCGAAGTCGGTCAGCAACACACGACCGTCGGGCGTGATCAAGATGTTGCCGGGTTTCACGTCGCGGTGCACGAGGCCGGCGCGGTGAGCGGCGTCGAGTGCCGCGGCGACGCACGAGCCGATGTGAATGGTGAGGTCGGGGCTCAGCCGGCGCTGTTCGTCGAGCAGTTGGCGAAGGCTCTTGCCATTGACGAGTTGCATCACGACGGCCAGACGTCGACTGTCCCCGCTGGTGTCTTCGATCGCGTCGTACACCGCGACGATGTTGGGATGGCTCAACTGAGCGACGGCGATCGCCTCGCGACGGAAGCGTTCAGCAACGACCGGGTCCGCGGCCAACGTCGGCTTCAACAGCTTGACCGCGACCTGCCGGGTGAGTGCCAGGTCGGTGGCGAGCCAGACCTCTGCCATGCCTCCTTGCGCGAGCCGTCGCTCCAGCTGGTAACGCTGGGCGAGAATCGACGCAGAGATCGGTGGTGGGCTGGCTGCGCCAGGAATTGTTGCTGACATGTCCGCCTGCAAACGCTAGTGGCGCTGGGCCGGCGAATCCGGGCAATAGCTCAGGTACGGGCGAAGAACGCAACGCCGATCGTGCCGCGCCCGGCATGCGAGCCGACGACCGGACCGATCTCGCCGACGACGATCTGGCCGTCGACGTGTGGACGAAGCATCTCGACGAACTGATCGACGTCGCGGCAATCTGCTTGCAGCACGAACACGCTGTCGAGGCCGTCGACCGCGGCCACCTTCTCGACCAGGAACGCCAAGGCCTTGCTGCGTGTGCGCTGCTTCCCACCTTGTTCGACCTTGCCATCGCGGACCTCGATGATCGGCTTGATGGCCAGCGCGGACGCCAGCAGAGCCTTGGCGCCACCGATGCGCCCGCCCTTCTTCAAGTTGTCGAGCGTGTCGAGCGCACCCCAGACGCGAGTGCGCACTGCCAGATCACGGGCGTGGGCGACGATCTCGTCGTGGCTGGCGCCATGTGCTGCCAGTCGCGCACACGACGAGACGATCGCCCCGAGGCCCAGCGTCACCGATCGACTGTCGATCACCGTGACCGGGATCAGATCTGCGACGGATCGAGCCGCGAGCTCGGCGGATTGCATGGTGGCCGACAATGCACCGCTGAGCGAGATGGTGACCACGCTGCTGGCGCCGTCCGCGGCGAGTTGTCGATAGGTCTGCTCGAACTGTCCAGGTGACGGGGCCGCAGTCTCGGGCAGTGTCGGCGATGCCGCGCACTTCGCCCAGAACTCGTCGACGCTGAGGTCGTGGCGGTCGACGTACTCGTGGCCGTCGATGCGGATCGTCAGCGGAACGATCTCGATCGCGAGCTCGTCGGCAACGGACTGAGGGAGGTCGCATGCCGAGTCGGTGACGATGCGTACGCGATTGATGCTCACGAGACAGGCAGGGTAGCTGGCAGAGATTGTCGCCGCTTCCTGCGAGCGGATCGGGCGTGCGCGAGCCACCACAACAGCACCAGGCCGACCAGCGCCGAGGTCAACACGTTGCCAACACCGAGAGCGTTGACCCGGAAGCGCAATGGCACGGTTGACCCGATGGCCACATCGTTCGGTGTGAAGATGTCGAGCGACACCGGCGACGAGCCGTTCGAGCGCGCCTCGACCGGGATCGCGATGTTGGTGGGGACACCCGGCGGGAGCACCACCGGCTGCGGATCGTTGACGAACACCAGCTTGCCGGAGGGCGATGTCAGCTCGACCTTGATCTTCAACGGCACATCGGAGGTGTTGACGAATCGAACGCGGACGGTACTGCGCTTGCCCGGCAGGTTGACCGTGTACGCGGCCGGCATCTGCACGGCGTCGCGGATCTGTGTGAGCTCGTCGCGGACCGCTGTGTCGAGCGCTGCGGCGTCGACGTCTTGCAAGGCGCTGGTCGGCAGCAGATTGGCGAGCTCGCGCCAGCCACGCGGACGATCGTTGTCGTCGGGCAGCATCGATGCGACCGCGTCGATTTCGTTGTTCAGCTTGGCCTGCCTGAACACACGCTTCGCCAGGTTCACGCCGTCGACCTGCGGCAGGGTGACGGGCTGCTCCTCCCCGTTGACGAGATATCGGTCGGTGCGCGATGCGACATCGTCGATCCGGGCAGCGGCCAAACCGGGGGTTTCGTTGATCAGGGCTGAGATCGACCCGATCAGCGTGGCGTCGGGCACCCCGAGATCTGGTGTACCCAGGAGCACGGCGTGACGCGAAACGCTGGCGCCGCTGATCTCGAGGTTCTGCCGCAATGCAAGCAGATTGGCAACCACGTAGATCCTGGTCAGCTCGGATGTCGACAGCGGGTGAGCCAACAACTGGGAGATCTTCTGGTCGACGACGGCGACGTCGAGCGTGGTCTTGTTCGGCAATCCGGCAGCGAACAGCTCGCCGGTGTAGTCGCTGAACCCCTGGATCGCTCCCTCGAGCCCGTTGAAGACGTCCGGTGTCATCACCATCAGACCGGCCCCGAGGTTGCGCCGCAAGGCCGCGCCGTCGACGCCCATCGGTTGGTCGACGAAGATGGTCGATCGGCTGACGAGGGCCGGACCGAGACCGAGGCCGCCGAGGCGATCCTGCCCGGCGCGCAGCCACGAGGTGTACAGCGAATCCTGCCCGGCGGCAGCTGCAGCTGACGGATCGATCGGCCATTGCGGTTCGGCGAGGATCTGATGATGTTGCAGCGAGGCGATCAACCGGCTGAACAACGTCGGATTCAGCTGTTGCAAACCGGTCAGCACGGCCGGCTGGATCCGAACGGTCGCCGGGATCTGGCTGGTGTCGAGGGCATCCAAGGTGTCGGCCAAGGCGGTCATCTCTTCGAGCGTCGAGGCATCGTCGAGACCCGTCACGCCCTTGGCATCGAGATGGATCGTGCTGTGAGTGCCGATCGCCACGGCGACCGACATCGGGCCGTCCGCCTGGTCGGATTCACCTACAGCCGGTAGGCGGTTGAGGAACGTCAGCACCGTCGACACCACCTTGCCGTCGCGTTGGATGGCGATCGACACGGGATAGAGACCCCGGCGCGGGATGCTGAGCGCGTCGGGGCGCACCTCACCGATCTCCAACGGTATGGAGAACGTGTATTCGCCCGGCTGCGGCCCGGGGCAGCAGATCGGTGAGAGCGCCACGGTGTCGTCTCTCCGTGTCAGGGTGCCGCTGACGATCGGGAGCAGGTCCTCGCGCTTGTCGACGCGCTGGGCGACCGTGACGGCGATCAACGCCGTCGACAGGTCGCTACCGGCCAGGCTCGGAGGGAGCGCGATCGTTGCGGTCAGCGCGCCGTCGGCAGCGATGTTGAAGTTCTGGGAGATCAGTTGCAGGTCACCCTGGGCGGCACCGACCGATGCCGGTACGGCGACGAGGAACGATGTGCAGATGAGGCCGAACAGGATCAGCATCCCCCGGCACCGACTCACTCGATCCGCCGTTCGTAGACGTGGAGTCGATCGCCGAGGTCGGTGAAACCGAGTCGGTGGTACAAGCCCAACGCGGCGTCGTTGCCGATGTGGGTGTTGACCAGTGCACGCTGCACCCGCCACCGTGCCATCCATCGCAGCGCGTCGACGACGAGCACCAAGCCGTGGCCCCGTTGCTGGTGTGTCGGCAACACGGCGAGGCGTTGCACGTACCCGTTCCTGCCGTCACGCCCGGAGATGGAGTACGCGACGATCTGATCGTCGATGCGTACCGACCGAGCGCGGTGACGCGGCGTTGCCGAGCGCACGTCACCGATGCCGACGCGATCGATGCACCACCTTGGGCCGAACGCGGCGACATCGACCCGACTGGCCGCGTCGTCGTCGCTGTTGGCGAGGCGGACAGCGTCGGCCGCGAGCTCGGGGAGCGCAAGGTTCGCCGAGTTGATCGACGTGTGCTCGAGGAGCACGAGGCTCTGTACGGATTCGAAGCCGAGACGCTCGAAGCGGGCGCCGGCCTGAACCCCGAGTGCACCGGTACGGATGGTGTCGTACCCGGCGGTGCGCAGGTTGTTGATCCAAGCGAGGATCTCGGAGGGCGCTGGTAGCCGGCTCTGGTTGTAGAGCACCAGATGGGCCACGTTGGGCTCGAACGCCCACGGCCGGACTCGCGCCACCACGCCACCGGCGCGAAGGATCAGCGGCGCACTGGTCACGGAGTGCGTCGCTGGCTTCACGGGGTCAAACGGTAGCCCCGACTTGGCTGTGGCGAGGTAGCGTCCAACGGCGTGACCGTGCTGTTCGCCACTCATTCGGCCTACCTCGAGCATCTCGCCGGGCCGCGCCATCCCGAGCGCCCGGAGCGGCTCGATGCCGTGCTCGAGGGCGTGCGTCGAGCCGACCTCGGCGAGGCGATCTCGCCGCTCGAGCCGCGGGCCGCGCAGCGCGCCGATCTCGAGCGTGTGCACCCCGCCTGGTACCTGCAGCGGATGGAGTCGATGTGCGCGGGTGGTGGCGGGCGACTCGACCCCGACACCTACGCCAGTGCTGGAAGTTTCGTGGCTGCGAGCCTGGCAGCGGGCGCCGGGCTGACCGCTGTCGACGCGCTGCGGGAAGGCAAGGGCGACGCGGCGTTCTGTGCCGTCCGGCCCCCCGGCCACCATGCCTCGCAGACCGAGTCGATGGGCTTCTGCATGATCTCCAACGTTGCCGTCGTTGCCGCGTCGTTGGCCGACCAAGGCGAACGGGTGATGGTGTTCGACTACGACGCGCACCACGGCAACGGAACGCAGGCGGTGTTCTACGAGGATCCGAGAGTGCTGTTCGTCAGCTGCCACCAGTGGCCGCTGTACCCCGGTACGGGCGACGTCGACGAGACTGGTGGTGGGGTCGGCATCGGCACCACCCTCAACATCCCTCTCCCCGCCGGCACGACCGGCGATGTGTACCTCCAGGCGTTCGACGAGATCGTTGAGCCCGTGGCCGAACGGTTCTCGCCGACGTGGGTGATCGTGTCGGCCGGCTTCGACGCGCACCGCGACGATCCGCTGACCGACATGGGCCTGGCCGCCGGCGACTATGCTCCGCTGACCGGTCGGGTGTTGTCGCTGGTGCCGGCCGGCCGGCGACTGGTGATGCTCGAGGGCGGTTACGACCTCGATGCGCTGACCAGTTGCTCGGCGGAGGTCATGCGCCAACTGGCAGGCGTGGCGTCGAGTGACCAGCGCGCCGGCAAGGCCGCGGGAGACGTGGAAGGCCCCACCTCGGCTGGGCCCGGGTCGGAGGCGGTTCGCGCCGTGGCCAGCCACTGGCGCCAGCAGGGCTGGTTGTGATCCCGGATCGTTTTCGGCCGGTCCTCGACGAGCTGTCCCCACTCTCAGAACGGTTTGCGGCCGCCGGGCATCGCCTGTACCTGGTCGGTGGCACCGTGCGCGACCTGCTGATCGCCGAGGATCGCGACGACTACGACTTCGATGCCACGACGACGGCGCGCCCGGATGCGATCAAGGCCTGCTTGACCGGATGGGCCGACGCGGTCTGGACCCAGGGAGAACTCTTCGGCACGATCGGCGCCAAGAAGGACGGTCGCACCTACGAGGTAACGACCCACCGCGCCGAGGCGTACACCGACGATTCGCGCAAGCCGCACGTCGACTTCGCCGACGACATCGACACGGATCTGTCGCGTCGAGACTTCACGATCAACTCGATGGCGCTTGAGCTCACGTCGGCCACACCGAACTTGGTTGATCCGTTCGGGGGAGCGGTCGATCTGGCCACGCGTACGCTGCGAACCCCGCTGTCGCCGGAGGTGTCGTTCAGTGACGACCCGCTGCGGATGTTGCGCGCCGCGCGCTTCATTGCTCGCTACCAGTTGCAACCCGACCCCAGCTTGGTTGCTGCGGTCACGACGATGCACGGCCGCCTGGAGATCGTGTCGGCCGAACGGATCCGCGACGAGCTCGACAAGTTGATCACCGTCGACCATCCGAGCGCCGGGCTGTGGTTTGCGATCGAGACCGGCCTCGCCGACGAGTTCTTGCCGGAGCTGCCATCCATGCGACTCGAGCAGGACCCGATCCATCGTCACAAGGACGTGCTGACCCACACCCTGGCCGTCGTGGAGAACGTGCGTCGCGACGCGCACCCTGATTTCGACTTCCGACGTACCCGTCTTGCGGCGTTGTTCCACGACATCGGCAAGCCCCAGACACGTGGGTACCAGCAGGGCAAAGGGGTGACGTTCCACCACCACGACGCGGTGGGTGCTCGGATGACCCGCAAGCGGCTGACCGCGCTGCGGTACTCCAACGACGACACCGAGGCGATCACCGAGCTCGTGGCGTTGCACCTGCGCTTCCACACCTACCAGATGGGATGGACGGACTCCGCGGTTCGGCGATATGTACGCGACGCCGGGCCGCTACTGGCCGAGCTGAACGTGCTGACGCGCTGTGACTGCACGACGCGCAACGAGCGCAAGGCGGCGGTGCTCGCCAAGCGAATGGACGAGCTCGAGGCCCGGATCATCGAGCTCAACGAGCGCGAAGAGCTGGCCTCGATCCGCCCGGAGCTCGACGGGCAACAGGTGATGGAGCATCTGGGCGTCGGCCCTGGACGGTTGATTGGCAAGGCTTTGGCGTTCCTGTTGGAAATTCGCCTGGAAGAGGGCATGCTCGGCGACGTCGAGATCCGCTGCAGGCTCGATCAGTGGCGGTCCGACCACGAGGGGTGTTGATATTATCGATGCGGGAGTGACCAGTACGCAGTGAACACCGTCGCAAACAACCTGGACGAACCGCGGCGGCGGATCGACGCCTGGCTCGTTCCGTCGCGTGCCACTGCCATCAGGTACGGCGCAATCGGGCTGGCGCTGATCCTTGTCACGACGGCCATCGAGGTCATGCTGCACGGGCTCGATGTCGAGTCGTGGGGTGCCGTCTCGGGGAGCGCAATCGTGCTGGTACCCGCGTGGGCCGGAGTCGTGCACCTGGCCCGGTACCGCAGTGATCGGCGTCTCGAGTGGCTGCTGTTCTCCGTGGGCTCGTTCGGGTGGGCGTTCGGCCAGCTGCTGTGGATCGCCCAGATCACGCTCAACGGCTCGACCACCTGGCCCTCGTTCTCCGACATCGGCTACGTCGTGTTTCCGATCGCCGCGATCGGTGCCATCGTCGTGCACACCCGACCGTTCGAACGATCGACGCGACTGGTGTTCATGGTCGACGCGCTGGTGTTGTCGGTCGCTCTCAGCTTCATCGCGTGGGAGTTGATCATCCGTCCCGGTGTAGGTGACCCGGCCAGGTTCTCGCTGGCGGCGCAACTGGCGATGCTGATCTACCCGCTCACCGACATCGCCCTGGCAACGATGCTCGGACTGATGATTCTGATCGGGCGATCCCCGGCGCGGCTCGGGCTGTTCGTCGGCGCCGTGCTGTTGACGATCGCCGACACCGCGTACTCGGCGTCCGTCGGAGCAACGACGGTCACCTCGTCGTTCGGCGTGTCGTGGCCATGTTGGGTACTGGGGTTCGTCGTCATCGGCGCGGCTGCGGGCCTGCCGAGCGGCGGTGTGGTGCGCTACACCCGTCCGACACTGTCTCGTCTCCTCGTCGTGCACCTGCCGGTGATGGTCGCCGTGTGGTTCGCAGCCTGGCGCTACATGATCCGGCACCACTCGGCGACGACGGTGACGGTCGTCATCGGTGCGCTCGCCGGCATGCTGATCATCGCCGAGCAGTTGGCCACGTGGTACCACTCGACCACGTTGTCGGATCGACTCAGCGACAACATCACCAATCTGCGCCACACCGAGGCAGAGCTGCGCGCCCTGCTCGACGACCTGCCTGACTCGGTCATCGTGCTCGACGGTCAGGGCCGCATCGTCGAGGCCAACAACTCGATGCTCGAGATCACCGGTCGATCGCATTCCGCTGTGTTGAACAAGACGTTCAACTCTCTGCTTCGACCCGAAGACCGGCCCATGCTGCTGGAGGTCTGGGACAAGCTGCACAACGGTCAACAGGCTGAAAGCCCAGTGTTCCCGTTCGACCATCCCGACGGTCACGAGATCCTGCTCGAGGCCGTCGTGCATGTTCCCATGCGCGATCCCGAGCGTGTCGTGGTGACGCTGCGCGACATCACCAGTCGGCTGCGCGAGGCCCACGATCTCGACCTCGCCCAGGAGCGGTTCCGGCTGGCGTTCCACGGCGCGCCCACGGGCATGGCGTTGTCGAGCGCCAACAACGGCCTGTTGATCGACGTCAACGAGTCACTGGCGTCGATGCTCGGGTACACCAGATCGGAGATGCTCGGCCGAGCCATGCAGTCGATCACCCATCCCGACGATTGGCAGCGCGGCGAGACGCACACGGCAGGCATGTCCGCCGACTCGTACCACATGGAGCAGCGCTACATCCGCAGCGACCAGAGCGTGATGTGGGCCAGGGCGTGGGTGTCAGTGATGGACGATGGCGGGGGTCGCAGCCTGGCGATCACGCACATCGAGGACATCACCGAGCAACGCCACAGCGCCGAACGGCTGGAGTGGGCAGCGACCCACGACGAGCTGACCCGCCTCCCCAACCGCTTCCGTTTCCTCGATCAGCTGGCACGGTTCCTGGAGACAAGCGATCCAGGCGCTGTCGCCGTGATGTTCATCGACCTCGACAACTTCAAGGTCATCAACGACAGCCTCGGTCATGGTGTGGGCGACGAGTTGCTGCGTGGCATGAGCGAGCGCCTGCGTGCCGTCGTGCGCGACCGCGACATGTTGAGCCGGTTCGGTGGCGACGAGTTCATCGTCATGCTGCGCGACATCGGCGCCACGGTGTCGCCCGTCGAGATCGCCGAGCGCCTTCGCGCCGAGATCGCCCAGCCGTTGGTGGTCGACGGCGCCGAGTTGTTCGTCACCGCCAGCATCGGCATCGCGGTTGCCGATCGGGTGGGCGTGACGACCACCGACCTGCTGCGCGACGCCGATGCCGCGATGTATCGGGCCAAGGCTCGTGGCCGCGACTGTGTCGAGGTGTTCTCGCCAGGTACCCACGACGCCACCGTGTTGACGCTTCGCACCACCAACGAGTTGCGCCGCGGGCTGGAGCGACGCGAGATCGTGCCGTACTACCAGCCGATCGTGCAGCTCGACACCGGCCACCTGATCGGGTTCGAGGTGCTCGCCCGATGGCGGCACCCCGATCGCGGTCTGCTCGGCCCCGATCAGTTCCTCCCGATGGCCGAAGAGACCGGGCTGATCGGTGAGGTCGGCGCCGCCGTGCTGCGGTCCTCGCTGTCGCAGTTGGGTCAGTGGCGAGTTCGCTTGCCGCGCTTCGCCAACCTCACCGTTTCCGTCAACGTCAGCGGCCGCCAGCTGATGAGTTCGGCCTTCCACGGCATGGTGTCCGAGGCACTTGCCGAGAGCGGGTTGACGGCCGACTCGTTGTGGCTGGAGATCACCGAGTCGGCGTTGATGAGTGACGTGAAAGCAGCCACGGTCGCGCTGCGCGAGTTGCGCAACCTCGGGCTGCATCTCGCCGTCGACGACTTCGGCACCGGCTACTCGTCGTTGACATACCTGAAGCGCTTCCCGGTCGAGGCAATCAAGGTCGATCGATCCTTCGTCAGCGGTCTCGGGATCGACCCCGAAGACACCACGATCGTCGAAGCCGTCGTCAAGCTCGGCCACTCGCTGGGCCTCGTCGTGGTGGCCGAAGGTGTCGAGACCCCGCTGCAACTGGCGCGGCTGCGCGAGATCAGCTGCGACCACGGCCAGGGGTACGTGTTCGGTCGCCCGCGACCCGCAGAGTTGATCGAGTCCGAGTACGCCCTCGTCTGATCGTCAGTTGCCCTGTTTGCGGGCCCGAAGCACCAGCACCGTCGGCGAGATCGCGTCGCGAACGTGACGGGTGCTCAGCTCGTACATCGCGTCGAAGTGGAAGCTGGTGCGCTCGTAGGCCATGTACAGCTCGCTGAAGGTGATCCCGCCGGCGCCGTAGGGTCGTCGCGCAGTCGGGTCGCCACCGTCGAACATCGCCGCAACGGGGTGGTGCATGGCCACGACGAATGGGGCACCCAACTTCAACACGCGGTGCACCTGGCGAAGCAGGCGCGGCAGGTCATCGATGTTGGCGAGGGTGTGGGCGGCCACGACCAGGTCGATCGAACTGCTCGTCGCCAACCCGAGGTCGGCCAACTCGCCCTGGTGGCATTCGACCTTCACCTCGGCGGCCTCCGCCGCGGCGCGCAGCCGAGAGATCCTGTCCGACGACGGATCGATCGCGATGGCCCTGGCGCCTTCGGCCGCCATGGTGATGGCGTTCGACGTGGACGCGATGCCCAGTTCGAGAACCCGTTTGCCGACGATGTCGCCGCACAAACGCAGCTCGCTGTCGTCGGCGACGTTGTCGCCGTACCAGATGCTCATAACCCAACAGTGTGCCCTGTCACGTTGCGACGTTGGCGGATGCGTAACTCGCTAGCCTGGCGCGAATGGCTTTTGGGATCGACTCACTGCGCGGGGCGCGAGCGGTCGTCGACCACCGCTTGGCGCGGCGCCATCTGATCAACGAGTTCCATCGTGGCCGACTTCGTCAGGACCAGGTCTGCGACGCGCACCCCGAGTTGATCCGTGCTGCACGCAACGTCGGGACGCCGGCGTCCATGGCGTGTCCGATCTGTCGGGTCGAGCAACTGTTCCTCGTCACGTACGTATTCGGATCGCGGCTGCCGTCGCACGGGCGTTGCGTGTCGTCCGCGGCGGAGTTGGCCAAGCTCAACACGCGGACGGATCCACTGACCGCCTATGTGGTCGAGGCGTGCACGGGTTGCCGATGGCACCACCTGTTGCGGGTGCTGCCGATCGGCGGGGGAATCGCTAGAACGGGCTGAGCCCCATCCGGTTGCGGATCGAGATCGCCTCACCGACGTGGGCGTGACCGTGCCCGACGATCGGCCACTGCAGGAGCCACCACACCGGCTTGTCGCTCCACATGTTGTGCAACCACCCGACGTCGTCGACGCTGAGGCCGGCGAGGTCGGTGAGGCGGCGACCACTGTCGGGCACGGTGTCGAGGGCCATCGAACCGACGTGGTCGAGCCACGTCTCGGTGGCGATGAACACCGCGTCGAAGTAGCTCACCAAGGGATCGAGCGGAACGAGCGCGGTCACGCTTGCGTCTTCGCGCTCGGGCAGACCCGCTGACGCCGGGACGCGATCGAGACCCAGCGCGGTGCGATGTTGGACGAAGATCGGCGGGTGATCACGGATCGCCGTGGACAGCGCGAGGTCGTGATGCCGGGCGACATGCAGCACCAAGTGGGCGATCGACGACCCTCCGTCGTCGGCGTGTTCGACCCAGCGTTGCCTTGGAACCACGCTCAGTACGGAGTTGCTCAGCTTGTCTCGAACACTCCGAAGGTCGCTGCCGATCCAGGTATGCACGTTCACAGGGTGAACGTAGCCCTAAAGTGTGATCTACCGGGCCGCGAGCGGTCCGGTGGAGCAAAAACTCACGACGGCTCATCCGTGGACGAGCCGACGTGTACAGAACCACCAGCTGACCCTCCCGGTGTCGGCGAGTGTGGCGCCACGCCCACCAGTTCACCCGTCCCGAGCTGGTGGGCGAGGTCGCCGAATGGTCGCTCCGCCCTCGGCCTCGCTGCTCTGTCACACCCCCGTGTCATGCTCCAGGCGTGGACATCGTCTTTCACCGCTACACTCGCCCAGTCATATTGGCCCTGCCCCATTCCGGGGCCCCGGGTAAGGCCCGGGTCCGAAGGGAGGTTGCACACGCATGACGCGTGCTTACGAACTCATGGTCATCATCGATGGTGACGTAGAAGACACTGCCGCTCAGGCCCGGGTGAAGTCGATCACCGACTCCATCACCACAGCCGGTGGCACGATTCATGGCAAGCCCGACTGGTGGGGCCGCAGGCAATACGCCTACCCGATCAACAAGAAGGAATACGGCTACTACGTCGTGTACCAACTCGTTGCACCCGGTGGGGCCCTCGACGAACTCGAGCGCTCGTTCCGCATCGCTGACGACATCGTCCGCCACAAGCTCATCCGTCTTCCCGATACCGAGGCAGCTCGCCGCGGCCTGTCGGAGCCAGCGGCGTAGATCCGCCGCTCGTCAAGCTAAGGAGGCCGCCATGGCCGATAGCAATGTCACCATCGTAGGAAATCTCACCCGCGACCCCGAGCTGCGCTTCACCGCGGGTGGCAAGGGCGTCGCCAGTTTCGGTGTCGCCGTCAACCGCCGCTACCAGGTCAACGGCGAGTGGCAAGAGAAGGTGTCGTTCTTCAACGTCACGGCGTGGGACAGCCTCGGCGAGAACGCCGCTGCCTCGCTGACGAAGGGGACCCGCATCATGGTCACCGGCCGTCTCGAGCAACGCGAGTACGAGACCACCGCCGGCGAGAAGCGCAATGTCGTCGAGATCGTCGCCGATGAGCTCGGGCCGAGCCTTCGCTGGGCCCGTGCCGAGGTCGAGCGCACGCAGCGCACCGGTCCCGACGGCACCCCTGCCGCCGGCGCTCGGCCTGCCAATGCTCCTGCCGGCGGCGGCCGTCCCAGTGATCCTGTGTACGGCGACGAAGAGCCGTTCTAACCCCGAGATGATCGTTCCGAGAAAGACAGCACGATGACCAGCAAGAAAAACAAGGCCAGAGCGCCCAAAGAAGTCAACAAGAAGTTCAAGAAGAAGACGAGCGTGCTCGTCACCGACAAGGTCGACTTCGTCGACTACAAAGACGTCAACTTGTTGAACCGCTTCGTCAGCGACCGTTCCAAGATCCGCAACCGTCGGGTCACCGGCAACACGGTGCAGCAGCAACGCGACATCGCCAACGCGGTGAAGAACGCGCGGGAGATGGCCCTGTTGCCGTATACCAAGCGCGTTTCGCAGACCCGCGCCGGTCGTCCGCCGCGCGACCGCGACGAGGACGGCGGAGGCCGCGGTGGTCGTGGTGACGGTGAAGGTCGTCGCGATTCGTTCAAGGCCGACGCAGTCGTTCCCGAAGTGGTCAGTCCGGTCGACGACGTTGTCGTCGCTGCCGGCGATGGCGAGACGGTCGAGGCCTGAGCATGAGAATCATCCTTCGCTCCGACCGCAAGGGTCTCGGCAAGCGCGGCGACATCGTCGAGGTCTCCGACGGTCATGCCCGCAACTTCTTGTTGCCGCACGGTCACGCGCTGGTGGCATCCGATGGAGCCGTCACCCAGGCCGCGTCAATGCGCCGCTCACGCGATCTGCGCGATGCGCAAGATCGTGAAGGCGCCCAGACGATCGCCTCGGCACTGGTCCCCAAGATCATCACCATCTCCGCCAAGTCCGGCCCGGAGGGCAAGCTGTACGGCTCTGTCACCTTGGCCGACGTCGCCCACGCGGTCGAAGAGCAGACGCACGTCGTCATCGACCGCAGGAACCTCCACATGGAACCGATCAAGTCGCTCGGCACCCACACGGTGACCGCCAAGCTGCACAACGACGTCGAGTTCCCCATCACCGTCGAGGTTGTCAGCAAGTAATCCTCGACTCTCTCTCCACAGGGTTGTCCACAGCCCCGGTGCGGCCCGGCGCGGGTCGTGTCCGGGGCTGTGCTGTTTCTCCAGCTGGGAGGTTGTCCACACGCGCCGCACAGCCAAGTCACAGGTTGTTGCTCTTACGTCCCACAGGCTCGATCAGGCAAGGTAGGTGACTCATGACTGATTTCTCCCGCGACTCTGGTCGCGACCGCACGCCGCGCCGATCCGATGGTCGCGTCCCCCCACACAACCTGAATGCCGAAGAGAGCCTGTTGGGAGCCCTGCTGTTGTCGCGTGACGTCGTCGATCAGATCGGCGAAATGGGCGTGATGGTCGATCACTTCTACAAGCCGAGTCACCAACACATCTACACCTCCATCCGTAGCCTGATGGCCACGGGTCAGCCGGTCGACGCGGTCACCGTCGCCGACGATTTGCGCCGGAACGGCTTGCTCGACGAGATCGGCGGCGCACAGACACTGCTCGAACTGCAGAACGCGACGCCCGCTGTCTCGAACGCGTCGCGCTACGCCAAGATCGTGCAAGACACGGCGCTGCTGCGCAAGCTGATCGGCGTTGCCAGCGAGATCGCCGAGATCGCCTACCTCGAGCCCGACGATGTCACCAAGGCACTCGATGAAGCCGAGACGAAGGTGTTCGAGGTCGCCGAAGAACGCGTCACCGACTCGACCCGATCGCTGAGTGACCTGCTGCCGCTGGCGATGGACAAGTTGCAAGAGACGTTCGAGCGCGGCGACACCATCACCGGCACCGCCACCGGGTTCCACGATCTCGACGAGATCATGTCTGGCCTGCAGCCATCGACGCTCAACATCATCGGCTCCAGGCCGGCGATGGGCAAGACCAGCCTCGGCTTGGGTATCGCCGCCTATGTCGCCCAGACCGCGCGCCGTCCCGTGCTGATCTTCTCCCTCGAGATGGGTCACACCGAATTGACGCAGCGCATCTTGTCGAGCGAGGCCGAGGTCGACTCGCAGAAACTGCGCACCGGGCGCCTCGTCGAGGCCGACTGGACCAAGATCGGCAAGGCGATCAACCGCCTGGATGTGCCGCTGTACCTCGACGACAACCCGCGCGTCACCGTGATGGAGATTCGCGCCAAGGCCCGCCGCATGAAAGCCCGCCAAGGCGGGTTGGCGCTGATCGTGATCGACTACCTGCAGCTGATGAGCGGCGGGACCTCGGCCGAGAACCGCCAGCTCGAAGTCAGCGAGATCAGCCGAGGCCTGAAGATCCTGGCCCGCGAGCTCGAGGTGCCGATCATCGCTCTCAGCCAGCTCAGCCGAAACCTGGAAAGCCGCGGCGACAAACGTCCGATGCTGTCGGACCTACGCGAGTCGGGATCCCTGGAACAAGACGCCGACGTCGTGATGTTCTTGTACCGCGACGAGGTCTACAACAAGGAGTCCGCCGACAAGGCGATGGCCGAGGTGATCATCGCCAAGCACCGCTCGGGCCCGACCGGTACGGTGCGACTGGTCTTCCGCGGCCAGTTCACCAAGTTCGGTAACGCAGCGCGCGGTGTCTGACCACCTGTAGAGACCACGTGCTCGGGCCCGAGCACTGATGACCCAGTCGCACCGCTTCGGTCGGTGCGCCCTGCACAAGCTCAACACAGACGGCAGAGAACCGCGATCAGGACAGAGCGTCGTTGAAGCTGGCCGCGCCCATCGCCGAGACGGCCTGGGCCTGCACATCGGGGCACGTCGGTGACGATGCGGCGTCGAGGTCGGCTGCCGTCCGCGGCTTCTGATCCGGATGCTCGTCGAGCCACGCGCCGAAGTCGCCGGCGAACTGCGCCAGTGCGCCGGCAGCGGACCCGGCAGCTTGCAATGCCGGTACGTCCTGCTCGAGAAACGCGCAGAACGCCGCGCCGTCGAGTGGGTTCACCTCTGCAGATGTCGGGCTGGGGTTGGTCGCGACCGGGGTGGTGGCGGACACGACGGAAGGCGGGGTCGTTTCCGCTGGTGAGACGGTCGCCCGGGTCGTGCCAACTGCAAGAGTCGACACCTTGTCGCTGCCACATCCGACCATCATCAGCAGCGCGGCGCTTGCCAGCATGCGTCTCATGGACTCTCCCGTCTTGACAGCCCCGGTGGTCGCCGGTGTGACCATAGACGGTGGCCTGTCTGCGACGTTGTCAGTGTCTCGCCGTACAACGCCAAGCGCGCCAGCGCGACCGCCAGGCAGCCAACGCGGCGACCACGAGCAGGGCCTCCACCGTGTAGGCGAGCATCTCGAGCAGGGTGATCCCGGGGTCGTGAACGTTGGCATCGGTCCAGTCTTCACTCACCCGTCGGCGGCCTTCATCGGGCCGATGACCTGTTCGATGAAGCGGATGCCAGGTTCCGCCTGGAGAGGATGGCCGAAGTCCATCACGAAGTACTTCACACCGAGCTCGCTCAGATGGGTCAATCGCTCGAGCCACTGCGCCGATGCCGCATCGGAGTCGGGGAGATCACCGGCCACGGTCACGCAGCAGGTGATGTCGGAGGGATCCCGGCCAGCAGCCATGGCCGCGGCGTGCACGATGTCGCGCTTGCGCTTCCAATCGTTGTCGTCCCGGTAGCCGCCGTTCCAGATGTCGGCCTGTCGTCCGACGATCGGCAGACCGATCTTCTCGCCGGAGCTCCCGATGCAGATCGGCGGCACCGTGTCGGGTCGCGGCGTCGCTGCGGCATCGTCGATCTGGAAGTACGTGCCAGCCAAACTGGGGTGCGCTTCGGTCCACATCAGGCGGCAGATCTGCACGACCTCTTCGAGTTGGCGCAACCGAACAGCCGTCGGTGGGAAGTCGTAACCGTACGAGCGGTACTCGTCCTCACGCCACCCACCGCCGATGCCGAGGATGAACCGGCCGCCGGACAGCACTTGCAGCGTCGCTGCCATCTTGGCGATCAGCGCCGGGTTGCGATACCCGTGGCCGAGCACGTGGTGGCACAGCATCACATTGGGAAACCTGGCCGCCAGCCACGTCAAGGTGACCCATCCCTCGAGGAAGCCCTCCGTCTTCGCCTTGTCGAACCCGTAGAAGTGATCGGCGATCCACACCGAGTCGAAGTGTGGAAGCACGTGGGGGAGGATGTGCTCCTCCTGGTACATCACGATGGGTTGGAAGTTGCTCCCCCCATGACCGGCAACCGGCGACAACCATCCAAATTTCGTCACGACGCTTCCCTCCACGCATCAGGTACACGCGACCCGCGCTGTCACAACCCTGCCATCTTCACGGCGTGTGTGCGCAACGGGCGCGAGACCGGCATCCCCACTACCGAAATCCCGCCCAACCAGTGTCAACGGGCGCGAGATCGGTAGCCGCAGTACCAAGATCGCGCCCGACCGTGGTGGGAGGTCGGTGCGTGGTGACGCAATCAGGCTGAACGTTCAGGCGACGGGGACCAGGGGGTCCCACATGGTGATCGTCGGACCGTGGTCGTCGTGCCGCGGTGATGGGTCGAGCAGCACGTCGATCGCCCGCTGACGTTCGGCATCGGTGAACGCGCGGGTCGTGTGGCAGTACTCGACCATGTTGCGGTTGGGATCGGTCGTGTAGATGCTGACGCAGAAGCCGTGATCGACCTCGGGAACAGTCAGGCCGTGGCGGCGCCACCGATCGCGGTGCTCGTGGAGCTCGTCGATCGTGGCCGCGTCGAAGGCGATGTGATTGACCCAGCTCGGCAACCCGATGGCCTTGTTCAAGTTGACCGGGAACTGGTCGCCGATCTGGTCGTCGTGCAGTTCCCAGAACGCCATCAGCCCTTCGTCGAGGCTGACGGCGGGATTGGTGGCGAAGAAGAAGTGCTTGCTCCAACCGCCATGTTCGCCGGGGTTGGGCCCGACGACCACCTTGACGAGCTCGAAGCCCATCACCTCGGTGTAGAAGCGGTGTGTTGCTGCAGTGTCGCGGGTGGCCAGGGCAATGTGATGGAACGCCATTGCGGAATTGTCGCGCCGGCGGGTGGCGGTGTCAGCAGCGGGCCGCCAGACTTGCTGGTGTGTTCCTCGGCGACGACCTCCTAGCCTATCTGGTGCTGGCGCTCGGCGGCGCATTGTTCGCCGGCAATCTGTTGGCATTGATCAAGCCGCCGCCGCCGAAGGAGGGCGATCTCGCCAAGGCGCCGATCGGCCGCAGCATCGTGATGGGCGCGATCGGGCTGACCGCCGCGGTGTGGTCGTTGGCGTCGCTGCTCAGCTGACCGAACCTTTGTCGCTCCCAGGTCGCTCAGCGACCTCGCAGCGACAAAGTTCAGGCGAGAAGGTCGAGCTGCCGATCTGGGCTTCCCAGCAGCGATGACGCGGCGTCGCTGCTCAGCTGACCGCCGCCATCACCTCGGCGAGGGTTCGCAGGAAGCGGTTGTTCTCGTCGGGCGTCGAGATGGTCACCCGAATGCCCTCGTTGCTGAACGGTCTCGTGACGACGCCGCGCTTCTCGAGGCCGAGGTAGATCTCGTCGGTGTGCTCGCCGATCGGTAGGTAGACGAAGTTGGCCTGGGCATCGGGAAGCTGCCAGCCCGCGGAGCTCAGCTCGACGATCACCCGGGCCCGTTCAGAGAGGATGTCGGCAACTCGTCTCTCGATCTCCGCTTCGGCATCGATCGCCGCAATCGCCGCGACCTGAGCGAGCGCGCTGACTGCGAACGGGAACTGGGTCTTGTCGATCGCCGAGATCACCTCGGGGTCGGCGATCGCATAGCCGGCACGGATGCCCGCCATGCCCTGTGCCTTGGAGAACGTGCGGGTCACGACGACGTTGCGGTACCGGGGGATGAGGTCGCGCACCGGATCGCCGAGTGCTGGATCGAGGAACTCGCGATAGGCCTCGTCGATCACGACGATCGTCGCCGGTGAGATGCCGTCGAGCAGTGTGGCCATGTCGGCGGTCGACAACGCAGTGCCGGTGGGGTTGTTCGGCGTTGCCAGCAGCACCAACTTGGTGCGCTCGGTGATCGCCGCGGCGACGGCGCCGAGATCGAATGCGTGGGCGGCGGTGAGGGGAGTGGTGACCGCGACGCCGGCCATCAGTTGGGTGTACACGGGGTAGACCTCGAACGAACGCCATGGATAGACCACCTCGTCGCCCGGGTCGACGTACGTGAGAAACAGTTGTTGCAGCAGGCCGACCGAGCCGGCGCCGACCGTGACCTGGTCGGCGCTGAGGTCGAGGCGCGTTGCCAGCCGGTCGCGCACTGCGGTGGCGCGATGGTCGGCGTAGCGGTTGGCACCTTGCGCCGCGGCGGCGACGGCATCGACGATCGCCTGGATGGGTGGCAGCGGGTTCTCGTTGGATGCCAACTTGATCGCGTTGGTGATGCCGTGCTCCGCCTCGGCCTGCGCAGCGCCCTTGCCCGGGCGGTAGGCAGGCATGATATCGACGGCAGGACGCGGCCTGCCGACGGAATGCATTGCGGTCATGGATGCTCCGGTCGGCGAGTGGTCAGCCAAACGTAGCGCCGTGCGTCGGGTCGGGGTGGAGCGAAACCGCCATCGGCCCGAGTAACGGCTGCGCTGCGAGTGTGACCCGGTCGCGGCCACCGTCTTTCGACTTGAACAGGGCCTCGTCGGCGCGCAGCATCGTCTGCGCGACATGCGCTCCCTTGCCGAGGGCGACGCCGATCGACACGGTCAGCGGATCGTCGACGGCGAGCGCCATTCGCGAGACGGCGAATCGAATTCGTTCGGCGACCTGGCCGGCCTCGGTCGTGTTGGATTGGGCCAACAGCACGCAGAACTCCTCGCCGCCGTAGCGGTAAACGACGTCGCCGGTGCGCACCTCGCGACGCAGCACATCGGCGACGGCGCGCAGTACCTGATCACCGGCGTCGTGGCCGTGCTCGTCGTTGATCCGCTTGAAGTGGTCGACATCGACCATGATCACCGCCACAGGCGTATCGCCGTTGCCCGCCTCGATCGCCAGATCACGGTCGAGACGGCGACGGTTGCCGACACCGGTCAGATCGTCGCACAGTGCCAACTGGGCGAAGTGCCGGTTCCGACGACTGCGCACCGCGGCGAAGGTTCCCAGTGCAGCGCCCGTGGCAGCAAGGACGCCGATCACGACGAGGGCGACGACGATCGTTCGATCGGGTATGCCCGCCGAGACAGCCCTCACGAAAGTGGTGCGTCCGCCGTTGGTCATCATCGTTGTATCGGCGCGACGACCCGCGAAGTTGAACGCTGATCAGCGCTCGCGAACCGTGTGCAAGGCTGCAGGAATGTCAGCAGCGATCGATCGATGGGGTTCAGGCGGGCCGTGGGAGTCCGTTGTCGGGTACAGCAGGGTGGTCCGCAGCGGTGACTACGTGCATGTTGCCGGTACCACGGCGACCGTCGACGGGGTTGTCGTCGGGCAAGGCGACGCCGGTGAGCAGACCAGGGTGACCTTGCGCATCGTCGGCGATGCCCTGGCCAAGGCTGGTGCCACGTTCGAACAGGTCGTGCGGACAAGGATCTTCGTTGTCGACATCTCCGACTGGCAGGCGGTCGGCGCGGCGCACGGCGAAGTCTTCGCCGACATCCGCCCGGTCTCGACGATGGTCGAGGTCTCACGCCTGATCGATCCGGCGCATCTCGTCGAGATCGAGGTCGAAGCGTACAGCCCGATCGGCGGCTGAGGCCTACCACGGCGCGATCGGTGGCCGTGCGAGACTTTACGGGTGACGGTTCCGGAGGATCGAGCGGACGAACAAGGTGGCATGCGAGACGATCTCGAGCGTCTGCTCGCGCTGCCCGCCAAGCTGATCCCCACCTCCGTGATCGTGCCGGCCTGGCGGCGGCTGACCGACGGGGAGTCGACCTGGCCGGTGCGTATCGCGGTCGCGGTCGCGGTGGGGTTGCAGGTCGCGATTCCCAACCGGTACGAGATCCCACCAACGTGGCTGCTGCCGACGTTGGGAGCGATGTTGGGCATCGGGCTGTCGGTCGCCCATCCGCGGCGCATCACCCGACATTCGCCGCAACTACGAACGGTCAGCATCATGCTGATCGCTGTGATCTCGCTGGCCAACGCCGGGTCCGCCGGTCGATTGATCACCGCCTTGTTGCGTGGCAAATCTCAAGACAGCGCCACGACGCTGCTGCTGACGGGTGGCGCCATCTGGTTGACCAACGTGATCGTGTTCGGCATGTGGTACTGGAACCTCGACCGAGGTGGTCCGGCGGCGCGGGCGCTGGCGTTGAAGACGTACCCCGACTTCCTCTTCCCGCAGATGACGATGCCCGATCTCTCGCCAGCCGATTGGCAACCCCAGTTCTTCGACTACCTGTACCTGTCGTTCACCAACGCCGCCGCGTTCAGCCCCACCGACACACTGCCGTTGGCGCGCTGGGCGAAGATGGCGATGATGTTGCAGTCGATCGTGTCACTCGGCACGGTCGTGCTGGTCGTCGCCCGCGCGGTCAACATCTTGAAATGACCGCCGCGCCGCGACGATGACCGCCAGTGCACCGACGGTCAAGACCAGCAGCGGGATCAGCGCATCGGGACGGTCGTTGATGAGGTTGCCGAGCCGCCCGTTGACCGCGGCGATTCCGAGGATGATCGCCAGCACCCCGAACACGGCCGAGACCGGGTCGAATCGATGGGTGTTCATGGCTGGACCGCCACGGTTGCGGTCGGCAAGATGGAGGTGGCCGAGGCGCCGGGCGGCGAGGGAGGGCTGGGTCTCGGGATGGTGAACCCACCCGGGGTGACCACCACGCCGTCGATGCGGATGATGGCGCCGTTGTCGAGTTGCACCGACCCGTCGGCGCGTTGCTCGACGATCGGGATCTGGTACGAACCGTCGGCCTCGATGCGACGTCCGTCGCCGAAGTCGATCGAGCCGTCGACGAACAGCACGGTGCCATCACCGAAGGATTGCTTCGGGATGAGGAGCACGTCGAGCAAGCCCGTAGTGGTCGGGACCACGCCGTCCGCTGGGACGCCGTCGAAGAACGACCCGTGACGAACCTCGAGGTGTCCGACGCCGACCCGCAGCTTCAACTTGATCAGCTGCGCGCCATCGCGATGGTCGTCGATGGTCAGTGAGCGTCGGTAGCCGTTGCTCGTCGACCCGAGTGCCTCGATCGAACCGACGCCGACTCGGGCGTCGATCTGCACGTGCGCGTTGTCGGGAACGAGAACCGTCAGATCACCCACGCCCACCTCGATCGCGGTCGACGCGGCATCGGGGTAGCTGGTGAGATCGAGCTCGAAGCTGCCGGTGCCGGTGCGGTACCGGGCGGCCACGGTACTTCCGGCACTGACGAACTCCGTGCGATCCCCCGAGCGATGGTCCAGACCGACGCCGGCGAAGCTCAGCGCCGATGCAGTGACGGCAGCGACAGTCGTCGCCATCGCCGGCACGATCAACCAGCGAGCGCGGCCGGCGAACGCGCCGACCACCATGCCAACGCCCAGTACGACCGTGGCCCAGCCGAACGCCCAGACCCCGCGGTTGCCGGCACTTCCGTTCAGCAGCCAGACCAAGGCGCCGATCACGGTCGCCGAGCCGATCGTCAAGAGGCCCAATGGCGACCGCGGGGGGCGCGGTCGCCTGCGACGCTCGGCCGTCAAGGCATCCCATCGTTCACCCGTGGAGCCGCCGGCGGAGTCGGTGCGCACGTCGGCTGAAGGGAGCGGCGGGAGCGGTTCGAGCGGAGTCCGTCCGCGCCACAGCGCGATCGCCGCGCCCAGCAGGCCGATGGCCACGACCCAGCCGGCCCCAGGAAGGTGCGCCTCGCCGTTGAACAACCAGCGCAACGACAGCAGCACGGCAATGCCCCCGCCGATCCTGCGGGCAGTGGACGTCGGCGGCGACGTCGGCGAGTCGGCCAGCAACGCCAGCCCGGCGACGTACATCACGATGCCGACGCCGCTGAACAGCCCCAGCGCCACGAAGGCGATGCGCACGAACAGCGGCTCGATCGCCAGGGCGCGACCCAACCCGCCGGCGACGCCGAGCACGATCCGGTCATCGGATCGCGCCCAGCGTCGGTCGGGGGTGGGTGGGGTCGCCGGAGCAGGCGGTGGCAGGGCGGCTGGCTCCGTCTCGAGATTGGTCATGGGTTGCACGGTACGGATGCGCGGCGGTCGCCGCCATCGGGGATGACCCTGGTTGATCCCTGAGTTCGGTGGCGGGGGATCAGGGTTGCCACCTGATGTGCCGGATCCCATTCGATGCCACGATATGCACATGGACACGACGCCTGCATCGCCGCGCGGGGACCGTCGGATCGAGTTCGCCCGTTCGTCGACCGACCGCATGCTGTTCGGCGTGTGCGGTGGGATTGCCCGCCGGTACGGCATCGACAGCTACGTGGTGCGCGTTGCTCTACTGGTGCTGACACTGACCGGCGGTGCCGGGGTGGTGCTGTACGTGGTGGCGTTCGCACTGAGTACCCCGCCTGACCAGCTGCCACTTCCACCGGAACCCGATCACGCGGTCGTCTCGGCGCGATCGATCGCCGTCGCTGCGGCCAGCGGCGGCTTGCTGATGACGGCGCGCAACATCGGCGTGTGGCCGGGAGACACGATCATGGTGCCCGCCGTCGTCGTCTCCGCGGGCTCGGCGCTGCTGTGGTATCACGGCCGCGAGTCGCATCCGGAAGGCGACCCGCTCGAGCGTGTGTTGCAGGGCCGGGCCACCCCGTTGCGTGCTTTGGGTGGTGTGGCCTTGGCCCTCGCCGGTGTCGTTGCATTGGTAGCGCGTGGCGTGCGTGTGCAGCAGTTGCCCGCCGCACTGGCCGCGTTGGCGATGGCGCTGGCGGGCGCAGCGGTGCTGGTCGGTCCATACGTCGGGCGGTTGACGACCCAGTTGCGCGACGAGGAGCGGGCCCGCATCCGTGATCAAGAGCGCAACGACATGGCGGCACATCTGCACGATTCGGTGTTGCAGACACTGGCGTTGATGCAGCGAGCCGCGTCGGACCCGCGGCGGATGGTCATGCTGGCCCGTCGGCAGGAACGCGAGCTGCGCAGCTGGCTGTACGACGTGAAGGCCAGCGCCGTCGTCGGCTCGCTGAGTGCTCGGGCCGAGGGCATCGCCGCTGAGGTCGAGCTCGATCACGGGATGCCGGTGGACCTCGTCGTGGTCGGTGATGTCGAGGTCACGCCCGCGGTCGACGCGTTGCTGTTGGCCGTGCGCGAGGCGACCGTCAACGCGGCCAAGCACGCCCAGGCTGATCTGGTCAGCGTCTACATCGAGGTCGAGCCAACAGCGATCACCGCGTTCGTGCGCGACAAAGGCGTGGGGTTCGCGTCTGCAGAGATCGGCAACGACCGTCGCGGCATTGCCATGTCGATTCGTGATCGCATCGAGCGCATCGGCGGCAAGGCAGTCTTGGACTCGTCGCCGGGTGCGGGCACCGAGTGGGAGCTGGTGGTGCTGCGATGACGGCTCGGGTCCGCGTGTTCGTCGTCGATGACCACGCGCTGTTCCGCTCCGGCGTGAAGGCGGAGATCGGCGACGCCGTCGAGATCGTTGGCGATGTCGGTTCGGTCGACGAGGCCATCATCGCCATCCGTGCGACCAAGCCCGATGTCGTCCTGCTCGATGTGCACCTGCCCAACGGTGGTGGGCGGGCGATCCTCGAAGGGCTGGCAAGTGACCTGCCCGATACCAAGTGCCTGGCGCTGTCGGTGTCGGACGCCGCCGACGACGTGATCGGGGTGATCCGCGCCGGTGCCCGTGGCTACGTGACCAAGACCATCACGCGTGAGGAGTTGCTCGATGCCATCCGTCGGGTTCATGCGGGCGACGCGGTGTTCTCGCCACGTCTTGCCGGATTCGTGCTCGATGCGTTCGCCGGGTCCGTGCCCGTCACGTCGGATCCCGACATGGATCGGCTGACCCAACGCGAGCAGGAGGTGCTCCGTCTCATTGCCCGGGGGTACACGTACAAAGAGGTCGCGGGGCGCATCCACGTCTCGGTCAAGACCGTCGAGACCCACGTCTCGTCTGTGCTGCGCAAGCTACAACTCTCCAACCGGCACGAACTCACCGCCTGGGCCACCGACCGCCGTCTGCTGTAGGTCGGCCGCCTGAACTCCCTGTGGAGTCTTGAGAGGCACCCAGGAACGCCTGAGACACTCCACAGGGGTGCTGCGGTCCCCGGCCCCGGCTCCTACAGTCGGCGAGATGATCGACGCGTTGCCCGTGCCCGAGCTCCCGTTTCCCGTCACCCCATCGCAGCTCGACGTGTGGCGCCGCGACGAGCGGGCGGGTGCTGTGATGGCGTCTGCGCCGGCACACACGGATCTGTACGTCAACCCCGGTGGCGAGGGCTCCGGTGACGCCGAATCCATGCTCAACGCGGCGACGCTGCTCGGCACCTCGCCCGCGGGCGACTTCCAGCTCGCTGCCCGGGTCACCGTCGACTTTGCGGCGCAGTACGACGCCGGGGTCCTTCTGATCTGGATCGACGCGCGGCACTGGGCGAAGTTCTGCTTCGAGCTCTCTCCGGCGGCGGAGCCGATGGTGGTGTCGGTCGTGACCCGTGACTTCTCCGACGACGCCAATGCCTTCGTCCTCGCCGACCGGTCGGTGTGGTTCCGCGTGTCGCGTATCGACCACGTCTACGCATTCCACGCATCAACCGACGGTGCGACGTGGCGCCTGATCCGCGTCTTCACACTCGGCGAGGCGCTGGACGGGCACATGGTCGGCTTCGAGGCCCAGTCGCCCACCGGTGACGGCTGCGTGGTGAGCTTCGAGCATATTCGCTTCACCGCTGAACGTCTCGCAGACCTACGCGATGGATCGTGACCCCAACCAGTCGAGGTGTCATCGACAGCGGCCATCGACGTCGCCCCGAGACTCAGTCGGCGTCGTTGTCGCCTTCGCCTTCGCCTTCGCCTTCGGCATCGTCACCGTCGGCCGACTCCGACGTCTCCGATGACTCGGC
Source organism: Ilumatobacteraceae bacterium (assembly GCA_039931555.1). Taxonomy (GTDB): domain Bacteria; phylum Actinomycetota; class Acidimicrobiia; order Acidimicrobiales; family Ilumatobacteraceae; genus JAENVT01. Next base: position 10,563 of record JBDTRP010000171.1, on the reverse strand, counting down.
TGGTTCGGTCGGCTCGACTGGCCGCGCCGCCGCCCACGCCGGACGTTTGCCAGTCTCCAGCTCCAGCAGTTCGGCCTTGGCGTCACGCCACGCCAGGTCAGCTTCTGCTGCGCCCTTGCCGGTCCGCGTCGCTTCCTTGACGACCTCTACGGCGCGTTGGTGCGCTGCCTGGGCGCGCCGCAGTCGAGCGGCCTGCTCGGCGGCGTCGATCTTGCGCTGCTCGATGTCCGCCTTGCGATCGATCTCGGCCTGCTTGGCACGTCGATCAGCTTCCTCGGAGTCGCGCAGGCTCTGGGCGAAACGCTCAGCGTCGGAGAGCGGGCGTGGCGGCGGAGCCTTTGGACGTCGACGACTTGGCATCGTCGCCATTGTGGTCGGTGATCACGGGGAACTCAACATCGCGCCCCGGCGCATCACTTACCGGAGAATGAGCACGATGATGACGATGAGAAGGATGAGGCCGATGAGGCCTCCGCTGACGACGATACCGGATGCGAGCAACATGGTCTTGGTGGTACCCGGTGCGACGGGGCCGTAAACGTCGCCGGCGTGTGGTTTGGCGTTCGGTGCCCCCGGGTACTCCGTGACTGAATCCGCTACAACGACGTAGGAGACATCATGGACAACAACCTGGATCAAGCAAAGGGCAGGGTCAAGCAGGCCGTCGGCGATCTGACCGACAACAAGGATCTGAAGAAGCAGGGCAAGGCCGACGAGAACGCCGGCAAGGTCAAGGAGTTCCTGGAAGACTCCAAGGACAAGGCGGAGGATCTCGTCGACAAGGTCAAGGACCGCGCCACGAAGCACTGATCGCCAGCGGCGTGACTCTCGGCCCAGTCAGCTGGCGGCTTGGCCGAGGGTCAGCCAGGCGGCTTCGGGTGGTTGTTCGCTCTTGCCGTTGGGGCCTTCGACGAAGACCATGACGCGTGAGCCGGCGGTGTATTGGTGGTGGGTGGTGGCCCAGATGGCGACTTCTCCTTGGACCCAGTTCGGCGCGATGTTTGTAGCGGCCTCCGATCAGGCAGGCTGTGCGTGGTGACGAGGTCGCAACCGAACGTGTTGATCGTCGAAGACGAGGCAGGGGTGCGACAGGCGTTGGAGCGCGGGCTCGCCCAGGGCGGCTTCGACACCACGGCTGTCTCTGCGGCATGCGAGGCGTTGCGCGTCGACGATCACGACATCGCGTTGGTGGATCTCGGCCTGCCCGATGGCGACGGTGTGGAACTGTGCAGAGAACTGCGCGCCCGGCATCCCGACCGCCCCATCATCGTGGTCACCGGCCGTCGGGACGAGGTCGACGTCGTCGACGCACTCGACGCGGGCGCCGACGACTACGTGACCAAGCCGTTCTCGCTCGCCGTGTTGACACTCCGCATTCGCCGGCATCTCGATCGGTCGTCGGCTGTCGTCGACGTCGGCGCATTGCGGGTGGATCGTGGCGCCCGTCAGGCGACCGTCGCGGGTGAGCGGTTGGAGCTGACCGCACGCGAGTTCGACCTGCTGACCGCCCTGGCAACGCGTGCCGGGGAGTCCGTCAGCAAGGACGAACTGATGGCCGACGTGTGGGACACGTTCTGGTCGAAGTCGACACACACCCTCGCCGTACACATCAGCTCGTTGCGTGGGAAGCTGTCGGGTGCCAGTACCGACTCGCCGACGATCAGCACCGTGGCCGGCGTTGGCTATCGACTCGACGCCGACCCCTCGAACCGGTAGCCGATTCCGCGCACGGTGGTGATGTAACGCGGCGCAGCCGCATCGTCGCCCAACTTGCGACGCAGCCAGGCCATGTGCACGTCGAGCGTCTTGGTGCTGCCGACGAAGTCGGTGCCCCACACCTTGTCCATCAACTGCTCGCGCTTGACGACGGTGCCCGCGGCCCTCACCAGTTCGGCGAGCAGGTCGAACTCCTTGGTCGACAGGCCGAGCTCGCGATCGGCTTGCCACGCTCGGCGAGCGGCAACATCGACAGCGATGTCTTCGGACTCCAGGCGGGTCGCCGTCACGGCTCGGAGTCGCGCCCGGATGCGGGCCAGCAGTTCGCTCAGCCCGAACGGCTTGGTCATGTAGTCGTCGGCGCCGGCTTCGAACCCCTCGACGATGTCGAGCTCCTCGTGCCGCGCTGTCAGCATGATGATCGGCAGGTGCTCGTGGGAGCTGCGCAGATGGCGGCAGACCTCGAGGCCGTCGATGTCGGGCAGGCCGAGATCAAGCACGACGAGCTCGGGTTCGGCGTCGAACACGGCGACCTCCGCATCGCCACCGGTGGTCACCCAACGCGTCGCGTGCCCGGCGCGTTCGAGGGCCCGCAGCAACGGTCGAGCGATCGCTGCATCATCTTCGACCAATAGCAGCTGTGCCATCCGCTGACCCTTCCCGCGCTCGACGCGCGAATCTAGGCCCATGGGCACAAGGCTGCGCAGTCGAATGGTCCGGTCGGGTCTGACGCTGGTCGTGGCGATCCTGGCGATCGCCGGCATCACGAGTGGCGTGCTGTTCGCCAAAGAGGTTCGCGCCAATGCCCGACTGCGCCTGACCGCGCAAGCCGAGACGATGATCATCTCGTTGACCGACCGCCTGATCGAGCAGGGTCCGCTGACGACCGCCGACGTCGAGCGACTGGCTCCGGCCGGGACCGAGGTCGTACTGCGGGATTCCAGCGGGACCGTCGTTGCCCGCACCGGACCGGTGCTTGCCGATGCGGTCATCACCGTCGAGGTGCAGGACCCCGACCTGTCGGCGGTTGTATCGATGGACCGGGCGCCCGTTGATCAACGCGTGCGCAAGGCGTGGAACATGATCGTGCTCCTGAGCCTCATCGTCGCGGCGGTCGCTGCTGTGGCTGCGCTGCTCGAGGCCCGTCACCTCAGTCGCCCGCTCGATCGCCTCGCACAGGCCGCGGCGTTGCTCGGTGCCGGTGATGCCGGTGTCGTTGCGCCTCGCAGTGGCGTGTCGGAGGTCGACGCGATCGCCGAGGCGCTGGAGGACAGTGGGAACCGTGTCGCCCAGTTGATGGCCGCCGAGCGGGAGTTCAGTGCGAACGCCAGTCATCAGCTGCGCTCGCCGCTGACGGCCATTGCGATCAGCCTGGAACTGATCGCGGACAGCTCGGATCCCGTCGCGCGACGCGAGTCTGCCGAGGCGCTCACGCAGGTTGCCGGCCTCGATGATCGAATCAATGAACTGTTGAACCTCGCCCGAACCGGGCGAACGGCCAAGTCGGCGCGCACCGATGTCGCCGCGCTCGTCGGCCGTCACGTGTACCAGATCGCCGCACAGTTCGAACGCGCCGGACGCAAGCTGAGCATCGTCAGCCCGCCGGCGGTGGAGGCCGACGTCACGGCGGGGGCGCTGACCCAGAGCATCGAGATCCTGCTCGACAACGCCTTGGTGCACGGCAGCGGTGACGTCGAGGTCCGCGTGGCGATCGACGACGCCCGCACCGTGGAGATCGCGATCAGCGACGAGGGTCATCTGGACGACGCGACGGATCCCGATCATCGCAGTCACGGCTTGGGGCTGCTCTTGGCCAGGAACCTGTTGCGATCCGATGGCGGTCGGGTCGTGCTGGCCTCGGCGGCACCCACGAGGTTCGTCATCGAGCTACCCGCGCGTTCCTCGGTACGGCCCGTGTCAGGCCCGAACTTCTTGGCGCATGAACGCCGCGTACGCACCCGCGAACAGCGCGACGACGCCACCGACGAGGGCGGCGACCTGCCACCAGGCGAGCACCAAGCTCTCGGAAAGCGACAGCGTGCTTGGCAGCGCCTGCGCACCCGTGTCTTCGATCACCAGGCCCGTTGACTGCTTCGAGGGGTTCAGCAGCACAGTGGTGGCTTCCTGGTACAGCTCCGACGGCGAGAATCGCCTCACGTTCTGCTCGAGGCGGGCGTTGGCCAGCAACGCCTCGGCGGTCGGGTTGGACGTCGGCACGGGATGAACGGTGTCAGCCACCAATCCGGCGATCAAGCCGCCGAACAACGTGAAGACCAACCACGCGGCAATGCCGGCCAGCGCAGCCGTGGCGGCCCGGCGGGTGAGCACCGACAGCACGGTCGCCAATGCCAGCCACAACGCGATGTACACCACGGCGACGACGAAGAAGGCGATCATCCGAATGACTTCCCCGGTCGTCGGCCCGATGCCCAGCCGCAGCATGCCGTAGGCGGCAACGACCGCCATGACTGCGCCGAGAGCCAGGGCGATGGCGCCGAGGCCGGCCACGAACTTGCCGTTGATCACCTCATCGCGGTGGATGGGCTGGGCGACCAGACGTGGCAGAGTTCGCTGCGAGCGTTCGCCGTTGACCGCATCGAAGCCGAAGGCGATGCCGAGCAACGGACCGAGGATCGCAATGAACTCGTGGAACGCCGGCACCCGGTCGGGCGCCAGCGTGAACAGGTACAAGAAGATCGACGGCACAGCGGTGGCCTGATTGGCCGCGTCGCGGATCGGACCGCTGGCGGAATGCACCGACGCCAGACCGGCGAGCGAGACGAGCACCACCAGGATCACGAACCGAACCGAGTGGATGTGGTCCTCGAACTCCTTGCGGGCCACGATCCGCCAACCACCACGAAGCCGGTGGGTGGCCACGTCGTTGCGCTCCGCGATGCGCTCGACGATGGCGTCTGGCGCCGACGCAATGCTCGCTGTCATGCGGTCCTCCCGGTGAAGTAGTGGTGATAGATCGCGTCGAGGTCGGCACCGCGGCGGACGAAGTGGTTGACCGTGAACCCAGCGGCCGCGACCGCGGCGAACAGTTCGGCGTGCACGTCGTGGGATGCGTCGATCGTCCACCGACCGCGACCGTCGACCCCGACGTTGCCGACGCCAGGCACCGCGTGCAACACCTCGCGCAACGGCGTGCCGGGAGGGCCCGGATCGACTTCCAACTCGAACACCCAGGCATCGTCGAGTTGGCTCGCCAACTGGCTGACTGTGCCGAGGCCGGCAAGCTTGCCGGACACGAAGACGCCGATCCGATCGCAGACCTCCTCGACTTGATGGAGCAGATGCGACGAGAGCAGCACGGTCATGCCCTCGACGTCACGGAGGTCGCGGACGAACCGCAACAACTCGCGGACGCCCTCTGGGTCGATGTTGACGGTTGGTTCGTCGAGGATCAGGATCGATGGCCGCTTGATCAACGCGTCGGCCAGCCCCAAGCGTTGTCGCATGCCTCGCGAGAACGTGCGCACGCGTCGGTCGATCACCTCGCTGAGACCGACCTGGTCGAGCAGGTACTCGATCCGTTCCGTCGCGTCCGGTTCGCGAAGCCGGTTGAGGCGTGCTGTGTACCGCAGGTTCTCGCGAGCCGTGGCGTCGTCGTAGAACCCCACGTCGTCGGGCAGGTAGCCGACGCGACTCTTCACCGCCAGGGGGTCACGCCGGGGGTCGAGACCATCGACGCGCGCCGTACCGCCGGTCGGCTCGGTGAGACCGAGCAGCATCAAGATGGTGGTGGTCTTGCCGGCACCGTTGGGGCCGAGCAACCCGAAGATCTCGCCACGGCGGATCTGCAGCGACAGCGAGTCGACCGCGGTGCGATCGCCGTATCGTTTGGTGAGATCGCTGGTCTCCAGGGCGATCGAGTGCTCCGGCACCGCTGCTTCCGTCGCCTCGGTCGAGGGGAGCGCCGAGGGAGCCGTGATCGCCCTGGTCATCGTCGACCGAGGCGGCGGAACAGCCACGCCAGTCCGAGGAAGACGATGGCGATGATGCCGATGGCGATGATGCCCAGGGCCTGCGATCCCTTCACGCCGTAGCGCAGGTCGAGGGTCGAAGCCTGGCTTCCTGCGCTTGCTCGCAGCCCGATCGCGTAGTCGCCGGCGAGAGCGTTCTTGGCGGGTTTGATGATGGCCACCACCTGGGTCGTCTCGTTCGGCTTGACCTCGTCGACCTTGGGGGGATCGAACGTGACGGCCCAACCCGACGGTGGTGTGGCAGCGAACTGCACAGCGTCGACGGCCGCAGTGCCGGTGTTACCGACGACCAATGTCACCCGCTTCTCGCTGTTCGCCTTGCCACTGAAGTTCAACCGCTGATCGGCCGTGGCGACGTCGAGTTTCGACGATCCGGTGACCTCAGCCGTCAGTTGGAACGAGCCAGAGGCGCCGGAGTCCGACGTGATCGTGACCGCGATCGGATAGCTGCCCTCGGCGGCCGTGTCGGGAGGTGTCGCCGAGACCTTCACCTGCGACGTTCCATCGGCGTCGACGGACACGGTGTTGGCGTTGGACGCCGCGACCGGCGACGCGGCTACCGTCCATCCCTCGGGGCCTTGCGCTGCGAAGGTGAAGGTCTGCGTCTCAGGGGTGTTGTTGGTGACGGTCAGCGTGTAGCTGAACGCGGTTCCGGGGTCGCCGCGCAACGACGGGAAGTCGGCCTTCACGCCCACACCGGAGTCAACCTCGGCCTGCACCTGCACGTCGAGTGGCAGGGCCGACTGGCCGGCACCGTCGGTGACGGTGACCTCCATCGTGTAGTCGCCCGCCGCAGCGTCGGGGGGCACCGTCACTTCAGCGGTGACCTTGCCGGGCGTGTCGGGTGCCGCGGTGACTGCGTTCACGACGAACCCTCCGCCTCGCAACGTCGTCTTCCAGCCGGTCGGCATCTGATCGACCGCGACTTGGGCGACGCTGACTGCGGGGGCAGTGACGGAGAGTTCGAACTTCACCGTGGATCCCGGGCGGGTGACTACCGACGGGTAGGGAGTCGAGATCTCCAGATCTGCCGCCTGTACTCGGGCCCCCGAATCGATCCATACCAAGCTGGTTGCGGCGATCGCCACCGCTGCGGCGCACCGCAGCAACGTTCCCGGGGAGCACCAACCGCTCTTCGTTGTCGACATGGCAAACCTTTCGACGAATGGACCGGATCGGAGTATCGCGATGCGCGGTTCAGGAGGATGTTGCGTCGACGTTGTGCCGAGGCAAAGGCTTGGCAGTCGGTCCACCGTGGCTGAGTGGCTCTACCGTGCCGGGCTCAGGCTTCGTCGCCAGCGCCTCGATACTCGATCAACAGCAACGTTGCGTCGTCGTGGAGACCGCTGCCCACGTAGCTCACGACGTTGGCGGCGAGCCGGCGCACGGTCTCGGCAACGGGCACCTGGTCGAGCGACGAACGCACGAGGAAGTCGGCGAGACGGTCCGCGCCGAAGAGCGTGCCGTCTGGCGACCTCGACTCGGTGATGCCATCCGTGTAGAACAAGATCCTGTCACCGCGCTGCAACGCGATCGTGGCGACGTCGACGACATCGCCGCCCAATCCCATCGGCATCGAGGGGGAGCACTGCAACTCACCGGCGTAGGTGTCGTTGCGGACGAGCATCGGTAAGACATGTCCGGCGTTGAGCCAGCTCAGGTCACCGGTCGAGAAGTCCACGGTGCCGATCTGACCGGTGACGAAGTGCGACTTGCCGAACTGAGCGGCGATCAACCGATCAGTGTGTCGGTACGCGGTCGTGAGGTCGCCCTGCTCGCGCCGCACGTTGCGGAGACTGCCGACTGCAGTTGTCGACATCAACACTGCCGACATGCCGTGGCCGACCGCGTCGACAATTGCAAAGTCGAGACGGTGATCGTTCAATGCATAGTCGAACGAGTCGCCACCGATCTCGTACGCCGGCTCAAGGATCCCGCCGACCGAGACATTGGCGGTAGTGCACGACAGTGGGGGCAGCAAGCTCCATTGCGCCTCTGCGGCGGGCGACATGGGTTCGGACCGCCGTGTGCGGTGCCACACGTCCGAGTAGCGCCGTCGGGCGACCAGCAGCAGCACGAGCGCGGCGATGACGGGCTTCAACACCTCGCGCCGCACCGAGTCGCCGGAGTCGAAGGCCAGTTCGATCACGCCGATTCGCTCCGTCCCATCCGTCAGCGGAATCCAGATGACGGCCTCGTTGGCCGACGCGATGATCTCGTCATTTGCGAACGCGCGGCCAGCGACGGTTCCCTCGATCATCATTGTCTCGCCCTCACCGCTCGTCATCGAGACCTGCTGCAGGATTCGCAGGCCGTAGTCGGCGACGAACAGCCGCGCGCTGCTGGCACCGACGGCATCGCGCAGGACCTCGACGAGTGGTGCGATATCCCAAGGTGGGACCCGGTCGGCGGTGGCGAACAGCCGGGCGACGGCCCGCCCGACCGACGCGTCGTCCAGCGCAGGGTCGCCCGTCATTGCGATCGGGGTGGACTTGTCAGTTGGATCACGCTGCATCGACCCTAGACGAAGGGGTTCGTAGTGCTCACCTCACCCGGCCGTCACCAGTTGGTCGGCCGAAAGTCCTTCAGGAACTGGCCCCACACGTGTCGGCCGGTGGTGAACCCGGCGATGATCGGGTCGACGATGCGTGCGGCGCCATCGACGATGTCGAGCGGCGGATGGAAGTACTGCTCGGCGGTCTTGCGCCGTGCGATGTACACCGGATCCTCGTCACTGATCCATCCCGTGTCGACGCTGTTCATGTGGATCCCATCGGCGTGGTAGTCGGCTGCCGAGGTGCGCGTCATCATGTTCAATGCGGCTTTGGCCATGTTGGTGTGTGGGTGTCTGGTGGTTTTCAGTCGTCGGTAGAACTGTCCCTCCACCGCCGACACATTCACGATGTGCTTGTCGCGCTCGGGGGTGCGCAACATCAACGACTTCAGGCGGGCGTTCAGCACGAACGGTGCGACGGCGTTGACCAGTTGCGTCTCGAGGAACTCGACGGACGACACCTCAGCCAGCGTCAGCCGCCAAGAGTTCTTGTCGCGCAGGTCCACCTGCTGAAGGTCCGCGTCCAATCGTCCCAGCGGGAACAGGTCGAGACCTTCGTCTTCGGACGGCAACAACCGAGTCTGCGACAGTTGCGCAGCGTGGGTGATGCCAGGCATCGATGCAGGACCGCTCGATTCCACCGACTCGGGCCAGCTGGCCTGCAGCATGTCCTGGCGACGGAGTCCCTCGTAGTCGCCCAGCAAGCGGTGCACCGCCGGGGGCATGTCGCTGATCGCTGCGTCCTCGATCTGCATCATATGCTCGTAGAAGCCCGGAGGTCGACGCACGGTCTGACACGCATTGTTGACGATGAAATCAAGACGATCACGGGTCTGGTCGAGATGCTGGCAGAACGCTTCGACGCTCGGTGTGTGGCGCAGGTCGAGGCCGAAGATCTCGAGCCGATTGCCCCATTCCTCAAAGCCCGGCTCATTCGCGTAGCGCAGCGCCGAGTCACGCGGGAACCGAGTCGTGACGATGACATGTGCGCCGGCGCGCAGCAGCTTGATGCCTGCCTGGTAGCCGATCTTCACTCGGCCACCTGTCAGCAGTGCGACCCGATCGCTGAGGTCGGCTGTTTCCGTCCGCTTGGTGTAGTTGAACTCGGCACACTCGGGACAGAGCTGGTCGTAGAAGAAGTGGATCTGGGCGTACTTCCGCTTGCACACGTAGCAGTGCCGCGGTTCAGTCGACGCCCGCGCATCAGCGTCGTCGTTGCCGATGTCGTCCGGCTCCAGATCCACCGGAGGGAAGACGTCCGGCGTGGTGAACACCGGTTTCGATCGAAGCGTGCGAATGCCGGTCTCGTCGAGGGCTCGCTGATCGCGTCGAGCCTTCTGCGCCTTGTGCAGCCGCCGCTCGGCCTTGATCTGGCGTCGCCGCGCATCGACATCGGGCGAGTACACATCGCCTGCCGCATTCAGCAGCCGCGTGCGCTCCTGCAACGGCAACGATGCCAGCAGCGACCGATCGGCCACCACCGCTTCCAGCACTTCAGCGGCGGCGCGCAGCCGGTCGCCGAAGTCGTCAGACACGCTCGTTGAATGTATCGACGCCCATCGGGGAAGCGTGCCCGATTGGCAAGCGGAGCAAGCGCATCTTTGTGCACAGACGTCATGCGTCATTGTCGATACCTCGCAATGCAACGCGACGCACCTTGATGTTGGTGTCGCCGATCTCGATGCCGGTGTGACGTGGGCGCTCGCACAGGGAGCTCGGCTGGCCGAGTAGCAGCCCCTGCGAGACGTACGAGTCATGCTTGATCCAGAGGGCCATCCCTTCTGTTTGTTCGCGGACGACACCCTCTGAAGCGCCTGCGCTCGCACGACGATGGACGCATCTGACCGATGTTCGAGCGGTCGGCAGACGGGATTCGATAGAGGCTCGCCAGATCTGCCAGAGAGATCCGCGCTCGCGGTTCTGTGCCCGACATCGTGCTTGCGTCGAGGAGCCGGAGGCAATATGCGCCACCTGGCGACTCGATCGGCGAACTGCGCAGCCACAGAATCGTACGTACCGTTCTGTGGCTGCACGGACCGACCGGCGGGCGGCCGCCGGCGGCGGGTGGCGCCGATCTGTAGATATTCCGGTGATCGGGGAGGCTTGTCGGCCTCTTGCTCGCCGAGCAGGATCTGTGTGGATCGGGGATCGCTGCGATGTCAGTGTCGAAGGTTGTGTCGCGCCCGCTGTTGCGGGCTGAAGTGCTGGATCGATACGTCGAGTTCGTGGCGGCGAGGTGTCGTCCGAACAGGGTCTGTCGGAAAGACGGTGTAATCGGGATCTGGTCTGAGAGGGTGAGCTATG
>JBDTRP010000170.1:0-8296 GCA_039931555.1 Ilumatobacteraceae bacterium | reverse complement strand
TGCAGATCAAGCGCGACGGCAACATCATCATGCAGTCGGCGCTGGAGAACTTCCGCGATCTCGACCTCCACTTCGTGGCCCCGTACATGTTCAACCCGGGTTCGAACCTGACGATGTCGATCACATGTACCCAGCCCGGCCCGGCGCTGCCCGGCTGCGCGATCTCCGGTTCGTTTGGCGGCTTCCAGAAGTGAACCGCGGCCCGTCTCGCGCTCGGCGGGCGGGGCGGGGTGTCGTGGCGGGCCTGCTCGTGAGTGCCTCGGTCGCCTGGATCAGTGAGGGGCACTCTGCCGCCGCTGCCGCCGCGCAGTTGATCTCGCTGGACCCGGTGTTCGGCGGCCCGATGGGTTCGCAAGACGCCGAACCGTCGGTCTCGGGTGACGGCAATGTCGTCGTGTTCACGGCCCACCCACCGCCCGGGACGGAGTTCGGTAGCGATTGGGTCAACGTTCGCAACCGCGCTGGGGGCACCACGACCGCAGTGCCAGCGCCGTTCCCTCCCGACGGTGCAGCGACGACCGGCGGCGTGCTCAGCCGAGACGGCTGTCATGTCGCCTATTGGGGATTCTCGCCGTCGTTCACCTTCAACATCCCCATTCCATTTCCTCCGTTCATCATCCCGATCGTCATCCCAGCGCACTGGGACATCTACACGTGGGATGTGTGCACCCCGGGCGCCACCCTCGTCCTCGTCTCCACGGCGGCCGACTTCCCAGCGCTGATCTCCTCTGGTGACTCGATCGGTCCGCTGGCGATATCCGCCGACGGCAGGTATGTCGCCTACGTCGCCCAGACGTTTGCATCGGGGCGTCGAATTGCGCGCATCGATACCAGCGGGGCCATCGTCGAGAGCCAGTTCTTCCTCGGACCGGGCAATCCGAACTCGATCGATATCTCCGACAACGGCGCGTTCCTCGCCGTCGGTGGCGATGTCACGATCAACGACAGCACTCACGCGGTGGTGATGGGTTGGTCCCCGCCGTGCGCGGTGGGTGTCGCCGTTGTCTGCAACACCCAGTTGCTCTCGGTCAACGACGGAGGACAGGTCTTATCAGGCAGTAGCTCCAACCCGTCGTTGTCGGCTGACGGCAGGTACGTAGCGTTCATGTCCGACAGCGCAGACATCGTCAGCCTGCCGGACGGGGTGTTGACTACCGAGGTGTACGTGCGCGACCGCACCGCCGGGACGACACGACTGGTCACCGATACGCCCGGCTCGCCGATGGATGGTCGCGTCGACGAGCCCGAGATCAGTCCCGATGGTACGCAGGTGGTGCTGCAACGGCGGGCCAGCGATTTCGCACCTGTCGCCGCCGATGTTGCCGAGATCTACGTTGCCCGCTCGACATCGGGCTCCTTCGACACCTCGGTGTTCGACCTGGTGTCATACGGGGTCAACGGCTCGCCCACGAGCAAGGACTCGACCGTGCCATCAATGTCGTCGAACGGTAGATACGTGGCGTTCGCCTCGTTCGCCAACGACGAGCTGGCTGGCACCGGGATGCCCCTCGATGAGAACGTGTGGATGAGGGAGCGCCCGATCGCGCTCGACATCACCCCGACGGTCGACTTCGGCACGGTCAACGTGGGAGCACAATCGGCTCCGCAGAATGCAGTGGTCAGGAACACCTCCGGCGTGCCCATCAACATCGCCGCCGTGACCCCACCGGCTGCACCGTTTGCCGTCACCTCGAATGGGTGTGGTGGATCCCTCGCACCGGGTGCGACGTGTGCGGTCACGATCGTTTTCAGCCCAACTGCGTCGGGCAGCGCCAGTTCGACGGTGACGGTGGCCGGTGATGGGTTGTCGGTCTCCGCGTCATTGGTCGGGGCAGGACGTGGAGCCACGGTGGTGCCCGGTTCGTTGGCGATCGCTCCAGCGTCGGCCAACTACGGCACCGTGGCGGTGGGTGCGTCGGTGGCCGCCAAACAGTTCGTCGTGTCGAATCCCGGCCAGACGGCGGTTCCTCTGGCCGGCGTGGCGCTCAGTGGTTCCGCAGCGGATCAGTTCGCAATCGGCGCCAATACGTGCAGCGGATCGCTCGGCCCGGGGGCGACCTGCACGGTCGAGGTAGCCGCGACCGTCACGCGTGAGGGTTCGATGTCGGCGACGCTCGGTGCCCTCGGTACCGGAGGCCAAGCGGCCCAAGCAACGCTGCGCGTCCGAGGGACGTCGGTGCCGGTCGTGTTCACCCCGACGCTGAAGATGAACCCCGGCGTCGTCAGCCCGGGTGAGGTCACCGCGGCCATCGGGGCGGGCTTCCCTCCGAACATCGACGTGCAGTTGGCGTTCGCCGGCGAACCCCCGTTGGCCGCCGTTCACACCGACGCATCGGGTGCGTTCCGGTTCGATTACCTGCTACTACGCAATGGCATCCGCGTCGGTGGGCGCGAGATCGTCGTGATCGATCAGGCCGACTTCAGCGGGGTTCGCGCGCCGTTGTTGATCGACCTGGCCACCTTCAGGCCGAGTGGGTTCAGTAGCCCGGCGATCACCGCCGGCGTGCGGTCACTCTTCCGTGGCGGGTGATACCCATTTGCCCGAGCGTGCGTTGACAAACCGGCTGGCACGGTGTTCGCTGTAACCCGTATGGGTGGACCTCGGCGGCGTCCGGCAAGTTTTCGCAACCCGGCGCGTGGCCGGGTAGGTCGTGTCGCGCTTGCCGTGCTGCTCGCGGCAGCGTCGGTGGGCTGGATTGGCGAGGGCAATTCATCGGCAGCCGCACCCGCCGAACTGATCTCCGTCGATCCGGCTGGGTCTGGGCCGCTGATCTCCACCGACGATTCGCCGTCGGTCTCAGGCGATGGCAGCATCGTCGTGTTCACTGCGATTCCGCCGTTCAGTGGGGTGTCACTCGGCAATGTTCAGGTCGCGGTTCGCGACCGTTCTGCTGGCACGACCACAGTCGTGCCGCAACCCTTCTTGGTCGATCGCACCACGGCGGGCGTCGTCAGTCGCGACGGATGTCATGTAGCGTTCTGGGGTTTCTTCACCGGCTTTTTCATCTTCTTCCCGGCCCAATGGGACATCTATACGTGGGATCGTTGCACCGCTGGTAGTGCGCCGGTTCAGGTATCGACCGCCGCAGATTTTCCGCTTCTTACCGCGACCGGTGATGCGATTGGTCAGCTGGCGATATCCGCCAATGGACGGTTCGTCGCATATCTCGCCACCGTCGCTGGGTCCCCGCCTCGCGTCGCCCAGATCGATACCAGCACGTCTGCCGAAAACCGATTTTCCGCAGCTTTCCGCTCTGTCAACTCGGTCGATATCAGTGACGACGGAAATTTCGTCGCCATTGGCGGAGAGATCCTGTTCAACCGCGTCATCACCGACCTCGTTGTGGGCTGGACACCGCCGTGTGTCGCCGGCAAGACCGTCGTGTGCACGACCGAGTTCATCTCAGTCGCGCCCAACGGCAACCCTGCCTCTGGGTTCAGCTACGACCCATCGATTTCGGCCGATGGCCGTTACGTGGCTTTCGTCTCGAACAGCCCCGACTTCCTCAGCCTTCCTGCCACGACCGTGCAGCAGGTCTACGTGCGTGACCGCGTCGCCGGCGTGACCAAGCTGGTCACCGACACGCCGGGTCAAGTCATGGGTGGTCTCGGCCTCGGTCAACCCGAGATCAGTCCCGATGGAACTCAGATTGCGCTGACGGAACAAGACCAGTTCGAGAACTCCCAGGTATGGGTGGCGCGGTCGACGTCCGGACTCTTCGACTCCGCCGCATTCGATCTCGTCTCGTTCGGAGTGAGTGGGGCACCGGTGTCGAGCGGCGCATCCGAGCCGTCGATGTCGTCGAACGGGCGGTATGTCGGCTTTGCCTCGACCGCCAACACCGATCTCTCTGGCACGACAATGAAGACAGACCAGAATGTGTGGATGCGGCAGCGGCCGATCGCGCTCGACATCACACCGAGCCTCGACTTCGGCACGATCGCCCCCGGGACCACATCGGCGCCACAGAACGCCGTGGTCACCAACACGTCCAGCGTTCCGATCAATATCTCGTCGGTCGCACCACCTGCGGTGCCGTTTTCGATCACGTCGAACGGCTGTGGCGGGACTCTTGCCCCCGGCGCAGTCTGCGCGGTCACATTGGTGTTCAGTCCGACAGCACCTGGTGGGGCGAGTTCATCGGTGACCGTGTCCGGTGATGGGTTGTCGGTGTCGTCATCGCTGGTTGGCAATGGGCTCGCGCCGCCTGCACCAACGCCTGGAACCTTGACGATGTCGCCGGGTGCCGCGAACTACGGCAGCGGTGCCATCGGTACGACGTTCCCGTCCAAGAGGTTCACCGTCAGCAATCCTGGACAGACGGCCGTGCCTCTGGCAGGTGCGGGCCTTAGCGGCACCGGCGCTGATCAGTTCGCGATTTCTGGCAACACGTGTACTGGTTCGCTCGCCCCGGGCGCCTCGTGCGCGATCGACGTGGTGTCGACAGTGACGCGCGAGGGCGCGATGTCGGCGACGTTGGGGGTCCTCGGCACGGGTGGCCAGACAGCGCAAGCCATCCTGCGCGTGAGGGGCACTGTTGTTGCGATTGTGTACACGCCTACGTTGAAGATGAATCCCGGTGTGGTCAGCGCTGGTGAGGTGACGGCAGCGATTGGCTCCGGCTTCCCACCGAGCATCGACGTGCAGTTGGCCTTCGAGGGCGAGCCGCCGTTCACGACTGTCCACACTGATGCTGCCGGTGCATTCCGGTTCGCCTACCTCATCTTGCGCAACGGGATCCGTATCGGCGGTCGGCAAGTGATTGCGATCGACCAGCCACAGTTCAGCGGGGTTCGTGCCCCGCTACTGATCGACCTCGCTACCTTCCGCCCCGCTGGTTTCAGCAGCCCTGCGTTCACCAGCGGCGTGCGCAGCCTGGTGAGCCGCGGCGGCTGATCGAGCTCACTCAGGGTCCCAGCAATGCCGCCGGGCACAACGGCAGTTCCATCGTGTCGCCGGTATGCCTCCGAGCCAGTGGTGATGACGACCGAGTCGAGGAGTTGGTCGCCGATCCTGTTCGACAGCCACGTCAGGTGTTGCACATCAGCGTCTGTAATGGACGAGGCCATCAGAAGCTGCCCGTGAGCCAACACGCTGCGTTGTGCACAAAGCCTGTGGCTCTGCGCGAACATCCCCGAGCAAGCCGAAGGTGAACCTGCCGCGAGATGATCGGTACGGCGTTGACGGAAGTACCCCAGGCGCTCAAGCGCCGATCGGAGCGCGCCACCCCGCGGGGACTCGTCGGGCGCGATTTCGGCATCGCTGGTACTCACAGCGCACCCGACCAGGTTCAACGGGTTCGATTCGGGTACTGGGAGTACCGAAATCGAACCCAACGAGTGAGCGGCTGGCTCGCCGGGAAGCCGCTCCGAACCGCCATCGTCGTCGATGCGTTGGCGTCAGCGTTGCAAGAGGTCGTAGCTGAAGTTCCAATCGGCCTCGTAGCCGCTCTCGACGGTCTCGAGCGTCGACCAGTACTCACCGCGAGCGGGGTCGTACACGTGTACCTGCGAGTTGCCGGCATCGTCGGTGTAGATCCCGCCGACCACGATGAAGTGGTTCGGGATGCCGACCATCACCGGGCCGCGACCGAGGATCTGCCACCAACCGTCGGCGTTTCGGCAGGCTTCGGGAAGGATGGTCATGCTCAGCCGGCTGGCCAACGCCTGGCATTCGGGTTCGTCGGCGCCATCGTCGCCGAAGTCGGCGAACTGGGTGAGGATGTCGGTCTCTGTCGTGCCCATCATCATCGCTGCCGACGCTGCCCAACACGACATGGGCTGCGATTGGGCAACGTAGGTCACCGGGTGATCGAGATCGGCCATGGACGCCTCCTTACGGTTGGCTGAGTGTCACCAGTTTCCACATTAGCGGCCCCGATCTGAAGGGTCGCACGGGCAGTCGGGGGGGACGGTCGGGCAGAACGACCGTCCCGACCGGACAACGGGTGACGAGCAATGAGGCGGCGTAGTGGCGTAAGACCATTGGCTGATTGAAGCGTGCGACCCACAGGCGTACCTTCGACAACTGCGTGCCACGGCATGCTTGATCTGCAAGGGGACAGAACATGCGTAGGAAATTCGTTACCGGCGCGATCGCCATACTCACTCTCACCGCCATCGCACTACCGACATCCGCCGACGCCAAAGGCGGCGGCGGTCACGTACGTCGGGTGCGCATGCTGGACCGATGCGATCCGGCGTCGTTCGATGCCGCCATCGGACCAGGCACGTGCGTGCCTCACAGCGGCGAACTGGTTACGTTCGGCGAGTTCCTCGCCCAGCTCAACCCGATGGACTTCGGCCACGAGAAGTGGAGCTTCAAGCCTGACGAGATCGACCTCAAGATGGGCGATTCGATCAGCGCAGAGGTCAAGGGTGGCGAGTTCCACAGCTTCACGAAGGTCGACGAGTTCGGGCCCGGTTGTGTCCAGTTCATCAACGACGCCCTCGGGCTCGTCGGCCCTCCTGCTGGCGATTGTGCCAAGGAGCTGAACCCGGTGTTCTTGGGAGGCAGCGGTAGCGCGCCGGGTCTTCCGCCAGTCGTCGTCTCGGGCCTGGCCCCGGGTTCGTACAAGTTCATATGCCTCATCCATCCGTGGATGCGTGCCATCGTCGACGTCCGCGACAAGGGCTAGCACTTTCAGCGGCCCCGAAGGAACGAGGCCTCTCGTCGCGCCGGGTGCAGCGCCAACAGCTTGATGATGCGCGCTGGGTCCACCCGGCGCGCATCTTCGATTGGCTGGCATGTCGGGCACCACACCGACACCCGTCCCCATGGACTGACGCGTTCGCCGTAGCCATCGAGGGTGGTCCCGCAGATCGGGCACGGTCGACCGCAGCGGGCGTAGATCCATTGGTCGGCCGTCGTCAATCTCCGACCCGTGGTGTTCTGCGGGCCGCGTGCCGCGTTGGTGCGAATCAGCGCAACGCCGACACCGACGAGGTCCTCCAAACCCGAGATGGCCGCGACTGGCTGGTTCGGTGACACGCCGCAGATGAAGGGCACTTCGATCGCGTACACATTGCCGAAGCCGGCGACGTTGCGTTGGTCCAGCAATGCGGTCGCCAACGCCCCGTTGGGTTCGCGGCGCAGGCGATCGGTGATCTCGTCGATGTCGGGTTCGTCTGGCCCACACAGGTCAGGACCGAGGTGACCGGCCACTCGCGCCTCGTCGGAGGTGGCGATCAACTCGACGATCGGCAGATCGATGCCGGTGAGTCGACCGGTGTCCATCCACAGTTCGATCCGTCGTCGCCACTCCGGCTCGCGCGTCGCTGAACCGACCGTCCACGAGCCGGTCATCCTCAGGTGCGAGTGAACGGTCATCGCGTTGTCGAAGCGGATGAACAGGTGCTTGCCGATGGCATCGACGCTGACGAGTGTCGCGCCCGCCAGGTCGACGCCGACGAGGCGTGGGTCGCGGGTGACGCAGCGGACGCAGCGTTCGCCGACGAACCGCTTGCCGATCTTGTCGGCGAGCCGCCTGATCGTGTCGCCCTCAGGCATGACCCAACCCTACTGAGCTCCCCTTCGCCGAGGTGAAGAAGGCCAAGCTTCGTGCCGACTCGTTCGACAACTGTGCAGCCACAGAATCGTACGTACCATTCTGTGGCTGCACGATTCGACCGGCGAGGTGCTCGAGCCGGCGTCTCTATGGTTTGCGTCGTCTCGGTTGCCGCGTTGCCAGCGTGTTGAACGCCGTGCTCGGTCAGATTCCTTCGGCCGCGTCGAGGCTCGTCTCGTCGATCTCCTGCCCGCTACCGGCGAGCCTGGCGAAGATCGACGGCGGTTCGCGCCACGGATCGGCGAGTGTTCCGGCCTCGGCGTCGCGGATGGTGTGCCAGACGGTCTGACTGGTGCATGGCAGATCGATGTGACGTACACCGAGGTGGGCCAGGGCGTCGATGACAGCGTTCTGCACGGCCGGGGTGCTGCCGATCGTGCTCGCCTCGCCGATGCCCTTGGCGCCCAGCGGATTGAGAGGCGTCGGCGTCTCGGTGCTGTGTACCTCGAAGTTCGGGAACTCGGCGGCCGACGGGATCGCGTAGTCCATGAAGTTGCCGGTCAGCGGATTGCCGTCCTCGTCGTAGACCACGTGCTCGTACAGCGTCTGGCTGACCCCGGCGGCGACGCCACCATGCTGCTGGCCCTCGACCAGCAGCGGGTTCAGCACCGTGCCGCAGTCGTCGACGGCGATGTGGCGCAGCAGCGTGACCTTGCCGGTGTCCTGGTCGACTTCGACGACGGCGATGTGCGCGCCGAACGGGAAGGTCGCTTCGCCCTGGTGGAAGT
>JBDTRP010000169.1:0-8493 GCA_039931555.1 Ilumatobacteraceae bacterium | reverse complement strand
GAGCCCGCGTTCGGCCCGCCGCTTGTTCAGGGTCCTCGTTTGCTGGGTGGGTGGCGGGGTTGGCTGGTGCGTGTGGTGCCGTTGGGGAAGGTGATGTCGAGGTCGCTGTTGGGTAGCAGTTTGAGGTGGAGGTTGTGGCGGTGGACGTGGTGGTGGTGACGGTTGCAGAGCAACACCAAATTTTCGAGGTCGGTCAGGCCGAGGTGGCGCCAGTAGTGGATGTGGTGGGCGTCGCACCACGAGACTTGGCGGTCGCAGCCGGGGAAGCGGCAGCCGCCATCGCGGACGGCGACGGCACGGAACAGATCTTTGGGCACGGTGTAGGTCGCCCGCCCGTAGTTCAAGATCGTGTCGCGGGCGCGTAGCACCCGGTGGATCACACAGTTGCACAGCAACATGTCGGTGGTCGCCACGCCGACATGGGCGTGATCGGTGGTCCACGCCAACGGTGTGGCATCGAGCATGTCGGCTTCGACGATCAATTCGACGTGTGGGCGTCGCCGGGGTGTGCCCGCTCGGGTGTGGTTGGCGTTGAAGAACGCACATACCTCGACCAGGGCGTCAGCGCGACGTCTCGGGTTGTCGCGGGTGTCACCTTTGCCGTCCCAGGTCGAGGCGGTACGGATCGCCTGCTCGAATTGCACCGCGCCGTTCTCGTCGAGCACGAACCTCCCGACCAAACCGTCCGCGGTGCGCCCAAACTGTAGTTCGCACTCGGGTTCGACCGGTTCGGGCAGATCAACGATCGCGTCGGCACGTTGGCGCCACAGTGCGGCGCCTTGTTCGCTGTCGGCGACCGTGAGTGGGGCGATGATCGCCACGATCTCGTCTTGTTGTGCGGCCATCACCGCTTCGACAGCTGGGTTGGTGACCGCACGCAACGCGTTGACTTGGCCGGCGGACAGCACCCGATCGCAGGCTGCTCGGGCGATCGCCGGGAACTTGTCGAGGAACCGGCCGCGGTGCACCAGCGCGGCGGCGTCGCGGTGACTCATCCGGCAGTGATGACGTAACCATGCGGTCATCGACAGCGACCCGTCATGCGCCCAATCGCCGCATGCTTCGAGTCGCCGCGCGGCGAGTGCCAGGCGGGCGGCCTCGCATTCGTGAGCGGCCCACGCGTCGACGAATCCGGTGCCGGTCAAGCCGATCTCGTCGAACACCGCCGCGTCGCTTCCGATGCGCGCCATCGTACACCTGTTCGACACCACCGTCGACCGAAAACCCCCATTCCATATAGCTTTCAACGATACAAACCAACCGAACATCACCCCACCAGATAGCTCGTGGCGCGCTTTGGACGACAGACCACCTACCGACTCGCTCCGTGACGCTCGCGGGTAGAAGAACGGAATCGCGATGTAGTACGGGTCGAACTCGATGCTGGTCTTCTCGGAACGCAGGTCGTCGGCCGGCCGGCGGTGAACTCCTTGGTTCGCTCCGGGTCGAGGACGTCGATGTTCCAGAGCGTGAAGTCGCGCCGTCGGCGGTTCTGATGCCCGGACTTCTCGCCGAGCCCGAAGATCGCGTCCTCGGGGCGGCATCGCCGGCGGAAGGTGAACGCGTCGTTCAAGGTCGCGTAGGCCCAGTAGTTGCCGGCGAGATCGGCGGCGGTCTCGACGACCGCGGTGCCGTCCGCGCGGTGCACGTCGAGGCGGAACGGGTCGAGCCACAACGACACGACCATCGCCGATGTACGCAGCCGCACCACATCCGGCGACTGTTCGACTGCGAAATCAACAACGCCTGCGAGCGGATCGACACAGACCGCGAAGGTCGGGGATTCGTCGAAGGTCGCACCCCGGCTGATCTTGATCCGCACGACATCGTCGCCGACCACGTCGACGCGCAACAGCTCACCGTGCAGGCGGGCGAGGAGGCCGCGTTCGGTGCTCTCTACGCAGTCGACCCGTTCGAATCGGATGTAGTTGCTGGTGTCGATCATGCCCGGCGAGTCTTGCAGCCGGTCAGGGGCCACGGCGTTTCGCCGGGGTGGCTCACTCGACCTTTGTCGCTCCCAGGTCGCTGAGCGACCTCCCAGCGACAAAGTTCAGGTGAAGAACGCCGGTTCGTATCGCCGGCCTCTCCCGGTAGACATGGTGCTATGAGCGCGCACCGCTACTCAGCCGTCGTGTTCGATTTCGGTGGCGTGTTGATCAGCCCGATCACCGATCGCATCACCGAAGTCGCCGAACGCCACGGTGTGAGCATGGAGGAGTTGCTGCACGTGCTGATGGGCCCGCCCGAGGTGTCGACCGACGACCATCCGTGGCATCGTGCCGAACGTGGCGAGATCGCTGTCGAGGGATTCCAGGAGCTCGTGCAGCCGTGGGCTGCCGAGGCCGGCATCACGTTGAGCGGCGACGAGTTCGACATCATCCTCGACGGGGTGTTCAGGGTGCATGACGATGTGGTCAACCGCATCGTCGCGCTGCGCGCGGAGGGCATCACGACTGCGTTGCTGACCAACAGTTTCAGAGAGTTCCGGCAACACATCGAGAAGCACGTCGACTTCAAGATCTTCGATCTCGTGATCGACTCGTCGGAGGTTGGCTGTCGCAAGCCCGAACCGGAGATCTACGAACTGACCACCGAGCGATTGGGGCTCACACCCGACCGCATCCTGTACCTCGACGACTTCCTCGCCAACGTGACGGGTGCGCGGGCTGCGGGTTGGGATGCGATTCACGTCACCGGCCCCGAGCAGGCGATCGCCGCGCTCGACCTCGCCTTGGAACCGCCGCAGTAACGTCGGCTGATGCGGCTCGCCGAAGACCTCGCCCTGCTGGCGACGAACCCTGCGTCGGGTCGGCACGCCATGGGGCAACGCAGCGCGCTCAACGCGTGTCTGGCCGGCCTGATGCTGGCGGACCTGGTGCTCGACGACGTGATCCAGCCGGCGGACCGAGCCAACCGCTTGGTCGTGACAGGTCGGGCTGAACCGCGGACCAAGGTCTTGGCCGCCGCCACCGCGGTCATCATCGAGAAGGGCCCGAAGATCAGGGCCGTGCTGTCGCACATGGACCGAGGGCTCGTCCATCACCTCGGGCTCGGTACATGGGATGCGACCATGGCGGGACTCGTCGAGGAGGGTGTGGCGGCAGCATCGAGTGGCGGCCTCCGCCCGCATCACGACGTCGTGGGGCTACACGTGCGCGACTCGGTCATCGCAGCACTTCGCGTTGCTGCCGCGGGCGACATGGATCTCGATCTGCGAACCGCCGCGTTGCTCTCGATGGTCGGTCCGGCGCATCTGTTGGAGGTCATCGCACCAGATCGCGCCGGCCGCAAGCATGCGCGTGAACGAATCGACCATGCGCTCGACGCAACCATCCTGCAACCGGTCGGCGAGATGGTTCGTCGAGTGATCGCCGCCGCCGACGCGGCAGCCGGGGCCGGAAGCATCGCTGTGGTCAACTAGCGGCACGAGTCTCACGGCACACGAGGTAGCCGCAACCGTCGCCGTGCACGCTTGTGAGCGGCGTCGACCGCGAGCACGAACGGTTCAGCCATTGCCGCGACAACCAGACCGGCGACGGGCGGCATGGCGTGGTCGAGGAGCCGCGCCACCGGCGGGATCACGAGGAAGCCGACCAGCGCCCGCACCAGCGATCAGTTGTGCGGCGGCTACTCACTGCCGGAGAAACGATCTCGCGGAACAGGTAGTCAGCCGGTCGCTGCGAGCAAGCCGACGATGTTGGCTTGCTCCTGCTTGGCCTCGACGGAGCCACTTCCGCTGCGACCAGTGGTCCACTCGGCGAGCGTGAAGGCAGTCGAACCGCTGTCGCTCCGCTGGTGCGGGTCCGCACCAGCGGCCAGCAGGGCGCGCACGGTCGGTGTGCACCGGTTTCGGACTGCGCGGTGCAATGGCGTGACTCCTCCCGACGCGGGCGCCACGACGGTTGCTGGCCCGCACATCGGCACCGACCGCCACGAGCTTGCGAGCGAACGCCGAATCGTAGGAGAACGCTGCAACGTGCGGCGCAGTGTCGCGCGCGTCGACGTGCGCCTTCAATTCATCGAAGAAAAACTCCTCTGACCTCGCTCGGCACGGGCGCGCGCGAGACTGAGCACGTGGAGGTGCTTCTGACGACGGACCGCCTGTTGCTGCGCCGCTTCACCATGGATGATGCTGACGATCTGCTGGCCCTCGACAGCGATCCTGAGGTGCGGCGTTTCATCGAGGACGGCGAGCCCGTCACGCGTGAGGCAGCGGTCGAGACGATCGAATGGTGGCTCACCCACTACGACCCACACGACATCTACGGCTTCTGGGCGGCGATCGAGCGCGGGACCGGCGCGTTCCTCGGCTGGTTCCACTTCCGTCCCCACGAAGGAAGCCCGCGAGACGAGCCGGAACTCGGGTATCGGCTCGTCTCCGGTTGCTGGGGCAAGGGCTACGCCACGGAAGGTTCCCGGGCGCTGATCGACATGGGCTTCTTGTCGAACAGGGTGCAGCGTGTGGTCGCAGAGACGATGTTGGTTCACGGGGCCTCGCGACGGGTGATGGAGAAGTCGGGGCTGCACCTCGTGCGCACCTTTCACGCCGAGTGGCCGGTTCGAATCCCCGGCGACGAGGAAGGAGACGTCGAGTACGCACTCACTCGTGCAGAGTGGCAGGCTCAAGCCGACCAGCCGCGAACTCGGCACTCCGCTGCCGCGGTTGCAGTCCTCTTCTTCGTCAACGGTGCGACGTTCTCGAACTGGCTGCCGCGGATCCCCGAGATCCGCGATCACCTCGGCCTCGGCAATGCCGGGCTCGGTGCAACGCTGCTCGGCGGCGGTCTCGGTGGAAGCATCGGAGCACTGGTCGTCGGCAAGGTGATGGACCGCCTCGGCAGCCGACGCGTGCTGACCGCAGCGGCAACTGCGCTTTCGATCGGTATGCCGCTGATCGCTTTCGCCCCTTCGGCCGTGGTGTTGCTCGTCCTGCTGACCAGCCTGGGCATGCTCGACGTGTGCAACGACGTGGCGATGAATGCTCAGGGAGTAATCGTGCAGCAACGCATCGGCCGCTCGATCATGAATCGCCTGCACGCCATGTGGAGCCTCGGGTTCACTGGTGGCGCACTGGTCGGTTCGGCGGCCGCTGCGAGCGACCGACGCCAGCGTGCGCGGGCAGTTGCTGGTTGTCGGAGCCATCTTGTTCCTCACCGTTTCGGTCGTGCGGCGCCGGCTGATCCCGGTCGACGCGCCGCCCAATGCGGCCGCACTCGATGACGAATCAACGACTGGCTCGCGCCAGCGGTTCAGCGCTGTCACCGTCCTCATGGGCTTCGCCGCGCTCGGCGCGGTCGGTTTGGAGGTCATGCCGAACGACTGGTCGGCCGTGCTGATGGGCGACGTGTTCGACTTCGGCCGAGCCAGTGGCTTCGGCACGATGGCGTGTGCCGGGGCGATGTTGGTCGGACGGCTCGGCGGCGACCACGTGCTCGACCGCATCGGCGAGCGGCGTCTGTTCACCTGGGCTGTCAGCCTGGTGGGCGTCGGCACGCTGGCCACTGTGACCGCGCCGGTCGGTGCCGTGGCGCTGGCCGGTCTGGTCGTGTGGGGCCTCGGCTTGTCGGTCGTCTTCCCGCAGCTCTATGCCACGGCTGCCCGCCTGCCCGGGGTGTCGGCCGGCACCGGCCTCGGCTCGATGCTGCTCGGGCAACGCCTCGGCGCCATGCTCACCACCGTCAGCGTAGGCGCGATCGCCGAATGGCACGACCTCCGGGTGGCGTTCGCAGTGGTCGGCGGCATCGCCTTCACCGTCTTGTTGTTCACCTCGCGCCGCATGATTGCCGCCACTACCTGACCCAGCGGACCGTGGACCCGAGATGAGGTTCGTCTCCACGTCGCATCACCACTGTCAGGCGTCACAGTCGGACCGTCACCATGGCGACATACGCTGGACGGTGAACAGACACCGTCGGAGCAAGGCGGGCCTGAGAGGGGTTCGAATGAACATCGATGACGACTTGATCGATCGGATCAATTCCCTGGTCGACGAGGAACACCGTCTCGAGCACAAGGCAGCGCCCGGTTCGCCGTTGAGCGAGGCCGACGAGGCCCACCTCCGCGGGGTCGAAGTGCGCCTCGACCAGTGCTGGGACCTGCTGCGCCAACGTCGAGCTCGTCGCGAAGCTGGTCTCGATGCCGGCTTCAGCGGTGTGCGTCCACCCGATGTCGTCGAGGGCTACCAGCAATGACGCCAGCCACGCCGCCCGCGCCAGCGAGGCGTTGTGCGATGTGATGATGCGACAGTCCGGTGATGCAGCGTCGGTGATCCAGGGCGCACCGCCCGGCGTACCATCGGCGCATGAGCGAACACGTGCACGGTCAGGCAATTCTCGACGACGTCATTCCACTGGGCCGAGCACTGAGGGGCGCGATCCCCGATGTGTACAAAGGCTACGCCGCATTGAACTCGGCGGCGATGGCTCCCGGCGCGCTCGACGCGAAGACGAAGGAACTGATCGCACTCGGCATCGCTGTCGCCGTCCGATGTGACGGCTGTATGGCTGCGCATGCCCGCGGCGCCGCAAAGGCCGGCGCGTCACGCGAGGAGGTAGCCGAGGCGCTCGGTGTCGCGATCATGCTCAGTGGCGGTCCCGGCACCGTCTACGGGCCCCGCGCCTTCGACGCGTTCTGCGAGTTCGCCGGCGCCCGCCCTGCCGAGACACCCGACCAGCCGGCGTAGACGTCTGAACGATGGACATCATCGAGGTCATCGATGACGATGTCGATGCCTTCGGCGACAGCGCGCCGAACCACGTACAACCCGACGACGAGACGAGGCGCTGGGTGCGTCCAGCGGTGGTCGCGATGCTCGCCGCACTCATCGGCTACGGCCTGGCAAGCTCGGCGTCGTCGAGCGACGCACCGAGTGCAGCGACCGCCAGCACGACCACAGCCAGTACGACCAGCGCCTCGACCGCTCCCCCAGCGCTGCATACGACCTTCGCCGCGACGGTCCCGTTCCTCGCGGCTGAACTGCCTGCAACGTTCGGCGTTCACTACGCCAGCGTGCAGGCCACCGGCGGTGCGCTGGCCCAGACGTCCGCCTACGAGTTGTGGGCCACGAAGGGGGCCTCGGCGAACTCGGGCTCGTGGTTCTCGGTGACCACCACCCCAGGAGCATCGACGCTCAGCGCGTCGAACGCCTATCGGGTCGAGTCGGATGGCGTTTCGATCGCGATTTCCCACGTGAGTGGCGGGCAGGCCGTCACCCGGTTCACGGTCGACGGATTCGGCGTCTCCATCACCTCGTTCGGCTGGAACGACGACGATCTCGTGCGTCTGGCCGGCGCGGTGCATCCCGCCGAGAGCGCGGTCGAGTTCACCGACGCCTGGTTCACCCCCGGCCACCGAATCGTCAGCACGGTGCAACCGTGGCTGGCGGTTCAGAGCATCGTCACCGAACAGATCAGCTACGTGTCGGCGGATGATCCGACCGCGGCCATCTCGATCACCGTCGGCCGG
Source organism: Ilumatobacteraceae bacterium (assembly GCA_039931555.1). GTDB lineage: Bacteria > Actinomycetota > Acidimicrobiia > Acidimicrobiales > Ilumatobacteraceae > JAENVT01. The sequence goes on along the minus strand of JBDTRP010000169.1, from coordinate 1,029 downwards.
CGCACGCGCAACTTCGACCGTGGCGCGGCGGGCGACCGCTACTTCGCACTTCGCTTCCTGCTCGCGGACTCCACGCCATTCGACGTCAACGGCCTCCCGGCGGTCGCTGGAAAGATCGTCGGCCAAAGCGACGACGCCATGGCCGCGTGGATCGATGGCGACAACGTGATCACGGTGAGCTCTCCCATGACCGTGGCCGACGTGATCGACGTGGCCCGAACGGTCCATCAGGTCCCTTCGAGTGAGTGGGAGGGCATGAAGGCCGAGGCATTGCGAGTGAACTCGCCGCGATCGGCGATCGTGCCGTCGCAGGTCCCGTCGGTCTCGTCGGGGGTCGATGCCGAGTCGCTACCGTGGGCGATCGGCGTGACGATGTCGTACTCGGGCAGGCAACGCCACGTCAATTGGCGGTGGGCGGGCAGTGGCGTCGGCTCGGTCGCAAACGACAGACCGCAGATCACCACCCTGGTCGACAACGCCCGGACGTACGTGCTGGCTGATCTGCCACGATCGAGCACGGCGCCCACCGCACACCTCCAGGTCGTGCGAGCCGGTCTCGACCCCATCGTGGTGCCCTTCAACGATGCTGGATCCGCCATGGATCGAACGTTCGCGGCCTACGTGTTCAGCGAGGCAACGCCGTACACCGCGGAGATCGTCGATGACGACGGCGCGATCCTCGCCGCGTGGCCCGCGACCTGAGGATGCCGACCGGCCTCGGTATCATCGCTGCCGTGGCTGAACCCGCAAACGCGCCAGACCGGGCACGCACCGAGACGCAGTCGGTGGAGACCTGAACATCCCAGCACCGGTGCGCCGCCTTCGGTTCGTGTGGCTCATTGCCACGCTCGCGTTGATCGCGGCATGCGGCAACTCCACCGGTACGGCCGACCGAGCGTCGCCCCCGCCACTCACGTCACGTCCGTCGACCACCGCATCGGCCGTGACCTCCACGTCGTCGACGACCACGTCGACCACGTCGCCGCCCGCGACCACCATCACCACGGTCGCGCCGACCGCGACACCGAC
>JBDTRP010000168.1:0-45202 GCA_039931555.1 Ilumatobacteraceae bacterium | reverse complement strand
ACGCATCGTCGGGCCCCAGTCCCAACCAATCCATTGCGTTTCTCCAGATCGGCATCCTTGGTCCTCCTCCGCCTGAGATTACCGTACTCGCGGGCTGGTGGCTGGACGCATGCCAAACAGAACGCTGCCCAGTCGCACGCGAGTCGATCCTTCTTGGACGGCGACGACGAAATCGTCGCTCATCCCCATCGAGCACGTCGCCAGGCCGAGTGCGTCGCACAGCGACCGAACCCGTCGGAACCCGTCGCGTGCAGCCTCGGGGCCACCGACGGTCGGCCCGACCGTCATCAGGCCGTCCACGGCCAGACCCGCCGTGGTGGCCTCGGCGACCAGCGACTCGACGTCGCCAGGCGCGCAGCCCCCCTTGGCCGCCTCTCCCGCAGTGTTGACCTGCACGAGAACTCGGGCCCCGGGCGCCCGCTTGGCGAGCTCGACGACCAGCGTGTGTCGATCGAGAGTCTCGTACACGTCGACCAGGTCAACGATCTGTCGGACCTTGTTGGTCTGCAGTTGCCCGATGAAGTGGACCGCGACATCGATCGATCGGTCACCGAACTTGCTCACGAGCTCCTGTGCGTAGTTCTCGCCCACCGCTGTGAGACCGACCGCATGCGCCGCCTCGACGACCTCAACCGGGTGCCCTTTGGTCACGGCAAGGATCTCGACCTGTTGACCGCCGGCGGCGGCAATCTGCTGACGCACTCGCTCGAGTCGCTCGGCGAGTCCGCCGAGCTCGATCATCGACGCTGCGTCACTTCAAGAAGGACGGCACATCGAAATCATCATCGCCGTCGTCCAGCGGATCGACTGGTTGCTCGGCAAAGAGATCCTTCAGCGACGCGGTCGGCTTGTCGCCGGGCTTGGCGCCCGGTCGAGCGACCGTCGCCCCGCCGTCCCAGCGGTCGAAGCCCGCAGCGATGACGGTGACCTTGACCTCGTCACCCAACTCGTCGTCGATGACCGTGCCGAAGATGATGTTGGCGTCTTGATGGGCGACGCCGTGGATGATCTCGGCGGCGGCGTTCATCTCGAACAACGACATGCCCGACGGGCCGGTGATGTTGAGCAGGATGCCCCTGGCGCCATCGATCGCAGCCTCCAGCAATGGGCTGGAGATCGCTGCCTTCGCTGCGGTGACGGCGCGGTTCTCGCCGCTGGCCTGGCCGATGCCCATCAACGCCGAGCCGGCGCTGGACAGGATCATCTTGACGTCGGCGAAGTCGGTGTTGATCAAGCCGGGCGTCGTGATGAGGTTGGTGATGCCCGAGACGCCCTGCAACAAGACCTCGTCGGCCATCTTGAAGGCGTTGAGCACGCTGGTCTTTTCGTTGGCAACCGTCAACAACCGGTCGTTCGGGATGACGATCAGGGTGTCGACCTTCTCCTTCAGCCGCTGCACGCCGGCGTCGGCCTGCACCGAACGGCGGCGACCTTCGAAGCTGAACGGCCGGGTGACGACACCAATGGCCAGCGCGCCGATGCTGCGCGCCAGCTCGGCGATGATCGGCGCTGCACCAGTGCCGGTACCGCCTCCCTCGCCGGCGGTGATGAACACCATGTCGGCACCCTTGATGACCTCTTCGATCTCATCACGGTGCGACTCGGCAGCGTTGCGACCGACGTCGGGGTCGCTACCGGCGCCGAGGCCGCGGGTGAGATCACGCCCGATGTCGAGCTTGACGTCGGCGTCGCTCATCAGGAGCGCCTGCGCGTCGGTGTTCACGGCAACGAACTCGACCCCCTTGAGGCCAGCGTCGATCATCCGGTTGACGGCATTGACGCCACCACCGCCGACACCGATCACCTTGATGACCGCGAGATAATTTTGAGGTGCGCCTGCCATCAGGGAAGCCTCCGTAGTGCTGATTGGCGAATGGATTGAGGCATTTCGCCAAGTCTCGCACGTCCGAGGGCAGAAGCGGTGGACATCGTTGGATCATCTGCATTTCGTCGGGGCGATATCCGTCGTGGAGACGTCGAGGCCACAGATCCCGTCGAGGCCGCCCTGGACCAACGAGAGCAGGCGAACCAGCTTCCCGGAGAGATCGGCGGCCGGGCCCAACTGCACGGTCAGGTCGTTGTGCAGCTGCAGGGTCAGGTTTCCACCGGTCGCATCGACACCGATCGACTCCGTCAAGGCGCGGACTTCGGGGGGGAGCGCAATCGCCAGTTGCGCCGCTGACGCAAACGGCCGACCGGCGAACTGGCCGCGTTCGACATCGGGGTTGGCTCCCGTGATCAGCATGTAGTCGATCGGCACGCCGTCGACGACGTCGAGCACCCTGCCGTCGCGATCGATGACCCGGAACTTGCTGTCGGAACCCGCAAAGGTGGCGATCGGCTTGCGCTCGCGGATGTCGATGAAGACGCGGTGCGGGAACTGCGTGGAGACCCGAGCCGATTCGACCCAGGCGATGCTCTCCAGCTGGCGTTCGATCTGACGGGTGTCAACGAGCAGGATCGCATCGCCTTTCAACGCGTCGACGATCGCCGACAGTTCCACCGGGTCGGTGTAGACGGCGCCCTGAACGTCGATGGTACGCACGTCGAACAACGATGATGCAAGCACCGCGATCGCGCCGACCAGCACGACGAGAATCGCCGCGGCGATAGCAACCCAGATCAACCGCTTGCGACCCTTGGCCCGGCGCACGGCGATCCGTCGCGCCCGAACCCGGGGGTCCATCGAGCCCGTCGAGCGGGCCGGCAGTGTCTCGATGCTGCCGGTCTCGTCGAGATCCTTGATGACGATCGTCGATCGGCCACCCGACTTGTCGTCGTCGGTCGCATGGATGTCGCACAACCGAGCGCCGGACTCCTCGTCGAGGTAGAGGGCATCGGGCCGGTCGTCGTCGCCGATCACGATCACCTTGCGCGCCGAGTCATCCTCCGCCGTGATCGCCGGCTTGACGGGGGGATCGGTCGCCGCCGTCGCGTCGGCTGCCGGAATCAGGGCGACAGTGTTGGACGCGGTCAACGCGTCGGTGATCGCTGCCGGAGCAGTCGCGTCGCCCCCATCGTCGGCGTCCTCGTGAACGCTCCAGACAACGTCACCCTCGGTGCTGTCAGGGTTGTCGCCGAGACCCAGCATGCGGTCGATCGACGGATCGTCGAAGTCAATCGCCTCCGCATCCTCGGCCGAGAACGCGGCGAGCAGCTCCTCCAGCACGACGTCGGGGACATCCTCCGGACCGGTAGCCGGCGTCGTCGGCTCGACCGGCTTGCGTTCTCGGTCTTTGCCGGTCCGCCCGGAGCCTTTCGAGGTCGGCGTCGTTCGCTCGTCAGCCATGCGACGACTCTCCGCGGCTCGTTGCAGCGGTCTGGTCGAAACCGACGAGGCGCACTTCGCTGCGCAGTTCGAAGCCGGTCTCGCGGGCAACTCGGGCGCGGACCTCGTCGATCACTGCTTTCACATCGGCGGCAGTTGCGCCTTCGACCGCCTGGATGAAGTTGGCATGCTTCTCCGACACGAACGCACTGCCGATTCGGAACCCGCGGAGGCCGAGACGGTCGATCAGCTCCCCTGCCGAGAGCTGGCCGGGTATCGGGTTGACGAAGACCGACCCGGCGTTCTGGCCTCCGGGTTGGTTCTCACGGCGCCACTTCACGATGTGGGCGATCTCGTCTTCCGAGCGGGCGCTGTCGCCCGCCGCCAGGTGCAGGTGGGCACTCAGCACGACCTCGGGATCGACGAGGTTCGAGCCACGGAACCGCAGACCGAGTGAATCCACCGGCCGCCAACTGCACCGTTGGGTGCGCAGGTCGAAGATCTCGACCCGAACAACGCACGCGGCGATGTCGGAGCCGTGACCACCGGCGTTCATCCGCACTGCACCCCCGATCGACCCGGGCACCCCGACCGCCCATTCGAAACCGGTCAGGCCGGCAGCGGAAGTCCGGCGGGCCAGCACCGGCAACGCAACGGCAGACCCGGCCTGCACGTCGACCCCATCCAACTCGATTCGGTCCGCCCACTCGGCCAGGCTGAGGGCGACACCGGCAAACCCTTCATCGGCGATCAACAGGTTCGAGCCACGGCCGAGCACCAGCACCGGCAAGTCGTACCGGTCGACGACGCCGGCGACGTCGTGCAGTTCGGCGAGCGATCTCGGATTGACGAAGATCGCCGCGGGTCCCCCGACCCGGTAGGTGGTCAACGGGCCGAGCGGCTCGTCGATCCTGGCCAGCGAGCCGAGGTCGGCGGCCGCACCGCGCAATCGCTCGGCGATGCTCAATTGGCCGACGCCCGCAGCTCGGTCCGGCGTTGCTGCAGCTCGTCGGGCAGCGAGGCGATGTCGCCGCAACCCATGGAGATGCAGACATCGCCGTCGCGCAGTTCTTTGGCGAGGTAGTCGATGAGGTCGCTCCGACGTGGCATCCAGGCGAGGCGCGTGGCCGGGTGCGCATCGAGGACCGCGTTGACCACGAGCTTTCCGGTCACACCGGGAATCGGCGCGGTGCCCGACGCGTAGATGTCGGTCAGCACCACGAGATCGGCATCGATGAAGGCGTCACGGTAGGCCGGCGACATGATCGCCATGCGATTGAAGCGGTTCGGTTGGAACACCGCGACGACGCGACGCCATCCATCACCGCTCGAACGTGCTGCCGACAGCACGGCACTGATCTCGGTTGGGAGGTGGGCGTAGTCGTCGACCAGCGCCGCGCCGCCGTCGACGCCGCGGAGGTCGAAGCGGCGGGCGACCCCACCGAACTTCGCCAGCGCGCGGGCGGCGACCTCGAACTCGACGCCGACACAGCACGCCATCGCCAACGCGCCGAGTGCGTTGCGCACGTTGTGGATGCCCCGCAGCGGCAGCTCGACCGTGCCGAGCGTGATCCCCCGGTGGGTGACCTCGAACGAGTTCGACCCGTGATCCGCTCGCACGTCGACGGCGCGGTACTCCGCGTCCGGCGACGTCCCGTAGGTGATGGCGTCATGCCGACCGGCGAGGGCCGCGCAACCCGGGTCGTCGATGCACAGCACCTTCGGCCCGACGATCTGCGACAGGTACTGCTCGAATCCATCGACAATGGCTGCTTCGGTTCCATAGAAGTCGAGATGATCGACCTCGACGTTGGTCAACACCGTGCCGAACAACGGCAGCTCGAGGTGGGTGCCGTCGCTCTCATCAGCTTCGACGACCAGCCACTCGCCCCCGGTCCACTGTGCTCCGGTGCCCATATCGGTCACGTCACCACCCACGATGAACGACGGCCGCAGGCCGGCCGCGGCGAGGATCAACATCAGCATGGACGTCGTCGACGTCTTACCGTGCGTCCCCGCCACACCGAGCGATTTCGCCTGGGCACAGATCGACGACAGCATGCCCGCTCGGGTCAGCACAGCGATCCCTGCCTTGGCCGCCTCGTCGAGCTCGATGTTGCGGGCCGGGACCGCGGTCGAGGCAGTCACCGCGACACAGCCGGCGACTGAGCGGCGGTCGTGCCCGACGTGTACATCGACACCCGCGGCTCGCACCCGCTCTAGCACCGGCCGTTCGCGGAGGTCGCTGCCACTGACCTGATGGCCCATCTCGGCCAACGCAATTGCGATGGCGCTCATCCCCGGCCCGCCGACACCGATGACGTGCAAGCGTTTCGGGGTGGACAGATCCAGCGTGACGTTCGGAAAACCGCTCATACCGCGACCTGTTCGATCAGATCGACCAGCGCGCCGCTGCGATGGCGGATCCCGATCAGGGCCGCGGCATGCGACATCTCGGCCAGCCTGCCGCGGTCCGAGGCGAGGGCATTGATCTCTCCGCTCAGTCGTTGCGCAGTGAGGTCGTGCTCCTCGATCAGGATCGCGCCGCCGCGGTCACTGAGCTCACGCGCGTTCTCGACCTGGTGGTTCTCTGCAGCGCCGGGCCACGGAACGATCACCGCCGGCATGCCGACAACAGTGAGCTCGGCGATCGTTGCTGCGCCGGCCCTGGTCATCATCAGATCGGCTGCGGCATACACGAGCGGCATTCGGTCCTCGTATCCACGCACTCGATACATGATGCCCGCGTCACCGTCGCGACCGGGCGCGGCGTCGGCCAGATTGCGGTCACCGACGACGTGGAAGACGGCGAGATCGCGCCGGTCGGAGAGCTGCTCCACGGCCTCCGCGGTCACCTCGTTGAGCCGCGAGGCACCGAGCGAGCCGCCGACGACGGCGACGAGGAAGCGGTCGTGCGGAACGTCGAGCCGGGTCCGGGCATCGTGCCGGTCGCGGTCGCGATCGATGGCCAGGATCTCCTGGCGCACGGGTGCTCCGGTGAGATGCGCGCGGGGCAGCATCGACCCGTCGAAGGCCACCGCGCATGCGGCGGCACGCCGCGCCGCCAGCTTCGAGACCAGGCCGGGCCGACGGTCGTAACTCACTACCACGATGGGCACGCGGCACAGCATCGCAGCGATAGTCGCCGGCGCGCTGGCATACCCGCCGACGTTGACCACGACCCGTGGCGACAACGTGCGAATCAGCTTCCGCGCCTGCCACGTCGCCCGGACGAGCTTGGGAGCGAACGCCAGGTTTCGGACCGAGAGGGAACGCTGTAGCCCGACGACATCGAGCATCGTGTGGTCGTACCCGGTCGGGGGCAACAATCGGCGCTCGACACCCCGCGTGGTGCCGACGTAGTGAATCGAGCGACGGTCGTGGCCACGGGCGACGAGTGCATCGGCCACGGCGAGTGCAGCAAGCACATGCCCCGAAGTACCGCCACCCGTCACCACCGCAAAGGTGACGCCGGGGTTGGTCATGACACAGTCACCTCACGTTGCGCGCCACGTTGAGCAGCAGACCCGCTGCGGTCATCGTGACGAAAAGAGAACTGCCGCCGGCAGAGAAGAACGGCAGCGTCAGGCCGGTGACCGGCATCATCCCGGTGACGCCACCGACGTTGATGATCGTCTGCACCACGAACCAGATGACGATGCCTCCTGCCAACAGGCTGGCGAACCGGTCCTGCGTCGCCAACGCGACTTGAACGCCAGCGTAGGCGAGGATCAGGAATCCGCCGAGGACGGCGACCACGCCGATCATCCCCAACTCCTCGGCGACAACCGCAAAGATGAAGTCACTGTGCGCCAGCGGCAAGAAGTCGCCGAGCTTGTTCTTGCCCTGCCCGACGCCCTCCCCGGCGAGGCCGCCCTGGGCAAGCGCGATCATGGCCTGGTAGGTCTGGTAACTGAGGTGGTCCTTGTGGGCGGCGATGTCGAGGAAGGCCGTGAATCGTGCTTGACGGCGTGGGCTGGACACGACGAAGGCGAGGGCACCGACGGCGGCCATCCCTGCTGCAGCCGTCATCGGACGCAGTGGTGCGCCGGCAATGAAGGCTACGACGAAGACGATCGACGCCAACACGATCGCCGAGCCGAGATCGCTCTGCACCAGGCACAACCCGGCGCCGACGACCGCAACGATCATCACCGGTATCAGCGTTCGCGACGGATCGGCCATCTCGTCCCTGCGCTTCGCCAACAGGTTGGCGCAATACAGCAGCACCGAGAGCTTCAAGAACTCCGACGGCTGCAGTGAGAACGGACCGATCGCGACCCATGCATTGGCGTCGTTGACCCGATCACCGATGCCGGGGATGAACGGAAGCAGCATCATCCCGCATGACAGCACCAATGCCGGCAGCACCAAACGGCGCCAGAAGTGGTACGGCACGCGCATGCCGATGTACAGGCCAACCAGCCCGAGGGCTGCCCACATCACCTGCTTGTTGAAGATCCGGTACGGCGACTGCCCCTGATGGAACTGGTTGATCGACGAGGCCGACAGCACCATCACCAAGCCGAGCATGACGAAGACGGCCACGACGACGGCGATCGCGTAGAACGCAACGGTCGGCGGCCCGACCGGTTTCGACGCCATGCGGCGGGTCGGGTGCCGGCGCAACGCAGCGGCCCGTTCGAGCGCCTGCCTTCGCCGGTCGCCGATCACGGTGGTCGATGAGCTCATGCTGCACCCGCTTCGAAATACTCGTGGACCAATCGCTTGAAATCGTCGCCGCGTGCGGGGTAGCCGCCGTCGGGGTACCAGTCGAAGCTGGCGCATGCCGGCGAGAGCAGCACGGTGTCACCCGCGGCAGCAAAGCTCGCCGCGGCAGCAACTGCGGCGCTCATCGTCGCAACCTCCACCACCGGGCACCAGGCGGCGAATGCGTCGCGGATGATCTGCGCAGATTCGCCGAGTGCGACAACCGCCTTCACCCGCTGGTGCTCCTCGGCCATACTGGCCAGGTCGAGCCCCTTGTTGCGGCCACCCGCCAACAGCACCACCTTGGTGAAACCGCGGATGGCCGTGATCGAGGCGTGAGGGGTGGTCGCCTTGGAGTCGTTGTACCACCGGGCGCCGGCGAACTCGCCGATCGGTTCGATTCGATGTGGCGGATGTTCGAAGGTGGCCAAGGCCTCGGCGACAGCCTGGCTGCCGGCGAGACCGGACTCGATCGCGATTGCGGCCGCGGCCAGGGCGTTGCTGACATCGTGCGGTAGATCGCGTGTCATCGTGCCACGCTCGGCGAAGGGGCCGGCCGGGCCCGTCAATTGCGAGCCGACCAGACGGTAGTCGGCGGTGTCGGTGCCGAAGCTCAGCTTGCGGCCGGCAACAGTCACGAGGTTGCGCATGACGACCGGGTCCGCGGCGTATCCGACCGCGACATCGCTCGGCCTGTTGTGACGCCACATGCGGGTCTTGGCTCGTTCGTAGGCCGCCATCGACACGTGCCAGTTCTGGTGGTCGGGCGCCAGGTTCAACCAGACCGACGCCTCACTTCGGAAGTGGTCGATCCAGTTGAGACGGAAACTGCTGCATTCGACGACGAACGCGTCGACGTCGGTGTCGAGTGCGGCGATCAGCGGCAGTTCGGTGTTGCCGACCGCGGCAACCTTCAGTCCCGCGCATCGCAGCATGGCCGCAGCCATCATCGTGGTGGTCGTCTTGCCATCGGTTCCCGTCACGGCGAGCATCGGTCGTGGTCCGCCGTCGCGCTGCTGCTCCCACTCGTATGCAAGGTCGAGCTCGCTGCGGATCGGCTTGCCGTGACGAAGTGCTGCCTCGATGACCTGGTGCGTCTCGGCGACCCCGGGTGCCGGGCAGACGATGTCGGCCTTGGCGACCATCGCGTCGAGCGTGGCGACGTCCGGATGCTCGACCAACTCGGACCCGACCTCGGCAGCAGCAGCGACCTTGGCGTCGGTCACCACGTCGTCGGCCACCAGTACCTCCACCCCACGATCGTGGAGGGCGCGGGCCACAGCGTGACCCGTGATGGCCATCCCGTACACCAGCGCTGTCGTGGTCATCGACGCAGTTCCAGACGTGTGAAATCGCCGATGTAGATCGCCAGTGCAGTGGCAACGCAGACGCCGGCGATCAGCCAGAAGCGGATGATCACGGTCGTCTCCGGCCAGCCGAGCAACTCGAAGTGGTGATGGATCGGCGACATGCGGAAGAGACGCCGCTTGCGGCCCGACGCCTTGAACACGAGCATCTGGATGGCGACAGAGCCGGCCTCGACGACGTTGATGCCGCAGATCAGCACGAGCAGGATCTGAGTGTCGGTGGTCAACGCCAGCAACGCGAGCGCGGTGCCGATCGCCAACGCACCGACGTCACCCATGATGATGCGCGCCGGGGCCGCGTTGAACCACAAAAACCCTCCGCACGCACCCGCGAACGCCGCCGCGAGCGCGGCGAGGTCGAGTGGGTTGACCACACCCTTGCCAGGAACCAACGAGGTCGTGACTCCGTAGATCTCCGGATTACGAAACGCCCAGTAGGCGATGATCGTGAACGCGAGAAACGCGAGCAGGCCGGCACCGGCGGCGAGGCCGTCGAGGCCATCGGTGACGTTGACGGCGTTCGACGTGCTCCAGATCGTGACGCCCGCGAACACGACCCACACCGGCCACGGCACATGCCAGCCGGGCCAGTTGTAGCGCGTGAACGAGATCGTCTCGCTGACCCCGGTCGCCGTCACGAGCCACCAGGCAATCCCCATTGAGATCGCCAGCGTGATATAGCTCTTCTTCTTCCAGAAGATGCCACGGTTGTGCGACTTGTTGACCTTGATGTAGTCGTCGAGGAATCCGATGCACGACAGCACCAGGATGCCGACCCAGGCAATGACCGCCTGGTTGGAGAAGACGAGTCCGTGACGGAAGTGGGCGACGACCCAGCCCAAGAAGGCGGAGACGACGATGGCCAGGCCGCCCATCGTCGGAGTCCCCTGCTTGTGCATGTGGTGCTCGGGGCCGCGATCCTCCTTGCCGAGGATCGGTTGGCCCTTGCCACGGTTGCGGAAAAAGGTGATGAGGTATCGCGTGCCCGCCAACGAGACGATCATCGCGGTTGCGCCGGCGATCATGACGGCGATCATCGGATGGCTTCCAAGAGCTCGCGGGCGACGACCCGGTCGTCGAGATCCAGCACCCGATCACCGATCGTCTGGGTCTGCTCGTGACCCTTGCCGGCGATCAGCACCACATCTCCCGAGCGCGCCCGGCGAACAGCGATCTCTATGGCCCGTCGGCGATCTGGTTCCATCACAACGCGGCCACGGTAGTCGGGGTCGACCCCCTCGAACGTGGCATTGATGATCGCGAGCGGGTCCTCCGAGCGGGGGTTGTCGGAGGTGATCACCACGTGATCCGCCAACCGCGACGCGACCGCGCCCATCAGTGGACGCTTGTCGCGGTCCCGGTCCCCACCGCAACCGAACACGACGTGAACGTCAGCATCGCCGGCAACGCGACGGGCTGCGCCAATGGCTTGCTCCAACCCGTCCGGCGTATGCGCGTAGTCGACGATGACGGCGAAGGGTTGACCGGCCTTCACGGCCTCGAAACGACCCGGGACCGGTGCAGCGTCGTGGAGCCCGGCCCGGATGGTGGCCGGTTCGATGCCCAACTGCGCACACGCGGTCGCCGCAGCCAGGCTGTTCATCACGTTGAAGTCGCCACCGATCGGAACCTCGATGTGCTCGCCGCGCCACGTGTACCGGTGATCCGTCGCGGTGACCTCGACGTCTGCCACATCGCCGAGGCCGAAACCGTGCGTCGGGATGGCGCCGACATCCATCAGCAAGCGACCGTGCAGGTCGTCGGTGTTGACGACGGCGACGCTCGCCAGGTCGGGCTGGAAGAGTCGGGCCTTCGCGGCGAAGTATCGCTCCTGCGTGCCATGCAGATCGAGGTGGTCGCGACCGAGGTTGGTGAACACCGCCACGTCGAAGTGGCAGCCGGCGACGCGCCGCAACTCGAGAGCGTGCGAGGAGACCTCGATGACCACGGCAACGACGCCCTGCTCGACGAACTCGGCCAGCCGGGCTTGGAGGTCGGGTGATTCGGGCGTGGTGTGAGCCCCGGTCAGTGTCCCGATCATTCCCGCGGCTCGTCCGTCCGCGAGGAGGATCGAAGCGATCAGACTGGTCGTCGTCGTCTTGCCGTTCGTGCCCGTGACTCCGACGACCGTCATCGACCGTCCAGGATGATGGAAGAAGCTTGCCGCCAGCAGACCCATGGCAACCCGAGTGTCGGGCACCACGATCTGTGTGACGTCGACGTCGAGTCGGTGATCCACGAGCAGCGCCGTGGCCCCTTCGTCACGCGCTGCGGAGGCAAAAGCGTGCCCATCGGACTTCGCGCCTCTGAGGCAACAGAACAGCGATCCCGGCCGCACGCGACGCGAGTCGAAGTCGACCGCGACCACCTCGACGAGGTCGTCGCCGTGAACGACGACCCGATCCAGCCCCGCCTGCTCGACGACCTCGCGAAGCATGCGAGACATGGGCGTCATCCTGCGCTGTCTTGGCAGCCGTTGTCGTTCGGTGAGGGGCTGACTCTCAGCTCATGCATGGCGATGGTCGCGAGTGTCGAGAACAACGGTCCGGCCGCCTTGCCGCCGAGGCGGTCCTGACTGGTTGGGTCGGGCCGGTCGATCGACACCAGGATCGTGACCTGCGGGTTGTCGGCTGGGAAGTAGCCGACGAATGTGGAGAAGTACTCCTTGGTGCCATCGTCGGCCTGATAGTCGGTGTTGGCCGGGGGGTTGATCTCACCACTCGCATTCGTGGCGTCGGCCGTCGGGTCCCCAGCCGGTTGTACCGCCTTCTGCGCCGGGTCGGCGGCTGGCTTCAACAGCGCCGTACCGGTCTTGCCGGCCACCGACATGCCCGACACCTTTGCGTACTTCGCCGTGCCGTAGCAGACGACGTCTCTCATCATCGACGTCATTGTGGCCGCTGTCTGTGGCGTTACGACCTCATGCGACGGCGATGGAGGCGCGTCATGCGTCTGTCCCTTCGAGTCGATCGTCGACAGGACGAGTCGAGGGGCCACGTAGACGCCGGCGTTCGCAATGGTGTTGACCGCTGCCGCCAGCTGGAGCGACGTCGCAGCATAGCCGTAGCCGTAGCGAGGTGTGACCTTCTCCGTCGCCTGCCAATCGGCGGCCGGCTTCATGATGCCGGAGCTCTCGCCCGGCAGACCGAGGCCGGTGGTCGAGCCGAACCCGAACTGATGGAGGTAGTCGCCGAACTTCAGCGTGCCGAGACCCTCGGTGATCAGCACGGTGCCGATGTTCGACGAGTGCACGATGATGTCGCGGAGGCTCATCGGCTCCTCGTTGTGCGGTTCGGCGTCGCGGATCTTGAACTTCCACTTCTCGTCGCTCTTGTTGACCGGCCGGTATGTCAAGAAGCCGGGCACGTTGATCGTGGTCTCGGGTGTGGCGAGACCTTCGTTGACCGCAGCCGACAGGCTGAACACCTTGGCGACCGATCCGGGCTCGTGGGCGTCGGTGGCGGCGAGATTGGCCGAGGTGATCTCGGCCGTTCCGTCGCTGGTTCGCCGAACGTTCGCGCTCGCATAGACATCCCCGGAGTGCACACCCATGACGATCGCGGTGCCACCCACAGCTTTCAGCTCCTCGACCCGATGCAGCAATGCGTTCTCGACCTGATATTGCAGTCCGCGATCCAGTGTGACGACGATGTCGGATCCCGGGATCGGCACCACGGTCTCGTCGCCGCCGGCGATGGATCGGAACTTCCGATCGTGTTCTTGCGACTGTTCGCCGTCGACGCCGCGAAGGATGTCGTTGTACTCCTGCTCCAGTCCACCCGTGCCCTCGAGGTCGGGGTCCGTGCGACCGACGACGCTGCGTCCGACATCGCCACTCGGAAGGATCCGCTTGTCTTCACCGATCGACGAAACACCGGCCAACCGGAGCGATGTGACCGTGTCGGCCAATTGCGGCTCGATCTGTCGAGCGACGTAGACGAACGAGTTCTTCTTCGCGGTGAACGCCTCCGTCAACGACAGTTGCTTCGCCGGGGGCAACTTCAGCAACGCTGTCAGAGTGCGAACGGTGCCCGCAGGGTCGACGACGAGCTTCGGGTTGGCGATGACCGTGCGCGCCGGAACCGACAATGCCAGGTCGGCACCATCCCGATCGAAGATGGTGCCGCGATGCGCCTTCAGCCGCTGCTCGGTCGTGCGCTGCGACTTGCCAGCCGACCGCAATGCATCCGCCTGCACGGTCTGCAACAAGGTGATGCGGGCCAGCACGGCCAGGAACAGCACCGCCGCGATCACGAACACTGCCACGAGCCGACGCGATGACTGCCCTGCTCGATAGATGCGCGTCCGGTGCTGCGACACCGCGCGCTTGCGCAGCGCCTGGCCGTTGCTCTGCCGCCGGCCGCGGGCAGCACGGCGGGGTGGCGGAGCCGTGACACGGCGAGCCGACGAAGGGGGGTTCCGTCGCCCGTGTTTGTTCATGCCCCGGGGTTGCGGTCCGCGCGGCATCGGTGATCGTGGTGGTGCGGACCGATGGGTGGCGGTGTGAGACCCGACCGCGAGACGCGCCGGCAGCGGCGTCGATACACGTCGGATCGCCTCCGGTGATCCTGGCCGCTGTCGATGGTGGCTGCGCGAGCCAGCCGGATGATTCACGTCCCTCATGATTCTTCGACCTATCCGCCGGCGACTGACTTGACGAACTTGAACTCTTCGAAGACCGGGTCGCGAGCCTCGGCCCCGGGGTCGAAGACCCCGCCTGCGCTCTGTTGCACCTCGGCGATGACCTCGGGCGAGATGTCGAGGAAGTCGGTCTTGGAGGCCGACGTCATGCCGAGTGCGGACCCGCTATCCACCAGGCGCGCCGGCGAACGCAGCTCAGCGCGCTGGCTACGAAGGTCGCTGAAGTCATTCCGCGCTGCACGGATCTGGCGGTCGATGCGATCGAGGTCGACCTGCCGGCGCGCCAACTGCGTCTGGAATGCTGCTGCGCCGAGCATCAACGACGAGGCGAAGAAGGCCGCGACAGCAACGAGCCGCGCAGTACGGCGCCGCCTCGGCACCACGGTGAGCTGCGGACGTGGATCGGCGACCACGCCGCGCGTCGTACGGATCATCGGACGGGCCATCACACCCCCGTCGGAGTGCACACGGTCGCGTACGATCCCCAGTCGCTCGGATCGCAGGACAGTTGCCACAGATCAGCCGACCGTGCCGCGCCGAGGTGTATCGGCGATTCGCTCGACCACGCGCAACCGCGCGCTCGCGGCGCGACGGTTCTCTTCTTGCTCGATCTTGTTGGGCGTACGTGGCACACCCCGCACAATTCGCACGGTCTGCACCGCATCGCAGACGCAGGGCAACTCGGGCGGGCATTCGCACCCTCCGGTCACCGCGAGGCGCATGCGCTCCTTGACGATCCGATCCTCACCCGAGTGGTATGACAACACGGCGACGCGCCCGCCCTGGTCGGTGCGATCGATCGCTGCGTCGAGTGCCGGAGCGAGGGCATCGAGCTCGCCATTGACCTCGATGCGGATCGCCTGGAAGGTGCGCTTGGCCGGGTGACCGCCGGTGCGTCGCGCCGGAGCCGGGATTGCCGCGACCACGATGGAGGCAAGCTCGGTAGTCGTCTCGATCGGGCGCGAGGCGACGATGGCGTTGGAGATGCGGCGAGCAAAGCGCTCGTCGCCGTACTGCTGCAGAATGCGGGTCAGTTGCTCGACCGGGTACCCGTTGACGACGTCGGCCGCCGTCCATGCCTGCGTCTGATCCATGCGCATGTCGAGGTCGGCCTCGTAGCGGTACGAGAACCCGCGCGCCGCTTGGTCGAGCTGGGGCGAGCTGACACCGAGGTCGAACACTGCCCCCGACAGACTGTCAATTGAGAAAGCTTCCATGGCGTCTTCCAGGCGGTCGAATCGACACTGATGGACCAACAGCCGATCCCCGAAGCGGGCCAACCGTTGTCGGGCGGCGCCGAGTGCGAGCTCATCGCGGTCGAGCCCGAGGATCCTGAGCCGCCCGTATTGCTCGAGCAGACGCTCAGCATGGCCTCCCCCGCCGAGTGTTGCGTCGAGCATCACTCCGGCCGGTACCTGCTCGAACACCTTGGTGATCTCGTCGACCATCACCGGTTGGTGGTGGAAGGGTTCGGTCATCGCACACCATCGCGATGTCGTTCGCTCATCTGCAGTCCCCCGGCCCGCCGGTGTCGCCGGGATGTCTCCCCGGTCAAACGAGACGGAAGCGGGCGGAGTAGGGGCTGTCCATCTTGCAGGCCGGAGGACTGCAGATGAGCGAACGGATCGGATGATCCGTGTCGTCGGTCAATTCGTTGCCTTGCTCCTTTCTGTGAACTTTCGTTCGGTGAGGCGTGTGGGTCGGCGTGAGTCATTGCCGTTCACGCCGGATCTCCGGCGATGTCGTCGGTGCCTTCTGCGTCAATGCGGGCGTACCGCTCCGGCGACCAGATCTCCAGCCGGATCAGGTTTCCGGCCACCACGACCTGGCTCTCGAGCGAGAGATCGGCGTAGTCGCGAAGCTTCTCGTCGACGTTGATGCGGCCTTGCTTGTCGAGGCCGACCAACACGGCGCTCGAGGCGATCGCCCGTTGCCGGTTGAGGGTCAGGTCACCGTGCTCGACCTTGGCGATGAGTTCCCGACCGAACTGCTCGAACGCCTCGGACGGCACCACTTCGAGGCACTTGTCGGTGCCTTTCACCAGGTAGCAGTGCTCGCCGAGATGGGCGCGATAGGTCGCAGGGAGGGCCACTCTGCCCTTGTCGTCGAGTTGGCGCTCATGCGCCCCAACGAACATCACCTCGCGCCTCACCACCTCTCAAGTTGGTCGACCTGCCTCGACGCGGAGATGGGTGCAGACGCCCACACTCCCCACTGGCCGCCATTATGTACCCCCAAATGCCCCAATGTCAACCATTCTTCCCCACCAACACCCACAACTCGCCATTCTGAGCGAACGCACGGCGCGTTGTGACGGGCTGCCGCGATGGGGCGCCACCATCACCCTCGAGACGGGGTCGGGCGCGATTTCGGTAGTGCGGATACGCACAGCGCACCCGACCAAGCTCAACGGGTCCAATTCCGGTACTGAGAGTACCGAAATCGCGCCCGATGAGTGGGTGGCAGGGTCACCAGTGGCGGGGGTGGGACTCCATATGACCGCCAGCGGCCTAGAGCCGTTGGAGACCAGCTGTGAGGCCAGCGATGACGTGACCGGCCGAGGCTGCTGTGGTCGTCACGACAGGCACCAGATCCGCGATCGGCGGCTTGTCGGCGACCAGTGACGCGACAACCTCGGGACGCCATCGTAGGTGCAGCATCGTCTGGAACCTGGCCGCCTCCCGAGTTCGGCGCTGGGAGATGCCCACCAGCTTGGCGGAGTCGACCAGCACCTCACCGGGGCCCGTGCCGGCGAAGCAGACATCGGATGACCAACGCGTGCGTTGCATGCGCCCCCGATACACGGTGGCACGTGGCTCGGAATCGGCGAGCGCGGCGCACCACAACTCCCCCACCCACCACATCGAATGCCCGATGTCGCTGCTCCACAACACGTCGCTGGCCGGGATCTCGAGGTCGAGCCAGACGAACTCACCCGGCCACAACAAGACGCCACCACCCCCCGATCGTCGGCGAACGACATCCACGCCGTGGAGCGCCGCCGCTTCGTCGTCGATCGAGTCACGCCGTTGCGACGACCCGAGCACCAGCGTCGGCGAATCGGCGCGAAAGAACGTTGCTGTGCGATCTGCGGGGATACCCCGGGCGTGGAACGCACCGACGTCGCCGGAATGATGTTGCACGCGCCAAGCCGGCATTGTCAGCTGGCAAGCGCGAGATATCGCTTCCATGCCTCCGGGACGCGGTTGACCGACACGCTGATCCAGGCCAGTTCCTTCGGCGCACGTGCCGGTCTGGCCAGGTGCATGCCGGCTTCGTCGGGGGTTCGGTCGCGCTTGCGGAGATTGCACGGCCGACAGGCCGCAGCGACGTTCTCCCAGATGTGCTGCCCACCGCGCGACCGGGGCATGATGTGATCGATCGAGTCGGCCATCTCGCCGCAGTACTGACAGCAGTGCTCGTCGCGCACGAACACGGCGCGGCGCGACATCGCCGTGCGACGGTGGTACGGAACCTTGACGACGTAACGCAGACGAATCACCACCGGATTCGGAACGCTGAGCGATTCGGAGTGCAGGTAGGTTCCGTCGTCCTCGACGATGTCGGCCTTGTCGGCCAACACGAGGCACGCGGCACGGCGCGAGGGCACGACGGAGAGCGGCTCGTACGTTGCGTTCAACACCAGCGCGCTCCTCATGACGGCAGACCCTACCGATGCCTGCAGTTGGCCGCGAGCGAATTCCCGCTCGCGGCAACGGGTATCAAGAAGCCAGCGCGCGGTGGAGTTTGCACCATGAGAGGTAGTTCAGCACATCGACGGCCTCGATGCGATGGTTCGTCGACCCGTATTGGATCTGCAGACGGAATCGGACGTAGTCGCCCGGCGGAATCGGCAGGAACGGACGACGTGTCCACCACCGTCGCGGCACCGCAACGAGGCACTGGCGCAGGGCCGTCAACCACAGCCGGGGACGAGCGATGACCACACCGACGCAGCGCAGCACAGCCCACCAGCTCACCGAGGTTCTGTCGCCTTCGGCTCCTTCGGCAGACCGAGCACCATCTCGCCGATGATGTTGCGCTGGATCTGCGACGATCCCGCATAGATGGTTCCGGCCCGGGCATTGAGGAACGTACCGACCCAACTCGCCGTGCTGTTCGGCGCACCGGCATCGTCGGTCTGAAACGCCGTCGACGGATGGCGACCCGACGGTGTCATGGCGTTGGCCCCGAGGATGTCGAGCGACAACTCGGTGACGACCTTGTGGTACTCGCTCCAGTACAGCTTGGAGATCGCCGCGTCGGGCCCAGGGTGGTGACCCTGCAAAAACTTCGTCAGCGTGCGCATACCGTTGTACCGCATGATCTGGACCTTGGCGTAACACCACGCCAGCCGCTGACGAATGATCGGGTCGTCGCTGACACCCGACTCCTTCGCCAACAACAACAGCCGATCGAGCTCGGCCTGATACCGGATGGGCACCGTCGCCGCGGCCTCGCCGCGCTCGTATCCGAGCAGGGTCATGGCCACCGCCCAGCCGTTGTTGACGCCGCCGACGACCTCGTGCTTGGGCGCCGTGGCGTCGGTGTAGAAGATCTCGTTGAACTCGCTCTCGCCCGAGATCATCTTGATCGGGCGGACCTCGATGCCGGGCTGGCGCATGTCGACCAGGATGAAGGAGATCCCCTTGTGCCGCGGCGCGTCGGGATCGGTACGCACCAGTGTGAAGATGTGGTCGGCGAGGTGGCCGGCCGACGTCCAGATCTTCTGACCGTTGAGCACCCACTGATCACCGTCGAGCACGCCGCGCAGCCCAACGTTCGACAGATCGCTGCCGGCATTGGGCTCCGAGTATCCCTGGCACCACGTGTCGTCGCCCGACAGGATGCGCGGCAGGTACCCGTCCTTCTGTTCGTCGGTGCCCCACTGCAACAACGTGTTGCCGAGCATCTGGATGCCGAACACGTCGTTCGGCCCGCCGGTCGGCACGCCTGCCTTGGCGAACTCCTCGGCGATGATGACCTGCTCGAGGGCCGACAGGCCGGAACCGCCGTACTTGGTCGGCCAGCCCGGCGCCAGGTAACCAGCGGTGTACAACGTCGCCCGCCATTCCTTGACGAACGCACTGAGCGCATCACCCTCCAGCGCACCGATGCCCCGCCACTTGACGGGCAACTTCTCGGCCAGGAATGCCTGGACCTTCTCGCGATAGGCCTCGGCATCGGCGGAGTACGTGGGGCGCATGGCCCCAGGTTACCCGCCGGTAGCGCCGTGGCCTTGATCCGAGCAACACGCCCGGCGACTCACGCGATGGGCTGTCGTGCCAACGCAGCGGCACCGATCAGCGGCGCCCGTTGACCCAGTGCGGCGGGCATGACCTGGAAGCCGCTGGTGAACGGCAGCCGCGCCCGCTTGTCGAGCTCGTCCTGCGCGGCGCGGAAGAACGGCTCGCCGAACCCGAGGGCCACAGAACCTCCGACGATCGCCAGCTTGAGGTCGCACAATGCCCCCACCGATGCCAGCGCCCGACCGACCATCACCCCCGTGCGCTCGACGATGGCACCCGGAGCCCGCTGTGGAGGTCGGCCGGTCTCGGCCTCGATCGCCCGACCTCCGCAGTACGTCTCCAGGCAACCCTTGCCACCACAGATGCACGGCCTGCCGTCGGGCTCGACCACCACGTGGCCGATGTAGCCGGCGTTGCCGACGCGCCCCTGCAACAACTGACCGCCACTGACGACTCCCCCGCCGATGCCTGTTCCCATGACCACGCCGATGAAGTCGCTGACGCCAACGGCCCCGCCGCACCATGCCTCCGCCAGCACCAGGGCCCGAGCATCGGTGTCGACCGCTACCGGAAGCTGCAACAGTTCCTCCAACTCGGCGGCCAACGGAAAGTGCGCCCAGCTCGGGATGTGCAGCGGTGACACCGTTCGCGTCGCCGGATCGATCGGTCCGCCGCATCCGACGCCGCAACCGACCAACTCCGTGGGTGCCGCCGCCACCACGCGGAGGATCAATCGGGACAACGTCGGCCACACGTCGCGCGGTGGCGTCAGCAGGCGATCGCGTACCAGGATCTGTCCCGATTCATCGACGACGCCTGCGGCCAGCTTCGTGCCACCGACATCGATGGCAAGGTAGCAACGAGTCACGCGGCCAGACCGTAGCGTCCCGCCATTGCATTCCGCTGTGCGCCGTCTACCCTTCCACCCGTGACGGCGATCCAGACAGAGACAACCCGAACCTTCGCATCGCTCTTCGATGCCATTACGAGCAACATCGCTCGGGTCGTGCAAGGCAAGAAGGATGCGATCGATCTCGCAGTCTCGTGTCTCCTCGCTGAAGGTCACCTCCTCATCGAAGACGTGCCGGGTGTGGGCAAGACCAGCCTCGCCAAGGCGATGGCGGCCTCGGTGCACTGCACCTGGAAGCGCGTGCAGTTCACCCCCGACCTGCTGCCCGCCGACCTGGTCGGCGTCAGCATCTTCCAACGCTCGAGCGAGTCGTTCGTCTTCCAGCGCGGCCCACTGTTCGCCAACATCGTGCTGGCCGACGAGATCAACCGAGCATCACCGAAGACCCAGTCAGCGCTGCTCGAGGCGATGGAGGAACGACAGGTCAGCGCAGACGGCGCCAGCCACATGCTTCCCGAGCCCTTCATGGTGATCGCCACCCAGAACCCGGTCGAGCAGGAGGGCACATATCGTCTGCCCGAGAGCCAACTCGACCGCTTCTTGATGCGACTGTCGCTCGGCTATCCGGATCGCCAGGCCGAGCTGGGGATCGTGCAGACCCACGGCAGCAACACGGCGATGAACGATCTGCAAGCGGTCGTCACCACTGAAGAGGTCATGGCGCTGATCGAAGCAGTTCGCACGGTGCACCTGGCCCTCACATTGCAGGGCTACATGGTCGATCTGGCCGAAGCGAGCCGGCGACACCCGGCACTGCTGCTCGGCCTCTCGCCTCGGGCAACGCTGCAGTTGTCCCGCGCCACCCGGGCCCGCGCCGCAAGTCAGGGTCGCGAATACGCGACGCCCGACGACGTCAAAGCCGTTGCCGAGCCCGTGCTGTCGCACCGGGTGATGCTGCGGCCCGACGCGATGTCTCGGGGTGTCACGGGCATCACGGTCATTCGCGAGATCGTCGCCGCCGTTCCCGTACCTGCCGGTCGCTAGATGATCACCCGGCACGGCTGGACAGCGATTGTCTCCGCTGCTGCTTCCTTCGCGATCGGGCGCGTCTTCGGCCTGATCGAGTTGTACGTGGTCGGCGTCGGCGTCGTGATCGCGGTGCTCGTCGCGGTGATCTCCGTGCAGCGACCGTTGCCGCCGCTCAGCGTGAAGCGCATCGTCAGTCCGTCGCTGGTCTCGGTCGGCGAACCAGCCCGCGTCGACATCCAACTCGCCAACCTGGGTCGTCAGGCTTCGCCGTACCTGCAGCTGTGGGAGCCGGTCGGCAACAACGGTGGGGCACCGATGCAACTGGCCAAGCTCGGACCCGGGCAGGCGGCCAGCGCGGCCTATCGGGTGCCGACAGCACGTCGTGGATTGATCCGTACGGGGCCGCTTCGCGCGTTGCGCCGCGATGTGCTGGGCCTGACGCAGCGAACCACGACGCTGGCCGGCACCGAGGAAGTGCTCGTCGTCCCCCACACCGTTGGGCTCCCGTTCCCGTCGGTCGGCTCCAGCGGCCGGCTCGGACAGCATCTGAGGATGAAGTCGTGGGGCCAGACCGGAACCGAGTTCCACTCGTTGCGCGAGTACCAGCGCGGCGATGACATCCGCCGGATCAACTGGAAGGCGTCGGCACGAGCCACATCGCTGATCGTGCGAGAGACCGCGCTCGAAGGCATCCGTCGGTGCACCGTCGTGCTCGACCTATCGGCGTCTGAGTACGTGGGCAATTCGTTCGAACAAGCGGTGATCGCTGCTGCGAGTGTCACCGCCAGTTCGGCGCACACCGGAGTCGCGACCCGATTCGTCACCCATGGAGTCGACATGCGCGGACCCGATGTTGCCGCCAACACACTGCGCGGGTTGGCGACCATCGAACCGATCGCCGAGATCCCCGAGATGACGTCGATGAACAGCGGGATGTCGGAAGGCATGGGTCTGCTCGTGATCGTTACCGGGTCTGTCTCCAGCGCGGCGGCCGGGCAACTCCGGGCAGCGACCACGCAGGACGAGACGTTGGTCGTCGTCTGCGCCACGGAGTACACGGCCAGCAGTCGGTTCGTCGTCGATGCCACCACGACTGAGTCGCTGATCGCCTCGTGGTCGCAACTGATCGTCGGCTCCGGTCAAGCGGTGACGGCATGACCGCCGCCGTCGCGACGCGGAGTCGCACCACCAGCGACAACCAACTTTCAGATGCCCACGCGCCAGCAACCGTTGCACTCGCGTTGCTGACCGTCGTCACAGCGGTCAGCATGTGTCGGGTCTTCCCGGACTGGGCTTACCTGCGCCCGATGCTCGTGGTGTGCATCGGTGTGCATGCGGTGATGTGTGTGCTCCGGATGTTGAAGGTCACGGCATGGCTGGCGTTGCCCACCGGGCTCGTCGCCCTGGCGGTCCTGATCGGGCTCATCTACTTCCGCGACTCGACGCGGTTGGGCCTACCGACCGGCGAAACCGTCGAGCAGTTCCGGATCAGCATGCGGTTGGTGTGGCGGCAGTTCCCGACAGCCGTGTCGCCGGTGCCGAGCGAAGGAAGCTTCGCCATCGCAGCGACGACTGCCCTGGCCCTGTGTGCCTGGCTGGCCGATTCGTTCGCCTTTCGCGCCTTCGGGCGGGCCGAAGCCGTCGTACCCGCCGGAGTCGTGTTCATCTTCACCTCCGCACTGGGCGTCGACCGCAACCGGGTGCTCGTCGCAGCGTTGTGGATCGGCTCGGCGATCCTCACCGTCGCTGCACTGCGCATGGCCCACTCTCGCGACGATTCCGCCTGGATGGGCAAGCGTCGTCAGTCGCTGTGGTCGGCGTTGCCGGCCGCGGTCGCGTGTGCGTTGTTCGCTACCACCGGCGCGGTTGCGGTGGCCCCGCAACTGCCGGGTGCAGGCGACAAGGCGTTGCTCGACACCCGCAACCGCGACGGCGGCACGACCGAGGTTGTCAGCCCACTGGTCGACATCCGCTCGAGGCTGGTCAACCGGGGCAACGTCGAGTTGTTCACGGTGGCCACGACCAACCCGGACTACCTCGGCCTCACCGCACTTGCCCGCTTCGACGGAACGCGTTGGACCCCGCTGGCCGAGGACGCACGCGTCGCCGACGGCACACTCACCCCGCCGGCGCCGAATGCCGAACTCGTGTTGCAAGAGATCACCATCAAGAAACTCGGTGGCCCCTTGGCTCCAGCGGCACGTACGGCCACATCGGCGTCGTGGACGGGCCGCACGTTGCTCTACGCCGACGAGGCGGGCGCCCTGTTCGTCGACGGCGGCCTGCAGCCGGGCTACCAGTACCAGGTGACGTCGGCCAACAGCCAGGCGACCGACACCGAACTGCGCGACGCCTCGGTCGACCGGGCACCCAACTCGATCTACTACCAACTGCCCTCCGGCATCCCGCAAGAGATCTACGACGTCGCGCAAGCGGTCACCGCCCAGGCGACCACGCCGTTCGACAAGGCCCTCGCACTGCAAACGTGGTTCCGTACGCAGTTCGACTACTCGACGACGGTCCAGCGCGGTCACAACGACGACGCGATGCTGAACTTCTTGCGCATCAAGAAGGGCTATTGCGAGCAGTTCTCGGCAACGTTTGCGACCATGGCCCGCGCCATCGGCCTGCCCGCACGGGTGATGGTCGGCTTCACCCAGGGCCAACGGCGTGCCGATGGGCTGTTCCACGTCGCCGGCCGCCACGCCCACGCCTGGGACGAAGTGTGGTTCGACGGCTATGGATGGCAGGTGTTCGATCCGACCCCAGGTCGTGGTTCCGCCAGCGCTGAGGCGCACACCGGGGTCGAGCCCGCGCAGCAGGAGGGCAACGGCACGCCGGGCGGCACAACCGGAGACAACGTGCCCACCCCGTCGTTCACGCCGCCGTCGATTCCGCGGGATCGGTCGGCGAACGAAGGACCGACCGGTCCGACCACACCACGCAACAGCGTGGTCACCTCGGCATCGGAGGGCGGCTCGTCGGGAGGTTGGATCATTGCTGCGATCCTCCTGGCGATCGTCGCCTGGGTCCTCGCCATGCCACGAGTGCTCACGAGGTGGTCGCGTCATCGCGCCAGAGACCCCGTCGATCGAGTGACCTCGGCGTGGGCAGCCACGGTCCGGTCGCTGACCATGGCCGGTGCACCACGTGTGGCCGGGGCAACCCCGATGGAGTACGCCCGGTCGGTCGATGTCGGACGCTCGGAGACGGTCGAGATCGCCCGCCTGGTGACGCGTGCCGTGTACTCACCTCGAGGTGTCGACGACAGCGCAGCGGCCCGAAGCGAGCTGCTCCGCGGTGAAGTCGACGCAGCATGCCGCGTCAGGATGAGCCTGGCGACACGCCTGCTCGATCATCTCGACCCCCGAGCAGCGTGGGGACGAATCACCGGTTAGGTGATGCCACCGGTCACTCGCCGCGACTACCGGCCGAGCCACCCAGTCGACTGCGCACGCTGTCGCTGAGGTGGTTGAGGCCAGCCTCGCCGATCGCGGCAACATGCCGCTCGGCGATCACCAGTGCAGCCACCGCGCCGACGAAGGCGACGAAGGCGAGGTATGGACTGACGGCGAGGAGCACGATCGTCGCCACCAAGCACAACACGGTCGAGACCGAGCTGACGATCACTGCCCGACGAGAACCGACGTGGCGCGGCTTGATGTCGCGACCGAAGCTCGGGTCGCGCTGGAGCTGCTCTTCGATCTGTCGCAGAATGCGTTGTTCATCCTCTGAGAGCGGCATGGCGAACTCCTGACCGAACTGCCTGACGACATCCTTCCACGATTCCGCGCTGGAGACAACGCAGGACCCGAAACGATTTACGCACCCGAGGACTCGTCCGGACCCCATTGTTGCGCGCCTCGACGCACGACCCGCAGGCCTCGGTCACTCACCGCACTCACCGGACCGATGGCAGTGGTGCCGAATCGACGTCGAATCGCATCGACCGTCTCCTCGGCGAGCAGCCATTGGTGCTCATCGTCGAGACGGTCGTCGAGTAGGTCGTCGAGGCTCAACTGCCGCGAGCCCGAGGCGAAGTTGCTGGCACTCACCCCCAAGAGACGCACCCCGGGTGAGACGTCGATCGCCCTCAGCAGCGGTTCGACGGCCACGACGATCCCGTGCGCGGTGGAGACCCCACCTGCCACCGTGATGGATCGGGTGATGGTCTCGAACCCGGCGAAGCGGATCTTCAGGGTCAAGGTGCGCGCCGCTCCGGCATGTGCTCGCAGCCGCGCCGCGACTGCGTCGGAGAGACGTACCAGCTCGCGAAGCAACTCGGCTTGGGAATGTCGGTCGGTGGAGAACGTCTCCTCGTGCCCGATCGACTTCATCTCGCGATCGACCTCGACGGGCCGGTCATCGACGCCCCACGCCAAGCGGTACAGATGCTGACCGTGAGCAGCCCCGACGCAGGCCACCAGGCTCGGCTCATCGAGCTCGGCGAGATCGGCGACGGTGTGCACACCCATTCGCTGCAGGCGCTGCAACGTCGCCGGTCCGACGCCCCACAGGGCTTCGACCGGCAACGGGTGCAGGAACGCCAACTCGTTTCCGGGCACGACCTCCACCACACCGGCTCCTTCGCGTACGCCATCCGCGGCCGCGATCGGCTTGGCCGCGACCGAGGCGAGCTTGGCGAGGAACTTGTTCGGCGCCACGCCGACCGAGCATCTCAGCTGCAACTCGCCCCACACCCGATCGCGGATCATCTGGGCGATGATGGCGCCCGGGCCGTGCAGCCGCAGCCCTCCGGACACGTCGAGGAACGCCTCGTCGAGTGCCAGCGGTTCGACCAGCGGCGTGAACTCGGCGAAGATCCGATGAACATCGGCACTGACCGAGGCGTACAGGGCGTGGTCACCAGGAAGGAACACGGCCTGCGGGCAGAGCCGCTTGGCGGTCACGCTCGGCAACGCCGATCGCACCCCGTACCGACGGGCTTCATACGATGCTGCGGCAATGACACCCCGCGGGCCGGTACCGCCGACGACGACCGGTTGGCCGACCAGGTCGGGCCGGCGGCGCAGCTCGACGCTGACGTAGAAGGCGTCCATGTCGACGTGCAGGATCACCCGCTGGTCGATCACGAGATCCGCTCCACGTGCGAGTTGGATCGATCGTTGCCCAGCACGCGGAACTGGAACGACCCGGTCGGATGGCGCACGCCGTTCAACCAGTCACCGACCGGAACGTGAACCCATTGCGGGCTCGTGGCGAGCAACGTCAGCGCCTCGAAGTTGGCGACCTGGCGCACCTCTTCGACGATGCCGTCGGGGTCGGCCACCACGACATCGCCGACAACATCCGCTGTCTCCCAGGCCTCGACGCGCAGGCGCCAACCCATCTGCGGAGCCTCGACGACGACCGAGTAGCAGAGACCGACCCATCCGGCGACGGTGAGGCCGGTCTCCTCGAAGACTTCGCGTGCCAGACCTTCGCGAACCGACTCACCCCGGTCGATGACGCCACCCGGCGGCGTCCATTCGACGGAACGATCGCGGCGCCGGTTGCCCACCAGCACCAGCCCGTTGAGCTCGACGCCGCCGACCCGAGGGATCAACGCACCTCCGACGACCCAGTTCCTCATGCCACTCAGCCGCCCTGTGCCCGCCGCATTCGCCGGCCGTTGAAGTCCGCGACCCAGAGCTTGATCACGATCACCAATGCTTCGCGCACGATGCCGCCCGACATCTTCGACACGCCCGCCGTGCGGTCGCGAAAGGTGATGGGGAACTCGACGACCTTGCCCCCGATTCGCACCAGGCGGTAGGTCATCTCGACCTGGAAGCCGTACCCTTCGGCTTCGACGGTGTCGAACTCCATTCGCTCCAGGGCATCAGTTCGGTAGGCGCGGAATCCGGCGGTGGCGTCGTTGATGGCCAGCCCGAGCACACCTGCCGCGTAGCGGTTGCCCCATCGGGACAGCATTCGGCGACGCCGCGGCCAGTTCTCGGTGAGGCCGCCCGGCACGTAGCGGCTGCCGATCGCCAGGTCGGCACCGAGTTCGGCGTTGGCGATCAGTGCCGGAAGCACAGCCGGGTCGTGCGAGAGGTCAGCATCCATCTGCACGCAGATCTCGGCGCCGCGATCGATGGCGGCGCGCAGCCCGGCGCGGTACGCGGCGCCCAGCCCCGCCTTGCCCGGTCGGCGGAGCACCTCGACGTGACCGAGGGTGCGGCCCAGCGACTCGGCGACGTCGGCCGTGCCGTCGGGGCTGGCATCGTCGACGATCAACAGATCGGCGTCCGGCGCGGCCAACCGAACCTCGTTGCACAGCCGTTCGATGTTTCCGGCTTCGTTGTAGGTCGGGACGACCACGGTGACACGCACGACCGCTGAGCCTACGAGGTCGGCACCGTGACGGGTCGGCCGCGGCTCGACGATGACCGGGCACACCTTGGCCAGACCGTACGATGGGCCTGTGGCAGACCCCGACGTTTCACTCTCCGCGCTCCCTCCGCCGAAGGCACGGGTTGCCGCGTTCCTGGCGATCCTGCTGGGCGGGCTGGCAGGCGGGCTGATCGGCTACACCCTGGTCAAACTGCAGTGCCACGGAACCTGCGCGACGCAACGCGGGCTCGGCGCCCTGTCCGGCGCCATCGTGGCTGCGCTCGGCATGAGCGTGGTTGCAGTGCTGGTGCTGCGTGCACTTGGCGAGTGGAAAGAGATCGAGCGTCGAAACGGCGGTGGCGCTCTCCAGTGACCGACCTCTCCCCCGAGCTGTGTGATCTGGCGGCGCGTCTCGCCATCGCGGCCGGTGAGCTCGTCTTCGAAGGCCGCAAGCAGGGCCTCACGTCGATCTCGACGAAATCGTCCGATACCGACGTCGTGACCGAGTTCGATCGCGCCTCGGAAAAGTTGATCGTCGACGGCCTGCGAGCCGAACGGCCCGACGATGCCGTGGTCGGCGAGGAAGGCACAGACGATGCCGGCGCATCCGGCATTCGCTGGCTGATCGATCCCATCGACGGCACCACCAACTTCCAGTACGACTTGCCCGGCTACGCGGTCTCGATCGCCGCGCTCGCGGATGACCGACCTCTGGCGGGCGCCGTGTACATCCCTGCCAGTCGAGAGCTGTTCACGGCCGTCGCCGGTGGGGGCGCACTGCTCAACGGCTCCCCCATCCGCTGCAGCACCACGACGTCGCTGCAGCACGCGCTGGTCGCGACCGGGTTCTCGTACCAGATCGAGCGACGCCGCGACCAGGCCATGCGAATCGCCGAGGTCATCCCGCGCATTCGCGACATCCGTCGCTTCGGGGCGGCCGCACCCGACCTGTGCTACCTCGCCGCCGGCCGGCTCGATGCCTATTTCGAGCAGTGGTTGGGGCCGTGGGATTGGGCCGCCGGTGAGTTGATCGCCCGCGAGGCCGGCTGCCGAACCGGCCGGTTCGATGGCGGCCCGATCGACCGGAGCGGGCTGTTGGCTGCCAATCCGGCACTGTTCGACCAGATGGTGGAGTTGTTGGCGGTCACCGAACCTGGCCATAACCCTGGCATCATGTGACCCGTGGGTACTCGCATCCTTTCCGTCGAAGACGACGAGCGCATCCGAACGGCGGTCAAACTTGCTCTCGAGGACGAGGGTTGGACGGTCGACGAAGCCGGAAGCGGTGAAGAGGCGATCGACCTGTTCCACCGGGCGCTACCCGATGTCGTGCTGATCGACATCATGCTGCCCGGGATGGACGGCTTCGAGCTGTGCCGCACGTTGCGCCGGCACAGCGACGTGCCGATCGTGATGGTCACAGCCCGCAACGACACCCACGACGTGGTCGCCGGCCTCGAGGCCGGCGCCGACGACTATCTCACGAAGCCGTTCGCACCAAAGGAGCTCTCGGCACGCATCCGGGCGTTGCTTCGTCGCATCCGCCCGATCAGCCCGTCGCACGCCCGCCTCGTCTTCGGCGACCTCGAGATCATCCCCGATGAGGGCAAGGTGCTGCGCAGTGGAACCGAGTTGCACCTCACCAAGACCGAGTTTCGTCTGTTGTGCGAGCTGGCGCAGAACCCCGGCCGGGTGTTCAGCAGGGAGAGCCTGCTCGACAAGGTCTGGGGCTACGACTACTTCGGTGATGGCCGGCTCGTCGACGTGCATGTGCGTCGCCTGCGCACCAAGGTCGAGACCGACGCCGCCAATCCTCGCCACGTCGTCACCGTGCGCGGCCTCGGGTATCGCCTTCAGTCGTGACGATCGCGCACGACAGCGTCGTCTCCGAACCGCGTCGGGGATTCGTCAGAGCAACGTTCATACTGTTCGCCAAGTGGCGCCCGGCGCGCTTCGGGTTGCGCACCCGCATCATGTCGATGTTCGTCATCGGCGCTCTGCTGTTGTCGACGTTCCTCGCGGCCGTGGCGTATTCGTTCACGCGGAGCAGCCTGATCAATCAGCGCGAACGCACGAGCACCGACCAGGCGTACCGTAACGCCCGAGTCGCTCAAGGTGAGATCAGTGCAGGCAACACCAGCGCCACTGTGATCATCGACCGGCTCCAGCAGGTCGGTGTGGCACAAGCAGCGATCAACATCGACGGCGCGTGGGCCTCGCCGTCGGCCAAGTTCACCTCGGCGCTGATCCCCGAGTCGATGCAGGCCAGGGTGATCGTCGACCGGATCCCGTCACAGATGATCGTCTCGTTCGACCGTGTGCCGACCCTGGTGATCGGCATCCCCCTCGAATCCTCGAGCGCTGCGTATTTCGAGTTCGCCGATCTGTCCGACGCCAACGCGACGTTGCGCAACGTGGGGCTCAGTCTGTTGTTCGGCGGGTTGATCACGACGCTTGCCGGAGCCCTGACCGGGATGATCGCCGCCAAACGGGTGATCCGCCCGCTCGGCGACGCAGCGCAAGCTGCCAAGGCGATTGCCGGCGGCCGGCTCGACACCCGGCTGGAGAACACCGACGACCATGATCTCCAGCTGCTGTCGACGGCGTTCAACGACATGGCCGAAGCCCTACAGAACCGCGTCGAGCGCGACGCCCGGTTCGCCAGCGACGTCAGCCACGAGTTGCGGTCGCCACTGATGACGTTGGCCGCCAGCGTCGAGGTGATGCAGGCCCGCCGTTACGAGATGCCCGATCGTGCCCAGGCCGCGCTCGACTTGCTGGTCGGCGACGTCTCCCGGTTCCAAGGACTGGTCGAGGACCTGTTGGAGATCTCGCGGTTCGATGCCGGCGCGATCCGCCTGCATCTGGAGGACTTGCTGGTCGCCGAGTTCGTCCGCCAGGCCGTTGCCGTCAGCAGCCTTCCCCAGACCAATCTGACCGTCAGCGATCGTGCTGAGGGTCTGATCCTGCGGGGTGACCGACGCAGGCTGGCACGCGTCGTGGCGAACCTGATCGACAACGCTCGTGTGCATGGGGGCGGCGCTCCGGAGATCTTGGTGACCGAGGCCGAAGGCGAGGGCGAGCCGCTGGCCCACGTGTGGATCGCCGTGGAAGATCATGGTCCTGGCGTCCCGCCCGAGGAGCGGGCGCTGGTCTTCGAGCGGTTTGCCAGGGGCGCCGTCGCCGGTCGCCGGTCGAGCAGCGACGGTGCGGGGCTGGGGCTGGCCCTGGTCGACGAGCACGTGCGAATGCATGGTGGTCGGGTGTGGGTGGAAGACCGCCTCGACGGAGAGCCGGGAGCACGCTTCGTGTTGGAGCTGCCGGCAGAGGAGGTCGGCATCGGATGACGCTGTTGCGCGTGATGCGTTGTGGCGCGGTCATCGGCGTTGGGGTCATCGGGCTGTCGTCGTGCTCGATCGATCCAGAGGGCACGCCACGCGATATCGCCATGCGCAACCGCCAGGATCTTCGAGTCAACTTCGACCAGCCTGCGGGCGCGGCGACCGGCTCGGGCAGGATCTTCCTACTGTCGCCGGAGGTCGCGGGCCAACCGCGCACCCTGCAGTCCGTTGCCCGCGATGTCGGTGACACTCCCGCCGAGGCGATGCGGGCCCTGTTCGAAGGACCCAACTCCGGGGAGTTGCAGCAACTCTTCCGCACGGCGATCCCTCCCGGCACCCGTCTGCTCGAGGTCGCCCAGAACGGCGCCGAGCTGATCGTCAACGTGTCGAGCGAGTTGCAGCAGTTGACCGGCGAGGCCTTGATCGACGGTGTCGCCCAGATCGTGTTGACGGCGTCGGAGATCAGTAGCGTTTCGACGGTGGCGATCGCGATCGACGGCGTACCGCAGCAGTGGCCGGCGGGCAGCGGCGAGCTCCAGAGCGAGCCACTGAACCGCTACGACTTTCCCGGTCGTGTGCAAACATCGCAGCCTTCGTTCCCGCCCGTGCCATCGCCCCCGCCGGCTCCTGCCTGACATCGCCTGCGGTCTACGACGGCAGCAGCGTTCCACGGCGGGTCGATTACCCGAAGAACACCTCGGCGACGTCGTGGTAGAGGTGGAGGTCGACGTACCGCGTCCTGCCGACCGTCTCGTCGAGCGGGATCATCGTCACGTCGGTACCGCGCAGCACTGCCATCTTGCCCCATTCGGCCGTGTGCACCGCGTCGATGGCGGCGATGCCGTACCGGGTCGACAGCACCCTGTCGTACGCCGATGGTGTTCCGCCGCGCTGCACGTGACCGAGTAGCACCACCCTGGTCTCCAAGCCGGTTCGGGCCTCGATGGCATGAGCGATCGTGTCGGCGATCCCCCCGAGACGCACATGGCCGAATCGGTCGTAGATCTTCTCTCGGGTCGGCATGGAGTCCTCACGCGGTTCGGCACCCTCGGCGACCACCACGATCGATGCATAGCGACCCCGCTCGTGGCGCCGGTGCAGCAGTTCGCAGATGTTATCGATGTCGAACGGCTCCTCGGGGATCAAGATGGCGGTGGCGCCACCGGCAATGCCGGCATACGTGGCGATCCAGCCGCTGTGACGCCCCATCACCTCGACGATCATCACCCGGTCGTGACTTTCCGCCGTCGTGTGCAAGCGGTCGATGGCGTCCGTGGCAATCTGCACAGCGGTCGTGAACCCGAACGTCATGTCGGTGCCGACGATGTCGTTGTCGATCGTCTTGGGCACTCCGACAATAGGGAGGTCGAGGTCATGGAAGAGCTTGCACGCAACGGTGAGGGAACCATTGCCGCCGATGACCACGAGACCGTCGATCCCCATGTCGCGAAACGTTGCGGCGACCTGGTCTGGCCCATTCGGATCGTCGTACGGGCTGCCACGCCGCGTGCCCAGCAGGGTGCCCCCTTTCGGGAGCATGCCGCGCAGTGAGCGCACGTCGAGTGGCATGGTGCGGCGCTCGCGAACACCATCCCATGCATCGAGGAAGCCGACCAACTCATCGCCGTAGTTGAGCTCGCCCTTGCGGACGATCGCCCGGATGACCGCGTTGAGTCCCGGACAATCACCCCCACCTGTCAAAATGCCGACGCGCACGTGTGCAAAGGCTAGGCCACGGCGACCGAAAAGGAGGAGATGCCGTGGCTTGGGACGCGAACCGACCGATCCCGTGGAAGCGATTGCTGCGCGAGGCGACCATCTTCATCGTCATCGGTGCGCTGGCGATCGCGTTCCTCGTGAAGCACCCGAGGCCCGGCGACTTCCTCGGCCTGGTCATCGGCATGGTGTTCTACGTCGGGTTTGTCGCGGTCCTGTCGAAGTTCGGCTACCAGCGCCAGTCGATTCGCGAAGTGCGTGAGCGTCGACGGGCGCTCGTCAGCACGCCTGCAGCCACCACGCCGGCCACCCGCCAACGCCCCGCACCGACCCGCCGGACCAGCACCGGTCCGTCGCAGCGACCGAACCGGTCCACCAAGAAGCGGCGCCGCTGAGTACGGTGACGGCAATGGATGGGGATGCTCGTCGTTGCGTGATCGCCATCGATGCCGGTACAACCGGCGTGCGCAGCCGGGCGATCTTCGCCGATGGCGGCGGGGTCGTGGCTGCCTATCGGGAGTTCACGCAGTTCTACCCAGAGCCCGGATGGGTCGAACACGACGCCGAGGAGATCTGGTCGGTGACCACGTCGGTGTTGAACGACGTCGTGGGTCAAGTCGGCGCGGGGTGTGTCGCGGCGATCGGCATCACCAACCAGCGCGAGACGGTGGTCGCCTGGGATCGCCGCACCGGCAAGCCGTTCGGCACCGCGATCGTGTGGCAGGACCGCCGCACCGCTGATCGGTGTGAGGTTCTGCGGGAGAACGGTCACTTACCACTCGTGCGCGACACCACGGGGTTGGTGCTCGATCCGTACTTCTCGGCATCCAAGTTCGAGTGGCTGTTGACCAATCGAGACATACGGGTCGACGAGAATCTGGCGCTCGGCACGATCGACTCGTGGTTGATCTGGAACCTCACGGGTGGGGCCGTGCACGTCACCGATGTCACCAACGCCAGCAGAACGATGCTGTTCGACATTCGCGCGTTGGAATGGTCGGCCGATCTGTGTGATCTGTTCGGTGTCCCGATCGAGGCACTCCCGTCGGTACAGCCCTCGAGTGGTCGATTCGGAGTGACCGTGGCTGATTCCGGTTGTGCCGCAGGAATCCCCATCTCCGGTGTCGCCGGCGATCAACAGGCCGCGTTGTTCGGGCAGGCCTGCTTCAGCCCGGGCATGGCCAAGAACACCTACGGTACGGGCAGCTTCGTGTTGCTCAACGTCGGGTCGTCGTGCCCCCAACCAACTGAAGGGATGCTGACCACGGTCGCCTGGCAACTCGCCGACGGCACCGTCGCGTACGCATTGGAGGGCGCGATCTTCGTGACCGGTGCAGCCATTCAGTGGCTGCGCGACGGGCTCGGGCTGATCGAATCGGCTGCCGAGATCGGTCCGCTGGCTGCGAGCACGCCCGACAGCGGTGGCGTCTTCGTCGTGCCTGCCTTTGCCGGTCTGGGCAGCCCGTGGTGGGACCCGTACGCGCGCGGCACCATCGTCGGCATCACCCGTGGCACATCCAAGGCTCATCTCGCCCGGGCTGTCGTGGAGGCCATGGCATATCAAACGCGAGACGTGGTCGAGGCCATGGCACACGCCAGCGGTACCAACCTCGCCGCCTTGCGCGTCGACGGCGGTGCCTCGGTGATGGACGTGTTGTTGCAAATGCAAGCAGACCAACTCGGTGTCACCGTGCAGCGCCCGATCGATCAGGAGACGACCGCGCTCGGCGCGGCGTACCTCGCCGGTCTGGCCGAAGGCGTCTGGCCGTCGCTGGCTGCAATCAACGATCGCTGGGAGATCGACGCGACGTTCGAACCGGAACCCGACCGAACGTTCACCGATCTCGCACACACCACCTGGCTCCGCGCCGTCGAGCGATCGAGGGGCTGGGTCAACTCGCCGTGACCCGCCGTTTCGGGATTGCCGTCGGCACGTGCGCTGCACTGCTGTGTGCATCGGTGGCGTCAGCACTCCCCCTCGTCGACCCCGGTGCTGGAGCAGCCGCTCCGGCGAGCCGCGGCACAATGGTGCAGGAGACCCCGACCCTCCCGCCGCCGATGCCACGAGTCCTGTTGATGGGCGACTCGTCGCTCGAGGGGATCAAGTTCTACTCGCACGCATTCGACGCACTCAACGGCATGACCTATGTGCTCGATGGCGAGTCGTGCCGTCGACTCGTCAGGCCGTCGTGCCACAGCCTGGCGGGCAACACGCCCAACACGGCGCTCGAGGCGATCCAAGGCGCACCGGGATCGTTCGACGCGATCGTGATCGGGACGGGCTACAACGAGGGCAGCAACGGCTTCGGCACCAACTTCGACGTGATCGTGTCGGCGGCGAGAGCCAAGGGAGCCGTTCGGATCGTCTGGATGAACTACCGCCTGCGCGACGGATTGACCCGTGCCGGCACCGACAACAACGGCTCGTACATCGCCAACAACGCAATCCTGTCGCAGAAGGTGGCAACGGGCAACTACCCCGACGTGTTCATCGCCGATTGGCGTGACTACAGCGAACCGGTCCGGTCGTGGTTCGTCTCCGACGGCATCCACTACCAGCCCACCGGCGCGCTCGGCGCGGCCGACTACATCTCACGCTGGATCACGTTCCTGTTCTCCGAGCGCTGCCCGAAGCCGATGACGGTCGGCGGTCCGATCGACAACCCCTGCACGTCACCCGACGGCAAGCCCCCACCCGACGTCCGAGCCCTGTACGGGTAGCCCCTGTGGAGTGTTTCGAGGCACCCACGCGGGCCTGAAACGCTCGACTCGGGTCAGCCGAGTTTGGGGAGGCCCTTCTTGAGGTTGCGGATACCTTGGGCGATGCGGCGTTCGTTCTCGATCAGGGCGAACCTGGCAAAACCTTCGCCACCGGGGCCGAAACCGACGCCGGGCGACAGGGCGACCTCGCACTCGCGTACGACGTGCGAGCAGAACTCCACGGAATCCATCTCCGCGTACGCCTCGGGGATCGGCGCCCACACGAACATCGATCCCTTCGGCTTGGGGATCTCCCAACCGATGCGGCCGAGGCCTTCGATCAGGGCATCGCGCCGGCTCTGATAGATCGAGCACACCTCGGCCGGGTAGTCGGCCGCCTCGTTCATCGCGACCGTCGCGGCGATCTGAACCGGCTGGAACACCCCGTAGTCGAGGTAGCTCTTCAGCTTGACCAACGCCTGCACGACCTCGTTGTTGCCGACCAGGAACGCGCAACGCCAGCCGGCCATCGAGAAGCTCTTGGTCATCGAGTACAGCTCGACGGCGCATTCCTTGGCGCCTTCGGCCTGCAAGATGCTGGGCGGCTTGTAGCCGTCGAACCCGACGTCGGCGTAGGCGAAGTCGTGCACCACGATCATCCCCCGCTCGCGACAGAAGTCGACGACCCGCTGCATGAAGTCGAGATCGACCACGGCGCCCGTGGGGTTGTGCGGGAACGAGATCACCAGCACTCGCGGCTTGGGCCAGCCGACGTCGTACGCGGTGGTGAGGCTGTCGAAGAAGTCGCCCGTGAAGTCGCCCTGCACCCGTGGGTCGGCCAGGTGGCGCATGGGCACCTGGCGCAGATCGGCTCCGGCGAACAGCGGACCGTAGATGTGGATCGGGTAGCTCGGGCTGGGCACGATGGCCGCGTCGCCTCGGTCGAGCAGCACCCACATCAAGTGGCTGAACCCTTCCTTCGAGCCGATGGTGTTGGTGATCTCGAGCTCAGGATCGAGCTGCACGCCCCAGTTGCGCTCGTACAGCGCCGTCGCCGCCTCGCGGAGCTTGGGGAGGCCACGGCTGACGGAGTAACGGTGGTTGCGGGCGATGTGCGCCGCCTCGGTGAGCTTGTCGACGGCGATCTGGGGAGACGGGATGTCTGGGTTTCCGAACCCCAGGTCGATCACGTCGACCCCTGCTCGCCGTGCCTCGATCTTCAAGTTGTTGATGATCGTGAACACGTACGGCGGCAGGTTGGTGATGCGGCGGAACTCCATAGAGAATCTCACGCTACTGGCTGCGATCCGGCCACCAACGGCAGATATGCGAGCATGGCGACATGGCCCTCAGTCCGCTTCCCGACGACTGCATCCATGTCGTGATCGAAATCCCGCGTGGCAGCCGCAACAAGTACGAGATCGACCACGACACCGGACGGGTGTTCCTCGACCGACGGCTGTTCACGGCGACCACCTATCCGGCCGACTACGGGTACATCCCCAACACCAAGGGGGGCGACGGCGACGCCCTCGACGCCCTGGTGCTGCTGGAGGATGCGGTGTACCCCGGCGTGTGGGTTGCGGCGCGTCCGGTCGGGGTGCTGTACATGCACGACGAGGCCGGCGAAGACGCCAAGATCCTGTGCGTCCCGCCGAAGGAGCCGCGATGGAACGACGTGCACGACCTCGCCGACCTCACACCCCAGCTCGTCAGCGAGATCCAGCACTTCTTCGAGGTCTACAAGGCGCTCGAGCCAGGCAAGGAGTCGTCGTCCGCCGGGATTGCCGGAAGAGATGCTGCGTGGCGCGAGATTCGAGACGCCCGCGCCAGCTACACGCCCCACTCGTAACCCGCCGTCGCCCTCGTGCAGCGTTTCACCTTTCATCGATTTCGTTCGTCCGGAACCGCCGGCTGGGTCGCGGTTGCGGCGATCGTCGCACTCGGCTCGGCGTGCCTCGCGGGCTCGCCGTTGTACCTGTCGTCGGTCGCCACGGCTGCTGTTCACAGCGAGCTGAGCCATATCTGTCTGGCCGACGTCAGCCTGCGGATTCCGATGGGCGGCGCCCAGCCCGACGTCAACACACACCTCGAGGCGCTCGCCGCGCCGATCGCCGCGCACACCGAGCCGAGCGTGCTCACTCGCATTGCCCCAGACGTCTCGCTCGACACCGGTGTGACAAACGCCCGCCCACTCCGGGTCAACCTGTTGTATCGCGACGACCAGGAGCACAACCTGCTTGGACCGGTGAAGCCGCCTTCCGCAGATGATGAAGTGCTGGCCCCCGAGTGGATGAGGCCGCCGCGCGGGACGAAGCCCGGCGACGTCTTCACGCTGTTCGTCGAGAATGCCCAGGGCAAGCGACCGTTCGAGCAGGTGGTGCACGTCGTCGACACGTATCCGCTGCTGCCGACCCGACCCGAGCCGTCGTATTGGTGCGGACTCCGTGCCTTCTTCCGATCCGCGGGAAGCGACCCTGCCGACCCGCCGACGCCGGTGTTGTTCACGACGTCGCGAGCCCTGCGAACGGCGCAGGCGTTCCGGATCGCCGAGTGGGAGCTGCGCCCGAAGATAGCCGGCCTGAGCAGGCACGATGCCGCGGTGGTGGCCGATCACTTCGACCAGATCTCTCATGACGCCGACCGGCTCGTCGACGTCGACGAGAACATGCGCGGTCGAACCCTGACCGACGGGCAGCCGCTGCGCACCGTGGTGCGTCACGCGGCTGCCTCCACCGCGGTCGTCGCCGGCACGATGGCGCCCGTGCGACTCGTCGCGTTGCTGTCGTCACTCGCGCTCCTCGGGGCGGCAACGGCCCTGCTGGCCCGAGAGCGCCAGCGCGAACTGCGGTTGCGTCTGCTCAAGGGCCAATCGCCATGGTCCCTCGGGCTCCGGGTGGCGCGAAGTGCCAGCAGCGCGGTGATTGCCGGAACGCTGGTCGGCTCGATCATCGCACTCGCGGCCGTGCGCTTTCTGGGTCCGGCACCCGAATTGGAGACTGCGGCGATCAGGTCAGCCGTGCTCGACACGGTGCTGGGGGCGGTCGTCGCATTCGTCGCCATCGCATGCGTCGCCGCAGCACGGTCCCGGACGTTCGTCGACGGGCGGCTGCGACGTCGATCGTGGGCTCGATTCGTTCCGTGGGAAGTGATCCCGGTCGCAGGTGCAGTTGCCTGTTTCGCCCGACTGGACCGCATCGGCGGCATCCAGCAGGTCGGCGCTGTCGCCCGCCACGCGGACTTCTGGGCGCAATGCTTCCCGCTGATGGCAATCATTGCGCCGCTGGCCGTTCTGGCACGACCGACTGTTGCGCTGCTTCGCCGTTGGCGTCTCGCCGGAAGGCGGCTTCCGCCATCGATGTTGACCGGGCTCCGCCGGTCGTTGGCCGAACCGGGCGTCACGAGTGCGGTGCTGCTGGCCACTGCTCTGGCCGCCGGGTCGTTCACCGTCGCTCGGCTGTTGACCGACAGCACGTCGGTGCTGCTCTCGGAAAAGGCCGCCGTCTACCTCGGCAGTGATCTCACCATGACGACGCGCGACATCACCGCGCTCCCGCCACCATTCGATGCCATCGGCACCATTGTCGCCCGCTCGCAAGGTCACAGCGGTTCGCAGTCCGTCGACCTGTTGGGGATCGACCGAGCCACATTTGCCCGCGCCGTCCACTGGCGCAACGACGCTTCGGACCAGTCGCTCACCGAGTTGCTCGACACTCTCGCCCAGGCACCGTCGGGAGCACTTCCGGCAATCGTGGTCGGCGGCAGGTTGCCTGACACGCATCTCGAGAGCCTCGTGCGCCAGCGCATGGATGTCGACCCTGTCGGCTCCGCCCGATGGTTCCCCGGCTACCGGAATGGCGCGATCCTGGTCGTGGTCGACAAGGCCCTGCTCGTCTCGTCCGGCTTTCCGGCGTCGTCGGAGATCCTGTTGCGCGACCCGCCGCCCGACGCGTTCGCCCAACTGTCGAACCAGGGCATCCTGGTCCGGACGCCACATGATCAGACCCTGGTGTTCAACGTGACCAGCTTCCTGACGGTCCGCTGGGCGTACGCCACGCTGTCGATCCTCGGTGTGCTGATCGGGATCGTCGTCCTCCTCGCCCAACTGCTCGTGCTCGACGCTCGACGCCAGACCCGCCAGGCAGCACACGTGTTGACCACTCGCATGGGTCTCACGGCGCGCGGCGAGGCGATCGGACTGGTCGCCGAACTCGGCCCGGCACTGGTGGTGGGTGCCGCGCTGGGAGTGTTGATCGGCTGGCTGGTGACCCGGCTCTCGATCGCCCGATTGGATTCGTTGCGGCATCTCGCGCCGCCGGCGCGCGTCGTCGCCCATCTCGCGGCCGGCGCCCCGGTGCTCGTCGGCGTGCTCGGGTCGCTGGTGGTCTTGGTCTCCGTCGGTTTCGTGATGATCAAGCGCACCCGCGCCATGGAGGTGATGCGTGGAACGGCTTGACAGGATCATGCTGACGCTGGGTGACGATCGGCTCGCCGCCGACGTGCGCACGGTGGTTCGACGCTTCCCTGTCGAGGGCGACCTGGTCACCGCCCTCGATCGGGTCGACCTCGAGATCCCCGTTGGCGGGATGACCATCGTTGCCGGACCGTCGGGCTCGGGGAAGTCGACATTGCTCAGCCTGTTGGCGTGCATGCAACGACCCGACGAGGGCAGCGTGAAGATCGGCGATACCGACGTCGTCGTGCTCGGTCGGCGCGACCGTCGTGAACTGCGTCGCGACCGGCTGGGGATCGTGCTACCCCAACCGAGCGAGAACCTGCTCGACCAACTCGACGCCATCCACAACGTGCGTTGGGCGGCCTCGCAACGTCGTGGTCGTCCGAAGGTCACCAGTGATGACGAGCGCGACGCGCTCCTCGCCTCGGTCGGTCTCGCCGCCCTCCGAGATCGGCGGGTGCGTGAGCTCTCGGGCGGCGAGCAGCAGCGCCTCGCTGTCGCATGCGCACTGGTCGGCCAACCCGAGCTCGTCATCCTCGACGAGCCGACGGCGTCACTCGACCGGACCAACGCTCGATCGCTGGTGGAAGTACTGGCCGGTGTTGCGTCACGGGGGGCCACGCTGGTTGTGGCAACGCATGATCCGCTGGTCATCGAGGCGGGAAATGTGATCGCCGAGCTCGACCACGGGCGGCGAGTACGATGACCACACCGACGTTGCTGGCGGAGGCGACCGACCTCGCCAAGCACTGGGACGACAACGCCGGGCTGAAGCCCTTCTCGTTCACGCTCTCGTCGGGCGAGTTGGTGGTGGTGCGCGGCAGATCCGGCAGCGGCAAGTCGACGCTGCTGTCACTACTGGCCGGGTGGATCGATCCTGATGGCGGCACGCTGGTGAGATGCGGTCCGTGGGGAGAGAGCGGAGCCGATCGCACATGGCGGGGCACGGCGATCTTGCCCCAGGTGAT
Organism: Ilumatobacteraceae bacterium; assembly: GCA_039931555.1. Classification (GTDB taxonomy): domain Bacteria; phylum Actinomycetota; class Acidimicrobiia; order Acidimicrobiales; family Ilumatobacteraceae; genus JAENVT01. The sequence continues at coordinate 4,571 of JBDTRP010000168.1, read as the reverse complement.
CGCGACGATCGCCGAACTCACCATGACCGAGAACGTCGCCTTACCGTTGCGATTGTCTGGCGTCGCTCGCTTGACGGCACACGAACGAAGTCGCCACATGCTCGAGCGGTTGGGGCTCGCCGACGAGGTCGACCGCGCCGCGTCCGACGCCTCACTCGGTCAGCAACAGCGAATGGCCTTGGCCCGCGCCGCGATCATCGAGCCGGTCGTGCTGCTGGCCGACGAACCGACCAGCCATCAAGACGCCGGCCACATCGCTACCCTGCTCGAACTGCTGCGATCGATGGTCAACGACGGCAGTTGCATCGTCGTTGCCAGCCACGACGCGGCCGTCGCCGACATCGCCGATCGAATCCTCGACCTCGACCGCTGAGGACGCAGTCGTGTGAGTCCAACCACGCGCCAGCGGGGCACACCGGGCTCACACCGCGGCTGCCACCGGCGAGCTGTGAGTCCAACCACGCGCCAGCAGGGCACACCGGGCTCACACCGCGTCGACAGGGAGGTGACGCCGGTCAGACGCCGGCGTGAGCGATCACGACCATGCCGCCGACAACCAACGCCAGCCCGATCAGGATCATGATCAGCCGGTAGCGCCTCGACGGCACGCCCTGATAGCCCCTCGTCGTGAAGATCCGCTGCATGCCCAGCGTCACGTTGCGATGAGCCGTCGAGCCGGGGATTCCGCCGCGAGGCGCCATGAAGACGAACCCGACCAGCACCATCAACAAGCCGAGCGTGATCATCTAGAGCAGATCCTGCAGTCGTGCCGTGGCGTCGGCTGCCTGGCCGCGCGGCACGAGGATGCGGTAGTCGCTGAGCACGTTGGTGACGATGTTGAACGTCTCCGCCCCGGTGGCGTCGAAGCCCGCCTCACGAAGGGACGCGAGCGTCATCGGACCGGTACCGATAGGGACCAGGGCGATCTCGACCGGCTCGTCCTGATCATCCGGCGGCGCACCTCGGGTCAGCAACCTCTCGATGGCCTGTCGAATCGTCATGGTGGAACCCTTCCGTTTCGTCGTCACTGACGCTATCGCAGATGATCCCGAAGCAATTTTGTAGCCGACCTCACGGGGGCGATGCTGACGACCTTGTCGCGCGAGTGGTGACCTGACACGATCTCGACACGACGCACGGGCACTCCGAGGTGCGCGGCCACCAGCTTGCGGACGGCTGCGTTGGCCTGATCGTCGACCGGTGCGGCAGTGGTCCGCACCAGCAGACGCCCGCCGCGCTCGCCGCCGACCTCGTCGCGTTTGGCTCGCGGAATCACTCGGATCGCGAGCCGTGTCGAGTCGCTCGATTCGGGCATGTCCACGACGCAGGCCGTGTGGAATGTTTCGGCGCTCCCTGGGGGCGTGAAACACTCGACTCGGACTCAGCCGATCTCGTCGCAGCGCACCAGGCGGCCCTCGCGGTACGACTTCCACGCCGCGAGGCCGATCACCAGCGGCGCTCGTCCGTCGTTGGCCGACACTGGCGACGGTCCGCCGTCGACGACGTAGCTGACGAACGACTTCCACTCGTCGACATAACTGGGGATGTACCGATCGAGGAAGAAGTACGGGATCGTCGAGCCGATCGATCCAGCGGCCGTGCGGCGGATGCCGGTGTGGGTGACAGCGTTCTCCGACGCGGCCAGGCCGGCCGAGCCGAAGGCCTCGACACGCTGGTCGTAGCCATACACCGCTTGCCGGCTGTTGTCGATCGTGGTGATGCAACCGTTCTCGTGACGCAGGATCACAACAGCTGTGTCGACGTCGCCGGCCTCGCCGATGGCCGGGTCGACGCGGACCGCAGCCTGTGCATACACATCGATCACCTCGCTGCCGGTGACGAACCTGGCCATGTCGAAGTCGTGGATCATCATGTCGAGGAAGATGCCACCCGACACCTCGATGTAGGCGATCGGCGGCGGAGCCGGGTCACGGCTGGTGATCCGCAGCATGTGCAGATCGCCCACGGAGCCATCGACCACCGCAGCACGCACCGAGGCGTGCGCCGGGTCGAAGCGCCGGTTGAAGCCCACCTGGATCGGCACGCCGCTGGCAGCAACGACGGCCAGGGCTTCGTCAACCTTGGCGAGGTCGAGCGAGATCGGCTTCTCGCAGAAGATTGCTTTGCCGGCCCGAGCTGCAGCGATCAAGAACGCCACGTGGGTGTCGGTGCTGCTGCAGATCGCCACGGCGTCGACGTCGGGCGAGGCAAGGACCACGTCGACATCCGTCGTGTGCGGCACGTCGAGTTGCTGGCCGACTGCGGCGGCGGCGTCGGCATTGATGTCTTGCACCATCACCAGCGACGCGCCCGGCACCTGTCGGGCGAGCAGTTCTGCGTGCATCTTGCCGATTCGGCCGACGCCGAGGACTGCGGTTCTGAGGGTCACTGGGGTGTCTCCTGGAGGGATGGTTTCGGTGCATCTCCGGCACCGACGACGGATTGGTCGTAGTCGACGATGTTGCCGGTCAGCATCCCCGACTCGTCGGAGAGATAGAACGCGACCACCTTGGCCACCTCGGGCGGCTTGATCAACCGGCCCATCGGTTGACCGAGCTCGGCCTTGTCGAGCCAGCCATCCGTCGCATCGTGGAACTTGCGTTGCGTGGCATCCTCCGACTCGGTGTCCATCCAGCCGGGGCTGACCAAGTTGACGCGGACCTTGTGGCGCATCAACGAGAACGCAAGGTTGCGCGTCAACGTCTCGAGCGCGCCCTTGGAGATGCAATAGCTGAGAATGAACGGCTGGCCACCGTGACCGCTGGTCGAGCCGATGGTGATGCACGAACCGGCAACGCCCTCGCGGCGCATGACCTCGGCCGCAGCCTGGATCAGGAAGAGCGGCGCGCGCGTGTTGACGGCGATCATCTGGTCGAAGCCATCAGTCGTCGCGCTCCACACGTTGTCGCGCCATGTTGCTGCGGCGACGCTGACCACGCCGTGAACGACACCGAACTGCTTGTCGGCGGCGTCGATCACCGCCCGCGGCGCTGCCGCATCCTCCATGTCTGCCTCGACGAACGACGTGGGCGTGCCGAGGTCGGTCAGCTCCTTCGCCAATGCCGCGCCCCGGTCGGCACTGCGACCAGCGATCACCAAGCCGGCCGCGCCATCGCCGACGACCTGTCGGGCGATGGCCTCGCCCAGGCCCTGCGTGCCGCCGCTGACGACGATGACCTTGCCAACGAGTTTCCCCGTCATGTTCCAATCCTCTGCTGTTGCTTGCCGCTGATCATCTTGGCCTTGGCCTCTTGTACCTCAACCCGGTCACTGACCTCGGGCACGCCGACCTCCCAGAACGCTCCGCCGCCGGTCCACGAATAGGCATCGGTCTGCAGGGCGATGACCGTCGTACGATCGTTGTGCCGTGCGCGTCTCAGGGCGCCCTCCAACTCGTGCACGGAGGCAACGCGCTCGCTGTCGCAACCCATCGCCGCAGCGTGGGCGGCGAAGTCGACATAGACCAGCTCGCGGTGACGGGCATCAGCGATGAGGTTGTTGAACGATTCGCCACCCTGGTTGACCTGCAGCCGGTTGATCACGGCAAAGCCGCCGTTGTCGCAGACGATCACGATCAGCTTGTGACCGGAGAGCACCGAGCTGTACAGGTCACTGTTCATCATCATGTACGAGCCGTCACCGACGAACGTGATGACCTCGTCGTCGGGGCGGGCCATCTTGGCCCCCCATGCGCCGGCGATCTCGTAGCCCATGCAAGAGAATCCATACTCGCAGTCGAAGTCGCCAACTTCCTTGGCCCTCCAGCCGTTGATCAGTTCGCCAGGCAGGCCACCGGCCGCAGCGAAGACGTAGTCGCGCGGCTGCTGAGCCCGATCGACGGCGCCGATCACCTGCGCATACGTCGGCCGTCCGCTCTCGCTCACGGCCGACGGATCGGCGAGGCCATCGATGTATGCGTGGTAGTCGGCGGTCACGTTCTTGCAGCGCATCGCCCACTCGTCGTCGGCCACCCAGCCGGTCAACCGCTCCTCCAACTCGCGCAACCCCTCACGCGCATCGCCGACGACGGGCAGCGATCGGTGCTTCACGGCGTCGAACACCGCAGCGTTGAGCCCGATCATCTGGGCATCGCGGGCAAACGCCGTCCACGAACCGGTGGTGAAGTCTTGCAGGCGCGTGCCGACCGCCAGGATCACATCCGCGGCGCCGGCGAGGTCGTTGGCGCTCGTGCATCCGGTCGCGCCGACCGGGCCGGCGTTGAACGGGTGGATGGCCGGCAGCGACGTGCGACCGGCCGTGGTCTCGACCACCGGGACACCGTGAGCCGCGGCGAAGGCGGCCAGCTCGGCAGTGGCGTTCGAGTAGTGCACTCCGCCGCCGGCGATGATCAACGGTCGCTTCGCCGACCTCAGTGACGCAACTGCTCGTTCCAACTGTCCGATGTCGGGCCGTGGCCGAGCAACGTGGTGAACCGTCGTGGTGAAGAACTCGTCGGGGAAGTCGAACGCCTCGGCCTGCACGTCCTGCGGAAGGGCGATCACCGCCGGGCCACAGTCGGCCGGGTCGAGCATCACCGCAACTGCGTGCGGCAGCGAGTGGATGATCTGTTC
>JBDTRP010000167.1:0-72807 GCA_039931555.1 Ilumatobacteraceae bacterium | reverse complement strand
CGGCCTTCATCAACAGCCGTTCGTCGGTCAGCGAGAAGCCGTAGTTGAACGACGACCCGCCGAGCCCGTCGCCATGGGTGACCTCGATCACCGGCATGCCGGCCGCGTCGAGGGCGGCGACGACATCGCGTACCTGCTGCTCGGTGAACTGGTGGTTCTTGGCGTGCGAGCCATCGCGCAGACAAGTGTCGGTCATTCGCACGTCGAGCAGGTTCGAGTACGGCATCAGTTGGCTCCCTGCATGTGGGTGGCGATGCGGTTGCCGGTGGCGGCCGCGGCCGCGGTCATGATGTCGAGGTTGCCTGCATACGGCGGGAAGTAATCGCCGGCCCCCTCGACCTCGACCAGTACGGCGAGGCGAGGCGTGCCGTCGCGCGACTCGCCGAACTGTGGCGGCGACTTCAACCGGTAGCCAGGCACATACTGCGCGACGTTGGCAACAGCATCTTCGACCGCTTTGGTGATCAGCACCTCGTCGGCATCGCGTGGCAACTGGCAGAAGATGGTGTCGCGCATGATCAGCGGCGGGTCGGCGGGGTTGAGCACGATGATGGCCTTGCCGTGACCGGCTCGGCCGACGTCGGCGATCGCCCGCGACGTTGTGCGGGTGAACTCGTCGATGTTGGCGCGCGTGCCGGGACCCGCGGAGACCGAGGCAACGGTGGCGACGATCTCGGCATAGTCCACCTCCGTCACCGCAGCGACCGCGTGCACGATTGGGATGGTGGCCTGGCCGGCGCACGTGACCATGTTGACGTTCATCGCGTCGAGGTGCTCGTCGATGTTGGCGCTCGGCACGACGAACGGTCCGATCGCTGCAGGCGTGAGGTCGATGGCCCGGATGCCCAGTTCGGCATACCGAGGCGCGTTGGCGATGTGCACGTAGGCGCTGGTCGCCTCGAACACGAAGTCGGGGAGCTCGCTCTGACCCAGCAACCAGTCGACACCGTCGGCCGATGTCTCCAGTCCGGCCTTGCGGGCGCGCTCCAATCCATCGCTACGCGGGTCGACACCGATCATGTAGCGGGGTTCGATCACGTCGGAGCGCATCAGCTTGTACATCAGGTCGGTGCCGATGTTCCCGGAACCGACGATCGCTGCGGTCAGCTTGGCCATCCACGTACTCTGCCCCAACCAGGTCCGTCGTGGTAGACCCAGCGTTCCTATCTGCGGAACAGCCCGCGTGGCGATCCGGTCAGGCGATCCGGTCAGGCGAACCCGGCTGAGAGTTCGGCGACGACCTGCGCGGCGGTCATGATCCGCTCGACCGACCCGACCGAGCGCCCCGCGTAGAGCGCCATCGCGCTGATATCGCCGGTGGTGTCGCGGTTCGGTGAGCTGGCGCCGAAGCGCACCATCGGCAGCAGCTTGCCCTCACGCGTTGCGGTCTCGCCGATGATGTCGCTGGGCGCCGCTGTCGCGGCGTCGATCGATGAACGCAACACGCGATGCGGTGCGTCAGGCCAACCCACGCCGAACGCCTCGGTCAGCACCGAATCTTCGGTGTCGGCAGCCACGAGAGCATCGATGTACACGGGATGCGCGTACGACTCGCGCGTGGCGACGAATCGGGTGCCGACGCGAACGGCGTCAGCGCCCATCGCCATCGCAGCACGCACCGCCTCGACGTTGCCGATCCCGCCGGCCGCCACCACGGGCACATCGACCGCGGCGCACACCTCGGCCAGCAGTTGGGCGAGAGGGACGTGGCCGCGCACGTGGCCGCCGGCCTCCATTCCCTGGGCGATCACGTACCGGCAGCCGGCATCGACAGCGGCCTTGGCCTCGTCGACCGAGCCGACCTGCCAACCACAGACCACGCCCGCAGGCACTCGGGCCGGGTCGGGCCATTCGTAGAAGAACTCGATGATCGGTAGTCGCGATGCCACCAGCTCGACGACATCGGCGTGCACGAAGTGGGCGATGCAGGTGGCACCGACGGGTGCCGTGGTGAGCGCTGTCAGCTCGTCGAGGTAGCGCTCGATGACGCTGATCTGCTGACGACCGATGCCGATCATCCCGAGGGCGCCGGCATTGGACACGGCGGCGGCCAACGTTGCCGTGGCCGTCCCGCTCATCCCGGCCTGCTGCAGCGGCAACGTGGTCCCGACGAGATCGGTGAAACGGTTCATGGGCGACAACCTATGCGCTGAGGTGGGGCTTGCCGACCGATCTCTGGGCGTGATACGAAGCCCTGTCCTGTATCACTTCAGCGAAGATCCCCACATCACCCGCTTCGTGCCGCACGTGCCGCGCACCAACCCGTCGCACGCGCCGGCGGTGTGGGCCATCGATGCAGCTCACGCACCGTTGTACTGGTTCCCGCGCGAATGCCCGCGGGTCACGATCTGGCCGCGCGACCTCCACGACCAGGCCGGCTTCCAAGCCCGGTTCGCCACCATGGCGACACGGTTGCACGCCATCGAGTCGGTGTGGCTCGAGCGGATGCGAGACGCCGTGACCTATCGCTACGAGTTCGAGCCCGACGGGTTCGTGCCGTGGGCCGAGGCGGATGGTCAGTGGATCTCGGACCGAGAGGTCGTGCCGATCCGGGTCGCACCGGTCGGTGACCTGCCGGCAGCCCATGCCCGCGCCGCGATCGAACTGCGGATCGTGCCCTCACTGTGGCCGCTGCGTGACGTCGCAGTGACGGGCGAGTTCGACTTCAGCATCGTGCGAATGCACAACGCTCTGCCGCGCGCCGAGCGGCCCACTCGAACTTTGTCGCTCCCAGGTCGCTCAGCAACCTCTCACCGACAAAGTTCAGGCGAAGATGCCAGAACTGTAGATTCGGCCGGTGCCGGAACCGCCGTCGAACGTCGAGGTGCCGCAGGCCCGGGCCTTCCTGCTCGAACGCTTCGGTTCTGGTGTCGACGGGGTCGAACTGATCGGCGAAGGGGCGTGGTCGCGCTGTTTCGGCTTCACCGACAACGGCAGTGAACTGGTGGTGCGGTTCGGGCGTCAGGCCGATGATTTCGGACGCGACCGACTGGCTGCTCGGTTCGCGACGCGCAACCTGCCGATCCCGCAGGTCATCGAGATCGACGAAGCCTTCGGAGCCTGGTACTGCATCTCGACTCGGGCTCGCGGGACGCCGTTGGACCAACTCGACGCGGCGGGGTGGCAGGCGACGGTGCCCTCAGTGCTGTCGACGTTGGATGCGTTGCGCGGTTCCGACATCTCTGCGACCACTGGGTATGGGGACTGGAACCAGGTGGGCAACGCGCCACATTCCACATGGGCGAACTTTCTCGCAGCGGTCGACCAGGATCCTCGGGGGTCGCGCACCCATGGGTGGAAGCAGCGGCTTGCTGACTCGCCGCACGGTGGTGGGTTCGCCAGCGCCTACGTGCAGATGCTCGACTTGGCCGGCGCCTTCCCCGCGATGCGTTGCCTGGTGCACAACGACCTGCTCAACCGGAATTCCTTCGCCACCGATGGTCAGGTGACGTCGGTGTTCGACTGGGGTTGCTCGATCTACGGCGACTTCGTGTACGAGTTGGCGACGCTCGTGTTCTGGTCGCCCTGGTACCCGCCGATGGAGCGCATCGACATCGCCGCGGCGGCGCAGGACCACTACGCCGACATGGGGCTGGAGGTGCCGAACTTCGCGGCGCGGCTGCGGTGTTGCGCCCTCCACATCGGGCTGGTTCACCTGGGCTACAACGCGTTTCTCGGAGATCTGGAAACGCTGGGGATGATCGAGGCGCGAATGATGCAGTTCCTCGACAAGGGTGTCGCTAGCTGAACCGCACGCCAACCGTGCCGAGGTGCTGCACCTGGGCGGTCACGTGGTCGCCGGCGTGGACGGCGACCGCCTCGGTGACGCCACCGGTCATCACCAGGCTACCGGCAGGCAGGGTCTGGTCGCTGTCGGCCAGCCAGCGAACCAGGGCGACGATCGATGCCGCTGGGTGACCCATCACGTCAGCGCCGGCCGCCGTCCCGACCAGGTTGCCATTGCGGCGCATCACGACACCCAGCAGCCGCAGATCGAGGCCCTCGGGCCGACATGGTGAACCGCCTACCACGTAGCGCGCCGCCGAGGTGTTATCGGCGATCACGCTCTGGATGTCGAACTTGAAGTCCTTGAAGCGTGAATCGATCACCTCGATCGCCGGGAGCACGAACTCGGTCGCGGCCAGCACGTCGTCGATCGACACGTCGCCGGCCAACTCACGTGACATCACGAAGGCGATCTCGGCCTCGACCTTGGGGTGGATCAGGTGCGACATGTCGACGGCGTCGCCGTCGGGCACGCATGTGTCGCCCATCAACACCCCGAACACCGGTGTCTCCAACCCCATCTGCACCATCTTGGCCCGTGATGTCAGGCCGCCCTTGTAGCCCGTCAGGCGCCGTCCGCCGGCCTGCCAGCGGCGGCACAGCTCGGCCTGCACCGCGTACCCATCGGCAATGTTCATGTCGGGCTGGGCTTCGGTGAGCTTGACGATGTCGGCGGCGTTGCGCTGAGCAGCGTCGACGATGTCGGCAATCTCGGAGATCACGGATGCGGAAAGTGCCACGTACTACCCCCTACTCGAACGTCACGCTGCAACTGCCGAGACCACCGAACTCGCAGGTGATCGTCTGTGGACCTTTGACCCAGGCCATCATCGACAGCGATCCGGTCAGGATCGCTTCACCCGCGTGGCACGTGATCCCCAGCGCGCCGAGGGTGTTGGCCAGCCAGATCAGCGAGTTGACGGGCGAGCCCTTCACCGCTGCGCCTGCACCCGTGGCGAAGAGCTCGCCAACCGAGTCGCCGGGCTGGCGAACGTCGATGGTCATGCCGACCAGCGAAAGATCGACCTCGAGGGGATCCATGGGCTCGGTGCCCAACACGTAGACGCCGCACGAGGCGTTGTCGGCAACGGTGTCGACGACCTTGATGTCCCAGTTGTCGATGCGCGAGTCGACGATCTCGAAGCACGGCACCACGTAGTCGGTGGCCCGGAGCACATCGATCGCCGTCACGCCCGGGCCGGTGAGGTCGTGCTTCAACACGAACGCGATCTCGCCTTCGGCGCGCGGTTGGATCAGCGAGTCGAGCTTGATCGTGTCGCCGTCGCGATACACCATGTCACTCATCAGCTGGCCGAAGTCGGGCTCGTCGAGGCCCAACATGGTCATGACCGCGGCGCTGGTCGCCCCGACCTTCTTGCCGACGATCGTCTCGCCGGCGTCGATCCGCCGCTGCACCATGCGCGACTGGATCCGGTACGCGTCCTCGATGTCGATGCCCGGTACGCGATCCCGCAGGTTCGGCACCGTTCGAAGGTCGATCAGCGCCGAATACAGCTCGTCGCCGTAGAAGTTGATGTCGGACGGGCTGATACTCATCGTCGTGCATCTTCATGCACGGCGGTTCACTCCGCCAAGCTCCCGTTCCGGTGCGCGGGACACGGGCCTGACCGTGCCTGGAGCAGCCACGTACTGTGCACCACGTGACCAAGGCCTACGAACGCGAGGTCTCGTTTGAGATCGACGGCCGCCAGTTCACGCTCGACACGTGGTCCGACATCTCGGCACTGTTTGCCATCCGCTTCCTCGCCAAGTACGACCGGCCGCGGCGTGGCTGCGAGGCGGGCTTGTGCGGCACCTGCGAATCGTTGGTCGACGGCACACCCACCCGGTTGTGCCAACTGCCTTCAACTGCGCTCGACGGTGTGTCGATCGTCAGTGGATCGAAGCCGGGTCGCTGACCAGCGCCCGTGAGATGTCGGCGGCGGTCCGCACCACGAGTCGCACCATCTGGTCGTGACGGTCGGCGGGCATGCGGATCAGCGGTCCGGCGACCGAGACGGCGGCGACGCAGGTGCCGAGGCGGTCGAAGATGGGTGCCGCGATCGACACGACGCCTGGGGCGGCCTCGTCGGTGCTGATCGCGTAGCCCGCCTTGCGCACGTCGGCCAACGCCTGGTTCAACCGGGTGCGCGTGGTGATGGTGCGCGGCCCGAGGCGCGGCAGGCCACCGGCGACTGCATCGTCGACATCGGCTTGCGAGCCGTACGCCAACAGCACCTTGCCCGACGAGGTTGCGTGCGCCGATCGGCGCCGGCCGACCTTGGTGAACAGCCCCATCATCTGCGGGCTTTCGAGCCGGTCGAGGTAGACGACGTCGGATCCCGACAGCACGGCAAGGTGAGCCGCTTCGTTGCTTTCGTTGTGCAACTTCTCCAGCGGTACGTGGCCGACTTGGCGCAGCACTCGACTGCTGACGACCTCCTGGCCGATCTCGTACAGCTTGAGGCTCAGCCGGTAGCGCTCGTCACGAGTGCGCTCGACGAACCCCGCGGCGACCAGGATCGCCAGCAGGCGGTGCACCGTGCTCTTGGGCAACTTGACGCGGCGCCCGAGCTCGGAAACGCCGAGCACCGGCTCGGCGAACGTGAACGCCGTCAGCAGCGACAGCGCCCTGGCGACCGCCGATTCTGGTGACTCCCGCTGCGCAGCCATCGCCGAGAACGTAGCCGTGTTTCGTTGAGTGGAACAATCGCGCGGCCTCGGCAGCGCCTCCCCCTGCTGCGTGCGCTTGACCCACTCGGCCTGGTCGAGCGTGCGGCCCGAGGACCGCAGCTCTTCGCGCATCTCGTCCACGAACGCTTCTCCGTCGAATGCCATCGTCATACGGTCTCACGACGCGCATCGTCCGGCAAAATGTTGGCGTTCCGTTCAACAGAACGGTGTTCTTTCGGACCGCCCACGCCCCAACCAAGATGACTGCATGGCAATCTTCCGTCTCGGGCACGTCGAGGTCCGAACTCCCGATCTCGAGCTCTGTGCCGCCTACTACACCGAAGTGCTCGGCTTGCGGGAGGTGGCACGCGACGAGAACCACGTCTACCTCAAGGGTTGGGACGAGCACGATCACCACTCGCTGATGCTCACCGGCGCCAACCGCTACGGCCTCGAGCACGTCGCCTTCAAGACCGAGTCGATCGACGATCTCGAGGGGTACGAGACCAACCTCGAGCGCTACGGCTGCACCGTCGAGCGCATCGGCGCCGGCGTCGAGACCGGCCAGGGCGAGGCGATCCGCTTCGACTCGCCGACCGGTCACACGATGGAGATCTACGCCAAGATGGACAAGGTCGGCAACGGCCTGCCGCTGTTCAACCCGCCGCCGATGCCAATGGATCTCGTCGGCATTGCGCCGCCCCGTCTCGATCACTGCCTGCTGACCACCGAGAACGTGCCGGACGCGGCCCGGTTCATGAGCGAGGTCCTCGGCTTCCGGCTGACCGAGCAACTCGTGACCAACGAGGGCTACCAGTTGATCGTGTTCTTCGAGCGCTCTCGCCAGCCACACGACATCGCCTTCACCCGCGGGGCCAACGGCGGGCTGCACCACTTCGCCTACTGGCTCGACAGTTGGGCAGAGGTCGGGCGCGCCGCCGACATCTTGCGGATGAACGGCATCGACATCGACATCGGACCCACCCGCCACGGCATCACCCGCGGCCACACGATCTACTTCTTCGACCCCGTCGGCAACCGCAACGAGGTGTTCACGGGTGGGTACAAGACCGACACCGATTGGGAAACGATCACGTGGACAGAGGATCAGCTGGGCAAAGCGCTGTTCTACTACGAGAACCGTGTCGTCGAATCGTTCGTGTCGATCTACACATGACCGTCACCCGCGACGACGCGCCGCTGTACCTCGCCAACTACGCGCGGCGCCGGGCAGAACCGGTCGCGCCGATCCCGAGCGACTCACACGCGGGTGACGCGCCGGCCTTCGTGCTGCGCGCCCGCGAGCGATCAACGCTTCGGGCCCTCGAGGAACTCGATCGCGTCACCGCACCACCGGGCCGCACGGAAGAGTTCGCCCGCGAGACCGTGTCACCGCGCGAGCAGTTCCCCGGCGAGTTCCGCAAGCGCGTCACGACCTCGACCGACGTTCGTTTGATCCGCCACGGCCAGACGCAGGGCTATGTCACCGACGGCGCGCTGACTCCACTCGGCCAGTGGCAGGCGCATCGCAAGGGTCAGGACCTGGCCAAGGGCTTGAAGGAGGGCATGACCGTCCGGTTCCCGCACGCGCCGACGGCGCGAGCCACCGAGACCGCTGTCGGCGTTCGCAGCGGTGTGCTGCAGGCCTTGAGTCGCTACGGCATCGCGGATGTGACCGTCGAGGATCCGTACCCCCACGAAGCGTTCAAGAACTTCCAGGTGTGGGCAGGCGGCCGCGAGGTCGATGTGACTGCGGCGTTCCAGGAGTTCGCCCAGATCCACGAGGGATACCAGCGATTCGGGATCGGCGATCGTCCGGGGTGGATCACCGAGATGAACCGGTTCTACCGAGTGCTGCAAGCCGGCGGCGATCCGATCACGGTGTGGCTCACCCAGCCGCTGTTCTACTTCGAGCCGCCGATGATCGTCGTGCGCCGCCACTGGCAGGGCATCACCCAGATCGTCGACGAGAGCGGACCGAACACGGCGATCTACATGTGCGGCCACTCCGGCCCCATTCGCGCCGTGGCGGCGTCGGCAGTCGGTCACGACCCTGGCGAGCCGAACAACACCGAGGATGTGCGCATCAAGGTCTACGACGATCACGAACACGCAGTGCTGACCTATCGCGGTCGCGGGTTGGAGATCGAGATCCCCACCCTGGCGACACCGAGTTGGTACGCGTGACCCTCGACTCGGCGCCTGCTGCTGGCGTGGCCGCAGCGGCCGATGGGGGAGGCTTCGCTGGGTTCGGCGAGCCGGCGGTCGTCACGGTGTTGACCGTCGACGATGTCGAGTACTCGATCCTCGCCGACCCGACGATGGCCGCGCTGAAGGCCATTCGCGAGATCGCCGAGCACGTGCGCCCGCGGCGCGGCTGCCAGGAGGGCATCTGCGGCAAATGCGAGTCGAAGGTCAATGGCAACGACACGCGTCTGTGCATCACACCGATCGGCACGCTCGGTGGGGCGATCGTCGTCACGCCCGCACCGCGCAAGAGCATCTGGGGCTGAGTCGGGCCGACACGAGTCCGAAAACCACAAGAGTCCGACCGCTCGGGCTGCGATCGGACTCCCGTTGATGTGGTTCGGATACAACCCCTCTGCTGGACGGGCTTGCGGGGTTGTGTTCCATCTTCCTCAGAGGTCGGTGCATTCGCCATTGCACCTTGGTACTAGCACTCCTGTACCCACCTGTCAGTCGGCGGCGATGACGTGCACCTCGGGAGTTGGTCGCCCGGGCGATTCGACCGTCGATGACGCCCACCCGAGGTAGATCAGGGCGCTGATGTGGGTGCCGGCTTCGAAGCCGCACAGTTCGCTGACCACGTCGTTGGCCCCCTTCGGGCATGAGCCCCAATAGCTGGCCAGCCCGTGAGCGGTCGCCGCGAGCAGCAGGATCTGGATCCCGGCGGCCACCGCATCTCGGTTCTCAGCGGTGCGCAGTTGGGAGTCGCCGGGGCCGGAGCCGACGAGCAGGGTCACGGGGGTGCGCAAGTACTTGGTGCGAGTCTTGTCGACCTTCTCCGGTGCGTCGCCGTGGGCCTGCATCGCGTCGGCAATCGCATTGCCGAGCCTGGCTCGCGCCTCGCCCTCGGCAACCGCGAAGCGCCATGGCCAGGTGCGTTTGTGGTTGGGCGCCCATTGGGCGAGTTCGCACATCTCGACGATCAACTCGTGCGGCACGGGTCGCTGCCTGTCGACGAGCATGCTGGTACGGCGGCGACGAACGAGGTCGGCGAGGTCGGTGGATTGCACGGGTTCATCATCGCAGCACCGGTGCATCGAACGTCGTCCCTTTCGTTCCGTTAAGCGGAACAGTGACCTTGAGCGAACTGTGCTGTGGTGCAACAGTGCGACCGGCGCGCGAAACCGAGGGGGTACGCCAGATGTCGTTCGATGGTGAAGCATTCGTAGAAGAGATGCGCGAGGAACTGATCGCCTCGGGCCGCACGCTCGACAAGGCGCGGTGGGTCGAACGCGTGGTGCAGGGCGAGGCGACGAAGGAAGAGCTCGTCGGCTGGGCACGCCAGCACTACCACGGGGTGACGTTCCACACGCGTCGCTTCCTGTCGATCTGGCTCGGGCGAATCCCGTACGAGATGACCGAGGCCGTCATCGAGAACATCGGCGAGGAGGTGCTCGGCATTCAGTCGAAGTCTGGCCACGGCCACCTCCACTGGCTGTTCCAGTTCACCCGCGCGCTCGGCGCGCCCGACGAGGTGATCACCGAGGCGACCCCCAACGTCGAAGCAGTGCTCAGTGAGAGCTTTCTCTACAACCTGGCTCACCAACGCCCGTGGTACGAGTTCCAGTTCGGCGCCAGCCTGGGGATCGAGAACCAGATCCCGCCGGCGTACATCCGTGCCGTCGACGGCTTCAAGCACCACTACGGAGACTTGCTGGAACCCGACGACTACGCCTTCCACACGATCCACATCACGGTCGACGAGGACCACGGTGGCCACGTCGGCGAGTTCGCCGAGCGCTACCTCGACACCGACGCGAAGCGCCGGTCGGCGCGTGCTGCCTACTTTGCCGGTGCCGAGGCGACGCGTCGCTGCTGGGACGCCTACGAAGGGGTGTCGTGGTAGTGGCGGACCACGCCATCTTCTTTCACGACTATCACGAACTCGACCAGCCGATCGTCGGCGGAAAGTGCGCCAGCCTCGGCGCGATGACCCGTGCCGGACTGCCCGTGCCGCCCGGCTTCGCGGTCACCACGCATGCCTTCGCCGACTCAATGGGCAGGGACCACGTCGGGCCTCACCTCCATGAGCTGCTCGACAGCCTCGATGTCAACGACCTGCACGCTTTGACCGAGGCTGCCGGTCGGTGTCGCCAGATGGTGCTCGACGCCGGCCCGTCGCAGGCCGCCGAAGCGGTGATCCGCGACGGGTATCGCCAGTTGTGCGATCAGACCGGCATCGACGACCTCGCCGTCGCTGTGCGGTCGAGTGCCACTGCCGAGGATCAGCCCGACGCTTCGTTCGCCGGCCAGCAGGACACCTACCTGTGGATCTGCGGCGCGGACAACGTGGTCAACCACGTCGTGCGGTGCTGGGCCAGCCTGTACACGGATCGGGCGATCTCGTACCGCCACGAGAACGGCTACCCACACGCGGACGTGGCCATGAGCGTCGCCGTCCAACAGATGGTGTTGCCGAGGGCGGCCGGGGTCGCGTTCACGTTGAACCCCACCAACGGGGATCGCTCGACCATCGTCATCGATTCAGCGTTCGGGCTCGGTGAATCGGTGGTGTCGGGCAGCGTCACGCCCGACAACTACATGATCGACAAGGTGATCTTCGAGATCACCAAACGCACCGTGTCTGTCAAGGAGCTCGAGTGCTGCATCGAGGGCGGCAGGGTCGTCGAGCGACCACTCGACGCGGACCGCAGCACTGCGCCCAGCCTGAGCGATGACGAGATCAAGTCGATCGCCAAACTGGCCCGTCAGGCTGAGAAGCACTTCGGTCGGCCGCAAGACGTCGAATGGGCGGTGACCGTCGACGACGGAGGTGCGTATACCGTTCACCTCCTGCAGAGCCGCCCGGAGACGGTGTGGAGCAACAAGCCGCGCCAGGTGAGCCAGGGGGTTCACACCGGCGTCGAAGGGGTCGTCAGCAACATGCTGCGGCCCGTCCAAGTCAAGCACTAACAATCGCACTCACATTGGGGGAATTGCCATGACCAAGGATCGTTTCGACAGTCCGTTTTCCATCAGTACACCGCCGGGGGCCGAGGGTTGGGAAGACCTGTACCACTATCACCTGCTGTTCAGCGAGGCCCGCCGGTCGTACGACGAGTCGGTGTTCTGGTTCCGCGACGCAATTCACCTCCCTACGGTGATGCCGCCGTTCGACGCCAGCTTGGTCGAGTACGCGTTTGCATCGCTGGGTTCGTACAACAGCCGTCACTACATCGTGCCGCCGGCGATGGGCATCGACATCCGCATCCTCAACGGCTATTTCTTCCTGTCGCCGGTACCGGTCGCCGATCCATCGGAGATCCCCGGTCGGGTCGACCACTTCATGCAACGTGCCGGTCACTACTTCGCCAATTGGGATGCGATCGAGGCCGAATGGATCGACAAGGCCAAGGTCGTGATCGGCAAACTCGAGGCGCTGAACTTCGAGCCGCTGCCCGACATGGTCGACCTCGACGTCGTCACTGGTCATGCCGGCCGCAGCAATGTGTACGACCTGCAGCACGAGTACCACCAGTTGGTCGACCTCTCGCTGGAGCTGTGGCAATTGCACTTCGAGATGCTCAACCTCGGTTACGCCGCGTACCTCGACTACTTCGGGTTCTGCAAGCAGGTCTTTCCCAACATCCCCGACCTGTCGATCGCCAAGATGGTCGCGGGCATCGACGTCGACCTGTTCCGCCCCGACGAGGAGCTGCGGCGCCTGGCTCGGCTGGCGGTCGACACCGGTCTCGGCGACCTGCTGTGCGAGGGGACCGTGGATCAGGTGTTGGCCGCGGTGCAGTCAGCAGTAGGCGGTGAAGCGTGGTTGAAGGAGTACGCGACCGCGCAGTACCCGTGGTTCAACTACTCCAACGGGACCGGCTTCTACCACACCGATGCGGTGTGGGCCGAGCGTCTCGACATCCCGTTCTCGTTCATGCGCGGATACATCCGCAAGCTGCAGGCGGGGGAGGAGATCGATACGCCGCAAGCGGCTGTGATCGCCGAACGCGACCGTGTTGCATCCGAGTACATCGATCTGCTCGACGGCGACGACAAGGCCAACTTCGAGGCCAAGTTGGGTCTCAGCCGCACGGTCTTCCACTACGTCGAGAACCACAACTTCTACGTCGAGCACTGGGGCATCAGCGTGATGTGGCGCAAGATGCGTGAGTTGTCGAGCGTGTTCATGAAAGAAGGGTTCTGGCAGGACGCCGACGACATCTTCATGCTCAAGCGCGACGAGATCCCGACGGCGATCAGCGACATGACGTTCGCGTGGGCTGCCGGCGTTGCGCCACGCGGCCCGTCGTACTGGCCCGAGGTGGTCGCCAAGCGCCGGGCGATCATGGCCGCGTGTCAGGCCTGGGATGCGCCGCCCGCCCTCGGCGCGCCGCCCGACGTGGTGACCGAGCCGTTCACGATCATGCTGTGGGGCATCACCAGCGACTCGATCCAGAAGTGGTTGGGTGGTGTCAGCGCCGATGGCGGGCTCAGTGGCTTTGCCGCCTCGCCGGGCGTCGTGGAGGGCATCGCGCGCGTGTTGAGCAGCGCCGATCAGGTCTCCGAGATCCAAGATGGCGAGATCCTGGTCGCCCCGGTCACGGCGCCGTCGTGGGCGCCGATCTTCCGGCGGATCGCCGCGACCGTCACCGACTCGGGAGGAATGATGAGCCACGCCGCGATCGTGTGTCGCGAGTACGGCTTGCCAGCGGTGACTGGTACCGCGTTCGCGACCAAGTCGATCAAGACAGGCATGCGCCTGCGCGTCGACGGCGACAACGGCGTGGTGACGATCCTCGACTGATCCCGTCCATCCGCCAACCTGCCTCGACCTCTGCTCGGTTTGTGTGTCGCCACGCGTCTTCGGCCCTCACTTGGCGACACACAAACAGGTAGAGGTTGTCGCGCCGGTCGTCGCACGACCCCTCGGCCGCTGGCGCACCGAGCGCGGCCGACCGTTCCGCCGGACCGAACGATGGCGTTGTCCGAGGGAAGTCCATGCTGATGTACTGGTGCCGTGACCACGACACCATCGCTGAAGCATCTGCTGCTCGACTTCGGGGGGCCGGTGTTGTTGACACCGTTCGAGCTGATCGGTAAGGCGCAGGAGACCCTGGGCTCAATGACGTGGCGCGGGCCGTTCGATGCAGCCAGCGATCCCGAGTACGTACGCTGGCAGGCCGGCGAGATCACCGAGCGCGAGTACTGGTCGGTGCGCGGTGCGCCGTTCGGTCTCGATCTTCGCGGTCTGATGCGCCACTTCTATGAGCCGCCCGGTGACTATCTGGTGCGTCCAAGGATGACTGAGCTGATCAATCGTCATCGTGCGGCAGGCCGCGTTGTGGGAGTACTGACCAATGACATGCACGCCTTCCACGGCCCGGACTGGATGGAGGCGATTTCGGTCATCGATCAATTTGATTTCATCGTCGATGGTTCGATCACCGGATACCTCAAGCCGGATCCGCGTGCGTTTCAGTTGGCGCTCGAGGCGTTCGACGATCCGGATCCGGCCGATGTGGTGTTCGTCGACGATCAACGGATCAACTTGCGAGGTGCCGAAGCTGTTGGTCTGTCGACGGTGTTCTTCGATCCGACAGACCCGCCGAGTTCGTTCGATCGGATCGAAGCAGCGTTGCGTTGATGACGTTGCAGCCCAGGCGATGCGCTGGATCTGAGAACGTGGGAGCAAGCTGGCTCACGCGCCGAGCAGTTGGGCTCGCAGCTCGCGTTTGACGAACTTGCCGTTCGCATTTCGAGGAAGTTGTTGGTCGAGGAACCAGATCGCCGACGGGATCTTGTACTTGGCGATGCGCTCAGCAAGGAACTGCTGCAGCTCTGCCTTGGTCAGCGTTTCGCCTGCATGCAGCACCACGGCGGCGCCGACCTCTTCACCGAGTCGCTCGTCGGGGATGCCGAAGACCGCGGCTTCGGCGATGGCGTCGTGCTGGTAGATCGCGGTCTCGACCTCGCTGCAGTAAACGTTCTCGCCACCGCGCAACACCATGTCCTTGGCGCGGTCGACGATGAACACGAAACCGTCCTCGTCGATGCGGGCGATGTCGCCGGTGTTGAACCAACCGTCGCGGATCGCGTCGGCGGTCGCCTCGGGACGGTGGAGGTATCCCTTGATCACGATGGGTCCGCGCACGCAGAGCTGGCCGACCACGTCGGGGCCCGGCGCCAGCTCGCTGCCATCGTCGTCGACCAGCTTGGCATCGAGCGTCGGCACGATCGGGCCGGCCGAGTCGGGCTTGGCCAGGTACAGCCGTGCCGAGTTGGCGGTGACGATGCCGTGTGTCTCGGTGAGCCCGTAGCCGGTGCCTGGCACACCGTTCTTCAACGCCTTGTCGATCTTGCCGACGAGGTCGGGCTGTACTGCAGCGCCGCCGCCGGTCATCCCGCCGAGTGAACTGGTGTCGCGCGTCGCCCAATCCGGATGAGCCAACAGCTCGCGGCTCATGGTGGGAACGCCGGAGAAGTTGGTGACACGCTCGCGCTCGATCAGCTCGAGCGCCCGGCCAGCATCCCACTTGCGAGTGAACACGACGGTGCCACCGGCCAGCGTTGCCGGGTGCATGAGGCAGTTGCAGGCCGTGACGTGGAACAGCGGTGTGGGCGCCATGATGACGATCTGCGCCGGCGCCGTCGGGGGCGACGTGGGCGCCGCCACGTCACCGGCTGCAACAGCCCTGGCGTCGGCCATCGAGATCGCCGTGGTCATGTACGCGATGTTGAGGAGGTTGTGGATCGAGCCGCGGTGCGTCAGTTGTGCGCCCTTCGGGGATCCGGTCGTGCCAGAGGTGTAGAAGATGCAGGCATCGTCGTCGGGGTCGATGTCAGCGTCAGGCAACGCATCCGGCGCGGCGTCGGGCTGCACGACGTCGCTCCATCGGACGGAGTCGGAGGGCAGCGGGCGATCGGTGCGTATCGACACGAGGTGCAGCGGTGACGCCGCGCGGAGGCTCTCGAGGATCGGAAGGACGCGTTCGAGGCGCTCGTCGTCGGCGACCAACACCTTCGGTCGAGAATCGGTGAGCGCGTACTGCATCTCGGCACTCGTCCACCACGCGTTCATGCCGACCACGGCTGCGCCGATCGAGACGGTCGCCCAATACGAGATCACCCACTCGGGATAGTTGCGCATCGCGATCGCGACACGGTCTCCGCGGCCGACGCCGCACGTGTGATGGAGGTAGTGGGCGAGGGATCGCACGCTCGCTTGCACCTCAGCGTACGTCAGCCGCTCGTCTTCGTAGACGACGTAGGTCTTGTTGGCATGGACCGCGGCGAGTTGCCACAGCGCGCGCAGCGTGGGCGGTGCAGCCGTGAACACCCGCATGGGCACGCCGCGCACAACGATCTCGGTGGTGGCGAACGGCCCGGCGTCGAGGTCGGTGCAGGCTTGGCGATAGTGGTCGATCACCAGGACATCATGCCCGCGGGCGAGGCCTGAACGCGAGCGGGCCGGGTGTGCTTGCGCCGAGCGGAGAGATACCCGAGGATCGCTCCCCAGATGAGGTGAGCCCCTTGTGCTCCTGTGGCACGGGAGGTGCTTGCGCGCACAATCATTTCTCAGTTGTGATGCAGCGCGGCGTTGAGCCCTTCCCAGGCCACGGAACGGGGGATGGCCTCGACCGCGCCCGTCTGGCTGTTGCGCCGGTACAACAGGCCGCTCGCACCGCTGAGCTGGCGCGCCTTGACCACCTCGCCGTCAGGCAACTTCACCAGCGTGCCGGCGGTGACGTACAGCCCGGCTTCGACGACACACTCGTCGCCGAGGCTGATGCCGATACCGGCTTCGGCGCCGAGCAGACAGCGTTCGCCGATGGTGATCTGGTCCTTGCCGCCACCCGAGAGCGTGCCCATGATCGACGCGCCGCCGCCGATGTCGCTGCCGTCGCCGACGACGACGCCGGCCGAGATGCGACCCTCGACCATCGAACGACCGAGCGTGCCGGCGTTGTAGTTGACGAACCCCTCGTGCATCACCGTCGTGCCGGCTGCCAGGTGTGCGCCGAGACGCACTCGGTCAGCATCGGCAATTCGCACGCCGCTCGGCACGACGTAGTCGGTCATCCGCGGGAACTTGTCGACACCGTGCACCGTCAGGAACTGACCGGTCGAGCGCATGCGCCACCGGACCCAATCGACCTGATCGACGGCAACGGGCCCGAGGTTGGTCCAGGCCACGTTCGTCAGCAACCCGAACGCGTTGTCGAGGTTGATCGTGCGTGGCGCGCACAGTCGGTTCGACAGCAGATGCAGCCGGAGGTACATGTCGCTGGGCGTCGTGGGCGCCGCGTCGAGATCGATCGAAGTCTCGATCGCGCGCACCTCGACGCCGCGAACCGTGTCGTGCCGATTGGCGGTGTCGCGGTCGACGAGGACCGCGGATGGATCGAACTCGCCGAGGCCGAGGTCGGGGTACCACGTGTCGAGCACGGAGCCATCGGCGGCGATCGTTGCCAGCCCACGTCCCCACGCGATGCGTGCGGCGCTCATCTACATCACCTCCGGGCGAAGTGTCGGGAACAGGATGACTTCCTTGATCGACGACACGCCGGCGATCAACATCGCCACGCGGTCCATTCCGATGCCGAGGCCTCCGGTCGGCGGCATGCCGTACTCCAGAGCCCGAAGGTAGTCCTCGTCGACCGTCCCTGCCTCGGCGTCGCCGGCCTCGCGCGCTGCCTGCTCGTCGTCGAAGCGGGCCCGCTGCTCGACCGGGTCGTTGAGCTCGCTGTAGCCGTTGGCCAACTCGCGCGCGTTGACGAACAGTTCGAAGCGCTCCGTCAGGAACGGATCGTTCCGGTCGGTTCGTGCCAGTGGTGAGATCTCCACGGGGTGACCGGTGACGAAGGTCGGGTGCATCAACGACGATTCGGCGGTCGCCTCGAACAGTTCTTCGATGATCTTGCCGCTGCCCCACGACGGGTTGCACCCGACGCCGTGCTGCTCGGCGAGCGTTCGCAGCGCTTCGACCGGCATCGACGGGTGCACCTCGGTGCCGATCGCCTCGCTGGTGAGGTCGATCATCCGTGCCCGCCGCCACGGCTGGGCCAGGTCGACCTGCTCCTCACCGATCGTGACGACCGAGGTGCCGGTGGCATCGATGGTCGCCTGCGTGATCAGCCGCTCGGTGATGTCGATCATCTCCGAGTAGTCGGCGAAGGCCTGGTACAGCTCCATCATCGTGAACTCGGGGTTGTGGCGTGTCGAGATCCCCTCGTTGCGGAAGATTCGCCCGATCTCGAAGACGCGCTCCATCCCGCCGACGATCAGCCGCTTGAGGTGCAGCTCGAGGGCGATGCGCAGGTACAGCTGCATGTCGAGCGTGTTGTGATGGGTGACGAACGGTCTGGCGTGCGCTCCGCCGGCCTCGAGGTGCAGCACCGGTGTCTCGACCTCGATGAAGCCGTCGGCCTGCAGCGTGCGACGAAAGCTGGAGATGATCTCGTGACGAATGCGGAACGCCCGACGAGCCTCTTCGTTGACGATCAGGTCGGCGTATCGCTGGCGGAACCGGGTATCGGTGTCGGTGAGGCCGTGCCACTTGTCGGGCATCGGCCGTACCGCCTTTGCCAACAACTCGACGCGGTCCACCTTCACGCTCAGCTCGCCCTTGCGGGTGGTCATCACCGTGCCTTCTGCCCCGAGCCAGTCGCCGAGGTCGAACTCGCCGAACGCCTCGAATCCGTCATCGCCGATCACCGCCTTGGACACGAACAACTGCACCTCCCCGCTGCGATCGACCAAGGTGGCGAAGATCAGCTTGCCCTGTTGGCGACGCAGCATCATCCGACCCGCGACGGTGACGCGGTGCTCGGTCTCGGTGCCGGGCTCGAGCGTGTCGAACTGGGCGCGCACGTCGCCGAGGGAGTGGGAGCGGTCGAACCGGTAGGGGTAGGGGTTGGTCCCGCTGTCGCGCAATGCCCCGATCTTGCCCAGTCGCTTTGCCTTCTCTGCCGCCAGCCCGCTGCCGATGGTGTCTGGCTCGAGGTCGAGATCGTCGTGACTCACAAGGGCATGACGGTATCGCTTCGACCGTGCTGACCGCGAGCCGTTTCGGTGTCGCTGGTAGGTTGTTGCCCGACATGCGGCTGGACAACGACCCGGACACCACGCCGGACGACATCAGGAACTGACTGCATGATACGAACTCGACTCACCCGAACCGCTGCACTGCTGGTCCTCGCCTCAGGAGCTTGGGCGGCGATTCCAGGCGAGGCCGCGGGCCCTGCCGCGGTCATCGCCGAACCGGCAAGCGGTGGCGCTCCCGCTCGCAACCTCAGTGTTCCGGGCGATCTGGTCTCGATCTACAACTTCGGCCCGTTGCAGCCTGGCGTCGTCGATGCAGCGATCAGCTCCGCGGTCGATGCCGGTGGTTGGGGCGTGGTCGGCCGCGGATTTGGCATCGGACTGGTACAGGTCACGCGCGGTGGTGTCGTGGTGCATCAAGCCCCCGGCCCGCTCGGTTCCTGGTTCTTCCCGACATCCGTCACGGCGTTGCCTCTCGACTCGATCGGCGCTTCGTTGGGGCGCGAGGTTTCGAAGTTCATCAGCGCCGGCACGGTGGTGATGGGGGAGACCTCGGCGAGTCTCAGCGGCGCCCAGGCCGGCGACGTGCTCGGTCTCGCCGGGGCTGACGGCGCGATCGTGCAGTTCATCGTGGGACGCGTGGCACCAGATGCCGAGGTCGGCGGTACCGAGATCGTCATGTCGACTGCGCAGGCCGACCTCCTCGGTGCGACCATCCCGACCAGTGTCTTGATCTACGGCCAGTTCGATCGCACGGCGCTCGACGCCGCGCTGGCTGCACGAGGCCTGAGCACGAATCCCAAGATCCGCGTCAGGCGATCGTGGGATGCCCTCGACCCCGACAGCACCATCGGTGTCGCCAAGACCAAGAAACTGCTCGGCGAGCTGGCCTACAGCTTGACCGCCAGCGGGGCGATGCTGGTCGACAGCGCTTGGCAGGCGGCCTACATCCCCGGCCGGGAGTCATACCCGACGGGCATCCGGGCGTCGTGCAACAACTCGATCAAGGCCGATCTCGCGGCCGCGTTGCAGGCCGTCGTCGATGCCGGTCTTGCCGGATCGATCGATGCCAACAACGCCAACACCTTTGGAGGATGCTTCGGCCCGAGGTTCACCCGCATCGTCGGGACGCAGCTCGGCACCCTGTCGCGCCACACCTGGGCGCAAGCCCTCGACACCAACACGGTGTCGAACTGTCAGGGTTGTGTCCCGCAGATGGACTGTCGTGTGGTGCGGATCTTCCGCGCCCACAACTTTGCGTGGGGTGGAAACTTCATCAACCCCGACGGTATGCACTTCGAGTGGGTCGGCGAGCCGCGCAACACCTACCAGTATCCGTCGAGGTACTGCCCCAACGTTCCGGGCGGTGGGATTCAATCGTTCGCGCTCACGCAAGACAGTCGCGGTGCCATGTTCGCCGACGATGGCTGGGCACTCGCCGGGGACTGAGCGCCGCTAGCCTTTCGTCCCGGTGGCAACTCGATTCGTGATCATCGGCGGCGGGCCGGCCGGCAACACTGCAGCGACCTACGCCGCACGTCTCGGAGCCCAGGTGACGATGATCGAGCGCGACGTCATCGGCGGCGCGGCCCACCTGTGGGATTGCATCCCGTCCAAGACGATGATCGCCACCGGCGGAGCCATGAGCTTCTCGCGCCGGATCCATGGGATGGGTCTCGAGCAGCAGGAGGCCGAGGTCGACATCGAGGCGCTGACCGAGCGCATCGAGGGGATCAAGGCCCGGTTGCAGCAGGGCACGACCCGACTGCTGGAGAGCCAGAGCGTGCAATTGCTCCACGGCACCGCGCGCCTGCTCAGTGACCACGACGTGGAAGTCACCACCGCCGAGGGCACACGAACGCTTTCGGCCGATGCGGTGTTGATCGCCACCGGCTCGCGGCCGCGCATCCCCGATTGGTGCGTCACCGACGGCGAGCGGATCCTGACCACACGCGAGTGCTATCCGCCGTCGATCTTCCCGGAGAACATCACCGTGATCGGCTCGGGCGTGACCGGCGTTGAGTTCGTGCACATGTTCAGCAGCTTCGGCGCCAAGGTCACGCTGGTCGTCAGTCGCCAGCAGGTGCTGCCGCAGAAGGATCCGGAAGTCGCCGCTGTCCTCGAGGCCGACTTCCTGCAGCGCGGTGTGCACCTGTTGAAGGGTGCTCGGGCGATCTCGATCGAGCGCGAGGGCGACGAGGTCGTCGTGCGCTGCGACGACGGCAGAGTCGTCCGCAGCTCGCATGCGGTCCTGGCGATCGGCTCGATACCCAACAGCGACGGTCTCGGCCTCGACAAGGCCGGGGTCGACGTCGACCGCGGCGGGTTCGTCACCATCAACCGCCACTGCCAGAGCAACGTGTCGCACATCTACGCGGCCGGCGACGTCAGCGGCAAGCTGCCGCTCAGCAGCGTTGCGGCGATGCAGGGCCGCAAGGTCGCCGAGCACGTGATGGGGTTGCAGAAGGTCGCCCACCGCCATCTCGACTACGACAAGGCGGCCAGCGCGATCTTCACCGAACCCGAGATCGCCGATGTCGGGCTGGCCGAAGCCGACGCCTTCGCTGTCGGCCGCAAGATCCGCGTCACCAAGGTGCCGTTCAGCGCCACGCCGAAGGCGCTCATCAACAACGACTTCCGTGGCTTCGTCAAGATCATCAGCGACCCGGCGACGGGCGTGGTGCTGGGTGGGTCGATCGTCGGACGCCATGCAGCGGAACTGATCAGTGTCATCGCCCTCGCGGTCACGGCGAACCTGAAGGTCACCGACATCGTCGAGAGCCTGCTCGTGCATCCCGCCCTGGCCGAGGCGCTGGCAGAAGCGGCGGAGTAGGTGTTCCCGGCCGGCGACGAGGTTGCTCAACCCGCGGTCCCGGCCGGCCTGACCCTGGCGCCCATCATCCGGCGGGTCGGCGGCCTGGCCATCGATCAGATCCTGGTCGCGCTTCCGGTGTTCGCCGTCGTGGTGGCCGTCGGGTTCAGACCGAGCGACACGGTCACATCGAAGTCGTTGCTGGTGTTCAACATCGCCGTGACCTCGCTGGCGTTCGTGTACGAGACCGTCATGATCGCCCGCCTCGGGCGCACCGTCGGCAAGATCGCGACGGGCACGCGTGTGGTCCGTCTGATCGACGGCGGTCGCCCCGGTTGGTGGGAGGCGGTGATGCGCGCCCTGGTGCCGTTGTCGCTCGGCGCCATCCCGCGCGTCGGGGTGTTCCTCGGCATCCTGGTGTACTCGATCGCCCTGTGGAACCCGCTACGCCAGGGGCTGCACGACAAGGCGGCGGGCACGCTGGTGGTGCGCCATGCCGCCCCCGACGTCGTCGTCTGACCGCATCAGCACGCCGGTCAGGCCACGACCACGACCACGTCGCCGGCGCCGACGGTGTCGCCTGCTTTCACCTTGATCTCCTTCACGGTGCCGGCCTTGTCGGCAGAGATCTGGTTCTCCATCTTCATTGCCTCCAGCACCACGACGGCCTGACCGACCTCGACCGCCTGGCCGATCTCGACCAGCACCTTCACGATGGTGCCTTGCATCGGTACCTCGACGCTGCCCGACCCGAGGGCCGCGGCGCCGCTGCCGCTCGGCGATCGCGGCGCCTTGCGAGCAGCTTTCGGGGCACCGCCGACGGCGACGGCCGGAGCATCCGGCACCCACATCTTCACCTCGAAGCGCTTGCCGTTGACCTCCACGGTCGTGGTGCGCTCGACGAGCTCCGCGGCTTCGTCGTCGGCCGGCTCGGGTGGCTTGGGCGGTTCGACATCCGACAGGTCGAGCCGTTCTTCCACCCACTTCGTCGAGTGCTCCATCGCCTGGAAGTCGGGATGACGCAAGATTGCCAGATCGGCAGGGATGGTCGTGGCCACGCCTTCGACCACCAACTCTTCCAGGGCGCGGATCGTTCGGGCGATGGCTGTCGGGCGATCCCTGCCCCACACGATCAGCTTGCCGATCAGGTTGTCGTAGTACTGGCTGATGGTGTCGCCGGTCTGGTAGCCGGCGTCGAACCGCAGGCCGAACCCGTTGGGGGCGACCATCTTGCTCAGTGTGCCGGGAGACGGTAGGAACTTGCCGCCCGCTGGGTTCTCGGCGTTGATGCGCACCTCGATGCCGTGGCCGCGGACGGACGCCGACACCTCCTCCTGCGTCATCGGGAGCGGCTCGCCGCTGGCCACCCGGATCTGCCATTCGACGAGGTCGATGCCCGTGATGGCTTCGGTGACCGGGTGCTCGACCTGCAATCGGGTGTTCATCTCGAGGAAGAAGAACTCGCCGTCCTGGTAGATGAACTCGACCGTGCCCGCGTTGTAGTAGCCGACCGCCTTGGCGGCCTTGATCGCCGCCTCGCCCATCGCCACCTCGACGCCGGGACCGAGGTTGTCGGCAGGGGCTTCCTCGATCAGTTTCTGGTGGCGGCGCTGTGCCGAGCAGTCGCGGGTGCTGATCCACACGACATCACCGTGCTGGTCGCCGACGATCTGCACCTCGACGTGGCGCGGCCAGGTGAGGTATCGCTCGATGTAGATCTCGTCGCGGCCGAAGAACGCCTTCGACTCGCGCTTGGCGCTGTCCATCGCCGCTTGCACCTCGTCGGCGCTCGTCACCACCTTCATGCCGCGGCCACCACCGCCGTAGGCCGCCTTGATGACCAGCGGGTAGCCGTGCTCGGCGCCGAATGCCAGGATCTCGTCGGCCGACGTGGCGAACTCGGTCGTGCCCGGCACGATCGGCGCGCCGCCTCGCTGGGCCGCCCGGCGCGAACTGACCTTGTCGCCCATCTCGTCGATCGCTTCCGGGGACGGACCGATGAACGTGACCCCCTTGGCAGCGATCGCCCTGGCGAAATCGGCGTTCTCGCTGAAGAACCCGTACCCGGGGTGCACGCTGTCGGCGCCACTGTCCTCGATCGCCTTGAGGATGGCTTCGGTGTTGAGATAGCTCTCGGCAGCAGTCTGCCCACCGAGCGCATAGGCCTCGTCAGCGCGGCGAACGTGGAGCGCATCGCGATCGAGTTCGCTGTACACCGCGACCGTCTTGATTCCGAGGTCGTGGGCGGCACGAATGACGCGGACGGCGATCTCTCCACGGTTGGCGATCAGGATCTTGGTGAGCACGAGTGTCAATCTTGCTTCATGGGTACTCCCCGCGCCACATGGCTGGTCACCGTCGTCGACGAAACCGGCAGCACCAATGCCGATCTGTTGGCCGCAGCGGCCTCTGGCGCGCCCGATTGCAGCGTGCTGATGGCCCGGCATCAAACCGACGGGCGTGGCCGCCTCGACCGCCGATGGATCGCTCCGCCGGGCACCAACCTGCTGGTCTCGCTGCTGTTTCGGTCCGTGCCCGAGCATCCTCACGAGCTCACCCGACGCGTGGCGTTGGCGGCCGCTCGGGCCTGTGTGCACATTGCCGGCGTGTCGCCGACATTGAAGTGGCCCAATGATCTGCTGCTCGACGGTCGCAAGCTGGCCGGTGTGCTGGCCCAGTCCGGTGGCAGCGCGTCGGGCGGAAGCGGACCGGAATACGTCGTCGTCGGGATCGGCCTCAACGTGGGCTGGGCGCCCGACGGCGCCGCCTTCCTGGGCGACGGCCATGACCCGCTCGCAGTGCTGCACGCCCTGCTCGACGCGTACGACCAACTGCCGTCCGACATCGCCGAGCTCTACCGGGCCTCGCTGGCGACCATCGGCCAACCGGTTCGCGTCGAGTTGACCGACTCGGCGGTCGAGGGCAGGGCGCTCGACGTCACGCCTGACGGACGGCTGATCGTGCTCGACGACTGCGGCATCACCCATCGATTCGACACCGGCGACATCGTTCACCTGCGGTAGGGAGCGCTCGGGGTGCCCGACAAGCGGTCGGGTGCGCAAGTACCCTCGGTACGTGCTCGCCCCAGACGTTGCCCCGCGCTCGCGACGTCGCCGCCGGCTTCCCAGCTTGCTGGCGATGGCCGCGGTCGTCGGGGTGCTGGGTGCCACGGGCGTGTTGATCGCGGCGCGCAAGACCATCGACTCGGTCGAGCGGGTCCCGGGCGTGGCATCGAGCTTCGACCCATCGAGCGGGTCGATCGAGAACTTCCTGCTCGTCGGTTCCGACAGTAGGGCGGGCGCCGACCCGACAGCGGCCGACGCCGGCGGGATCGGCACCGAGGCCGACGTGTCGGGTCATCGCAGCGACACGATCATGATCCTGCGGCGAGACAAGTCCACCGGCGACGCGGCCTTGCTGTCGATCCCACGCGACCTGTGGGTCCAAATACCGGGGCACGACAGCAAGCGGCGCATCAACTCGGCGTTCAACGACGGACCCGAGATCCTCGTGCAGACGCTGCAGAGCCAACTCGGCCTCCCCATCCACCACTACGTCGAGATCGACTTCTCGGGGTTCAAGTCCCTGGTCGACGCGCTCGGCGGTGTGCAGATCTGCTTCGACTTCGCCACACGAGATGTCAATACCGGGTTGAACATCACCGAGCCGGGTTGCCACCTCCTCGGCGGGGTGCAGGCGCTAGCCTATGCGCGCAGCCGCCACTACGAGGAGTACCGCGACGACAAGTGGCACGAGGACCCGGCGTCGGACTTCGGGAGGACGAAGCGTCAGCAGCAGTTCGTCAACCTGGCGTTGCAGACCGCGCTGGATCGGATCAAGGTCGACCCATTCTCGGCCGGTCGACTGGTGACAGCCATCGGTTCATCGCTTCGAGTCGACGACGAACTCGACCCCATCGCCGCTGCCGCGTCGTTGCGATCGGCAGTCGATAGCGGCATCGCCACCTACTCGCTCCCGGTGTTCGGCAAGACGATCGGGGGCAATGCGGTGCTGTTGTTGGGCGACGGTTCCGACGCAGTGCTGGCCTACTTCCGAGGGCAAGGCCCAGCGCCGGCAGCGAATGCCTAGCGCGGCCCGCCATACTATGCGACTGTCATGAAGGCTCTCATTCTCGCCGGCGGCGCCGGTACCCGGCTGCGGCCGATCACGCACACCAGTGCCAAGCAGTTGGTCCCGGTGGCCAACAAGCCGATCCTGTTCTACGGGATCGAGGCGATGGTTGCTGCCGGCATCACCGAGATCGGCGTGATCGTCGGCGATACGCGTGCGGAGGTGATGGCCGCACTCGGTGACGGTGCCCGCTTCGGCGCGGCGTTCACGTTCATCCCACAGGACGCGCCGTTGGGCCTGGCTCATTGCGTGCTGATCGCCGACGACTTCCTGGGCGACGACGACTTCGTGATGTACCTCGGTGACAACCTGCTCGAACAGGATCTCGGCGCGTTCGTGCACGCGTTCGAGTCGGCCCGCGACGGGGCCGACCCGCCGACCGCACAGATCCTGCTCAAACAGGTCCCCGACCCGCACCGCTTCGGGATCGCCGAGCTCGACGACGATGGCAACGTCGTGCGACTGGTCGAGAAGCCGGCCGACCCGCCGAGCGACCTGGCCCTGGTGGGGGTGTACCTGTTCGACCGCACCATCAACGAGGCCGTCCGCTCGATCGAGCCGTCGCCGCGAGGCGAGTTGGAGATCACCGACGCGATCCAGTGGCTCGTCGATCAGGGCAAACGGGTGCGCTGCGAGCTGTTGACCGGGTGGTGGATCGACACCGGCAAGCTCACGCCGCTGCTCGAGGCCAACCGCCTCTTGTTGGAGAAGATCGAGACCCGGGTCGACGGCAAGGTCGACCGAGCATCGACCATCGACGGCCGTGTGATCATCGAGGCCGGCGCGACGGTGACCAACTCGATCCTGCGCGGCCCGTTGGTGATCGGGTCGGGGGCCGTGATCACCGACAGCTTCGTCGGCCCGTTCTCTGCGATCGGCGACGGTTGCGAGATCGTCAACAGCGAGGTCGAGCACTCCGTGATCATGGAGCGCAGCAAGGTGATCGACATCCAACGTCTCGAAGACAGCTTGATCGGCAAAGAGGCCGTCGTCACCCGTTCGCAGGTCAGGCCTCGCGCCCTGCGTTTGATGGTCGGCGACCACTGCCAGATCGATGTCGAATGAGCCAACAGCAAGCGAGGCAGCGTCCATGCCAACCGTGACCGAAAGCGACAAGATCGCCGGTGTGTGGGTCGTCGACCCCTCGATCCACGGGGATCAACGCGGCCTGTTCATCGAGACCTATCGCCGCGAGTGGTTCCCCAACGGACGCGAGATGGTGCAGGGCAATCGGGCCAACCGTCAGGCAGGCTCGCTCGTCGGCCTGCACTACCACCTGCACCAGGCCGACTACTGGTACGTGCCGTTCGGGCATGCCCGCGTGGTGCTGCACGACCTGCGCGCCGGTGGGCCGACCGACGGCGCCACCCTCGCGCTCGACCTCACGGGCGACAACCACACGGGCGTGTTCATCCCTCCGGGTGTCGCACACGGCTTCGCGGCCATCTCCGACATGGTCATCACCTACCTCGTCGACGGCTACTACAACCCGGCCGACGAGCTCGGCGTGCTGTGGAGCGACCCAGCGGTCGAAGCCGATTGGGGTATCGGCGACCCGATCCTGTCGGCACGCGACCAGACCAACCCGCTACGCGCCGACCTTCCGGAGGGTCGTCGCCCCTACTCCCCGATGAGGACCTGAATGAAGCTGTTCGTCACCGGAGCCGCCGGCTTCATCGGCTCGAACTACGTGCGCTGGCTGCAGACCAACAGCGACGACGAGGTGACGATCTTCGACGCGCTCACCTATGCAGGGAACCTGGCGAGCATTCGTGACGTGCTCGACGACCGCCGCTTCACCTTCGTGCACGCCGACATCTGCGACGAGGACGATGTGCTGACGGCGATGGAGGGCCACGACGCTGTCGTGCACTTCGCGGCCGAGACACACGTCGATCGCTCGATCAAGGACGGCTACTCGTTCGTTCGCACCAACTGCTTCGGCACCAACGTGTTGTGCGATGTTGCCCGCCGCGTCGGAGTGCAGCGTTTCCTGCACATCTCGACCGACGAGGTCTACGGATCCATCGAGCACGGATCGTTCAGCGAGACCGACATGTTGTCGCCGCGCTCGCCGTACTCCGCCGCCAAAGCCGGCAGTGATCTGATAGCGCTCAGCTACCACACCACGCATGGCCTGCCGGTGCTGGTAACCCGGTGCAGCAACAACTTCGGGCCGTACCAGTTCCCGGAGAAGGTCATCCCGCTGTTCACCACGAACCTGCTCGACGGCCAGAACGTGCCGCTGTACGGCGATGGCGGCAACATCCGCGACTGGATCCACGTCCACGACCACAACACCGCGGCAGACCTCGTGCTGCGGTCGGGCAACGTCGGTGAGGTCTACAACATCGGTGCCGGAAACGAGATCACCAACCGCGAACTGACTCATCGGTTGCTGGAGCTCACCGGGCGCGACGAGAGCTTCATCACGCCGGTCGAAGACCGCCTCGGCCACGATCGGCGCTACTCGATCACGCACGACAAGGTCACTGCGCTCGGCTGGAAGGCCGAACACAACCTGGTCGATGGCCTGGCCGCCACCGTCGAGTGGTACCGCGACAACCGGGCATGGTGGGAGCCACTGAAGGCCAGGGCCGGCTTCTAGATGCGGTTGCTGATCACCGGGGCCGGCGGGCAGCTCGGCATCGATCTCGTACGGTGCTGCGAGACCGCCGGTGACGACGTGATCGCCACCACGCGTCGCGACCTCGACATCAGCGACCGCGACGCGGTGCACGGAGCCGTGTCGATGCTGCGCCCCGATGCCGTCATCAACTGTGCGGCATGGACTGCCGTCGATGCCTGCGAGGGTGACCCGCACCGTGCAGTCGCGCAGAACGGCCTGGCCGTTCGGTGGCTGGCCGAGAGCTGCGACAGTGCGGGGGCGCGCCTCGTGCAGATCGGGACCGACTACGTGTTCGACGGGCTGCTCGATCGCCCGTACCACGAGTGGGACGATCCGGCGCCGCAGAGCGTGTACGGGGCCAGCAAGTTGTTCGGGGAGCGTGAGGCGCTGGCGATGGGCACGGACGCTGCCGTGGTGCGTACCTCGTGGGTCTGCGGTCAACATGGCTCCAACATGGTGAAGACGATCATGCGCTTGGCCACCGAGCACAAGGAGTTGGCGTTCGTTTCCGACCAGGTCGGCCACCCGACATTCACCGCCGACCTCGCGCCGATGATCCGCCGCATCGCTGCCGAACGTCGTAGCGGCATCCATCATGTGACCAATCAGACGCCGACCAGCTGGTACGGCTTCGCCCGCGACGTGGTCGCGGCGATGGGCAAGGAACCGGACATGGTGCGTCCCATCACGACAGCGGATCTCACGCCTGCACGACCGGCGCCGCGTCCGGCCAACAGCGTGCTCGACAACGCAGTGCTGCGAATGGCCGGCATTGTCCTGTTGCGCGACTTCGGCGACCCGTTGCGTGAGACGGTGAACGCCCTGACCCAATAGCCGGCCCGTGTCGCGCCGCATGTTATCGTTCGGCCCCGAAGGATCGGCCCGTGGGGGCGCCGGTCTTCGAGAGGGGATTTCGTATGTTCGTAGAGGCTCCGAAACTCGCCGGCGGACAGCTGAGCACGGTCGACTGTGTCGCCCAGTCGCTGGCAGTCGGCCCGGTCTTCTCCGGCGGGGTGTTGGGCGGGCTGATCGCCTTCTCGCTCGCACCCGGCGCCGGACCATTCGTCATCTTGCTGACGACGGTCGGCGTGTTGGGGATCGGCTGGACGCTCAGCGAGTTCGCCAAGCGATTCAGCGGGACCGGAACCGTCTACGAGTTCATCGCCCACTCACTCGGCAAGCGCACGGCGGCCTTCTGTGCCGGCACCTACCACATGGCGGCAATCGCCCTCGCCGGGCCGGGTATCGCGATCATCGGTGGGTTGTGGGCCAGGTCGTTCTTCGACAGTCACATGGGCCTCGATCTGGCCTGGTGGGTCTGGGCCCTGATCATCGCCGCGCTGATGTTCGGCGCCAATGTCATGGGCGTGCAGATCTCGGTGAAAGCCCAGCTGGTGCTGATCGTGCTGTCGATCATCCCGTTCCTGGTGCTGGCGGTCAAGGTCATCTCCGACGGCGGCCCGGGGGGCAACAGCCTGAAGTCGTTCAACCCCGGCAATGTCGCCGAAGGCGGGTCGGTGTTCAAAGGACTCCTCTTCGCCATCTTGATGTTCATCGGGTTCGAGCTCGCTGCCGCGCTCGGCGAGGAGTCGAAGGACCCCCAGCGATCGATCCCGAAAGCGGTCGTCGCCACGATCTTGATCGTCGGTGCGTTCTACCTGATCACCCAGTACACGCTCGCCATCGGTGACCCGGCCGCGGGTGGCGACTTCTCGGCCCTGGCCGACATCTACCTCAACCGGTTCTTCGCCGTGTGGATCGATCTGGCCATCTTGCTCGACATCCTCGCCGTCGGAATCGGGTTCCAACTCGCCGCGGCCCGCGGCCTGTTCACGCTGTCCCGCGACGGCCTGCTGCCCAAGCCGCTGGCGAAGCTCAACGCCAGGTCGCTGCCGGCGATGGCAAGCTTCGTGATCCTGGTCATCACGGTGGCGACGACGCTCATCGCCCTGATCAAGTACGGAACCGACCTCATCGATCCGGCCGGGCCCGCGGCGTTCTTCAACACCGATGTGTTCAACGCCTTCCTGATCGCGTCGCGCATCGGTGGCTTCCTCATCAGCGTCGTCTACGTGATGCTGTGCGTCGGGGCGCTGAAGAACTTCGCGACGAAGAAGCCGCTCGATCTCATTGCTGCAATCATCGGATTGGCCACCGTGCTGCTGGCGATCTACTCGCAGTTCTGGAAAGAAACCGCGCCGGTCGCATCCGAGCTGTGGGGTCGCCACCTGGCGCTGGTCCTGTTGGTCATTGCCGCGATCTGGGCCGTCGCCAGCAAGAAAGAAGCCATCGAGAACGTCGGCCAGCACACCGTGCACCACACCTGAATCGCTAGCGTCGCCAACCATGGGGAATCGTCGTGTTCGGGTGATGTGGGCTGACCTCAACGGGCTGTCGCATGGCCGGTACGTGCCGCGCGCCAGGTTGCACGAGCATGGCCATCACGCAGTCACGACGCTGACGATGGGGATCAACCGCGACATCTTGCCGGTCGAGGGCTATGGCCCCGATGTCGGGTTCGCCGATCTGGCGACGCTTCCGTTGGCCGAGTCGATTCGGCCGGGATGGGAGGTCGATACCGACGTCGCCATCGCCGATCTCGAGTACAACGGCCAACCACTGGCACTGTGCCCCCGAGGAGCCTTGAAGCGCGCGGTCGAGGCCTGGGCATCGCTCGGCTACGAGCCACATCTCGGATTCGAGATGGAGTTCTACGTGATGCAGCCCGACTCCGGGGCGCCGGGAGGCTTTGGCCCATTGCACATTCCGTCG
Source organism: Ilumatobacteraceae bacterium (assembly GCA_039931555.1). GTDB lineage: Bacteria > Actinomycetota > Acidimicrobiia > Acidimicrobiales > Ilumatobacteraceae > JAENVT01. The sequence continues at coordinate 41,770 of JBDTRP010000167.1, read as the reverse complement.
CACCGCGTGTACGGCGTCGGTCTCGGAGGCGACAACACCGGGTTGATGTTCGACATGTACGACGCCGCAGAGCAGTGCGAGCTCGACCTCGAGGGCATCATGGGGGAGTTCCATCCCGGGCAGATGGAGCTCAACATGCGCTACGGGCCGGCGCTCGATGCCGCCGACCGGGCGTTCATCTGCAAGGAGATGACTCGAGAACTGGCCGCCCGCAAGGGCTACTGCATCACGTACATGGGCCGGCCGATGGCGCATCTGGTCGGCAGCGGCCTGCACATCAACATGTCCCTGACGCCGGTGCACGGCGGAGCCAACGCCTTCGACGACCCGAGCGGCGAGCACGGGTTGTCGACCATCGCGCGGCAATGCCTCGGAGGCGTGATCGCCCATCACGAAGGCATGGCAGCCATGTCGGCGCCGCTGGTCAACAGCTACAAACGGTTGATCCCCGGGATCATCGCCGGGTACTGGGCCAACTGGGGCCTCGACAACCGCATCAGCACCTACCGCGTCCCGTCGGAACGCGGGCAGGCAACGCGGATCGAGAACCGCATGCCGTGCGGCAGCGCCAACCCGTACCTCGCTGCCGCGGTGATGCTCAACGCCGCGTTGCTCGGCGTGGTCGACGGTCGTGATTGTGGCGACCCGCAGATCGGCGACGGCGACTCCGAGCCGAACACCGACCGGCACACGCCGCACGACCTCGCCGAGGCACTCGCTGCACTCGAGGCCGACACGGTGCTGTGTGAAGCGATGGGACCGGATCTGGTGAAGGCCTTCCTGACCATTCGTCGAGATGAACTGGCCAAGTGGCAGGCCGCCGATGGCACCTGGGATGTCGAGGCGGTTTCGTCGTGGGAGCTCGAGCAGTACCTGCCCTTCTTCTGACGAACCCTCCCTTACGGGCGTTTCGCGGCCTGCAACGTGTACGAACAGGCGAGGCGCCACGGCCGGTCGGCTAGCCGCCATTCTCCCAACTCACCTCGTTCCATCTGACCCGGCAGCGCCTCCCACGGCACACTGTCGTGCTCGACGAGACCGGTCAGTTGCATACCGGCGTCGAGGAGCGCGGTGATCGTCTCGCCGAGCCCATGGTTCCAGCTGTATGTCACGTTGTTGGTGAACTCCGCCTGCGTTGACACGTACGTGCTCGGGTCGTCGTCGACCAAGGGCTCGGCTCGTTCGAAGTAGGGGTACCCGACCGCCAACTGGTCGTCGTAGGCCTCGTCGAGCGCCCACAACATCGGATGACCCTCACGGATGAACAGCCGGCCGCCGGGGCGGAGCAAGGCGGCGACCACCTCTGCCCAGCGGCGGATGTCGGGAAGCCAGCACAGCGCGCCGATCCCGGTGAAGACCAGGTCATAGGTGGCCGGCTCGAGCACATCGAGGGCGTCGTAGACGTTCGACTCGACGTAGTCGACCGGTGTCCCCGCCAGCGCAGAGAGGCGCCGCGCCTCGGCAACCGATGCACTCGAGAAGTCGAGCCCGGTCATCGTGGCACCGAGACGGGCAAGGGAGATCGTGTCGGTGCCGATGTGGCACTGCAGGTGCACGCCTCGCGCACCACGAATGTCGCCGAGCAACGGGAGATCGAAGCGCACCACCTCGCTCAAGAACTGGGGATCGGAAACGAAACGATCGAAGAAGTAGTCGGGCGACGCGGCGTGCGCTGCAGCCCGGTCGTCCCAGTTCGCCCGATTGACGGCGATGTAGTCGGTCATGAGCAAACGCTGCCACAACTCACGGCGAGCGCGGTACGAGTTGCCCGGCGAGTCCGTCGAGCAGACGGTCGATCGCGAACGCGAATCGGTCGTCTGCCGTGCCGGGGTACAGCGACGCCGCCATCGCGACCGAATGGGGAAAGGCCTCGGCATCGAGTGCCGCGTAGTCCGACCTCCATTCGACGTAGTTCTGGTCGCGTTCCGATGCGGCCATCGATGCCAATGTCGAGTCGATGGTTGCCGAGCCGATGGTCAGCTCGATCACCGCGTGGTACGCCTCCGCCGCCGTGACGGCGTCGAAGCCCGCAGCGCGGAGCTGGCCGAGCATCGTCTCGGTGATCAACAGCTCGTTGCGATGCCGGGGCGGGGCGCCACGCACCAGCGAGGCGAGCGCGGGTTGGGCGAGGTTCGCGGCGCGGATGCGAATGCTCAGCTCGCGGATGCACGCCCGCCACGACGACGTCGGCAGGTCGTCGGCAACTCCGGACAGGCTGCGGTCGCCGATTGCCCGCAGGAGCTCGTCCTTGCTGCGGAAGTGGCGGTAGATCGCGGTCGGATCCGCATCGAGTGCATCGCCGAGCTTGCGCACCGAGAACTGTTCGGACCCCACCTCGCCGATCACCGCGATGGCGGCAGTCACGATGCGCTCGGGTGTCAGGCGTGCCACGGGTCTCGGCCCGATCAGTCGTAGAGACGGGCCGTCGCCAGCCGCTCCAGGCACACCTCGGCACTCCACGGCAGCATGAGCGAGCCGAGCCGCGCATCGCGGTACATGCGCTCGAGCGGCAGATGCTTCAGCATCGCTTGGCCCCCGCACACGCGGATCGCCATCGATGCCACCTCGGCCGCGTTCTCCATCACGGTGTACGCCGCAGACCAGCCGAGCACGAGCGCATCCGGGTCGGGGTCCAGGGTTGCCTCATCGACTGCGCGGTACAACAACGCCCGCGATTGCTGGTGGCGGAGCTGCATCTGTGCCCACCCGACCTGCTTCATCGGGTGGTCGCGCCGTGCCCCGGAAGTTTGGCCGGCAAGCTCGCCCCGCAGGTACGAACGCGTCGCCTCCAGCACTCCGCCGGTCAAACCGAGGTAGCTCGGGCACAGCGACAAGAACAGCCACGGGTAGCGCTCGGCGGCCTGGTTGTAGATCCCGGCGGGGAGCCACTCGTTGGTTTCCGGCACGAACACATCGTCCATCAGCAAGGTGCGCGACACCGTGCCGCGCATTCCGAGCGGATCCCAGTCGTCGACGATCGAGACACCATCGGCGTCGGCCGGAACCCCGAGGAAGCGGATCGTGTCGTCGCCGGCGACCAAACAGATCACGTTGTAGAAGTCGGCCGCCCCGGCCAGCGAGGCAAAGATCTTGCGCCCCGTGACCCGCCAGCCACCGTCGACTGCCCGGGCGCGCGTGGCCACGCCTGACGTCGCACCCGGAGCGAGGCCTTCGCTGAACGGCTGGCTGTGGATGTGACCGCGCTCGACGACGCCGCGGAACATCGACGTGCGGATCTCGTCGTGGCGGGCGCGTTCACTGGCTGACATGGTCAGCGCATCGGCGACCTCGCCGCACCACAGCATGGTGGCGTTGTGCATGTTGAACGTGAGGGCCGTGGCTCCGCAATAGCGGCCGATCTCCTCGCTGACCCGCACGTAGTCGGCATAGCTGGCACCGAGACCACCGTGCTGCTCGGGCACGCACAGGGCCAGCAACCCGATGCGACGAAAATCGGCGAAGTTCTCGAACGGAAAGCTGGCGTCGCGGTCGTAGCGCACGGCGCGTTCCGCAATCACCGGGCCCAAGGCGCGCACCCGCTGAACCAGCTCGTGTCGATCGACCACCATGGCCACGATTGTGGATGGCGGTCGGCACGATGTCAACACCGTTGACAAATATCGGTGAGCAGGAAAGACTACGCACGTGATGCGAGCGTCCGATGTCGACGGCGAGCGGTTCGCCTGGCGCGAGGCAGGCCACGGCGCGCCCCTGGTGCTGCTGCACGGCCTCGGCGGGAGTCGGCTCTCGTGGGAGCCGCAACTCCGGGCCTTGGCAAATGGGCGCCGAGTCGTGGCGTGGGACCTGCCGGGGTACGGAGCATCCGCTGCACTCGACGTCGACATGACGTTCACTGCGCTGGCCGACGCGGTCGTGGCCTTCATCGACGTGCTCGGAGCCGATGCTGTGCACCTCGCCGGGATCTCGTTCGGCGGGATGATCGCCCAGTACGTTGCCGCTCGGGCTCCATCGAGGGTGCACAGCCTCACCCTCTTGTCGACCAGCCCGGTGTTCGGCCTCGATGGCACCAAGCCGCACGAGTGGCGTGCGTCGCGCCTCGCCCCGCTCGACGAAGGGCTCGAGCCCACTGACTTCGCGGACCGAGTGTTGGCCTCGATCGCCGGTCCGCACATCTCACCCGAAGCGCTGGCCGGTCAGCGGGCGGCGATGGCCCGCGTGACGAGCGGTGGGATGCGCCGGGCCATCGACTGCCTCGTCACTCACGACAGCCGGGCCTTGTTGCCGGCGATCACCGCGCCAACGTTGTGCGTGGTCGGCGAGCTCGACGAGGAGACACCCGTGGCCTATGCCTTCGCCCTCGCCGATCTGATCCCGCACGCTCGGCTCGTCGTGGTCCCGCATGCCGGGCACCTGCTGAACGTCGAGGCGCCCGATGCGGTCAATCAGCTGCTCGACGACCACATGCAGCGCTCGTCGGCGACGGCGGCAGATCGATGACCGAATGGCGCTACATCGAAGCGTTCGCGGCACAGCTGGCGCGGTGCGGCCTGGTCGGCGGCGAAGTCGTCGCCCTGCTGAGCGAATCGCAGAGCCGTCCCGCCCTGGTCGACACGGCCAGGCTGGCAGCGCAGTCGCTGGGCGGCCGAGTCTTCGATGTCGTCGTGCCAACGCCGGCATCGACGCATCCCGTGCCGATCCGATCGACGGGAGCGTCTCAGGCGATCGGCGGGAACCCCGGTGTCATCGCCGCGCTGTCGTCGGCGGCGCTGGTGGTCGACTGCACGGTCGAAGGCCTGTTGCACGCCCCCGAGCTCGGCGCGATCCTGGCCACCGGCACGAGGGTGCTGATGATCTCCAACGAGCATCCCGACATCTTCGAACGACTGGGGTGGGACGCCGATCTTCCCCGACGCGTGGATCTCGCCCACCAGCGCCTGCGCAGCGCGGCTGAGATGCGCGTCACCAGCGACGCCGGCACTGATCTCAGCATCGACCTGACCGGCGCCGTCACGGCGGGCTCGACCGGTGTGACGAATGGCCCGGGCTCCATCGCCCACTGGCCCGGGGGACTGGTGATCGCCTTTCCTGCAGCGCACTCGGTGGGCGGCGTGCTGGTGATGTCACCCGGTGACCTCAACCTCACGTTCAACCGCATCGTCGAGTCACCGATCGAGATGACCATCGTCGACGATCACATCACCGAGATCGGCGGTAGCGGCGTCGATGCCCAGCTGTTCCGCTCGTACCTGGCGTCGTTCGGTGACCGGGCCAGCTACGCGACGAGCCACGTCGGGTGGGGCATGAACGAGGCGGCACGCTGGGAGGCCGTCGAGCTGTACGACCGTCGCGAAACGTGGGGTACCGAGGCGCGGGCATTGGCAGGCAGCTTCTTGTACTCGACCGGTGCCAACGAAACGGCCGGTCGTTTCACGGCAGGGCACTTCGACCTCCCGATGCGAGCCTGTACCGTCGCCCTCGACGGGATTGCGGTGGTCGAGCACGGCGAGCTCGTCGCCGAGCTGCGTGCCCCGACGGGCTAGTACGCGCTCGCCGGTACCCGGTGCTCCTCGCGTTGCACCCGAGACATCTCGGCGATCTCGTCGATCTCTTCCTTCTGGAAGCCGGCCATCTCGCGGAACGTGCGGGCCAGGCGAATGGCCGCCTCGCGGTCTTCGCCGCGGTTGCCGCGGAAGTTGAACAAGCCGTCGACCGTGCGCTGGAACTCGAGGGCCCGGGTCTGGCGACCCTTGTCGTCCTTGGTGAGCTCGCGCAGCCACGTGCTGCCCATCTTGACGTGGGTCACCTCGTCGGCCAGCATCCAGTCCTCGCAGAAGTACAACACCGGATCGTTCATGTCGCCGGCGAAGTCGCGCATGGTCGTGAAGACGTCGATTGCCAAACCCTCGAGCGCCCGGTTCACCCCGGCAAGGCGGAACACGGGGTCCGAATGACACGCTGCCTCGAACAGCGTGACCGCCTCGCTGAACTCGCCGACCTCGGTCCCCATGTGCTCGCCGAGGCGCAGGCTGATCTCGACATGGCGGGCCTCGTCCCAGCACTGCCTGGCCATGTCGAGCTTCATCTGCAACGGAGTCTCCTCCGTGGTGTAGTCGAACGCGGTGCGCCCGGCGCCCTCGAGCGCCTGGATCTCACCGACGAAGATTCCGTGCATCTGTCGCCGGGCCCGGTCGAACGACTCGGTCGACTCGGGATCCATCCGGCGATCCTGACCCTGGTCGTTGGGTCGTTCGTCGGCGAAGCGTTCCTCGGTCGTGATGCGGTGAAATCGCGAGTCGCGCTGGAGCGCGGTTGGTGGTAACTGCTTGCGCATGAGAAAAGCGTAGACGAAAGCGCGGCGCGCCATGATGGGGGCCGTGCGTGTCGCCTACACCCTGGAACAATGCTGGCACCGGGTGCCGGGAGGCACAGGAGTTGCGGCGATGCGCGTTGCCGAGGCAATGGCGGGCGAGCGCGATGTGACGCTGCTCGGAGTCGCCGGGCGCCACAAGCATGTGCCCAGCGAGCCGTGGTCGCCGGTCGTACCGATCGCCCACCTCCCGGTGGGTGGGCCGCTGCTGTACGACCTGTGGTTGCGCCGAGGTTGGCCGAAGGTCGAGCGCGCCACTGGGCCGGTCGACGTGGCCCACGCGACCACCCTGATCCCCTGCGCCAGCGACGCGCCGATGGTGGTGACCGTGCACGATCTTGCGTTCCTGCACGACCCATCGCACTTCACCCGTCGCGGCAACAGCATCTTTCGCCGCAGCCTCGATCAGATCCGTCGACGCGCCGACCTCGTGTTGTGCAGCAGCGAAGCGACGATGGACGACTGCGTCGCCGCGGGAATCCCGGGGCAGCGCCTGCGCCTCGTGCCGCTCGGGGTCGACGCCGCAAGGGTCGACGCCGCCGAGGTCGCCCGCGTGGTTGCGTTGCATCACCTGCCGGAGCGCTACCTGCTGTTCGTCGGCACGGTCGAGCCGCGCAAGAACTTGCGCGGGCTCGTGGAGGCGGTGGCCCTGCTGGACGAGCCGCTGCCGCTGGTCGTCGCCGGTGCCGAAGGGTGGGGCGACATCGACATCCCATCCCTCGGCGACACCCGGTTCATCGGCTTCGTCCCGACGGCAGACCTCGGTGGGTTGTACGCCGGGGCCGAGGTGTTCTGCTATCCGAGCGCGCGTGAGGGGTACGGGTTGCCGGTGCTGGAAGCCATGGCCCAGGGCACGCCGGTCGTCACCAGCAGGGGCACGGCGACCGAGGAGACCGCCGGCGGGGCGGCCGTACTCGTCGATCCGTCGAACCCTGCCGACATCGCCCGCGGCATCGCCGAGGCCGCGGCGCGTCGTCACGTGCTGGCGACCGAGGGTGTGGCCCGCGCCGACCGGGCGACGTGGCAGGAGACCGCCCGCTTGACCGCCGAGGTGTATCGGGAGCTGTGCTGATGGGAGATTCGGCGATCGGCGTGAACCTGCTGTGGTGTGTTCCGGGCGAGGTCGGCGGGTCCGAGGAGTATCTCGTTCGTCAACTCCTCGGGCTGGCCGAGGCGGCGCCACACTTCCGGCCGACGCTGTATGTCGTGGACCGCTTCGCTGATGCCCATCCGGACCTCTCGACTCTGTTCCCCACGGTGGTCGCCTCGTTCGACGGTGCATCGCGCGGCCGGCGGATCCTCGGCGAGGTGACCTGGTTCCGACGACGATCGTCGAGCGCCGATCTCCGCCATCATGGCGGTGGCACCGCTCCCCTCGGTGCGGTTCGGCCGTACGTGTTGACGATTCACGATCTGCAGTACCGCACCTACCCGGAGTACTTCAGCCGCAAGAAGCGCGCCTATCTGGCGACCGCGATCGGCCGGTCCGTGCGCGGTGCAACCGTCGTCACAGTGCCCAGTGACTACGTCCGTACCTCCGTGATCGACGCCTACGACGCAGATCCGTCGAAGGTCATGGTGGTGCCGCACGGGTTCGAACCCGCCCTACTGACCGACGTCACCGACGCTGCCGCACTTCGGCATCGGTTCGCGCTCGGCGACGGACCCGTGATCGTGTACCCCGCGGTCACGAACCATCACAAGAACCACCGCTTTCTGCTCGACCTGCTGGCGACGAGGTGGCGTGACCCCGGGTTGCGACTCGTGCTGATCGGAGGGAGTGGCACGGCAGAAGCCGAGGTGCAATCGGCGAACGATCCGCGAGTCCTGCGTCTCGGGCGGGTGGCGGCTGCCGATCGCAACGGCTTGCTGAAGATGGCCGAGGCCATGGTCTTCCCCAGCCAGTACGAGGGTTTCGGCGCACCGTTGATCGAGGCGATGGCGCTCGGCTGCCCGGTCGTGGCCAGCAACGCGACGTGCATCCCCGCCGTCGTCGATGGTGCAGGCCTGGTGCTGCCGCTCGTGATCGACGCGTGGTCCGATGCCCTCGAACGTGTCGGCCGCGATCGGTCGGTGATGGTCGCGGCAGGGCGGCGACGTGCCGCCCAGTTCACCGCCGTCGCGTCCGGTGCCGCGCTGGCCGCGGCGTATGCGAAGGCGCTCGGGCAAGCATGAACCCGCACCGACTTCGCATCGCGATCCTGTGCCCGCACTTCGAACCCGACACCGCGCCGACCGGAGTGGTCATGACCCGGATCGTCCGTGAGCTCGCCGACCTCGGTCATGAGATGCACGTCGTCACTGCGTTGCCGTGGTATCGCGATCACGCGGTCGAGCCCGGTTGGCGGGCGCGCTGGTCACGTCACGAGTTGACCGGGTGGGGCTCGATCACTCGGGTCAACCCCTTCTCGGGTGGCGACAAGCGCAACCTCGTGCGCCGCGCCGCCGGCTTCGCCGGGTTCAGTGCCGTGGCCGGCCTGTCGTCGTTGCGCGGCGGACGTGTCGACGCGGTGATCGCCATGTCGCCGCCGCTGACGCTGGGCCTGACCGGTTGGGGCACGCACGTGTTCCGTCGCGGGCCGTTGATCTTCAACATCCAAGACGTGTTCCCCGACGCTGCCATCGAGACCGGGGCCATCACGAACCGGCGGATCATCGCTGCAGCAAGGTGGCTCGAGCGTGTCAGCTATCACCGCGCCGCAGCGGTGACGGTGTTGAGCAGCGATCTGCGCGCCAACGTCGCCGCCAAGGTTCGACCATCGAGGCGTGCCGATGTGCGGGTCATCCCGAACTTCGTCGACACCGATGCGATCCGGCCGCGCGAGCGGATGACCGCGTTGCGTGCGGAGCTCGGCATCGGGTCCGAAACGGTGGTGCTGTACGCCGGCAACGTGGGCTTCTCGCAGTCGCTGGAGATGGTGGTCGACACGGCCAGCGTCTTGCCCGAACTGACCTTCGTGATCAACGGCGACGGTGCGGCGCGGGCGTCACTGGCCGAACGTGCCGGTGGGATCACCAACATTCGGTTCTCCGGCTACCAGCCGGCAGATCGGCTTCCCGAGGTGTTGGCCACCGGCGACATCCACCTCGTGCCGTTGAAGGCCGGTCTCGGGAGGGTCAGCGTGCCTTCGAAGACGTATTCGATCCTTGCCGCGGGCCGGCCTGTCCTGGCCTCGATCGACGCGGGCACCGAGGTCCCGCGCATCCTTGCCGAGTCGGGGGGCGGCGTGTGTGTGCCGCCCGATGATCCCGAGGCACTGCGCGAAGCGTTGCAACGGCTGGCCGGCGACCTGGCCGGGCGTGACGCGATGGGGGCCGCCGGGCGGCGATGGGTCGAGTCGGCGGCGTCGCCGGCAGCGGTTGCCCGTGCCTACGCCGATCTGATTGTCGAGTTGAACCAGCGATGACTCAGTTTTGATTCGGGGAGGCGATAGCCTCGCATCTTCGTGGCTCCGTCATCATCTGCCAAAAAAGTTGCCAGGCTCGCCTCGCGAGGCAAGGGCAAGAAGGTCCGCTTCCAGGGCGGCTCTGTTTTCCCGATCGCTGTGGTTCTCGTCGTCCTCCTGGGGCTGTTCGCGATCGTCTACGGCCGCCAGAGCCGACCGAGCAATGGCTCCGGCGTTCCGAGGGTCAACGACGGCACCAACACTGATGCGCACTGGCACGCCGCATTCGGTATTTACATCTGCGACACCTTCCAGCCGAAGATCACTGGGACGAAGGAAGAGACCGGGATCGATTCCACCGGCGCCCAGGTGCTGCTGAACGAGAAGTTCAAAACCCTCGGTGTGCACAGCCACGGCGACGGCATCATCCACTACCACCCGTATTCCACCAAAGCCTCGGGTAACCGGGCCAAGCTCGGCGTGTTCCTCGATGTCTATGACATCAAGTTGACCGACACAGAACTCGTCCTGCCGAAAGACCAGGGCGGCGACAAGTGGTCGACGAAGGATTTCAAGTGCAACGGCAAGGACACCGATCTCATCGTCCGTGTGTGGGACCACTTCGACAAGCCCGATTTCCACGACGTCGTCACCGACTTCAACAACATCCGCATTACCAACGACGGCATGGTGTTCACTGTTGCCTTCGTCCCGAAGGGCACCACAATCCCGCAGGCAGACTGGGCCGCCCAGCTGCCCACGCTCGGCGCGTCTGACGGCGGCAACGTTGCCCCGCCAACCACCATTGTCGGCGCGACCACCTTGGTCCCACCGGTGCCCGAAAGCACGACGATCCCCGGCGAGACCACGACATCGGTTGCCGGCGGTAGCGCCCTCACGACCGAACCCGTGTCGACCAGCACCACTGCACCGGCGCCCACCACCACCGGCGGCTGATGCGCGCCGTCGTACTGGTCGGCGGCTTCGGAACGCGACTGCGGCCTCTCACGCTGACCACACCCAAGCCGATGCTGCCGGTCGGGCATGTGCCGATCATCGAACGGCTGGTCGACAACCTGGCCAAGGGCGGAGTCACCGAAGTCACCCTGGCGCTCGGCTTCAAGCCGGAACCGTTCGTCGACGCGTTCCCGGCTGGTGAGTGCAACGGGGTCGCCCTGCGCTACGCCGTCGAGCCCGAGCCGCTCGACACGGCCGGCGCAATCCGGTTCGCCGCCGACTTCAGCGGAATCGACGACACGTTCGTGGTTGCCAATGGCGATGTGCTGACCGATCTCGACATCGCCGCGCTGGTCGAGTTCCATCGGCTGCACTCGGCGGAAGCGACCATTCACCTGATCGGCGTCGAGGACCCATCGTCGTTCGGGGTCGTCGCCACCGACAGCGACGGCAGGGTCGAGCGGTTTGTCGAGAAGCCGGCGCCGGGTACCGCGCCGAGCAACCAGATCAACGGCGGCACGTACGTGCTCGAACCATCGGTGCTGCAGCGCATCCCAGCCGGACGCAAGGTGTCGATCGAGCGCGTCACGTTTCCCGAGGTCGTCGCCGGTGGCCGCCTGTTTGCGATGGCGACCGACGACTACTGGCTCGACGCCGGGAATCCGACGTTGTACCTGCAGGCCAACCTCGACCTCATCGACGGGACGCGGCGCCTGCACAACTGCGTGGGCGTGCACAGCGGTGCGCACGTCGACTCCACGGCGACCGTCACCCACAGCGTCGTCGCCGAAGGTGTGACCGTCGGCGCCGGTTCGTCGGTCACAGATTCGGTGCTGCTGCCGGGAGCCGTCGTCGACGATCACGCCACAGTGGCAAACTCGGTGGTGATGGGCAAGGTCGGCGCTGGGGCCAGCGTCACGCGGAGTGTGCTGGGTCTGCACGGTCGGGTCGCGCCCGGCGAATCCGCGTCGGACGAGCTGCGGCCCGCCATCGACCCGACGTGAACGCACTGGTCGTCGGAGGCGCCGGGTTCCTCGGATCGCACCTGGTCGATCGGTTGATCGCCGAAGGCAACACGGTCGACGTCATCGACGATCTGTCCACCGGGTCATTGGCCAACCTCGCTGAGGCGCGGGCAGCCGGTGGCGCGTTGAAGATCCACACCCTCGACGTGCTCGCCGAAGAGTTCTCGGCGTTGGCCGCGTTGCGAGCACCGGACGTGGTGTACCACCTCGCCTGGTTACCGCCGGGGCGCGGCGCAGTGGTGCAGGCCGGCAATGCGGTGCGGGGAATGCTGGCGGTGCTCGAGGCAGCCCGCATGCAGGGATCGAAGGTGGTCACGGCCTTGCCGGGGGCGGCGCTCTACGGCGATGTACCGATGCGCGACCTGCCGATCAAGGAGGGCCACGCGTGGAACCCCGTCGGGTTGCACGGCATCGTCGCCAAAGCGATCGTCGACCTGCTGAACCTGTATCGCGCCGACCACACCGTCGAGTTCACGGCGCTGGCCATGAGCACCGTGTACGGGCCACGCCAGCGAGCCGATGGGGGTGTGGTCAGCTCGTTCGCCCATGCGCTCCGCGACGGCGTGAGCCCTTCGATCCACGGCGACGGACGCCAGACCCGCGACTTCCTCTACGTCGACGACGCCATCGACGCCCTGGTCCGCGCCGGCGCCCGCGGGGGCGGGCTGGTGGTCAACATCGGCTCGGGGGTCAGCACGTCGATCCGCGATCTGTGGTCGATGATGGCCGGCCCCGGTGCGCAGGTTCCCGTCGCCGCACCACGCCGGCCCAACGACATCTCGTGGTTCGCCCTGTCGCCGACCCGGGCACGCATCCACCTTGCCTGGGCGCCATGGACCGACCTCGGGGTCGGTCTGCGCTCACTGGTGTGACGCGGCGAGCAACGTGACGCGCGCGAGCTCGGCACCGATCGCCGGACTGCTCATCACCGAGGGTGTGACCACGGCGCGCACCCCCTCGGCCTCGACAGCATCGGCCAGATGCGCATCGACCGGATCGATCACCAGCGTGCCGGCGATCGCTGCGTAGAGCCGGGCAACCCCGACAACAGAGGGCTCGTGGCCGAGCTCGCTCAGCATGTGGTCGGCGGGGCCTTTCAGCGCAGCGCCGCCCACGATGGGCGAGATCGCCACGACCGACGATCGACGAGCGCCGAGGATGTCGTCGACGCGCCGCAAGGTGCGGATCGGGCCGATCGACACGATCGGGTTCGAGGGCGCGATCACCACGCAGGCGGCCGATTGCAGCACGTCGTCGAGCCCGGGAGTGAGCTCGGCCTCGTCGGCGCCGTCGAAGCGCACGGCGCGCACGGCGACACCATGGCGCAACTTGACGAAGTACTCCTGGAACGACACGTCGCCTCCCTGGGCCAGGGTGACGACCGTGGAGACCGTCTGGTTGGTCATCGGCACCAACCGTTGGCGCACGCCCCATGCCCGGCAGATCTCGGCGGTCACGTCGGCCAGTGTCGCGCCCTCCGCCAGACGCGCCGTGCGGTAGAAGTGGGTCGCCAGGTCGCGATCGCCGAGGTTGAACCACGTCGGCGCAGCGGCCGAGTGGTCGGGCCTCACCGTCTCGTAGCGCTGCAGCGCCTCCATGGCCCGCCACGACTCGTCGGCCAATCCCCAGCCGCGGACGGGGTCGATTGCGTCGGCCAACGTATACGCGACGGTGTCGAGATCGGGAGAGATGGCCAGACCGTGCAGCACCGTGTCGTCGCCGGTGTTGACGATGCCGATGGTGTCGGCTGGGTCGACGACATGAGCCAGCGCGCCGAGAAAGCGTGCCGCGCCCACGCCGCCGCACAGCACTGCGATCACGTGCCACGCTCGTCGGCCAAGCGGCGATAGAGCGCGACGAGGTCGGTGGCGCAACGCTGCCACGAGAACGTCGTCAGCTGCGTCACCGCGGCGGTCAGCAGGGCGGCGCGGGTGCCGTCGTCGAACGCGGCACTTGCCAGGTTGGCCGCCAGGGTGATCGCATCGTCGGCATCGCACAGCAGGCCGGCGGCGCCGCACACCTCGGGGATGCTGCCCCGATTGCTCGCCACGATGGGCGCGCCGACCTGCATGGCGTCGAGCAGGGGGAAGCCGAAGCCCTCGTCGAGCGACGGGTACGCGAGGACCGCCGCATGATGGAGCAGCCACGAACGCGACACCTCGTCGATCCGGCCGGTCATGACCACCCGGCGGGCGGCAGCCTGGTCGAGCCCGTCGATTGCCGCGTTGATCGCCTGGCGGTCGTCGCCGTCCGCACCGGCCAGCACCAGCAGGATCTCGTCGTGCTCGGACGCCAGCAAGCCGAACGCCTCGACCAGGATCGAGAGGTTCTTGCGTCGCTCGAGTGTGCCGATGGCGGCGATGAATGGTCGCCCGACCAGGGTCGGGATCGGTGGGTCGGCCGTGACGGCCGGTACAGGAATTGCGGCCAGGGGGATCGTGGCGACCTGGGCGCCGGGAAAGAGATGGGCGATCTCAGCGGCAGTGGCGGTGGAACTGGCGTGCACAGTGGCCCCGCGCTGGATGGCCCGCCGCAAGACGCGGCCCGCCTGGTGGACAGCACCCGAAGCCAGCGACGGATGACGCAAGAACCAGCAGTCGTACACCGAGACGACCTGGGCAGCGCCACACGGCGGCACCACGTAGTTCGTGCCGTGCACGACGTCGGGCTCGCCGAGGAATCGATCGACGCGTGGCCGATCGGCGATCGCCCACAGGCGACGGGCCAGCAGCGCGGGGATCGGCAGGCGACGAACGCCGGCGGCCGGGCGCGACCGGAACGACACGATGTAGTCGACCAGTTCCACATCATCGAGCCCGGCCAGAGACGTGCGCATCGCGTCCACCGCGTGCCCGACGCCGGTCCGTGGCCCGGCGAGGGGACCGACATCGAAGGCGACACGCAAAGGACTCATGGGCGGTCGAGGCTAGCCGTTGCCGTCGGTAGGTGGCCCGACGCCATAGACTGCCGTGTCCAGCTTTTCCGGTTTGACCGGGCCCGAGCCTTCAAAGGATTGCCAGCATGCCTCGCGCGTTCATCACAGGTGTCACTGGTCAAGATGGCCAGCATCTCGCCGAGTTCCTCCATTCCAAGGGGTACGAGGTCTTTGGCATGGTCAAAGGTCAGAACAACCCCCGGATGACGATGATGCGCGATGAATTCCCGTACGTCGAGCCCGTCCCCGGCGATCTCGCCGACCTGCCATCGCTGGTCAAGGCGCTCGACTCAACGCAACCCGACGAGGTCTACAACCTGGGTGCGATCTCCTTCGTGGCGTTGAGCTTCAACCAGGCCGAATTGACCGCCAACATCACCGGTACTGGCGTGCTGCGGATGCTCGAGGCCATTCGCATGGTCGGCGGCGCGGAGAACAACCCCATCCGCTTCTACCAGGCCAGCAGCAGCGAGATGTTCGGCAAGGTTCGAGAGACACCGCAAACCGAACGCACGCCCTTCCATCCGCGTTCGCCGTACGGGTGCGCCAAGGTCTTCGGGCACGACATCGTCGTCAACTACCGCGAGAGCTACGGGCTGTTCGCCTGCAGCGGAATCTTGTTCAACCACGAAGGCCCGCGGCGCGGGCTCGAGTTCGTCACGCGCAAGGTCACCAACGCCGTGGCTCGCATCAAGCTCGGCCTGCAGACCGAGATCGTGCTCGGCAACCTCGATTCCAAGCGCGACTGGGGCTACGCGGGTGACTACGTCAAGGCCATGTGGTCGATGCTGCAACAAGATCAGCCCGACGACTACGTCGTTGCGACGGGCACGACCTACAGCATCGAAGACCTCGTACGCATCTCCTTCAGCGAGGTCGGCATCGAGAACTGGCGCGACTACGTGCGCCAGGATCCCAAGTTCTTCCGCCCGGCCGAGGTCGATCTGCTCATCGGTGATCCGACCAAGGCTCGCGAGAAGCTCGGTTGGGAGCCGGAGATCGCGTTCCCGGAGCTGATCAGGATGATGGTCGCCAACGACCTGAGGATCGAGTCGGAGAAGGCTCGACGCAGCTGAGACCGGCTGGGGTCAGGTCTCCAGCGGCATGTTGTTGATGGCTTCCATCACCGACTCGCCCGACGGCACATCTCCGCTGCGCAGTCGTGATCGCAGCGCGAGAGCGAAGGCGCACAGCGCCGCGAACGACGATGCAACCAGACCCAGTTCGACGCGCCGGAACAACTGATCCGATGCCAGCCAGGTGACGAGCACGAAGGTGACCGCACCGATGCCCCAACCGAGCGCGACCAGGGCGTGGCCACGCAGCGCGATCACGGCCTGGGCGATTGCCAGCGCGATCATGTAGCAGGCGCTACCCAGCGCCAGCATCGCCATCGTCTGGCGGCTCAGCGTGGCGTCGTAGAACTTCTCGATGACCAGTGGCCCGAGCAGGAATGCGCCGGCGGTGCCGACGACGCCGACCAGCAGCACCAGCTTCATCAGGCGGGCGAAGCCGGATCGGAACTCGGCGATCTCGTTGCGCGCCGCGAGGCGCGACAGGCGTGGCAGCAGCGCTGCTTGTACTGCCTGGAAGAGGAAGAGCGGGATGCGGGCCAGCAGCACCCCGTAGGTGAACCGGGTGACCAGGTGCTTCTGGTCCTCACTCGACAGCAACGTGGCAGCCAGAGGGCCGGCGTTGACCAGGGCGGCGGCGAACACCGATCCGAGCAGCAGCCAGCCGAGGTTCGGGGTGACCTCCGCCCACGTCGCCTCCGGGCCCGGCTCGGTACGCAGCGCGCCTTTGGCCTTGACCCACAGCACGCCGGGAATCGGCGACAGTGCCACGGCGAAGCCGTACAAGCCGACGGTCTTGACGCCGAGGACGGCCAGCGTCGCGCAGAAGGCGATGCGTACGGCTCCGTCGGCCCCCATCACGATCGCATAGGCGTGGAATCGACCGTTTCCGCTGGCGATGCCACGCGACAGGTGCGCCGGGGCGTAGGCCGAGAACGCCAGGATCAGGGCGATCATCAAGACCCAGTCGCCGTCGAAGTAGCCGCTGACGATCAGCGGGCTGGCGGCGAGGGCGGCGATGGTGACCAGGACGGCGAGGCCGATGCCGAGCGTTCGGACTCGCGCCACGACCGGTTGGCCACCCTGACCGATGGCGCGCCGGTGCGCCAGCGTGCGGGCGAGTTCCTGCTCCAGCGGCAAGAAGAAACCGGGAGCGAGGGCGAAGGTGGCGATCCACAAGCTGGCGATGGGCTGCACGGCCTCATCGCTGCCGAGGGCCACCTTGGCCACCTTCAAGAACAGGTAGCTGGTGACACCGGCGATCAGCAGGCCGATCCCGACCGGAATCGTGCCCTCTGGCAAGGGGGCCCGCCTGGTCACCGCACTGTCGCCTGATGCCGGTGTGTCGCCAGATCGCAGGGTTTCACCAAGAGGCGTGTCGGATGGGTCCACCAGATCAGCGAGGCTAGCGGCACGAACGCCTCACGATGATGTCCATCCCAGGCGGTCGTGCCGCAGACGCTGCTTCAGGCTGTGGTGCGAATCATCCCGAGCATCTGCTCGCGAGCAGCCTCGGTGAGTCCGCGTGCCTGACCGAGGAGCGCAGCGGCCTTGTCGGGCAGGGCGGCTTCGATCTTGTCGACCACCGTGTCGAGTTGCACCTTGGTGGCCTCGACACGCTCGGCGAAGCCGGCGGCCAACTCGCGACGGCGTGCTTGCGCTTGCTCGACGGCGGTCACGCCGATTCCGACGCTCAGGTAGGCCGCGTCGCGCACGGCGGCGGTCAGCTTGGAAACGTCGACACCGGGCAGATCCACCGATGGCAGGTCGACGGTCGGGAACTTCACCGCGGGGATGTACTTGGCGAAGTCGAAGTTGCGGAGCGCATCGAGGTCGAGGCCCGAGAAGTCGATGGAGGGGAAGTCGATAGAGGGGAAGTCGATCTTCGGAAAGTCGACCTTGGGGAAGTCGGGGAGTTTGAACATGCACTCAATATACCGCACAGTGCTAACTATTGCAAGCACTTGTCGGAGCGTGCCTGTGCTCCGCGGCCCGTGCGCAGTAGCCTGATCGCCTCGTGGAAGCCGCCAATCAACTCGCCCCTCCCGTCGTGGCAGTGATGGTGGTGTGCAACCCGGGAGACTGGTTCGACGACGTCCTCGATGGGTTGGCCGAGCAGGACTACGCCAACTTGAAGAGCCTGTTCCTGGTCGTCGGCGAGCCGGGGGATGTGCCCGAACGGGTTCGCCAACGTGTGCCAAACGCGTTTGTGCGAGCAGTCGGGAACACCACCGGGTATGGCACGGCGGCCAACGAGGTGCTGCGTCTCGTCGAGGGCGACAACGGGTTCTTCTGCTTCCTGCACGACGACGTGGCCCTGGACCCGGGCGCGATCCGTCTGCTCGTCGAGGAGTTGTACCGATCGAACGCAGGCATCGTGGGCCCGAAGCTGGTCTCGTGGGAGGACCCCGGCGTCTTGCAACATGTGGGGCTCGGTGTCGACCGCTTCGGCGAGATCGACTCGTTCGTGGAGGAAGGCGAAGTCGATCAGGAGCAGCACGACGCGGTGCGCGACGTGTTCGCCCTGCCGTCGGCCTGCATGATGGTCCGCGCCGACCTGTTCCGGGCGATCGCCGGGTTCGACACGGCGATGGACTTCTACGGAGACGACGTCGACCTGTGCTGGCGAGCACATCTCGGTGGTGCGAGAGTGGTCGTGGTCCCGGCGGCTCGTGCCCGGCATCGTGAGGCACTCGACACGCGCCGGCCCGACCTGCGACCCGCGCTGCTGCAAGCGCGGCACCGGATGCGCTCGATTGCCACGCTCACCGGAGCTCGCCGGCTTCCGTTGTTGTCGATCCAACTGATCCTGGTGACGTTGTCGGAGATGGTGGTCGGCCTGCTGTCGGGCAAGCCGCGCGATGCCTGGGCCTCGATGCGGGCCATGGTCGGTCTGGTGCCGCGCACGCCGGGCATCTTCGTTCGGCGCCGCGAGGTGCGGGCCCTGCGGCGCGTGCCGGACGGCGAGATCGCCGGACTGCAGTTGCGTGGCTCGGCCCGCGTGTCGGCCTACCTGCGCAGCCGCGACCTGCGTCCGGCACGAGGTGAGAACTCGATTGAACGGCGATGGCGCCAGACCGCAGGGTCCGCTCCGATGTTCGCCTGGATCGGCGTGCTGGTCGCGGTGCTTTTCGGCAGCCGTCACGTCATCAGTGGCATCCCCGGGTTCGGTGAGTTCCTGCACCTGCCGGTCAGCCCGAGGGCGATGTTGGCCGACTACCGCTCTGGCTGGTGGGGGCACGGCCTGGGCTCGACGACGCCGGTTCCCACTGGGGTCGCGCTGACCTCGTTGGCCAGCACGGCCACGCTGTTCCACATGGGCCTACTGCGGACGGTCGGCGTGCTCGGCCTGCTCTTGGTCGGCTACCTCGGGATCTGGCGCCTGGCCGGCCTGTTCCCCACCGCCCGGGCGCGCATCGCTGCCCTGATCGTCTACGCCGCGGTGCCGCTGCCGTCGCAGCTGCTGTCGAGCGGCCGGTGGGGCGCCCTCGCGTGCTACGCGACCGTTCCCTGGGTCGTGCACCTCTTGCGTCGCAGCGCCGGCATCGAGTCGTTCGACAACAGTCGGGCCGACGTCGGGCGAACCGACCTGAACCGAGCCGATGGGATGGTCCAGGTGCCGGCTCGCGCTCGTTTGCGGATGCTCTGCCAGCTGGCACTGTTGACGGCCGTCGTGTTTGCCTTCGTGCCGTCGTTCGGACTCGTCGTCGTGGCGCTCGGGGTCGTGCTGGCGCTCAGCTCTCTGGTGGCAGGCGGCTCGTGGAGGACAGCCCTGATCATGGTCTCGGTCGCCGTCGCCGCAGCGGTGGTTGCGTTGGTCGCCAACCTGCCGTGGGCGTCGTCGTTGTTCGGTCGGCACGGGTGGGACATCATCGCGGGCGTTCCGTCACCCGTCGCCGATGGGCTTCCCGCGGGGTCGGTCGGCAGCCGAGCGCTCGGCGTCACCCGACTGGCGAGGTTCGGGCTGGGGAACGGACAGTTCGGCATTCTGGCGATCGCCCTGTATCTCCCGGTGCTGGTGGCCCCGCTCGTCGCTCGCAGCTGGCGATTCACGTGGGCCGTCCGCTCTACCGGACTGGTCGTGGCGTTCGGTTGGCTCGCTGTGCTCGACGATCGCGGGTTGAAGGTCCGTCTTGCCGAACCTGGAGTGTTGCTGGCGCCGGTGGCGGTCGGCCTGGCCCTGTCGGCTGCATGTATCGCCGCCGCGTTCCAGGACGACGTGCTGGCCGGGTCGTTCGGCTGGCGTCAGCCGCTCGGGCTGTTGAGCGCTGCGGCGGTCGCCGTCGGCGTGTTGCCCGGCGTCACCGCGATCGGTTCGGGGCGCTGGCACATGCCCACGTTGACGCTGACGTCGGTGCTCGGGCAGTTCCCGGAGAACGCTCCAGAGGGCGACTACCGGATCCTGTGGATCGGCAACCCGGGCGTCATGCCCGTACCGGCGTGGACCTTGGAGCCGGGCATCGGGTACGCAATCACCGATGACGGCCCGTTGACACAGTACGAGGCGTGGCCCGGCCGGCCGTCCAAGACCGAGGCCGAGGTCGGCTCCGTGGTGCGGCAGTTGGCGACGGAATCGACGCTGCGCGGCGGACGCCTGCTGGCGCCCTATGCCATCCGCTACATCGTCGTGCCGGTCGCTGACGGGGCGACCAGCACCGTCGACAAGCCGCTGCCGCTGCCGAACGGCCTCGTGGACGCGCTCGATGATCAGCTCGACTTCGCCGCGCCCTTGACTCGCCCACTGAACTTCCTGGTCTACGAGAACACCGCATGGATCCCGACACGTGCCCAATTCGCCGGAGCAGACGCGGACGCCACCCGGCAAGCCGGTCTCGACTCGCTGGCACGTCTCGAGCTGCGGCCGCTGGCGACGCCCGTCGGTGTCGGCGCGGCCGACAACGCCGATCTGCAGTTCACCGCGCAACCGGGCGCTGTCACGGTGGCGACCGGTGTCGACCAGCGCTGGTCGTTGGGCGTCGGTAGTCAGTCCATCGCGCCGCGTCCGGCGTTCGGAGTCACGACGGGCTACGACATCACGGCCGCGGGTCCGGCCGTCTTGCGCTATCACACCGACGCCTCGCGGGCCTTCGCCCTCGTCGGTCAGTTGCTGCTGTGGTTGCTGCTGGCGTTGGGTGTCAGCCGCTTCGACACGGCATCGCTCGTTCGCTGGAGGCGTCGACGCGTCGACGCGCTCCCCGACGAACCGCTGCTGTCGATCGACGCACCGATCATGGCGCCGCTCGACATGGTCGAGGACTCGCCTGTCCTGCTCTCCATGGGTGATGAGCCGATCTCGTGGGAGACCGCCGGCGAGCAACCCGACACCGAGCCGCATGAGGCGGGTGTCGAATGATGGCAGCCCGCCGGTTCGTCGCCGGCGTGATGGTGCTGGCCACGATCGTCGGCGTGATCGCGCTACAACGTTCGCGGCCGATCCACAGCGCGCCCGCCCAGTTCTCGCGACTGGGCAGTGCGACCATGCCGTTCGTCCCGAAGGGCGACTTCGTCACCTCAGCGTGGTTCTGTGCCGGTGTCCCCATCGGCGGGCCGCAGTTGGGCGGCATCGCCATCGTCGCCAACCCGTCAGAAGTCGCCCTGACCGGCAAGCTGACTGCTTTCACCGACGCCTTGGGGGTTGCCGCAGCCGAGGTGCCGTTCGAGGTGCCGGCACGTTCCACCAAGGAGTTCGACCTCGGTCAGTTGCAGACGCAGGGCTCGTTCGCCTCGGCAATGGTCGAGATCTACGGAGGTGGGGGATACGTCGAGCAACGCGCCGACAGTGCATCGGGCAGTGCCGTCTCGCCGTGCTCCAACTCGACGTCGTCGACGTGGTACTTCGCCGACGGTTACACCGTCGAGGGCAGTAAGGAGCAGTTGGTCATCACCAACCCGTTCCCCTCCGACGCGATCGTCAGCATCAGAGAAGCCACGAGCACCGAGAGCCGCCAGCCGGCCATCCTCCAGAGCTTGCAAGTGCGTGCCGACTCGGTGCTCGTCATCAGCCAGGACCTCCTGGCCAAGCGCGAGTTGGTGCTGGCAATCACCGTGACCAGTACTCGGGGCCGGGTCGTGGTCGGGCGAGCTCAGGAATACCTGGCATCGGTCGGCCGGGCCGGCTTCACCATGACCCTTGGCGCTCCGTCGCTCGGCGACCAGTTCTACTTCGCCGACGGCGAGGTGGCTCCGAACGTCATCGAGCGGTACAGCATCTACAACGGCTCCAACACCGAGGCGGTCGTCAACGTTGCGTTCCTCGGCCTCGACCCGGCCTCGGGGTTCGTCAACCCCGAACCGCTGACGGTGCCGGCGGGCAACGTCGTGTCATTGATCGCCGACGATGTCGGTGTTCCTAGCGGCAGGCACGGCGCAGTGTTCTCCACCGAGACGACCGGATCGATCCTGGTCGAGCGGGCGATCACGCGCCAGACCGGCGACACCGTGGCGACGACGGTCGTCATGGGATCTCCACCCTCGTTCGCCTCGACACGTTGGAGCATGGCCATCGGCACCTCGTTGGCCGTTCCCGACGTGTTGGTCGTGCTCAACGCAACGGGTTCACCCGGCAGCGTCACCGTCAAGACGCTGGGCGCCGGTGGTGAGGTACCGGTCCCGGGCATGGAGGCGATCGAGCTTCCGGCGGGCGGCGTGATCACGATCGGGGTGTCCGATGCCACCGCGCTCGGTCATCCGCTGGTCGTCGAGTCGACGCAGCGGATCTTCGTCGAGCGGTTGCTGCCACGCGATCCCGGCCTGCGAGGTCGGTCCGGCTCGTTCGCTCTGCCAGGCTGACGGCATGACGCAGGTCGTGATCGCCGCGGGAGTGCTCATCGTCGCACTGGCCGTTGGCGCGGTGCTGCGCCGCAGAACGGTTGTCGACGCCCCGACCCAGCCGGTGTTCTCGGCGCCCGCCCAGATCGACCGGGCCGACTTCGCCGATGCACACGCTCCGTGGCTCGTTGCCGTGTTCTCGTCGGCGACCTGTGGCGCGTGTTCCGATGTCGTGCGCAAGGCCAAGGTGCTGGCGAGCGCGGAGGTCGATGTTGCCGAAGTCGAATACTCCACGTCGGCTGCGCTGCACCGCAAGTACCACGTCGAAGCAGTACCGATCGTCGTCGTCGCCGATCAGTCGGGCGTGGTGCGGGCCAACTTCGTCGGCCCAATCACTGCGACCGATCTGTGGGCCGCCGTCGCCGAAGCGCGACACCCGGGTTCGAGCCCGGAGCCGGAACTCGGTCGGCAGCCGGACCTCTAGCTGGAGTCGACCGCTGCGGGAGCGTCGTCGGCACCCACGGTGGCATCGCCCGGCTGGCGCGGCTTGCCGTCGCTCGGACCTTCACCGAGGCTCTCGTGGACGATGCGGGCGACTTCGCCGCCGTCGATCGTCTCCCGCTCGAGCAGCGCCTCGGCAACCAGGTCGAGTGCGCGGCGGTGCTTCGACAGCACCTCGAACGCTCTGGCTTCCTGCTCGTGCAGGATGCGGAAGATCTCGTTGTCGACCAGTTTGGCCGTGTCGTCGCTGTACTCGCGGCCCTGGGTCATCAGGTCCTCACCGAGGAACACCTGCTGATGGCCACTCCAGGCCATCGGGCCGACCGCGTCGCTCATGCCCCACTCGCGCACCATTCGGCGGGCGATGCTGGTGGCCTGCTCGAGATCGTTGGCAGCGCCGGAGTTGATGTGACCGAAGACGATCTTCTCGGCGACCCGGCCGCCCATGGCGCGACAGATGACGTCGTCGAAGTACTCCTTCGAATACGTGTGTCGTTCCTCCGGCAGGCTCCACGTGACGCCCAGGGCCATGCCGCGAGGCAGGATCGTGACCTTGTGCAGCGGGTCGGCATTCGGCAGCACCGTCGTCAAGATGGCGTGGCCGCCTTCGTGGATGGCGGTCGCCCGCTTCTCCTCGGCGCTGAGCACCAGGCTCTCGCGACGCGCACCCATCACGACACGGTCGCGGGCGTTTTCGAAGTCGATCCGCTCGATCTGCTTGCTGCCGCGGCGCACGGCGAACAGCGCCGCCTCGTTGACCAGGTTGGCCAGGTCGGCGCCGCTCATTCCGGGCGTGGCCTTCGACATCACTTCGAGATCGACGTCGGGGCCCATCCGCTTGTCGCGGCTGTGCACTTTCAGGATGGCCAACCGCTCTTCGTTCTCGGGCAGCGGCACGACGATCGTGCGGTCGAAACGGCCGGGACGCAGGAGGGCTGGGTCGAGGATGTCGGGGCGGTTCGTCGCCGCCAGGATGACGATGCCCTCGCTGGTCTCGAAGCCGTCCATCTCGGCCAGCAACTGGTTGAGCGTCTGCTCGCGCTCGTCGTGGCCACCGCCAAGTCCGGCGCCGCGCTTGCGACCGATGGAGTCGATCTCATCGACGAAGATGATGGCCCGACCCATCTTGCGGGCCTGCTGGAACAGATCGCGGACACGACTGGCGCCGACACCGACGAACATCTCCATGAAGTCGCTACCGGTGACCGAGAGGAAGCCGACGCCTGCTTCGCCGGCGACCGCGCGAGCGAACAACGTCTTGCCGGTGCCTGGGGGGCCCACCAGCAACATGCCCTTCGGTACGCGGGCGCCGATCTCGCGGAACCGCTCGGGCATGCGCAGGAAGTCGACGACCTCGGTGATCTCCTGCTTGACGCCTTCGTAGCCGGCGATGTCGGCGAACGTGGTCGATGGCTTGTCGGTGGTGTACGCCTTCGCCCGGCTGCGCCCGATCGACATCACGTTGCCCATCTGGCCCGCGGCGCGCTTCTGCATCCACATGAAGAAGCCGATCAGCAACACCAACGGCAACAGCAAGCTGGCCCAGCTGAGCAGCCAGTTGGAGCTCGGTGTCTTGGCCTCGAAATCGACACCCTTGGTCTGCAGTTCGACGGTCTGGTTGACATCGGGGAAGCTGTTGGGAGCAGTGCTGGTGAACTTCTCGCCCGTCTTCAGGACACCCGAGATGCTGTTGGTCGAGTTGTTGACGACGACGCTCTTCACCTTGCCGTCTTGCACGTCTGACCAAAAGGCAGTGAACGACACCTTGTCGGTGCTCGTCGTCGGCCACACACGGGGGAGGGCGAACGACAGCATCAGCACGGCAAAGAGGACCGGGATGACCCAACGTGGCCATCCGGCGCCGAGCGGGCGTCGGCCGCCGCGCTCGGAAGGCTGCTGGTCGTTCTGCGGGCCACGACCACCCGAGCGGCCAGGCGGCGGCGGGGGAGGCGGGGGAGGCAGGTTGCTCATGTCGATATGCTACGGGTCTTCGGGGCAATTGGTTCTGCGGGGGAACGCATCCACCACACGGCTGGAGGCGGCGCGTAATTTGACCGTATGAATCGGCAATGTTCGCGATCGGGGTGTGCGCAGGCCGCGTCGTCGACCCTCTCGTACCAATACGGCCGGGCGATCGTCTGGCTCGACGATCTCACACCTAGTCGCGAGCCCCACGACTACGACCTGTGCGAGCGCCACACAGCACGACTGTCAGTGCCGAACGGTTGGAGGCTGGAAGACCGACGCAGCAGGCGGGTCTTGGTTTTTTCGGCGACGTCTCGACTCGCCGGCTGAACCCGTCGCGTCTGGTGCGCCGATAATCTGTCGGCTCATGCCCGGCGCCCAGGTCTCCCCGACGCGAGTGGATCCCGACCAGACGGGCATCGATCTCGGCCAGGCCGCTGCTGTCTGGCTCATCACGTGGATCGTCGGGAACGTGGTCGGCGCAACCGTCGTCTCGGCGACGGGCTACCAGTCGGCGACCGACGCGCCGGTGTGGGTCACCATGGTGCTGGCGGCCGGGCTGTGGGCGCCGATGCTGGCGGGACTGTGGTTGCTCAGCAACCGCTCCGGTCGAGTCCGACGCGGCCGCGGTCAGTTCGCCGACCAGTACGGGTTGCGGTTCACGGTCGTCGACCTCATCGGCGTTCCGATCGGGGTGTTGTCGCAACTCGTTGTGCTGCGGTTGGTGTACTGGCCGCTCGAGCGCGGCTGGCCGCAGACGTTCAGCCGCTCGCGGGTGGAACGCAATGCTCGCGACCTGTACGACCGGGCCCACGGCGGCTGGCTCGTCGGCCTCGTCGTCGTGGTCGTGATCGGCGCACCGTTCGTCGAGGAGTTGATGTACCGAGGGCTGCTGCAGGGAGCGGCAGTGCGTCGCCTCAACGATGCCGTGGCCGTGGTGGTCGTTGCTGCGTTCTTCGCCCTCATCCACTTCCGGTGGGTCGAGCTCCCCGGCCTGTTCGTGTTCGGCCTCATTCTCGGGACGTGCACGCTGCGCACCGGTCGGCTCGGCATGGGCATTGCTGCACACGTGGCCTTCAACGCCACCGGGCTGCTGCTGGTGGCCTGGTCATGGACCGCGGGGTGACACTGCATGATCGGTTGCGGAGTGAAACAATGGCGGCCGACATGACCGAGCTGATCGATGACCCGATCGTCGCCGAAGAGACCCTGCCGCCGACGCCGACGCCACTCGCGCTGCCCAAGCGCCCGTTGCTCGACCGGATCGTGTCGCGCATCGTGCGCCGACCGCGGTACTGGCTCGACGCGCCGTGGACCAACGAGCGGATTGCCCGGTACCTCACGGCACTGCTCGTCGTGGGGGGCTCGACCTTTTCGGTGTTGAAGGTCGTGCACCTCAACTTGGTGTTCGAGAACAACACACCGACCGGTGGAGACATGGGCGCGCACGTCATGGCACCGGCCTATCTCCGTGATCACCTGCTGCCGCATTGGCAGCTCAGTGGGTGGAGCAACTACTGGTACGACGGCTTCCCCTTGTACCGCTTCTACATGGTCGTGCCCGCGTTGATGATCGTGGCGCTGAACGTGGTGTTCCCGTACGGGATCGCGTTCAAGCTGGTGGCCATCCTCGGCCTGGTCACGTTGCCGGTGTGCTGCTGGGCGTTCGGTCGTCTCGCCCGCTTCCGGTACCCCATGCCCGAACTGATGGCGCTGGCGGCGACCATCTTCTTGTTCGACGAGAGCTTCTCGATCTACGGCGGCAACATCAAGAGCACGATGGCCGGCGAGTTCTCGTTCTCGATCGCGCTCTCGTTCGCCATCCTCGGCCTCGGTGTGTTCGCACGGGGAATGGAGACCGGCAGGTTCCGGAGCTGGGCTGCCATCTTGATCGCCCTTGCCATGTTGTGCCACGGCATCGTGCTGATCTTCGTGGTGCTCGGCGCCGTGCTGCTGTGGGCGGTCTGGATGGACCGCACCAGGTTCATCTACGGGTTCACGGTGCTCACCGGGGCGGTGCTGCTCAGCGCGTTCTGGGTGGTGCCCTTCCTTGCCAACCACGCGTACATGACCGACATGAAGTACCACGGCCGGCCAGACGGGGTCTCCGATTCCTACTGGGACATGTTCTTCCCGTGGACGACCTTTCTCGACATCGTCGTCACCGGCTTGGCGATCTTCGGTTTCATCGCGTCGGTGGTCCGGCGTCACCTGGCGGGAGCGTGGTTGGGGATCTGCTGCCTGGCCCTGACCGCGTTCGTGTTCCTGGCCAAGAACTCGCTGCCCGTCATCGGGTTGTTGTGGAACCCTCGCTTGCTGCCGTTCCTCTACCTGCTGCGGTTGATGCTGATGATGGTCGGCATCGTGGAGCTGGTCGAGGTCATCGTGCGCGGCAGCCGGGCGCGGCGCACACGCGCCAGCATGTGGAAGGTCGGTCTGGCGACCGCCGGCGTCGTCAGCGTGGTCGTGTTGGTCATGGAACTGTTCTTGTTCCAGCAGGTGCCAGGTGGTCGCACGATCACCCAGCACGGCAAGTCGGTGTATGCGTGGGGCATCGGCGATTGGAATCCGATCACGCTTTCACCGACGGCCAAGGACGCGCAGAGCGATGGCTGGACGCGGTACAACTTCATGGGGTATGAAGGCCGTGACGCGTACGGCGAGTACAAGGCGCTGATCGATCAGATGAAGGCACTCGGCACCGACAGCCAACACGGCTGCGGGCGAGCGATGTGGGAGAACAACGGCGACAACGGCCAGTACGGCACCACGATGGCCCTGATGCTGCTCCCGCACTGGACCGATGGGTGCATCGCCAGCATGGAGGGACTGTTCTTCGAGGCCAGCGGCACGACGCCGTACCACTTCGTGACGGCAGCGGCGATCAGCAGCAACAGCTCGAACCCGGTGCGCGAGTTGCGCTACGACAACAACGACGACTCCAAAGGTGTGCCGTACCTGCAGACGCTGGGCGTCAAGTACCTGATGGTCTTCACCGAGAAGGCCAAGTCGCAGGCCGAGAAGCGACCCGAGCTGACCGAGCTGGCCTCGGTCGGGCCGTGGAACATCTACCAGGTCGTCGACAGCGATCTCGTTGTGCCCCTGACCGTGCAACCCGTCGTCGTCAACCATCGCGACGGCGACCAGCGCGAGCGCAATCTCGAGATGGGGATGAGCTGGTTCCAACATCGCGACGAGTGGGCGGCCATCCCTGCCGACAACGGCCCAGCGGAGTGGCAACGCATCGACGTGCAGGTTGACGCGACGCGCAGCGACGGGCTGGCGCCGGGTGCGTCGGGTCGCAAGATCGACATCGTCCAACCGGCCGAGCCGATCGTCGAGAAGCAGCTTCCTGTGGTGAAGGTCAGCAACGTGCAGCTCGGCGATCAGGACCTCCGTTTCACCGTCGACCAGGTCGGTGTGCCGGTGCTGGTCAGGATCAGCTACTTCCCGAACTGGCATGCCAGCGGCGCGGCGGGTCCGTACCGCATTGCCCCCAACCTGATGGTCGTGGTGCCCACGTCGACCAACGTGCACCTCACGTACGAGCGGTCGAACCTCGACTACCTCGCGTATCTGCTGACCTTCTTCGGTATCGGTCTGCTGATCTTCATGAGAATTCGCGGCGACGTTCGCCATGCCAACACGCACCCGTTCGGGAGCGAATCGGATCCCGACGAGTTCCAATGGGACGAGTGGGAGGCCCCCGACGACACGATGTTGATCGACCCGACGCCATCGCAGTTGTGGCGTGGCGACCCGGACGATCCGCTCGAATCCGATCTCGATGGAGAAGCCCTGGTCTGGGCGTCGCCGACCCAGCCCCCGGCCGACACGCGTCCGCCCGACGCTAACGTCTAGGCCCCATGTCCTCGACCGACCCCCTGGTGCTCGACGCCATCGTCAAAGCGTACGATGTGCGTGGCACCGTCCCCGACCAGCTCAACACCGATGTCGCCTACGCACTCGGTGTCGGTTTTGCCCGATTCGCCAAGGCTCCTCGAGTGCTGGTCGGTCGCGATATGCGCCCATCGGGCCCCGAGCTCGTCGACGCCTTCGTGCGGGGTGTGCTCGAGCAAGGCGTCGATGTGATCGACCTTGGGCTGGCCTCGACCGACCTCGTCTACTTCGCGGCCGGCACGCTCGATGCGCCCGGGGCGATGTTCACCGCCTCGCACAACCCCGCCCAGTACAACGGAGTGAAGTTCTGCCTCGGCGGCGCCCGCGCCGTTGGACAAGACACGGGTCTGGCGGAGATCAAGTCGATGGCGGCCGACGTGCTCGCCGGCCGCACCCCGGAATCTGCGACGCGACCCGGGTCATCGACCAGTCGCACCCTGCTCAGCGCGTTCGCCGATCACGTGGTGTCGTTCATCGACACGACCGCGATGCATCCGCTCCGCGTCGTCGCCGACACGGCCAACGGCATGGGCGGCCTCGTGGTGCCCGCTGTGTTCGAGCGCCTGCCCAAGATCACGCTGGAAGTCATGTACGGCGAGCTCGACGGGACCTTTCCCAACCACCCGGCCGACCCGTTGCAGCCAGCCAACCAGCGAGACCTGCAAGCACGAGTCGTCGCCGGCGGCTTCGACGTGGGCCTGGCGTTCGACGGTGACGCCGACCGCGTGTTCGTGGTCGACGAGACCGGGCGCGGACTCAGCGGATCGACGACAACAGCACTCCTCGCCGCGGCGATACTGCGCACGCATCCGGGCGCCACGGTCCTGCACAACCTGATCTGCTCCAAAGCCGTGCCAGAGGTGATCCGTGAGAACGGGGGTGTGCCGATGCGCACCAAGGTCGGCCACTCGTTCATCAAGGAGATCATGGCCGAGACCGACGCGGTGTTCGGCGGCGAGCACTCGGCGCACTACTACTTCCGCGACAACTTCGGTGCAGACTCCGGCCTCATCGCGTCGGTGCTCGTCCTCGCCGAGATCAGCCGCGCCGACACGGTGCTGTCTGTCGTGCGCAAGCCGTTCGAGCGCTATTCGTCGAGCGGCGAGATCAACACCCAGGTCCACGACCCTGCGGCGGTCATGACCCGTGTCGCCGCCGAGTTCAGCACCGACCAACAGGATCGTCTCGACGGCCTCACCGTCGACTGCGGGTCGTGGTGGTTCAACCTGCGTCCGTCCAACACCGAGCCGTTGCTGCGGCTCAACCTCGAAGCAACAACTCGGGACGACTGCGACCAACGCGTGGCCGAGGTTCTGGCTCTTGTGACGAGCGTGTGACAGAATCGATGACGATGGCGCTCGACCCCCGACTCCTAGCTGTTCTGGCCTGCCCGCAGGACAAAGGCCCCTTGTACTACCTCGGCGACAGCGACGGTCTGTACAACCCTCGTCTGCACCGTAAGTACGTCATCCGCGACGGCATCCCGGTGATGCTGATCGACGAGGCGGTCGCCGTCGACGACGCCGAACACGCGGCGATCATGACCCGCGTGAGCAGCGAAGGTCTGGCCCCGACATTCGCAGCGTGACCAGGGCGTCGGGCTGCCCGCACACCGATTTGGAGGCACCGTGGGGTACGCTCACACCATGAAGTCAGGGCGTCACATCGCGCGGTTGGCGGCAGTCCTCGGGCTCGTCGGTGCGATCGTCATCATCCCCACCGCTTCGCACCTGGTGAGTACCGTCCAGGCCGCGACCTGCACACTCTGTGGGGGTGGCGAGTTCCATCCGCTGACGCCGGCGCGCATCTTCGACTCTCGTCTGGGCGCCTTGTCGAACCACGATGTGCAACCGCTTGGCGCCAAGCGGCTCGGCGCACCGGACCCGGCTGTGTTCGACATCGATCTGCTGGGACTCGGTGGCGTTCCCGCGGCCACTGCCGACGTGCTCGCTGTGGTGGTCAACATCACCGTCACCGATGCCGGCGCCGGGGGCTACCTCGAGGCCTACGGCAAGGGTGCCCGCCCGGCAGTCCGCACCTCGATCATCAACTTCGGGCCGGGCGACACGGTGCCGAACGCTTCGATCGTGCGCCCGGGTCTCGACGGCGACCTGACGATCGGTCTGTTCGGCCAGAGCAGCACCGCCAACGTGATCGTCGACGTGTTCGGCTGGTTCTCGACCAGTGCCTACGTGCCCGCCGGTGCCACCGATCCCGGTGCCCGGTTGATCCCCACGACACCGTCGCGGGTGCTCGATACGCGCGACGGCACCGGCCGCCCCTCGGCCGCGGTTGGTCCGCTCAGCGCCGGTCAGACGATCGCCCTGCAAGTGCGCGGTGTCAATGGCGTCAATCCGCCGGTCACCGCTGTCGTGCCCAACCTCGCCAACGTCACGGGCGTTTTGCTGAACGTGGTCGGCATCACCGGCAACACCGCCACACACCTGTCGGTCTTCCCTGACGATCTGGGCGGGCAGGCACCAACGACCTCCAACCTCAACCTGGCGCCGAACGCGATCAAGGCCAACTTGGTGTTCGTGCCGGTCGGCACCGACGGGAACGTGCGCATCTTCAACAACGCCGGTTTGACCGATGTCGTGGCCGACGTGGTCGGCTTCATGCAGACCGGCGCCTTGGAGACGAGCCGCGAGGGGCGAGTCGTGCCGTTGTCGTCGCCGTACCGCACCTTCGACACCCGCGACCCGCAGTTCGGCGGCGTCGCACTCGGGCCTGGTCAGGCCGAGGACTGGAGCTTCGCTTCGTTCGCCAGCTCCGTTGCCATCGGCCCCGACGCCGTGGGGAATCAGCTCGCCGTGATCGGCAACCTGACCTCGGCATCACTGACCCGGCAGTACGCCTCGGCGTTCGTGCGGTCGTTCCTCACCGCGTACCCGGCCAGCGCCGCTCGGCCACTGTCGTCGAACCTCAACTCGGTCGAAGGCCCTACACCGATCCCCAACATGGCGATCTTGAAGTACGGCACAGACGCGACGGTACGGATGTACAACCTCGCCGGCTACGAGCACTACATCTTCGACGCGTCTGCCGTCGTTCTCGCCGCCTAGACTGTTTGCACCCCACGGGCTGAATTGAACGTTGCCAGCTGGCACCGGCCCGAACTACAACCTCGCACATCCCGTGCCTGTTCTACCTGTGGAGGAACCTTCCATGACATCGTCTCTTGCGGCGCGCCGCGACTACCGCGTTGCCGACCTCTCACTTGCGCCCTTCGGCCGCAAGGAGATCCACCTTGCCGAGCACGAGATGCCCGGCCTTCGCGCCCTGCGCAAGGAGTTCGGTCCGTCCAAGCCACTGCAGGGGGCGCGGATCTCGGGCTCGCTGCACATGACCATCCAGACCGCGGTGCTGATCGAGACCCTGGTCGAGCTCGGCGCCGAAGTGCGCTGGGCGAGCTGCAACATCTTCTCGACCCAGGACCACGCCGCAGCCGCAGTTGCTGTCGGCCCGGAGGGCACCGTCGACGAGCCCAACGGTGTGCCGGTGTTCGCCTGGAAGGGTGAGACGCTGGAGGAGTACTGGTGGTGCGCTGAGCAGATGTTCGCCTGGCCCGATGGTGCCAACGGCGAGCAAGGCCCCAACATGATCCTCGACGACGGCGGCGACGCCACGCTGTTGATGCACAAGGGCGTCGAGTTCGAGAAGGCCGGCGAGGTGCCCGACCCCGGCTCCGCGTCGAATCCGGAGTTCGCGATCGTGCTCGGGCTACTACAACGATCACTCAAGACCGACCCGCAGAAGTGGACCCAGATGGCGGCGCGGATCAAGGGCGTCACCGAAGAGACGACCACCGGGGTGATGCGTCTCTCCAAGATGCATGAGCGCGGCGAGTTGTTGTTCCCCGCCATCAACGTCAACGACTCGGTCACCAAGAGCAAGTTCGACAACCTCTACGGCTGCCGGCACTCACTGGTCGATGCCATCTGCCGGGCGACCGACGTGATGCTGGGCGGCAAGGTTGCGGTCGTGTGCGGATACGGCGACGTCGGCAAGGGCTGCGCCCAGGCACTGAAGGGCCAGGGCTGCCGGGTCATCGTGACCGAGGTCGACCCGATCAACGCATTGCAGGCAGCGATGGAGGGCTACCAGGTCACCGTGTTGGAGGAAGTCGTCGGCTCAGCCGACATCTTCGTATCGGCGACCGGCAACGACCACATCATCACCGTCGACCACATGCACCAGATGAAGCACAACGCGATCGTCTGCAACATCGGCCACTTCGACAGCGAGATCGACATGGCCGGCCTGGCCCGTAGCGGCGCGACGCACGACCAGTTGAAGCCGGGCACCGATCTGTGGTCGTTCCCCGACGGCCACGCGATCATCGTGCTGGCCGAGGGCCGGCTGGTGAACCTAGGCTGCGCCACAGGGCACCCGAGCTTCGTGATGAGCTGCTCGTTCAGCAATCAGGTGATTGCCCAGATGGAGCTGTTCAACAACGTCGAGCAGTACCCGCTCGGTGTGCACGTGCTGCCGAAGCGGCTCGACGAGAAGGTCGCCGCGCTGCACCTCGACGCGTTGGGCGTGAAGCTGACCAAGCTCACCGACGAGCAGGCCGAGTACCTCGGTGTCGAGCCGTCCGGCCCGTTCAAGCCCAGTCACTACCGGTACTAGATGGTCACTCGAAGGCAGGGCACGAAATCTCCGGTGCATCCGGAGATTTCGTGACTGGTTTCGACATCTCCAGCCGCGGGATCAGCACGTGCACGAGTGGGCCGATCCCGAACATGAAGGCCAGTGTGCCGACCCCGATGCGACCGCCGAGGACGATGCCGCTGGCCATCACGACGGCTTCCAAGACGGTGCGGGTGACGCGGACCGAGTATCCACGCGCCGCCACCCCGACCATCAACCCGTCGCGCGGGCCCGTACCGAGGCCCGCGCCGATGTAGAGGCCTGAGCCGAGGGCGATCACGACGACAGCTCCGACGACGTAGGCGAGCCGGGGGACGAGGCGGTCGGTGGACGGCAGGTGGTCCCCGATCAGGTTGACGACGAGGCCGATCTCGAGCGCGTTGAGGATGGTGCCCACGCCGGGGCGTTGCCGCAGCGGGATCCACAACAGCAGGAGCACGAATCCGGTGATCTCGATCACCCAGCCGAGGGCGATCCCGGTGTGGCGGGAAACACCCTGGTGGAAGACGTCCCACGGCGCCAGGCCGAGGCGAGCCGTCACGAACATGCTGATGCCCAACCCGAAGCACGCCAACCCGGACACACAGCGGGCCAGCCGCTGAGCGGGTCGATCGAGCAGGACGCGTCGCAGCACGCCGAGACCCTACCGATCGTCGTGTCACACCCTCCTGGTACTGATTGCACCATGTTGATCTCTGGGTTGATCTCTGGGCTGATCTGTGGGTTGATCTCTGGGTTGCTCTCCAGCCGTTGCGCCGCGTGCGGGTGTCCGGGCGACGTGTTGTGCCACCGGTGCCGGTTCTCGCTGGCGTCGGTCGGTCCACAGCGCTGCCCCGACGGCATCAGGGCTGCATTCGCGTTCGATGGTGTGGCACGCGAGCTGATCGTTGCCCTGAAGTTCCGGCACCGCCGTGCGGCGGCTCGCGTGATCGCCGCCCAGATGGTGCGCCGGCTCGGGCTGCAGCACGTCGATCTCGTCACCTGGGCACCAACCAGTGCGCAGCGAGTCCGGCGGCGCGGCTACGACCAGGCAGAGGCCATCGCCCAGTGCGTCGCCCGTCAACTGGGCGTGCCCTGCCGGCGTCTGCTCTATCGGGCGCACGGCGGCCCGCAGACCGGAAAGTCGCGTGTCGATCGGCTGGCCGGCCCGGCCTTTCGCGCCCGCAGGCCGCGGCGCGACCTGTCGGTGCTGGTCGTCGACGATGTGGTCACCACCGGCGCCACGTTGCGCACCGCGGCCGAGGCATTGCGGGGCGCGGGCGTCGCTCGGGTCGAACTCGTCGCTGCGGCCAGTGCCCAGCTTCGTCACTCGGTCCCGTCGTACCGTGATTTCGTGGCCCGCGGACGGGGTCTTGCCAAGGCCAGCGCCGTACCCGCCGGTAGGCTCTGAACCCGCATGGGCATCCTCGATCGCATCCTCCGAGCTGGTGAAGGCAAGAAGCTGAAGGCCCTGGAGGGCCTGGTTCCCGACATCAACGCACAGTCCGCGGCAATGAGCGCACTCAGCGACGACGCCCTCCGTGCCAAGACCGCGGAGTTCCGTGGCCGCATCGAGCGTGGCGAGACCCTCGACGACCTCCTGATCGAGTCGTTTGCGGTGATGCGCGAAGCGGCCAGCCGGGTCATCGGGCAGCGTCACTTCGACGTGCAGTTGATGGGTGGTGCAGCGCTGCACTTCGGCTGGGTGGCCGAGATGAAGACCGGTGAAGGCAAGACGCTGGTCAGCACGCTGCCCGCGTACCTCAACGGTCTCGGTGGCAAGGGTGTGCACCTCATCACGGTCAACGACTACCTCGCCCGGTTCCATGCCGAGTGGATGGGTCGCATCCACAAGTGGATGGGCCTCGACGTCGGTTTGATCATCCCCGGCTTCAAAGAGCACCCGTCCGAGAAGCGGGCCAACTACGCCTGCGACATCACCTACGGCACCAACAACGAGTTCGGCTTCGACTACCTGCGCGACAACATGGCCACCACGCTGGCCGACAAGGTGCAGCGAGGCCACAACTTCGCAATCGTCGACGAGGTCGACTCGATCCTCATCGACGAAGCCCGTACCCCGCTGATCATCAGCGGACGCGTTGCCGACGCTGCCAAGCTGTACTACCGGTTCGCCTCCATCGTCCGGTCGCTGAGGCGCGACGTCGACTACGAGGTCGAAGAGGACAAGCGCGTCGTCGTGCCGCTCGAAGCAGGTATCGAGAAGGTCGAGCAGTCGCTGGGCATCGAGAACCTGTACGACGAGGTGCAGCAAAACCTGGTGCACCAGATGTCGGTCGCGTTGAAGGCCAAAGAGCTGTACAAGCGCGACAAGGATTACATCATCCAAGGCGGCGAGGTGAAGATCGTCGACGAGTTCACCGGTCGCGTGCTCGATGGCCGCCGCTGGAGCGAGGGAATCCACCAGGCCGTCGAGGCCAAAGAGGGTGTGAAGATCAAGGAAGAGAACCAGACGCTCGCCACGATCACCCTGCAGAACTACTTCCGGATGTACGACAAGCTGGCCGGCATGACCGGTACCGCAGCGACCGAGGCTGCCGAGCTGATGGGCACCTACCAGCTGGCTGTGGTGCCGATCCCCACCAACCAGACCGTGATCCGCAACGACCAGGCAGACCTGATCTACAAAGGCGAGCAGTCGAAGTTCGGCGCCGTCGTCGACGACATCGCCGAGAAGTACGGGCGCGGTCAGCCGGTGCTGGTCGGCACGATCAGTGTCGAAAAGAGCGAGCACCTGTCGCAGCTGTTGAAGAAGCAGGGTGTTCCTCACGAGGTGCTCAACGCCAAGCAGCACACGCGCGAGGCCATGATCGTGACCCAGGCTGGCCGGCTCAATGCCGTGACGGTGGCCACCAACATGGCTGGTCGTGGCGTTGACATCATCCTTGGCGGAAACCCCGAAGGCTTGGCTCGTCACGAGGTGGTCAAAGAAGGCCACGATCCCGACGTGCTGGTCGACGACTTCGCGCTGCCGCTGCCGATCGACGAGATGCCCGACGAGTTCAAGGCGGCGCGCACCGCCGCGCTGGCTCGGTACGACCAGTTGCTCGCCGAGTTCAAAGCCGAGTGCAAGGCCGAGGGCGACAAGGTTCGCGGCCTCGGTGGTCTGTACGTGCTGGGTACCGAACGCCACGAGAGCCGTCGCATCGACAACCAGTTGCGCGGTCGTTCGGGCCGTCAGGGCGACCCTGGCGAGAGCCGCTTCTACCTCAGCCTCGACGACGAGTTGATGCGGCTGTTCGCCACCGGTGCACTGTCGTGGGTGATGGGCCGCGCCCTGCCCGACGACGAGGCGATCGAGGCCAAGATGGTGACCAAGGCCATCGAGCGGGCCCAGACCACCGTCGAGCAGCGCAACGGCGAGATCCGCAAGAACGTCCTGAAGTACGACGAGGTGATGAACGAGCAGCGCAAGGTGATCTACCGGCGCCGAGATCAGATCCTGGAAGGCGCCGATCTCAAGAGCGCGGCGATGGAGTATCTCGTCGAGGCGATGGATTCGCTGATCGAGACGCACTGCGCCAGCGTCGCCACCGACGAGTGGGACCTCGATGGTCTGGTGCTCGAGCTGAAGACGTTCTGGCCGAGCGACATCAGCGAAGGACAGCTCGAGAAGTGCCACGAGACCGACGAGATGTACGACCTCGTGATGTCCGATGCCTCGGCGTACTACGAGAAGCGCGAAGCCGAGCTCACCCCGCCCGTCATGCGCGACGTCGAACGCCAGGTCATGTTGCGGATCATCGACCAGCGCTGGCGCGAGCACCTCGAGGAGATGGACTACCTGCAGGAGGGCATCAACCTTCGTGCCGTTGGTCAGAAAGATCCGCTCGTCGAATGGCAGCGCGAGGGCTACGAGATGTTCGGCAGCCTGATGAAGGGCATCGCCCAGGACTTCGTCAAGTACGTCATGCACGTCCAGGTCATCCGCAACGACGCCCCGGCGCCCACGGTGCAGAACATGCAGCAGACCTCCAGCGACAACGCGCAGCCCGGTGGTTTCGCTGCCGCAGCCCAATCGGCGGCGGCCAGTGGCGAGATCGACCCGGCTGTCGCGGCCCAGGCTGCGCAGGCACCGGTGAAGCAGCAGACGATCGTCAAGGACGAATGGTCCAAGACGCCACGCAACGCGCAGTGCCCGTGCGGCAGCGGCAAGAAGTTCAAGATGTGTCACGGGGCGAGCGCGTAACTCTCCCTTCTATGCGCGACTATTCCGACGATCTGAAAGAGCTGCGCCGCCGTCTCGGCGAGGCTCACGGCTATCTCAAGATCGATGCCAATCGGGCCAGATTGGTCGAGCTCGAGCAGGAGGTCGCCCGGCCCGACCTGTGGGACGACCAGGACGAAGCCAAGAAGATCAACACCGAGTACGCCAACGTCAAGACCGACATCGACCAGTTCGATCATCTTGCCGGCGAGCTCGAAGATGCCGAGGTGCTGCACGAGTTGGCACGAGAGGTCGACGATGCGACGCAGGAGCCCGACCTCGATGCAGCTGTGAAGTCGATCACCAAGCAGCTCGATGGGCTCGACCTGCGCAGCCTGTTCACCGGCGAGCACGACGAAGCCGACTGCATCGTGCAGATCAATGCCAAAGACGGCGGCGTCGACGCCCAGGACTGGGCCGAGATCCTGCTGCGGATGTACGGCCGCTGGGCCGAGCGTCGTGGCTTCAACTTCGAGCTCGACGGGCTCAGCGAAGGCGCCGAGGCCGGCATCATGTCGGCCGAGTTCACCCTCACCGGTCGATATGCATACGGGTTGATGACCTCCGAGCGGGGTACCCACCGACTGGTGCGCATCAGCCCGTTCGACAACCAGGGTCGCCGCCAGACCAGTTTCGCCGGCGTGCAAGTGTGGCCGGTGATGGACGAACTCGACCTCGAGGTCAACGAGGCGGAGATCCGCATGGAGGTCTTCCGAGCCAGTGGCGCCGGCGGTCAGCACGTCAACAAGACCTCGTCCGCGGTACGTCTGATCCATGAACCCACCGGCCTGGTGGCGTCGTCGCAGGAAGAGCGCAGCCAGCTGCAGAACCGGGAGAAGGCGATGCGCCGGTTGAAGACGATGATTGCCGCCAAGATCGAGGAAGAACGCGAGGCCGAGCTCGACAGCATCGCCGGCCAACAAGCCCAGGTCGGCTGGGGCAGTCAGATCCGGTCGTATGTCGTGCAGCCCTACCAGATGGTGAAAGACCTGCGTACCGAGGTCGAATCGGGCAACGTGACGGCGGTGCTCGACGGTGATCTCGACGAGTTCATGGAGGGCTACCTGCGGTGGCGACGGCGAGAAGCGCAGTGATCGGGTTAGTGTTCTGCGGGCTTCGGGCGGGGCCGCGCATGCAACAACAGTTCGTGGAGAAACGCCGATGATCCGACTCGAGAATGTCACCAAGAGCTATTCGACCGAGGTCGTCGCGCTCCGTGATGCCAGCTTCGACGTCGCCAAGGCCGAGTTCGTCTTCCTGGTCGGTCCGTCCGGTTCCGGTAAGAGCACCCTGTTGCGGATGATGAACCGCCAGGAACGACCCGAGAAGGGCTCGGTCTGGGTCGCCGGGCGAAACATCAACGAGATGAGCGACAGCAAGATCCCGAAACTGCGCCGCAACATCGGCAACATCTTCCAGGACTACAAGCTGTTGTCGAACCGAACCGTGCACGAGAACGTCGCCTTCGCCCTCGAGGTGATCGGGCGGCCCAAGCACGTCATCCGCCAACAGGTGCCCGCGGTGCTCGATCTCGTCGGGCTCTCCGGCAAGCAGGAGCGCTTCCCCCACCAACTCAGTGGTGGCGAGCAGCAGCGTGTGTCGATCGCACGAGCCTTCGTCAATCGACCGTTGATCCTGTTGGCCGACGAGCCCACCGGCAACCTCGACCCGGCGACCGGTGAGGGCATCATGCGGTTGCTCGATCGCATCAACAAGACCGGCACGACCGTGGTGATGGCCACCCACGACCAGAGGATCGTCAACATGATGCGCAAGCGCGTGATCCAACTCGATCGCGGCATCATCGTGCGCGACCAGGCCCGAGGCGTGTACGAATGATCTCGCGTCTTCGCTACACGTTGCGCGAGATGTGGGCCAGCCTCACCCGCAACCTCACGCTCACCGTCGCAGCAGTCATCACCTCGATGGTGTCGCTGTTCCTGTTCGGCATGACCCTGTTGATCCAACAGGCCTTCGACAACCAGCTCAGCCAGTGGACCGGCGGCGTGAAGATGATCGTCTACGTGAAGAATGGGGCTGCGGACGACGCCGTCGCCACGATCAAAGAGGCGCTCGAGAGCCGGCCGGAGATCATCCAGAACGTCGAGTATTGCGACGTGGCGTGCTCGCTGGGCCAGGCCCAGAAGCTGTTCGCCGCCGACCCTGAGTCGCTGAAGTTCCTCTCGGAGAAGAACATCCCGTCGTACTTCAGCGTCGAGCCGGTCAACAAGGACAGCATCGAGCAGTTGCTGAGCATCAAGCAGTCGTTCGTTGAGCAACCCGGCGTGCTGCGTGCCGATTTCCCGTCCGACCAGATCACCGTGCTCGGCAAGCTGAAGGGCTTCTTCGGCGTGCGCACGTACGTGATGTCGGGCGTGTTGCTGTTCGCCTCGATCCTGTTGATCTGGAACACCATTCGCACCGCCATGTTCGCCCGACGCCGTGAGATCGAGGTGATGAAGTTGGTTGGCGCAACCAACTGGTTCATCCGATTGCCCTTCATGCTCGAGGGCCTGCTGCAGGGTCTCGCCGGGGCAGCGCTCGGCAGCGTGCTGTTGCTGCTGGGCAACGCCGACTGGACTTCGGGCGTGCGCAAGTTCCCGTCGACGGCGGGTCTGGGTGGGTTCGTCGTCACCGACGGCTACCCGGTCCGGGTCGTGATCTTCATGATCCTGCTGGGTGCGTTCGTCGGTGCGGTCGGCTCGGCCACTGCTGCCAGCCGCTTCCTCGACGTCTGATACGCCCCGTGTAGGTTCGGCGGATGGACTACAGCGACATCCTCTACGACGTTGATGGCCACATCGCCACGATCACCCTCGACCGGCCGGCGCAGTTGAATGCGTTCACCAACGCGATGGTCCGCGAGATGATCGACGCGTTCAATCGCGCCGACGCCGACGACGACGTACGCGCCGTGATCGTGACGGGATCCGGACGGGGCTTTTGTGCCGGGGCGGATCTTTCGGCCGGTGCGGAGACGTTCGCCAAGGGTGGGAGCGACGTGACGACCCCGGCCGGTCTCGTACGAGATGGCGGCGGCCTCGTGTCGCTGCGGATCTTCGAGAGCCTCAAACCGGTGATCGCCGCGATCAACGGCCCCGCGGTCGGTGTGGGCATCACCATGACGCTGCCGATGGACATTCGACTGGTCAGCACCACGGCAAAAATCGGGTTCGTCTTCGCTCGGCGCGGCATCGTGCCCGAAGCCTGCTCGTCGTGGTTCCTGCCACGCCTGGTGGGCATCAGCCAGGCGGCAGAGTGGTGCTTCACCGGCCGCGTCTTCAATGCCGAGGAGGCGCTCGCCGGCGGGCTGGTGCGCAGTGTCCACGAGCCCGACGAACTGCTGCCGGCGGCGCGTGCAATTGCCACCGAGATCGCCGAGAACGCCTCGCCGGTCAGCGTCGCGCTGACGCGACGCATGCTGTGGGCCATGCTGACGGCGGATCACCCGATGGAGGCGCACCGTGTCGACTCCAGGGGGATTCAACTGCGAGGGCGCAGCGGCGACGTGCGCGAAGGCGTCGAGAGCTTCCTGGCCAAGCGCCCGGCGGTCTTCTCCGACCGTGTCAGCGATGGGCTGCCCGACATCTTTCCGGAGCCGACGACACGAAAGTTCTCGTAAAGCCGACCGCTTTCTGTGCCGATGTGACAAGTGCGACGGTACGCAAACGGGACACCAAGGACTCGTATTCGTCGTGACGGGCAACTCGACAAGGACGGGCACACAATGAACTCAACAGCGAATCGACTTCGTGGCGGCGATGTGATCGAGCTCGAGATCGACGGCGACGTCGTCTCGGCATTGGTACTTCTGGCCAACAACGAAAATGTGATCTTCGACCTCTGCGATGGCAACATGCCGTGCGTAGCGCGTCAAGAGGACCTCGCCAACGTGCGGGTCTTCAACGGCCTCGCGGCCTGATGACCGATAGCCTCGGCGGTCGATGACCGACTCCGATCGAGGCACGTCAACCCTGTACGACACGGTCGGTGGCATGCCGTTCTTCGAACGGCTCATCGATGCGTTCTACACAGGCGTGGCGAGCGACGACGTTCTGTTGCCGCTCTACCC
>JBDTRP010000166.1:0-9805 GCA_039931555.1 Ilumatobacteraceae bacterium | reverse complement strand
GGCTCCTTCCTACACGGTCTCCCGCGTAATCAGGTGTCCAAGAAACCGGGTCACGTTCATACCGCGTTGCTGTCGACCAGGCCAGCATCCAACGACTGAGCATTCACTACCAGCGAGCAACCCAACGAGCCTCCCAGCACTCCCACGTGTTGACCGACAGGGCGTTCGTGTTCGGCGCCGAACCGGACGGCTCGGTGCCGTGGCTACCGAATCGTGTGACCAAGTTGTTCATCGGTCACCGCCGCCGTGCCGGAGTCGGCCAGTTCCGGTTGCACGACCTCCGTCATTTCATGGCCACCGAAATGCTCGCTCACGGTGTCGCTATCGTCACCGTCTCCCAACGACTCGGCCACGCCAGAGCGTCCACCACCCTCAACGTCTACGGACACTGCGTACCCGACGCAGATCGCGACGCAGCCGACTACATCGCCAAACTCCTCAAGCAGATGACAACACCACCGACATCAGCGTTCTGTGCGCTTTGCGGCGACTGAAGTCGAGATGATTCTGTGCTGTTGTTCTGTGTGCTCGATCAGGGCAGATCGAGGATGACAGCAATGGTCTCGCGGAGCTGTGCGAGCGCCACAGCTCCGATGTTGCCGCGAATCTCGAGTATCCGGCGTGGCGAGATTGCTCGGAGATGCTGGCACTGCGCGGCCGACACATGCTTGAGCCTGTTCAGGTGATCGGGCTCGATGACAATCTCTGAGTGGAAGGTACGGACCGTCGTCGTCAGCGGTACGACGTGGACCACCGACGGCTCCGCGTCGAGGATGCGCTGGGCGGTGACGAGGACGGCTGGATGGCGGAAGCCCGCCTCGCGTCCTTCCGGCACTCCGAGATCGAGATCGACGACATCACCCGAGGTCGGCATCGAGCCAGGCAGCCTCATCGTCGCGCAAGGAGTCGTGGAGGTCTCCCCCTATGCGATCTTGGCGGAGCGCTCGAACGGCGAGCGAAACAGTGTTCCCGACCGTGGTCTTCAGTTCCGTTGCGAGACGCTTGAGGTCTTCGTGGGTAGATGCATCGATCCTGACGCTCGTACTGTGCATGCAGATCAGCATACCGATCCAGCGCGCGGCAGAGGGCTGTCTGACAGAGCGAGCCACGCCGATGCGCCTGATGGCGCCATCGCGCGTGCCAGCGTCTCCGCGGGCTGGGTCGGGCGCGATTTCGGTATTCTCGGTACTCACACCTCACCCAACCAGGCTCAACGGGTTCGATCTCGGTACTGGGAATACCGGAATCGCGCCCAATGAGATGCGCGACT
The DNA here is from genome assembly GCA_039931555.1 of Ilumatobacteraceae bacterium. Taxonomy (GTDB): domain Bacteria; phylum Actinomycetota; class Acidimicrobiia; order Acidimicrobiales; family Ilumatobacteraceae; genus JAENVT01. The sequence continues at coordinate 8,535 of JBDTRP010000166.1, read as the reverse complement.
GGCTCGCCGAGAACCACGCTCCGAGCCGGCGATCTGCGCCCTCGTGCCTGCCGCCTCGCGCCGTGGCGGGCACTCGATCACTCGTCGTGGAGTAGTGCAGCCGTCTGACGCGGATGCGTTCGTCGGTGATCACCGCCACGGCGCCGGTGGTGAGGTCGTCGGCGAGGTCGTCGAGGTGTTCGAGAATGATCGCGACCTGTTGCTGCGCGGTTCGGTGGTGGCGGCTGCGGAACAAGATGACCGAGGGTGACTTCCGTCGTGTGAGCGCCAGGAGTGCTCCGAAGTCGGTGTCACCAGAGATGACGATTCTCTGTTCGTCGCGTGCCACGTCGAGGAGTACCTCATCGTCTGCGTGCTCGAGTCCGCGTTCGAGGGTATGGACTGCGTCGTGGCCTGCTTCCCGCAACAGTTGAGCAAGCCGCGGTGAGCGGTTCTGGTCGACGAGGAACTTCACGCGGTGGGCTGAAGTGGTATCTCGCGATCAGCGACGGCGTCGGCGGCAAAGCGCAACGCTGCTGAAATGTCGGCGAGTTCCAATGGCGGGAGCTCGGCGACGATCTCGTCGGGTGTCATGCCATCAGCGATCATCCCGACGACGGTGGCGACGGGAATGCGCAGGCCGCGGATGCACGGCACGCCGCCCATTTGTCGCGGGTTGATGGTGATGCGATCCATCGCGACATCGTATCCGTGCGCCCGTTGGCGAGCAGCCGGTTTTGTTGGCGGGGCCGATGGTAGACCGGTATACGGTCTAGGCGGACTGGACGGACCAGGCGGACGAATAGGCGGACAGGACACCACGTCAGGGCACTAGACGGACCAGACGGACGGAAACCACAACCCTTTTTTGCCAACGTGAGGGTCGCCGGTTCGAATCCCGTCGTCCGCTCGCAGAAAAACACCTGGTCAGCACTCCTTTTGACTGGTCGTGGGGCGGTGCGGTCCTTTGGCTTTACCCATGGTTTGCCCATGGTCGCCGTACGGTTGGCGATGACTGGATCATTGCGACAACGCGGCCCTGATACGTGGGAGCTGCGTGTCTATCTCGGTGTGGATCACGACAGTGGTCGTGAACGGTGGGCGAGCAAGACCGTTCACGGCTCGCGCCGCCATGCCAGCGCCCGTCTCGGCGAGTTTGTCGAAGATGCCGGCTATGCTCGGCTGCGTGCCGGCACGGTGGCTGATCTTCTTGATCGGTGGATGGGGCAGGCGTTGCCGGCGTGGTCGTCGACCACTCTGGCGCAGACCCGCAGCATCGTCGAGCATCATCTCAAAGCGCTGCTCGGCGACGTCAGGGTCACCAAGCTGACGACGATCGACATCGACGACATGTACCGCTTGTTGTTCGCGATGTGGTGGGCGCGACGGCCGTCCGCTGACGCCTGGAACGGTGCACCGCGTCCACGTCGTGTTGCATCGAGCGTTGACCCAGGCAGTCCGCTGGGAGTGGATCTGGCTCAACCCGGCCACCAACTCGAGTCCACCTCGGGTCACACCTGCCGAGATTCGCCCTCCGACACCCGACCAGATTCAAGGCCTGGTCGCATCGGTCGAAGCGACCGACCTCGACTTCGCCACCTATGTGTGGTTGGCGGCCTCGACGGGGGCGCGGACAAGCCAGATGCTCGGTCTGCGATGGGCCGATGTTGATTTCACCCATTCAGCGATCGGGTTCAGCCGCGCCTACGTCGACGGGCCCGCTGGACCGGTGCTGCGCGCTACCAAGACCCACCGCACCTACCGCGTCGCCGTCGACCAGGCCAGCATGCAACGACTCCTCGATCATTTATCAGCGATCAACCCAACGAGCGTTCGTGTTCAGCGCCGAACCGGACGGCTCGGTGCCGTGGCTGCCGAATCGTGTGACCAAGATGTTCATCGGTCACCGCCGCCGTGCCGGAGTCGGCCAATTCCGATTGCACGACCTCCGTCACTTCATGGCCACCGATATGCTCGCCCACGGCGTCGCCATCGTCACCGTCTCCCAACGACTCGGCCACGTCAGAGCGTCCACAACCCTCAACGTCTACGGACACTGCGTACCCGGCGCAGACCGCGACGCAGCCAACTACATCGCCAAACTCCTCAACAGCAGATGACAGGATCACCGGCAGAAGCGCCGTTCGGTGTCGGTTCGGCCGTTGCTGCTGGTCGTCGTTATGCGCAGCGTGTTATGCGCCCGTTCCGCTCAAAGTGCTCTCCCGCTGTCGAACCCATCGTCGGGGAGAACGGCATCAGTGGCCGAAGAAGCCGCTGATGCCGCCGGGGGCTAGTCGACGAGTGCTGCGGGTCGCACACCCAGTTGGGCACCGACAGCCTCGATGACCCGAGTGCCCTCACCAACGTAAACAGGTTCCTTCACACTCCACGCAGCGAACACTTTTGGACCCTTGTACTCCGCGGGCCAATCACGAGCACGGGCCACCAAGTGGAAATGAACGTGCTGAAAGCCCTCACCGTCGGCGAATTGCATCACATACTCGAGCTCGCACTCTGTCGCCGCGTGAAGAGCCTTGGTCAACGCCGGCAGTCAGCACCCGAGCGACGAGGACTCACTCTCTGTCAGTTCATGCAGAGCGCGAGCATGTCGTCGCGGGACCAGAACCAACCAGCCCGATACAGCGACCGGGTAGCAGTGCTCCACACGCCAGTACTCATCGAGGTCGAGACGTGGCGCGTTCGTGAGAGCGACCTTCCCTTCAAGGGCCAGGCACGACCGGCACTCCACGCCAAAGTGTCGCGCGACTTGCCACTCGGCTGCCGTTCACACCGAACCGGTCATCGAAGTCAGGACGGTTCAGGATCTCGTAGTAGATTCCGGCGCAGGGATGGACCGATGCGCGTCAACGAGCCGACGTTCGCCGCATGGCGCGATGCTGTCGGAGGAGGTCGGCTGGCGAGGGACCTCATACGCGACGACCCTCGAGACGACATCGCCGACCCCTACGGCAAGTCACTGGCCGAGCACCGCCGCACCGCAGACGAACTCGACTCGCTGATGGAAGTGATTGCTCGCACGATCACCGCGTGGGGCTGACGCGCTGGCGCCACCAGGGAGGTAGTCCTAGTACGAATGGACACTTCTGTTCGTCGGTCGGTTTTCGTACGGTGCTGGTGAACTCCTCGGACGGGGGGGCTGACCCCGATTCCCGGGGCACAAGAGAGGGACGGATGAACTCACTTTGGAACCATTGGAACAAACGCGCGCCTCTTTCCGACTCGGACGTTTCAGCGCCGGATCGTCGAAGGCGTCCCACGTATGTCGCGCTGGCGGGCATCGCCGCCGCGTTGCTCGTCGGTGTGCCGTCGGTGCTGGTCGGTGGAGCTTCGGTCGCTGGTGCGGCAGTCTCTCCGGTGCCGACGTTTCCTGACAACTTGCTCGTGTTCCCCAACCGCGACTTCGTCTCGATTGCCGGTTACTCGGAGCACGTTGGTGAGATTGCGACAATTGAAGTGACTCGGCCCGGTGTCGGCGTCGTCGGCTCGGCCCAAGGTGAAGTGTCGGGCACCGATGTCGCGTTCGAGATCAACCACCCCGGCGGGGTTTGCTGGGGAGCGGGTACTGGCCTGAAGGTGACCCCTGACATCCTCTCCGGCGACGTTGTGTCGATCAGCTTCGGCGGCGCGATTGTGGGCGCGACCACTGTGCTCGACGTCTACGCCAACGATGCGATTCAGAACGGAACGACCGTGTTGGTGCCAGGCCACATTGGTAGCACCATGGACCCCGCCAATATGGAGCAGCGCATCGTTGAGGCGGCGCTGGTCGACACGGCCGTCGGTAAGCGCGACGTGCGCGCCGTGCCCGGCCCCTTGACGCCTGCACCACAGGGCGGATATTCGTCCAGCCTCGAGTTCGACGCCGCAACGCAGAGCTTCCTGGCGACGTACGTGTTCGATGACGAAGCCACGGCTCACATCGCCGCCAACGCCGGTCTCGGCGAGCGGGCGCTGGCGTGGGAAGTCGTCGACCCGGCCGGCAACCGCCAAGGAATAACGATCGCCGAGAACGGCGAGCCCGGTGGCCCCGGAGTGGGTGGGTGCCCGAATGGGCCCCGCCAGTCCGGTCCTCCAGGGCCCGCGAGTGTCGTCGCCGCGAAGGCTCCGAACGGAACGTCGATCCAGGTCAACTGGACGCCGGCCACCGCCATACCCGGCACCGGTGCGATCGACGGCTACCAAGTGACGGCTGTCGCCCAGACGACGAGCGCCAACAACGAGCAGGTGGAGATCGGCAAGCGGATCACGAACGGTGCCGCGACCAGCACGACGATCACCGGGCTTGTCGCGGGCGAGACCTACGACATCGAAGTCGTGTCGCACAGCACTGTCGGCTACACATTCCCGCCAGTGGTTGCGGTCCCGGTCGTTGACGTCACACCGCCAGTGGTGACCGCTTCGCCCGCCGGTGGAAGTTACCCGGTTGCGCAGCTCGTGACATTGACGGCCAACGAGTTGGGCTCCGACATCTACTACACCACCGACAGCAGCAACCCGATCTCGGGCGATCAGCTCAACGGAGAGCCCCTGCACTACACCGGTCCGATCACCATCGATGCCGGGACCACGCTGCGGTTCGCTGCGTTCGACGCCGCGAACAACGTGTCCGACACCGTCACCGAAGAGTACATGATCACCAACGATCCGGTTCCCGCGGCGACGACGTTCACCACGTCATCGGTCGGTGCAGGTACCGTGACGCTCAACTGGGCACCGGCCGACGCCGGCGCTCCGGGGCTCACGATCACGGCATACCAAATCGACCTGTTCGACAGTGCAGCGGCAACGACACCGTTGGTCGGTCAGGGCGTGACAACGGCCGGCGACGTTACCACGGCGACCATCTCCGGCCTCACCGGCGATACGCCGTACTGGTTCACCGTCCGCGCTCAGAACAACGCCAACACGGCGTTCGGTCCGGCCTCGGCCCTACTTGGCCCACTGACCCCGCAAGGCGATGTCGTCGCCAACGCAGGCCCCGATCAGATCAACGTCGTCCGCAACACCAAGGTGACGTTGTCAGGCATCGGCTCGACCGCCATCGGGGCGACTTTCACCTGGACGCAGTTGGTCACGGGAACCTCGAATCCGATGCCTGCCGGTGTCGACAAGGTCACCCTGGCACCCGTCGCGCTCACGCCCCAGAACGCGAGCTTCACGCTCCCGTTCTTCAAGTACCCGATGGTCAACTCGGCGCTGACCTTCCAACTGGCAGTAACTGTCGGAGGGGTCACCAAAACCGATCTGGTGCTGATCACGCCACGCTCGGAAGTTGTGACCATCACCTCGGCCAGGTGGAAGATCAATGACTTCCGGGTCATCGGCACGAGCACGACCGTGGGCGGCATCGTCACGGTGCGCTCGGCTACCGGCACGATCTACGGGGCGGCGGCAGTCACCGCAGCGGCTCCGCCCGCTGTCGGCGGCGTCTACGACGTCCGCATCCGTGTCTCCGCAACGAGGCCGGCCCCGATCTTCGTGGAGTCCAACCTGGGAGGCACTGTCGGACCGTTCACCACAACGTGACAACACCCGCCCGTATCACGGAACATCTCCAAGGGGTGTCAACCTCACAGCAGTAGTGCTCGTTGGCCGGTCTCTTCAGAGGCCGGCCAACGACGCGTCCCGGGCTGTGTGAAGTCACCGCGCCAGTTTCTCTACGTCGTCGCGACGATCAGTTCCTCCGCGCTCGACGGGTGCAGGCCATCGCTGCGGCCGGCGAAGTAGCGCTCGGCGAGGGCTCGTACCTGACCGAGCAATCCTGATCTTCGACGGACTGTTCCTTCATCGACCCGAGCTCTGCGGCTTCTGGGACCTCGGTGTCTTTCTAACAGCCGACAGCAGACGCGAGCGGGCATGGGAGCAATACCTGTGGAGCGACTTGCCTCTACCCCGGAACGAGCGGGATCTCGAGATTGCTGCGCGAATCGCAAAGGCTCGCCGACGCCGCTACGTCGATGGGCAAGCCTTGTATGAGAGGGAAGCCAAGCCTCGCGATCGAGCCAACGTGGTGATCGACAACAACGACTTCCACCACCCTCGGGTCATCGCAAGCAAGTGACCGGACACCTCGCATCGACGACCGGCGACACAGCGACAGATGCGTTCTGATCGCGTCGGAGCCCAGTCGATTGGCGTCGTTCTGCGCCGTTGTTCTGCATCTGCTACCGGCGCGTCTGGGGACTCGTGGATGAGTTTGCACGGCGCGTACGAGAGCGTCGAGGGAGCGCGACCAGGCGCGATCGGCTGCTTGACCGATGATCCTGCGTCGACGTCGACGGTCGATGCAGCTTTCTTTCGTCGTGGATGAGGGCGACTGAAGGCGTTTGGGCGGCAAGAATCGGCGACGTTGTGCGAAGCCACCGCTTATTGCAAGGTGACGAGGATCGGGATGAGGCCCTGTCCGTGCTCGAAGCGTTGGAGGGCTTTGCCGATCACTGCTCCGAACGCTTGTGCTGGATCGGTGACCTTCATGGCGTGGCCGGCGGTCGGGGAACTCGTGAGGAGGTCGCCGACCTGGACGGCTCCATGGTCAGCGTCGACCATGCAGTACACCTTGCCGAGGAGCGCGATGGGCAGGCGCAGACCGGAGCTCGACCGTCGATCGAGGACGATCCCTGGTCTGAAGGTGCCTGCGCCGGAGACGACACCGGCGACTCGCGTGTCGTATTGCCGCTCGCTGGGACGAAGGGAGCCGTCGTCGTCGAACACCATGACGGTGCCCGGCACGACGGATCCACCAGCGGCGATGTCGAAGTCCTCGGCGCAGTCGGCGTTGGCCAGGCGGATGTCGCCGGTGACCTCGACGTTGCCGATGAAGCGCCCGGCGAGTGTTCCGCCTTCGCCCAGGACTCCGATGCCCTGCATGCTGCGCCCGGCGACTCCGTAGCCGCCGCCGGTGTTGTCCCCGTAAACCCCACTGGCCCCTTCCGAAGCGCTGGATCCGTGCACACCATTGTTGCGCGTGCTCGTCCCCTCGACCCCAGGGGCGTCGAAGCCGGACCCGGTGACCGTGTGCATGTCTCCCGGAAGGGTCTGTTTGAGGTTGGGCTCATCCTCGTGGAACGGACCTGGCATGTTGTCCTCGATTCGGTATCGGTGGTTGGAATCAAAATGGATGGCTGCGGCACCGGCTCGTGCCGGCCCTGCATCGCACGGCGGGGCGCGAACGACTCAGGCGATCCGCGTACGGATGTTGTCCCGCACGTAGTGGTAGTACGGGTTTGGCGCTGGCGAGTCGCTGTGGTGCATCGGCGGGTACGCCCGCTGAGCGTCATCCCGTGTATCGGGATTCAGCGATCCGGCGAACCATTCGTCGACGATGCTCGCCTGCGCCTCCGTACCGATCGAGCCCCATTCGCGCGTGGGTGGCCCCGGGCGGTACGCGGACATGTCGCCATCGAGCGTTCCCACCGCCGTGGACACGGCACGGCAGTAGTACTCCGGAGTGAAGGATTCGTTGGCGATCTGCCACGCGTGGACGAGTTCGTGGATGAGAAGTTGACCGGGTGCGTTCAGCCCCAGTTTCTCCCCGCCCTTGCCGGTGTACCCGAGCGGATTGTCGAAGCCGCAACCGATGTTGACGAGGATGGTGCCGCCGGGTCCGGGAGTGGTGAACGGGCGGTTGCCAAGGCCCACCAGGTTCGTCAACAAGACCCGGTCGAAGGGCACCGTGGATTGGAACACCGAGTCGGCGAAGGCCCGCTCGTGTTGTTCCAAGTGGCGTTGCTTGACCAGCGCAGCGGTCGCGGCGGCGCCGACGATGAAGGCGGGGATCAACACGCCCGGACCGAGAGCGAACGCTGCACCCGCAGCGAAGACGACCCCGACGAGGCCGGGCAGCACCAACTGCTCGGCGTCGAGCAGTTCGGCGGCCTCTCCAGCGAACACGATCGCAGCACCCGCCGCACCGAACAAAGAGTTGGCCCCAGCCAGTTGGGCGACGAACGACACGACATCTCCGGCCGACCCGAACCAGTCGGTGTCGTAGTCCAACCGGTAGCTCAGCTGTGCGTGTCGAACTCCTGCCCACTGGCTGCCCACTATCGCAGCGGAGCCCGTCTGATCCCACCGGAACTCGCGATCGCCGGGCTCGTTTGTGCCGTGTGCTCGACCATGAGCAGTGAAGGCGATGCGCCCGGTCGCGGGCGTGACCGATTCCGGCACCGGGATCGGGAACTCGAGCGTCGTCACGATCGCCACGTCGTACGATGGCAACCCCGTTGCATGGAACGAACCCTGGTACCGGAAACCGCCATCACGCGCGATGGTGAGCCTGTGCTCGCCGCCCAGAGCGACACCGTCGCCCGTGACAACGGGCTGGTCGAAGACCACGTCCGAGACGTACAGCTCGGCGAGCTCTCGGACCGATGCCGGCCGGGCGACGGCAAGCTCGTCGCGAACCGACTCCATCGACGCCGCGCCTCGGCCGAACACCCCTCGAACATCGACCAGATCCATCGAGGCTCCTCCACGTCTCGAGCGAACACATCTCGACGTCACCGTCAACCCGTTGACCACTCGAGGTGGTCGCCG
>JBDTRP010000165.1:0-8739 GCA_039931555.1 Ilumatobacteraceae bacterium | reverse complement strand
GTCTCGCGGACCTGGCGTGACCGGCTACCCGAACCCGTACAGCTCCGCAGGGTTGTCGACGAGGATGCGGTGACGGGCCGTGTCGTCGGGCAGCCATTCGAAGCACAGCCGCCGAAGAACCTCCAACGACGGAGGATCGGTCTGGCCGGGGTGTGGCCAGTTCGTCGCCCACAACACCCGCTCCGGGAAGCGATCGACGAGCGTGTGCACCAGTCGACCGATCGCCGCGTACTCGTGCGATGGATCGAGCGCCGACTCGTACGGCGCCGACAACTTGACCCAGCACCGCCCGGTGTCGAGCAGTCGCAGCAGCACGCGGAAGCACTCATCGCCACGCTCGACCGGCGGCATGTATCTGCCGACGTGGTCGATGACGAGCGCAGTCGGCAGTGCGACGAGGGCATCGAACCGATCGCCGAGATCCCGGCCGTTCATCTGCAGTTGGATGTGCCAACCGTGCGAAACGATTCGCGCGGCGACTGTGTGCATGATCTCCCATGGCACCGCGCCACCGGGCAACATGTGAAACCTCGCACCGCGCGCGCCGAGTCGTGTCAGTCGCTCGAGCTCCAGGTCGGGTATCTGATCGTCGATCACCACGACGGCGCGGGCGTCTCCCAGTTGAGCGACTGCGTCGAGCGTGCACGAGTTGTCGAAACCGTAGGTCGATGGTTGCACCACCACGACCCGCTGGAGACCGAGGATGGTCTGCACCTGGCGATAGTCGGCAACCGTCGCGTCGGGCGGCCGCAACAACGAGGATGGAGCGATGGGATAGCGGCTGTCGTAGATGTGCATGTGCGTGTCGCACGCCCCTGGCGACAACTGCGGCACGCTCACCGGTTGCTCCACCACGCGCGTAGCCGTCTGGCATCGTCGGCGTTGACGACCCGTGGAGGCATCGTCCCGGCGAGGATCGCCTGGACCTGCTCGACCGAGCTGCGAGCCTGGGCGTCAGCGTTCTCAGGCGTGAGACCACCGAGATGAGGTGTCGCCACCACGCCGGGCAAGCTGGCCAACGCCGGTGAAGGTCGCTGGTCCGGTGCCCGACCAACGTCCATGGCCAGCCCCCCGAGGTGGCCCGACGTCAGCGCCGCGGCGACCGCGACCTCGTCGAGGAGCTCGCCTCGCGACACGTTGATCAACATGGCGCCCGGTCGCATCGATGCAAGTGCCGCTGCATCGATCAGATTCGCCGTCTCGGCGGTAGCGGCGGCGAGGGGGAGCACGAAGTCAGAGCACGCGAGGAGCTCGAACTGACTCATCTGTTCGAACCCGTCGGGCGTGGCGTCCACGCTCGGATCACAGACCACGACACGCATGCCGAGTCGATGTAACAGCACTGCCAGGTATGTGCCGATCGCGCCGTAGCCGATGATGCCTGCCGTTCGCCCGCGGAGTTGCCGACCCGCGCGTTGCATGGGTGCCACAGTGCTGCGGTACTCGAGCGTCGACTCACTCACGTTGCGGGCGAGGTCGAGCATGAGGGCGAGGGCGAGCTCTGCGGTCGAGGCAACGAAACTCTTGTCGGCACGGCCGATCGCAACGCCGGCCGCACTCGCTGCCGGCACGTCGATCGTGCTGATGTCGACCGCACAGCGCAAGAACGCCAGCAGTCCCGGCAGTTCGGTGAACAGTGCGGCGTCACCTGGTGCCGAGCGGTGGGCGACGATCACATCGCAGTCGTACGCGGCCGCGATCAACTCGGCCGTGGTGAGGTCACGATCGAATGGATTCACGACCACGTGGACGATTGCGTGCAGCTCCGGAAGGGCCCGTGCGTAGTAGGCGTCAAGGTCCTCTGGATTGTGGGTGAGGAACGCCGTCAGCACCTCGGCGACGCTACACGCGCCGTCAGTAGCCGAGTCGTTCGACTCGGTCGGGCCGGCGCTGCCAATCCTTGTCGACCTTCACGAACAGTTCGAGGTACGCGCCCTCGGGCAACTGGGCGCGGGCGAGCTTGCCGGCCTCTTTCAGCACCGCGCCACCCTTGCCGATGACCATTCCCTTCTGGCTCTCGCGCTCGACGATGATCTCGACGCGGATCCGCGGCCACTCCCATTCGGTCACCCGCGTCGCGATGCTGTACGGCAGTTCGTCGTGGGTGACGGCCAGCAATTGTTCGCGCACCAGCTCGGCGACCCATGTCTCTTCCGGCTGATCGCTGACGGTGTCGTCGGGGAAGTACAGCGGTCCCTCCGGCATCAGTGAGGTGAGGTGAGCGATCAACGCCGGGATGCCTTCGCCGGTCTTCGCCGACACGGGGAAGTAGTCCGATGCACCCAACGACGACGCTGCGCTGAGCTGACCGATGACTCGATCCTTGTTGACCGCATCGATCTTGTTGACGATCACGATCGAAGTGGGCAGATCGAGGTGACCGGCGACCCATTGGTCGCCCGTACCGAATGGCTTGGTGGCATCGATCACCAGACAGACCGCGTCGACATCGCTGACGCTGTCGAGCGCCGTGGCGTTGACGCGCTTTCCCAGCGCCGTGACCGGCTTGTGCAACCCCGGCGTGTCGACGAAGATCACCTGCGCGTCGGTCGTCGACAGGATGCCGCGCACCCGCGTGCGGGTGGTCTGGGGTTTGTCGCTGACGATCGACACCTTGCGGCCGCACATTGCGTTGACCAGGGTCGACTTGCCGACGTTCGGTCGGCCGATGAGTGTGACGAAACCGCTGCGCACGATCAGACCGTCGTCGCCGCGACGGTTGTCGTCGTGCTCGTGGTGGTCGTGGTTGCCGGGTTGAGAAGATCGACGTAGTCGCGGCGCGCCAGCGGCTCGGTGCCGTTGCTGAGCCCGCCGGTGGGCGCACGGGGCACCTGCAACGGCAAGCCGGCCTGCGTGAACAGGACCTGACCGATCCCGCCGACCTCGGTCACCGTCAGCACGATCTGGCCGATGGCGAAGAGCTGGTCTTCGGGCAGCGTCTGCTGGAAGAAGCCGGGCGGCAACTCGATCGTCGCCACCCCGGAATTGTCTTCGGTCGATGTGATCAACGCCTGCTCCCTGGTCGGTACTGCAGAGCGTATGCCGACACCGGGTTGACCGGCCGGTGGGCCCTGCTGCAATGCGAACAACACCGAGTCCACACCCGTCGGCTTCGCCAGGGGGCGCGGATAGCCCTTCAGCTGAACGCCGCTGATGAAGTACAACGTCACGTCGTCGGTGGCGATGGTCGTCGCGGTGTCGACGATCGTCGTCGACGTGGTCGGCACGATGGTGGTCGGTGGCGTCGTCGAGGTCGACGTCGACGGAAGCGTGTCACCCAGTTGGCGAAGATCCTTGCTCTGGATCGTGCTGACCTGCCCGTTGTCGGGAATGCCGCATGCGACCAGCAGGGCCACGAGGCAAACACTGATGATGCCGAGGCGTCTGTACATCAGGTCACCTCCGCGAAGCTGACCTTGAAGCGGGCGCCGCCGCCTGGGCGATCCTCGACCCAGGCCTCACCACCATGCGCATGCGCGTGTTCGGCGACCAGCGCCAAGCCGAGCCCGGTGCCGACGCGATGGCGAGCCGCGCTGCCGCGGGCGAAGCGCTCGAAGATCCGCACCCGTTCGCCACGGGCCACACCTGGCCCGACGTCGTCGACCGACAGGGCGATCCCGTGCCGGCCGTGCGGCTCGACCTTGACGCGCGATGGTCCACCAGCGTGCTCCCTGGCGTTCTCGAGCAGGTTGGCCAGGATCCGCTCGAACCGCAGCTTGTCGACTCGCACGGTCCTGGGCACCTTGGGGTCGATCTCGATCGGGGTGTCGCCGAAGCCGTACCGCAAGGCGATGCGAGACACGAGCTCGCCGACATCGACCTCCTCACGCAGGAGCTCGGTGGAGCCGGCATCGATGCGGGAGAGCTCGAGGAGGTCCATCACCATCTGATCGAAGCGGCGAACCTGACCGACGACGACGTCGAGGGCCTGCTGGGTGCGGTCGGGTAGGTCGGAGCGCCGAGTGTCGAGCACTTCGACCGCAGCTGTCAGCGCGGTGATCGGCGAGCGCAGCTCGTGGCTGACGTCGGACGCGAATCTGGCCTCGCGTTCGAAACGGGTTTGCACTGCATCGGCCATGTCGTTGAACGACTTGGCCAATCGGGCGAGGTCGGGGTCGGCCTCGGGCGCCATGCGGGCGTCGAACCCGCCAGAGGCGATCTCGCCGGCCGTCGTTGCCACGCGTGAGATCGGCCGCAACAACCGGCGGCTGGTCGACCATCCGAGCGCGCCGGCAAAGATCGTGGTCACCGCAGCGCCGATGCCCAGCGCTGTACCAATGGCGCGTAGGGCGCGATCGGTGTCGTGCAACGGAATGGCCTCGTAGTACTGCGCCTTGGCTGCCGGGATGCTGAGGCCCACCGCCAGGAATGGCTCACCGTCGACGCTGAAGCGCTGCGTGGCGCTGCCGCCCTGCTCGACGACGCTCATCAGGTCAGCGGGATAAGCGGATCCGGGGAAGGCTGCATCGGACACCAACGGGTCCTTCCCACCGATGAGGAGGGCGAAGCCCTCGCTGGGGCGCTTCAAGGTCTTCACCAGTTTGTCCATCTGCAGATCCGCGGGCGGCGGGACCTGCAGCAAGGTGGAGCGCACCGTCGTGGCGTTGGCGACTGCCTGGGTGAGGATCACGTCGGAGCGTTGCTGGACCAAGAAGTTGCGGGCGACGCCGTACGTGACCACCGCCAACGCCAGGCCGGCGACCAGCGCGGTCACGCCGAAGAACAGTGTGACGCGTGTACGGAGACGTAAAGAGCGTCGTTGACGATCGGCCACGGGCACAGTGTGCCTGATCGGCAGCGGCCGTGTGGTGGCGGATGCGCTCAGGCGGCGATGCTGACCAGCGGCACGGCCTGCTCTTCGCTTTGCAGCACCGGAGCAAGGGTGTCGAGGTCGGCCAGGATCAGTTCGCTGCGCAGTATCAGTTCCGAGCAGACGAAGACCAGTTGTTGGCCGCGTTCGGCGCAGATGCGAGCAACGTCGCGCAGTGCCTCGATGCCGACTTCGGCCAGGAGGGAAACGCCCGACAGATTGATGACCAAGCCGTACGACTGCGGGCCGATCAAGCAGGTGCTGCGGATCGACATCGCTTGTTCACAATTGATGATCGGGCCGGCGACACCGATCATGGTGACATGGCGATATGTATCGGTATGCGCAGTCAGGATCGGTGTCAACAACTTGCAGCCTCCTACGTTGGCGACGGTCAAGGACGCGATGCCCGCACTGTTCCGCGCTGCCGGTGGAGTACCAGGGGGAGGTAGGTACCCCACCGGGGCAGCGTGAACAGTCGCTATCGTGACGTACCAATGTGACGGGACAACGCGGCGACTGTGCGTTTTCTGTAACAGAATGACCACAGCGAGTAGGTATTGGGCCCGAGACCGCTTTGGCGGGCCTCGTGTCGACGGCGAGTAGGTTCACCAGGTGCATTCTCTGTTGTTCATCGAAGATGACGATGCCATTCGGTTGGCGCTGAGCCTGGCCCTCGAGGACGAGGGGTACGAGGTTCGCCAAGCCGAAGATGGCCGATCCGGTCTGGCCGCGTTCACCGAACGAGAGCCTGACCTGGTGTTACTCGATCTCCGTTTACCGGATATGAGCGGTTTCGAGGTATGTCGCAACCTGCGTGCCACCAGCATCGTGCCGATCATCATCGTCACTGCCCAGGCAGACACCTACGACCTGGTCGCCGGCTTGGAGGCCGGCGCCGACGATTACGTCACCAAGCCGGTCGTACCGAAGGAGTTGGCGGCCCGGATCCGCGCCGCGCTCCGCCGCGTGCACCTGCACGATGTGCCGTCGCTGGCACCGGCCAGCCGCTTCGGTGATGTCGAACTACGCCGCGAGCAGGGCATTGCCTTGAAGGCCGGTCGAGAGCTGAGCCTGACCAAGACCGAGTTCCGCCTGTTGTGCGAGTTTGCCGACCACGTCGGGATGGTGCTCTCTCGAGATCAACTGCTCGAACGGGTCTGGGGGTACGAATATCTGGGCGACAGCCGCCTGGTCGATGCCCATGTGCGCCGCCTGCGCGTCAAGATCGAGGATCAACCGGACGAGCCGAAGTTGATTGTCACGGCTCGCGGCATCGGCTACCGCCTCCTGCCCTGACCGCCCTCGAACCCAGACGCATCAGGCGGATGAGGGCCAGGGGCGGCTCCGGAGGTATTCGCCGAGGCCCTTGGCTTGTGCGTCGAACGCCGTGCTCGAGGCCACGCCTTCGCCGAGGTAGCCGATGATCACGAAGTTGAGCGCCAGCAGGTTCGGGAGCTCGTGGCGCTGGACGGCCAAGCCGGCGACTTCGGGGAGCAGCGCAACCACTGCCTCGGCGGTGAGGTTGGCGGCGAGCCAGGCGTAGCCGGCGGCGTCGATCGCCCAGATGCCCACGTTGGCGTTCCCGCCTTTGTCGCCCGAGCGCGCCCCGAAGTACCGGCCCAACGGCTCGCCCGGTGCGGGCCCCACGGGTGCAACTTCGTGGTGGTCGGCCGCGGCCGGCGGGGGATCAGTGGATCCCGTCGGCGATGGTTCGATCGAGATGCGACGGCCGTCTGCCAAGACCACGACCTGATGGACCTCCTCGTTGGCGACGAGCGCAGGCCAGTAGACACCGAAGGCTTGCCCCTCCGACGGCGGTGACGAGACGAAGAACCCCGGATAGTTGGCCAGCGCCAGTTCGATCGCGGCGGATGAGAACGCCCGGCCGACCGCTCGCTCGTCACGCGACTTCACTGCGACGTGCAGCCGGCCCGACGACGCCTCCTGACCGATCGCGTCGGCAGGTGCGCCGACGAAGCGAACGTCGACCTCGTCGTAGTGGCCCGTGCCGCCCAGCCGGGCGAGCAGGGCCGACTCGACCCACGCAGCCTTCTCGGGCTGATTCAAGCCAGTCAGCACGAACGTCATCCGGTTGCGGTAGCCGCCGTCGTAGTTGATGCAGACCTTGGTCGTGGCGGGCGCCGTCGCGCCGCGAGCCTCGCTGATGCGCACCCGGTCTAGGCCGGCGTCAGCGACGTGGATCGTGCCGAAGTCGGCAACGACATCGGGGTTCAGGTACTGCGGACTGCCGATCTCGTACAGCAGTTGAGCAGTGACGGTGCCGACGCTGACGAGCCCGCCCGTGCGCGGGTGCTTGGTGATGACACTGGATCCGTCGCGGTCGATCTCGGCGAGCGGGAACCCGGGGGGCTTGGCGAGGTCGGGGATCTCCCAGAAGAAGCTGTAGTTGCCACCGGTCGCCTGGGCTCCGCATTCGATCACATGGCCGGCAACCACCGCGCCGGCCAAGGCATCCCAATCGTCGCGGGCCCAATCCCACCACCACGCGGCCGGGCCGACCACCAGAGAGGCATCGGTGACGCGCGGGCAGACCACCACATCGGCGCCGGCATCGAGTGCGGCAGCGATTCCCCATCCCCCGAGGTAGGCATTGGCCGATACGGGATCGGCCGCCAGCGGCGCTCCCGTATCGAGGTGTGCCAACTGAGGCCGAAGGCCGTCGAGGCGAGGCATCAGATCGTCGCCTTCGATATGGGCCACCGACGCGGCGATGCCGAGCCGCTCGGCGATCTGGCGAACGTTGCCGGCACAACCGGACGGGTTCAGCCCTCCCGCGTTGCTGACGATCCGGATACCTCGGTCGATGCAGCTCCCGAGCACGTGCTCCACCTGTGTCAGGAACGTGGAGGCATACCCAAGCTCGCTGTTGCGGGCTCGCTGCTTGTGCAGGATCAGCATGGTCAGCTCGGCCAACCAGTCACCGGTGAGCACATCGATGTCGCCACCGTCGACCATCTCCTGCGCAGCCGACAGCCGATCGCCGAAGAACCCGCTGCAGTTGGCGATGCGGATCGGGCGCTCGCGGCTCACGACGATTCGATTCTCACCAACGGCTGTCCGGAATCCACCTGCTGGCCGGCGCTGGCGAACAACTCGACGACGGTGCCCGCGACTGGCGAGACCACCTGGTGCTCCATCTTCATCGCTTCCATCGACAGCAGAGGCTGGCCGGCCGCAACGACGTCACCGACGCCGACCAGGATTCTCAGGATCAATCCAGGCATCGGCGCAATGGTCGACCCGGCGCGTCCGGCGTCGTCGGGTGGTGAGTAGCGCGGCGGCACGACGAAGCGGTACCGGCCGCGCGACACGAACACCACGTCGCCGTCGGTCTCGGTCTCGATGAACTGCAACGCGGGGAGCCACGCTGCTGTGACCGCGACGCCGTCGACAGACGCCTCGATCACCGCGCCCGAGCGATCGCGGCGGTACCGCACGTCGTGCGTCCCGACCCAAATCTGTTGCGGCTGGCTGGGATTGTTGCGCCAGCCTGGTGGGAGCTGGGTCAGCCCCTGCCGTTGTGCTCGCGCCCATTCCAATGCTGCAGCGGCAGCGTACGCAGGCTCGATCCCTGGTGCGGAGGGCGGGTTGCGATCGAGCCATCCGGTGTCGATCTCGCGCCAGTCCTCGGCGAGCTGTGCAAGGAGGTCGAGCAATTGGGCGCGATTGGTGATCGGCCCGATCAGCTGCGCACGGCCGAGGGCACGCTGCAGCTTGTTGATCGCGCCGGCCCGCGTTGGGGCATGGGCGATGACCTTGGCGATCATCGAGTCGTAGAACGGGCTGACCACCGATCCATTGCCCACACCGCTGTCGACTCGCACTCCATCGATTGCGGGGAACTCGATCCGTCGGAACGCGCCGGAGCTCGGCAGATAGCCGTTGTCGGGGTCCTCGGCGCACAG
>JBDTRP010000164.1:0-3262 GCA_039931555.1 Ilumatobacteraceae bacterium | reverse complement strand
TTAGGCGACAGTGATCGCCGTGTCGAGGTACACGTCTTGGATCGCGTTGAGCAGAGCCACGCCATCCGGCATCGGCCGCTGGAACGACTTGCGGCCCGAGATCAAGCCTTGCCCGCCGGCGCGCTTGTTGATGACCGCCGTGCGCACGGCTGCCGCCAGATCGCCGTCGCCCTTGCTCTCGCCACCGCTGTTGATCAGGCCGATTCGACCCATGTAGCAGTTGACCACCTGCCAGCGAGCGAGGTCGATGGGGTGATCAGTGGTCAGCTTGTCGTACACGAGTTGATTGGTCTTGCCGTATGAACTCGTTCCGAGACCGTTGAGCGCGTTGTAGCCGCCGTTGTTCTCCGGCAGCTTCTGCTTGATGATGTCGGCTTCGATCGTGACACCGAGATGATTGGCCTGGCCGGTGAGGTCGGCCGACAGCTCGTAGTTGACGCCGTCGACCTTGAACGCGTTGTTCCTGGTGTAGCACCACAGCACCGTGAACATCCCGAGGTCGTGTGCTTCCTTGAAGGCCTTCGACACCTCTTGCAATTGACGCGTGCTGTTGTCGGATCCGAAATAGATCGTGGCACCGATACCGCAGGCGCCGAGATCGAACGCCTGTCGTGCGGAGCCGAACATGACCTGGTCGGCCTTGTTCGGGTAGGTCAGCAACTCGTTGTGGTTGACCTTGACGATGAACGGGATGCGGTGTGCGTACTTGCGGCTGATCGCGCCGAGCACACCGAACGTGGTTGCCACGGCGTTGCACCCGCCTTCGATGGCCAGCTCGACGATGTTGGCCGGGTCGAAGTACAACGGGTTCGGGGCGAATGACGAGGCGGCGGAGTGTTCGATCCCTTGGTCGACCGGCAGAATCGACAGATAGCCGGTGTTGGCCAAGCGGCCGTGTCCGTACAGCTGCCCAAGACTGCGCAAGACCGCCGGCGAACGGTCCGACATGACCAGCGAACGGTCGAGGAAATCGGATCCGGGCAACATCAGTTGATTGCTGGGCACACCGGCACACACATGATTCAACAGCGACTCGGCATCGGCGCCGAGCAGGGTGGACACGTCCACGACACTCCTCGAGGGTTGTTCACGACCCGTAACAGGTCGGCACCGCCAGGCAGGCGATGCAGCACCTTGATCGTACCCGGCGAAGCTACGCAGCACCGAGGGCGTTGACCGCGTGCTCGAGCAATCGTTGCGCCTGTCGGCGCTTGGTCACCGCGCACACCTCGAGGGCAACGACTTCGGTTCGGCTCTGCGTACCGGCTGGCCCTCGATAGAAGCGACGCTTGACCACGCCACGAACGACGACGTCGACACCGGCGCCCCAATCCGGGGTCGCTGGCGGATCGAACCAGGCCACCGGCACGTTGGCCGTGCCGTCATCGGTCGTTGTCGTCACCTCCAACGACAGCAAGCGGCTCCCGGATGACAACTCTCGCAGTACCGGGTCACTCGACAAGCGACCCTGCAGGAAGACAACGTTCATGATGCACGACCTCCGACGCGCCGCGACCGGCGCATGGTGTGAACTGTTCGGGGGAAGCCGCAACCCGAACGCTACCAAGGGGGTGCGCGACAGTTGTGGTGAGGACGGTGACGGCTACCGGCCGAGGCCGCGGAGCCGATCAGCGACGTCGGCGAACTGCGGGTCGATCTCGTGGATCATCCCGAACAGGCGTCGGGCCTTGATGATGTCGCCGGAGCGGTCGTGGAGGTCACCCAACACGTACCACTGGCGAAGATGGTGGTCGCGCACCTTCTTGGGTACGTCGGCGCCCCGCTCCATCAGCTTCAACGCACCCTTCAGATCGCCCTTGTCCGCCAACGCACCGGCGGCGACGATCCTGCCCTCGGCCATCAGCGCCGGTTCAGGTGAGCCCTCGCGGAGCTCGAGCCACAATTGATCGACGAGGTCGTAGCGCTTCAACGCCCGATAGCAGTCGGCGAGCACGGCGTGGTGGTTCAACGTGCGATCGAGTTGCCGGGCCAGCTCGAGCTCTGCTGCCGCTTTGCGCCACTGGCCGGTGCGGTACAGCGCCAGGCCGGCGATCTCATGGCCGAAGGCCATTTCCGGCAGATCTCGTAGCACGGGTTGCACCATGCGCCGGGCATCGTCGAAGCGACCTCGATCGAGCGCGTCGGCGGCTGTCGTCAGGCGCTCGCGGTACTTTGCTGCACGTGCGGCAGGAGCACTGCGCTCGAGATCCTCGGCCACATCAGGCGCGAGCGCTGACGATTTGCGGCGCCCGGCGGTCTTGGATGCCTCATCGGTCTGCTCCGGGCGTTGCGCTCGCTCGGTGGCCTTGCGTGCAGCGGACCGCAGCGGACCGTCGTCGACCCATTGCTCGCGCTCCCAGGGTGCGGGTGCGGCCTGCTGACGTGGCTCGCGCAGACCTCGCGCCGCTTTCACCTCGGCGGAGCGGATCTGCGCCGCACTCCGGGGTGCTTCGACCCGTCGTGGCGGCACCCGGTCGCGGCTGCTCGGTCGTCCACCACCGGTTCGGCCGGCACTGGGACGCGTGCTGCGGGGGCGGCGATCCGAATCTCCGCGCGTTGATGGGCGCGCCGAGTCGTATCGCCCAGGACGCTCGCCATCGGTCACCGGTGCCGCTCGGGGATCGCGTCGCGGTGCGTCGCGTCGCGCCGGGGCGCCACGACGTCCATCACTGTCGTATCGCCTCGGCTCTGGTCGTCCCCCTGCGCGTGGGCCGCCATCTCGACGAGGCCCGGCGCCGCGGGCACCGGTTGGTGCATCGCGATCGGGGTCGGTGGCTCGCGCCCGGCTGTAGCTCGGGCCCGTGCGTCCAGCACCCGGCCGTGCGGCGCCAGGCCGTGCGGGACCTCCCGACGATCGCTCGCCGCGCAAGGAACCAGTCGCCGATCGCCCGCCGCTGTCTCCGCTCCCGCGCCACGCCGGTCGTCCTGTACCGTCGCCCTCGCGTCGCGGTGTCGCCGGCCGTGGCCCCGAGCGACGCACGTCGGGACCCGTGCCTCGTCCACTCGGGCCCCCACTGCGACCACGGGAATCGGTTCCGCCGGCGCGACCACCACCGGAGTCACCCCGACCGTCGCGTTGGCCGGGGAGTGCCGGCCGCGCCGGCCGCTGCGGACGTCCGGAGTCAGATGGGCGTCGGTCGTACGGCATAGGCATTCGAGCCTAGGTCCAAAAATGCAATGAACGCCCTCCGAAAAGGGCGTTCATTGTTGAGAAATCCGGCGGCGTCCTACTCTCCCAGGGGGTCTACCCCCAAGTACCATC
>JBDTRP010000163.1:0-15285 GCA_039931555.1 Ilumatobacteraceae bacterium | reverse complement strand
TTCACGCCGGCCTGTCAAGCCGGAGGTCGCGGGTTCGAGTCCCGTCGGGACCGCTCAAACCGAGTTGGTTTGAAGTGGTGCAAGTTGTCAGAAGTTGCAGGAACGTGATTACTACGGTCGAGTAGCTCAGTCGGCAGAGCACACGCCTGAAAAGCGTGGGGTCACCGGATCGACGCCGGTCTCGACCACCGCATGGGGGATCGCGGGCACCGCAATGGGCGCAAACGGCCCAGATCGGTGCCCGCGTTGCTCCGATATCCTCCCCGCGTGGCCTTCAGCGCGCTGACCCCGACGCCCGGCGCCCACCGGCGATGACCGATCGTTCGCGTCCAGCGCTGGAGCAGCAGCTGGTCGACCTGCTGGCCGTCGTCGAACCACGTGAGCGCCAGCCGAAAGCGGAGCTCTCCAAGCTCGATGTGGCCCATCTCTACGACGTGCAACTGGCCAGCCGCCACTGCGATCTGGCGGCGCGATGGCTGCGCTCGCAGGGCAAGGGCTACTACACCATCGGCTCGGCCGGTCATGAGAGCAACGCCGTCCTGGCGATGGCGACGCGTCCGACGGACCCCGCCTTGCTGCACTACCGCAGCGGCGGCTTCTACCTCGGCCGCGCCGGGTTGCCGGGCATCAGCGACATCCTCGCCGGGGTCGTGGCCGCTACCAGCGAGCCGATCTCCGGTGGGCGTCACAAGGTGTTCGGCCGCCACGATCTGGCGATCATCCCGCAGACGTCGACCATCGCCTCGCACCTGCCACGTGCAGTCGGCGTGGCCTTCGCGATCGATCGCGCCGCGAAGCTGAAGGTCGCCTCGCCGTGGCCGACCGATGCCATCACCATCTGCAGCTTCGGCGATGCGTCGGCGAACCATTCGGTCGCCACCGGCGCGTTCAACACGGCCGCTTACTGCGCGTACCAGCGGCTGCCGCTGCCGTTGCTGTTCGTCTGCGAGGACAACGGCCTGGGCATCAGCGTGCGAACACCGAGTGGGTGGATCGAATCCGTCTTCGGATCGCGTCCACACCTTCACTACGCCGACGTCGACGGTGACGACCCGTTGGCGGTAGCCGAGGTCACGGGCGACCTGTCGCACTGGGTGCGCACACGGCGCAAGCCTGCGTTCTTGCACGTGCGCACGGTTCGCTATGGCGGGCACGCCGGCACCGACGTCGAGGCGGCCTATCGCACCGCCGCGGAACTCCGCGCCGACGCGAACCGCGACCCGATCCTCGGCACCGCCAGGGCACTGCTGTCCTCCGGCTGGACGAACGCGGCGCTGTTGCAACGCCACGACGAGATCGCCGAGATCGTCTACAAGGTCGCCACCGATCTCGCTGATGCCCAACAACTGACCTCGGCCGACGAGGTCATGCGACCGCTCGCCATCCGGCGTCCCGACGAGGTCGCCCGCTGCGTCGCCGACATGGCGCCGGCATCGACCGCGGGCGATCCGGTCACGTTCGCCCAGGCAGTCAACGCCACCCTGGCGACGGTGCTCGAGCGTCGAGCCAACGTGTTGGTGTTCGGCGAAGACGTTGCCGTGAAAGGTGGTGTGTACGGCGTGACGAAAGGGCTCATGGCCAGAGCCGGCGGCGGGCGGGTGTTCGACACGTTGCTCGACGAGACCTCGATCCTCGGCCTGGCGAACGGCAGCGCGATCAGCGGGTTCGTGCCGATCCCCGAGATCGAGTACCTCGCCTACCTCCACAACGCCGAGGACCAACTTCGCGGCGAGGCGGCCACCCTGTCGTTCTTCTCCAACGGGCAGTACCGCAACGGACTCGTGGTGCGCGTGGCCGGCTACGGCTACCAGGAAGGCTTCGGTGGGCACTTCCACAACGACGACGCCATCGCCGTGTTACGCGACATCCCCGGTCTCGTCGTGGCATCGCCGTCGAGGCCTGACGATGCTGCGGCGATGTTGACGACCTGCGTCGCAGCCGCCGAGGTCGATGGCACGGTGTCGGTCTTCCTCGAGCCGATCGCCCGCTATCACACGCAGGATCTGTACGAGCCAGGGGATCGCGAGTGGATGGCTGGTATCCACCAACCCCGACACGTGCCGATCGGGTCGGCACGG
The DNA here is from genome assembly GCA_039931555.1 of Ilumatobacteraceae bacterium. Lineage (GTDB taxonomy): Bacteria > Actinomycetota > Acidimicrobiia > Acidimicrobiales > Ilumatobacteraceae > JAENVT01. Next base: position 13,207 of record JBDTRP010000163.1, on the reverse strand, counting down.
ACGTACGGCGACGGGCTCGACCTGACGATCATCACGTGCGGCAACGGCGTGCTGCTGAGCCTTCGTGTGGCCCAGCGGCTGGCCCGCCGCGGTGTCGGTGTGCGCGTCGTCGACCTCCGTTGGCTCTCGCCACTGCCGATCGCCGACCTCGTCCGCGAGACCCATGCGACGCGCGCCGTGCTGGTAGCCGACGAGACGCGGGCCAGCGGCGGATGGAGCGAGGGTGTGATCACCGCACTGGTCGACGCCGGCATCACGTCGCGCCTCGGCAGGGTCACGAGCAAGGACAGCTTCATCCCCTTGGGCGACGCAGCCAAGCTGATGTTGCTGAGCGAGGACGAGATCGAGGCCGCCGCCTACCGACTGCTGCACGGCTGACGAACCAAGTCAGTCGCGTCACCCGCACGACCAGTACGATCGCGGCACAACGACGCGAGAACGGGATGAGCAGGTGTTTGGAATGACGGGTCGCCGGATGACGAAGCAGCACGTTGTCTCGGCATCGGCCGCGCTGCTGGTGCTCGTCGCCTCGTGCGGGGGCAGTTCCTCGGGCACCAGCACCGCCGGGTTCAGCGATCGACTGGCCAGCGTGTGTCGCACCATCGGCCGCGGCATCGGCAACCTCGACGCCGCCACGTCGCTCGACGACGTTCGCAGCAACGCCAGCGACGCGTCGGCGTTGTACGAGGACGGCCTCAACGAGCTGAAGAAGCTGACGATCCCGACCAGCGACCAGGCGTTCGCCGCCGACGTCAAGAACCTCATCGCCAGCTACGAGGATCAGCTCGACACCCTCGACGCCATCACCAAGGCGGCCAAGGCGCAGGACCACGAGACGGTCGACAGCAAGATCGGCAAGCTCAGCGACCAGGCGGCTGACAGCAATGACTCGGCCGACAGCCTCGGCATCACGCGGTGCCAGCTCGACCCGGTGTTCGAGACGAGTCCGCCGACGACCGAGCCCGATGTGCCGCTGACGCTGCCCATCGCCACCGTGCCCGAGACGTTCCCGGTCGATACCGCACCGTTCGACACGTTGCCGCTTTCGGGCAACAAGACGGTCCTGTCGGGCAGCGACATCGTCCCGCTCGGCGACTACACGTTCACCGATACCTCCGACACCTCGGTGACTGCGTTCCAGTCGCTGCTCGACGCGGCGCCGTCGATGGCGGCCCAGTCGGGCACCATCAGCGGTGTCGACGTGATCGATCCAAATGGTCAGCCGATGGGCCGCGTGTTCGCCTTCGAATCCGACACCGATCCGCTGACCCCTGGTTCGCTCGACGAAGTAACGCCCCACCTGACCGACAGCGTCCCGACCACGCCCCTGACGATCGACGGCCTCGACGGAGTGACCTGGAGCGACTCCGACGGCACGACCTACTTCCTCATCGGGGTCAGCAATGTGCTGTTGTGGGCATTGGCGCCGACAGCCGATCTGCTCGAGCCGGCAGTGCACGCGTTGCTCGAGAGCATCTCGCAGTAGCGCCGCCTCGTGCCCCTGCAACTCTCGTTCGTCACTTCCGCCAAACGGCACATCGACCTGCCCGAGTCGCCGGGCGAAGTGGCGTTCGTCGGTCGTTCGAACGTCGGCAAGTCGTCGCTGATCAACGCCCTGGCCAATCGTCGCCAACTCGCCAAGGTGTCGAACACCCCGGGGCGCACGCAACTGATCAACCTGTTCGTCCTGCCCAATGGCGCCACGGTGGTCGACCTGCCCGGGTACGGCTATGCCAAGGTCCCCGGCCGGGAGAGGAGCACCTGGCAGGCGATGATCGAGGGTTACCTGCTGGAGCGCGAGCCGCTGGAGCTGGTGTTCTTGCTGGTCGACGGCGAGATCGGCCCGACCAAGCTCGACCTGCAGATGCTGGCCTGGATGCAGGGCAACGCCGTGCCGTACCAGATCGTGGCGACCAAGCTCGACAAGGTCAAGCCGTCGAAGTTGGCCGGGCGTCGCCAGCAGTTGGCCAGGGCATGCCTGCTCGACGAGGGCGACGTGATCTGGGTCAGTGCCAGCAAAGGCACCGGCATCGACCGGCTGCAGGCCCACGTCAACTCGATGCTGACGGTGTGAGCGGTCCGGCGGTGTCGTAAAACTACCCATTGCGTCAAGACCACCACGTGGAGTAGTCTGAATCTTCGTGGTAGAACGGGACACCCGAACGACAGGACAATTGATGACACGGCTGGGTTACTCACCCGATGCCTCACGCTCTGAACAGGTGCGATGGCTGGTGTCACGATGCGAGCCATTGCTGCTCGTGATGTTGTCGGCGCACTATTTGCTGCGCACATCCGTCTGGCGGCCGGTCTCGCCCGCTGTGGTCGTGCTGGCCATCGTGAGCTGCGCACTCGGACTGTTCGGCACGGTGTACGCGACGAACTCACGGCTCGGCATGCTGCGCGCAACGCTGGCCACGGTGTTGTTGCTGGCCATGGTCGTGGTGCTGCCGCACCACCTCGTCGATCTGATCCCCTGGTTCGCGATCCTCGGCATCAGCTACCCCCTGGTGTTCGGCCTCCGCCGCGCCTACCCGTTCTTGCTCACCAACGCGGTCGGCGTCGGGCTGGCCGCGACCCATGAATTCGGCGTGACCTCTGGCCTGCTGCGGGTTCCCCTCGTGCTGATCGGTGGTGCGGTGGCCGGGCTGGTCGCCGACGCCCTCGAAGAAGCCACCAAGTCGGCAACGTCGGCCACCCGCGATGCAGCGCGTGCCCGGACCAGTGAGAACTACCTGCGCACGGTGTTGAACACGGCCCCGATCGGCATCCTCGTCATCGGCGGCGAGCTGGAGAACTCGTTCATGAACGCGCGCATCTCGCAGTTCCTCGACTCGGCGCCCGTGCTGAACGATCTCGATGCACTACGCAACTATCTCGTCCCCGCCGATCAGCACGTCTTCGAGGAGTTGCGCGCCAAGGTCGCTGCTGGCGAGACCGCGACGTACAGCTGCCGCCTCGAACTGCCGCAGCTCGGTCAGCGCAACGTGCAGATCGTGGCCGCGCCGGCGATCGATGACAACGGGCAACACACCGGCACGGTCGTGATCGTGCGCGACATGAACGACGAGGTCGGCCGGCGTCGAGAGATGGAACGGTTCCGTGCTGTCGCCGACGCCACCACCGACCTGGTGGCGATCGCCTCGTTCGGCGATGGCGCCAACTACCTCAACCCGGCGGGCGAGCGCTTCTTCGGCGCCAACCCGTTGAACCGCAACGACACGTTGAAATTCATTCCCGAGGAGTACCGCGAGACGATGTTCGCCGAGATCGGCGAGGCCATCCGCGACGGCGGCACGTGGAGCGGTGAGATCGAGATGGTCGACCAGGACGGCGACCGGCACCCGATGTCGGGCGTGGCCGTGGGAATTCGTGACGAGCAGGGTCACCTCGAGGGCTTCGCCGTCACGTACCGCGATCTCTCCGACCGCAAGCGGCTCGAGGCGCGGTTGGCACACGACGCCGGCCACGACGCCCTCACCGGACTGCCGAACCGTCAGCAGCTGTTCCACCTGCTGACCAACACCATCGGCGACCGCGAGCGCATGGCCGTGATGTTCTGCGACCTCGACGACTTCAAGGTCGTCAACGACAGTCTCGGTCACTCCGTCGGCGACCGCCTGTTGCAGGTCGTCGCCGATCGCTTGCAGACCGCCACCCGTGGCGGCGACATCGTCGGACGCCTCGGCGGTGACGAGTTCCTGGTGGTGTGCCGCAACATCGGCACCGACCTCGAGGTCGCCGCCATCGCCGACCGGTTGCTGGCGGCGGTGAAGGCACCGATCAGCCTCGACGGTCGCGAGCACGTGGTCTCGATGAGCGTGGGCGTCGCCTTCGGAATCGGTTCCGACCCGGCCAACGAGATCGTCCAACGCGCCGACCTGGCGATGTACGCGGCCAAGCAGGCCGGCCGTCGACGTATCGCACTGTTCGACCAGACGATGCGCCGCCAAGTCGATGATCGTCTCGACATGGAGCGCGAGCTGCGCGCTGCATTCCGCGACAACCAGCTGTCGTTGCACTACCAACCGATCGTCAACACCGGCAGCCGCGAGGTGCTGGGGTTCGAGGCCCTGGTTCGCTGGCAGCACCCGACACGCGGCCTGATCCTGCCGGGCAAGTTCATGCCGGTCATCGAGAGCTCAGGGTTCTCGATCCAGCTCGGCGAGTTCGTGCTCAACGAAGCCACGCGAGCGGCGTCGCTGCTGCGACTGCGCTCACCCAACCTGAGCATGTCGATCAACCTTTCAGCCGCCGAGCTGAACAACGGCGACCTCGTCGAGAACGTGGCCAAGGCCATCACCCGCGCGGGCATCGGTGCCTCGGCGCTGACCGTGGAGATCACCGAAGACATCGTGATGGCCGACATCGTTGCCGCCAAGCCGCAGCTCGACGAGCTGCACGGCCTCGGCGTGCGCATTGCCATCGACGATTTCGGGACGGGATATTCCAACCTGGCCCTGCTGCGCCAGTTCGCCGCCGACTTCGTGAAGATCGACCGCAGCCTGATCAGCGGCCTCGACACCGAGCGCGGCGGCAGCGAGTTCGTGCGCCTGATCCTGTCGCTCGCCCACGAGCTGGGGTTTGCCCCGATCGCCGAGGGAGTCGAGACCGAGGCGCAGCTCGACGAGCTCCGTCGTCTGGAGTGCAAGATGGCGCAGGGATTCCTGTTCGCCAAGCCGATGACCTTGGCCGACGCCTTGGCATTTGCCAGCAGCGGCGCGTACGGACAGCGGGTCTGAGACCCTTGTAAACTCGGTAAGCTCGCGCGCGGTGTGGCGTCGCCGGAGTAGACGGCCAAAGAGGTAGGCGGCATGGGACAGATCCAGAAGGTGAGCTGGCGCACTGTAGGGTATGCCGCGCTCGGCGCCGTGGTCGCCGCCGCCTCTGTTGTCGCCATCATCAACAGCGACGGAGTCCGCCCCACCTCGCTCACGTCGAGCGCCGCATCGCGCTGGTTGGTCGACCAGGTCAACAAGCGTGTCGTGCTGGTCGACGGCTTGACCGGTCAGGTCGTCGCCAAGATCGCCACAGAGTCCGAGAGAACCGACGATGTCGCCGTGCAGGGCGCCGGCGGAGCGTTCCTCGTCGGCACAACCACGGGGTCGATCCGCTCGATCTCGTCGTCCAAGCTGCAATTGGGCGCGGCCCAGGCGGTCGGCGTGTTGTTGGATCCGGATGCGAAGTTCGGAGTCGGCACCAGCGGCTTGACGGTCGTGAGCGCGGCGAGCAGCAAGGCCAGCATCGTGGCGGTCGACGACGTCACCCGACCGATCACCGTGCCGAAGGCCAACGATGCGTACGTGGCGGCCGACGGCAGCATGTGGTTGCTCTCGCAGACCCAAGCGACGCACGTCAACATCGACGAGTCGACGGCCACCAACCCGCTGCGCAGCATCTCCAGCAGCGAGGTGGCCACCGTGGGGTCGCGCGCCGTCTCGTACGACAGCGCCAACCGCACCGTGCGCTGGCTCGACGGTGGCGACGTGCCGATCGATTCCCTCACCAATGCCAGTCAGGCCGTGCTGCAACAGCCCAGCGACGACGCACCGTGCGTGTGGCTCGGCGCCGGCGACACGCTGGTCTGCGTCGGCAAGACGCGCATCGAACAAACCGTCCTGATCAAGGGCCTGAACATCCAACAGAACGACAAACTGGCGATCTCGGGTGCCGCAGCAGTCGTCGTCAGCGACACCAACGACGTGCAACGCATCGACCTCGAGAGCCGACAACTGGACACCGGCCCCCGGATCACGGTGCGTTCCGGCGCACAACTGTCCATCACCGCCTCCGGCAACCTGGTGTGGCTCGACGACACGACCGGCGAGGACGCCTGGATCGTGCACCGCTTCGGGGTCAACCACATCCTCAAGGACGCGCCAGCGCCGGAATACGACGCCCAGGGCCAGGCCCAACCCGATGGATCCGCCGGTGTCGGCCCAATCGCGGGCGGCGGCGACGCATCGGGCAATGACGAGGCACCGAAGCTCGACAACAACGGCCACCAGGACCCGCCCGTCGCTGTCCCCGACTCGGTCACGGCACGAGCCGGCAGCACCATCACCATCCCGGTCACCGTCAACGACTACGACCCCGACGATGATCCCATCGCCGTCGTCGGTGTGGGCAACCCCATTTCGGCGACGCACGGCACCACTGACGTGCTCGACGGTACCTCCGTCGCCTACCGCCCGAACCCGGGGTACAGCGGCACGGATTCGTTCAGCTACACCATCACCGACCCGTTCGGCAACGAGGCCACTGGCCTGGTCAGTGTGGAGTTGTTCGACCCCAACAGTCCCAATCGGCCACCCATCGCCCGACCCGACAAGATCAGCACGCACGTCGATCGGGCGGTGACGATCGACGTGTTGGCCAACGACATCGACCCCGAACGCGACATGTTGACCATCTCCACGTTCTCCACGTTCCAGAGCAGTTCCGACGCCAAGATCATCGACGTCTCGGGCCCGACGAAGGTGCCGGTGTTGATCTACACCCCGCCGCCGGGCAAGGCGGGGATCTACGAGTTCACGTACCAGGCGGCAGACCCGCAGGGTGGCATCAGCCAGAAGACCAAGGTCACTGTCGACGTCTCGACCGCCGACTCGAGGAACGAGCCACCCGTAGCCGTGCACGACGCGATCAGTCTGCCTGTCGGCATCACCGTGCCGCTCGACGTGAAGGCCAACGACAGCGACCCCGACGGTGACCCGCTGACGATCAAAGGTCCACTGTCGTCGGAGCCGGGCGTGACGGTCGTCATACGCAGCCAGGTCCTCGACATCACGCTGGCGCCCGGCGCGCCAAAGCTCTCGGTCGTGCAGTACACGTTGAGCGACGGCGACCCGACGCACGACCGCACGGGCAAGGTGCTGGTGCTCAGACAGTCCGACACCGCACCCAACCGGGCTCCGGTGGCCAATGCCGACACCGAGCGCGTCGTCATCGGCAACTCGGTCAAGATCCCGGTGACGCTCAACGATGTCGACCCCGACAACGATCCGATCCGCCTCCTGCTGGTCGACCAGCCGGCCGACGGGGCGGGCACCACCGTCGTCGATGGCAACTCGGTCCGATTCACCCCGACCCTTCCCGACATCACCGAATCGACGCCGGTGACCTTCAGCTACACGATCAGCGATGCTCATGGCCACGAGGCGACCGGCAAGGTGACCGTCAACGTGTTGGTCGAGCCACTCCCACGCGCCCCGTTCGCCCGCGACGACTTTGCCGACACCGTCACCGACAAGCCCGTCATCATCAACGTGCTGGCCAACGACACCGACCCATCTGGAGGATCGCCCCATCTCCAGGGCAAGCCGAGCTGCCCGAATGGCGGAGACGCCACGATCACGGCCGACGAGCGGGTCAACTTCCTCCCACCGACCGGACAGTTCGGCGTGGTGGTCCGATGCACGTACCGGGTCAGCAACAACCAGGGTTTGCCCGCCGAAGCCTCGATCATCGTCACGGTCGCCGCTCCGCCGCAGGGCAACCACGAGCCGACACTGAACGATTCGGCGAAGAATCAGACCGTCATGGTCGGCGACACGCTGACGCTGCATGCCAATGCCATCGCCTCCGACGCCGACTCTGATCCCCTCTTGTTCACGGCGGGCAGCGTGGTTTCACCGATCCACGGACGGGTCGACTTCACCGGCAAGAGCGAAACGCTCGTCTACACGCCTCCGGCGGTCGGGTCCACCGACAAGGTTCCCGTGGTCGACACACTCGACGTCACCATCAGCGACGGCCACGACGGCAACGATCACGACCTCATCACGGTCCTGGTCGTCAACAAGCCGCCGACGGTGGCTGCGCCACAGACGCGTCCCATCCTGCGCTCTGCATCGGTAGGTGACCCCCCGTTGCCCATCGACGTCGTCGCCGAGTTGCGCGATCTCAACAGCACCGCCAGCCTCACCCTGGCCAGCGTGAAACCGGTTTCAGGCCCAGGGACCGCGGAACTGGTCAACGGCATGGCGAGCATCAAGATCACCGGTCCGGGCCTGATACTGGCGACCTACACCGTGATCGACAGCGGCGGAACCCCGAGCAGCAACGAGATCCGGGTCACCGTTGCTGACGCGGTGCCGGCGAACCCGCCCGTCGCCGTCGACGACTCGATGATCATCGCCAGCGGTGGCACCAACAGTGTCGATCTGTTCGCCAACGACACGGGAATCACCGACCCCGGCGACAAGCCGGTGGCGTCACTGCAGAACCGGCCGCCGGGCAACTTCGGCACCGTGCAACTGGTCGGCGGAACCCTCACCTTCATCGCTGCTCCGAATGCTTCTGGATTGGTTCCCCTCAACTACACACTCAGCGACGGCAGCGGCCAGTCGAGCAGCGCGACGGTCACCCTCAACCTCCTGCCATGCTCGGTCAGCCCCCCGACAGTCCGCGATGCCACGATCTTCACGCCGTACCAGACACCGATCAACATCAATCTCAACGACTATGTGTTGTCCGGCACCATCCAGCCCGCCAGCGTGGTCGGCGGGCAACTCACCGGGCCCATCGGCGTCTACACGCCGCCGGATGGCATGAACGACTTCGAGGTGGTGACCTACACCGTCGAGAACGGCTGCCATCAGACCGTGCGGGGCCAACTGACCATCGACGTCAACCGTCCACCGGTTGGCGGCACCATCACCCGCGACCTGGCCCGCGGCGACAACCTCACGCTCTTCGTCGCCGACCTGGCGTCCGACGACGAGAAGCTGAAGATCACCTCGATCGACGGTAACCCGAGCTGGGTCTCAATGGTGTTGCCGAGCGGGCAGCCCGGCACGCTCGACGAGACGACGATCAGCGCTGCACCCCCGAGCAATGCTGCCAGCGGCACATACCACTTCACCGTCCACGTGGAGGATCCGGGGAAATTGACAGCGGTTGCCGGCGTCACGTTCAACATCAGGAACGTCGCCCCCGTCGCCATCGCTGATCAGTACACGACGACTGTGACCGACTCGCTCTACGCAATCCCCGACCCGACGCTGAACGACACCGACACCGAGCCAGGGGTGCTGACGATCCAGACCGCCTCGGTCATCGACGGGCCGGCAACGATCCAGTCGATCACCGGCAACGTGATCGTTGTCCTGATCGGGCACGGGGTCAGCACGTTGAACTACACCATCGTCGACCAGGGAGGCCTCACAGCATCGTCGACGATCACGATCACCTCGAACCGAGCGCCGTCGGTCGGCGACGTCTCCGGCCACACCAACGGGCAACCGACGCTCGACATCCCGTTCCGGCCAGGCGATCCCGATGGCGACCCGATGAGCGCAACGTGCAACAACAACCCGAGCGATTTCACCGTCGTGGTCGACACCAACCCGAACCACGGCAGCGGCGCGACCATCGACCCCGTGAATCCGGTGTGGTCGCTCGACATCACCGTCAACAACAGCAACTTCGCCGATCCGACGGTGTTCCAATGCACCGTCATCGACCGCTTCGGCGCCACGGCGGTTTCCAACGTGACGCTCACCCAGAGCGACTGACCCGGTCCCATCGCCAATCGTCCGTGACGAAACGCGCCAGGTGCCCGGCACGATCTGGGCGCCACGCTGTCACGCTGCCACGACTCCGCAGACATCGAACGATCGTGGCGCCCAGATCCGAATAGGTCGGGCGCCATATCGTCACGGACGATTCGGGAGGGCTTGACGCGGGCGAGTGGCGCCGGCCGGCCGGATCGGCCAGCCCGGCGTGATCAGCGCAGCGGTGACTGGGTTCGGCGGCGCAGCGAGCGAGTGCTGAGCCACCACTTCCATCGCCACCACCGCGATGACGAGTTGCGAATGCTTGACTCGACGAGGCGCAACTGATCGACCGCGTCGGCGGCACGTTTGGGATCGCAGGCGGCGCTGGCGAACGTGACGGCGTCGGCGTGACGTTGGAGGCGTCCGAGCGGCGGGCCGGCGGCGGGTTGCGTTCGCACTCCAGCCTCCACGAGTTCGGCATTGGTGTGACTGTTCTGCAGCGTTGCGCCGGCGTCGACCAGGGCATCGGTAGCCAATGTCCATGCGGTGCTGACGCGGCGGGCCGGATCTGCTGCTTTCAACCCCTTGCGGCGTCGCACCTTCTTCCACGTCACGATCACCGCGAAGACGACGAGCGGCCACAACAACAAACCGGTGAACAATCCGCCCCGAAGCGCCCAGACACGCACGGCGGACCATCCACCGGACTTCGTCGTGGGCAGCGCCGCAGGAACGGGCTCGTTCGGATCGGCCTGGTCGACCTGTGGCGGATCGAGAGGCTGTGGCGCCGGCGGCGTCTCGGGTTGGCCGGCGGGCGTCGACCGCGGCGGCGTCGAGACCGAGTTGGCCGGCACGACATCGAGCGCCACCCATCCGCTGTCGACCCGCACCTCCGGCCACGACACCGCGTCATTGGTGGTGATCGTGGCCGACGTCGACGTGATGCCGCTGAGCTCGTACCCGGTGGCAATGCGGGCGTCGACACCAAGGCTTCTGGCCAGCAGCACGAAGCCGGTCACGAACTGGTCGCGATTGCCCACCTTGGTGTTGCGCAAGAAGCTATCGACCAGGCGTTGTTGCACGCCACCCGGTGTCTTGTCGTTGAGCGTGTAGCCGTCGCGCAGGTTCGACGCCAGCATGGCCACCTGCTCGGCAACCGTTCCGGTTGGCGCGATCGTCGAGGCAAGCGACTTGAACGAGTTCTCGATGTCGGTGGGCTCGATTCTTCCCACGGTGCCGGCGGTAGCCGCATCGAAGTCGGCAAACGGCTCGACGGTGAACACGCTGGTGGCGGGCCGGCCGGAGCCGATCACACTGACGACCCGTCGCTGCGAGTCGGTCTCGACGGGCGCCGTGGTTCGCAGCAGCCGCCCGGGAGACGCCCACAGCACGGTGTCGGTACGGTTGACGGTGACCTTGACCGTCACCCGTTGGGCACCGGTGGGATCAGCGAGTCGGTTGCCGATCGGCGTCAGTCGCCCGCTGGTCGACCAGGCGTCGCCGTTGTAGACATCGAGCGCTGCCCTGCGCCAACGATGCAGGCGAGCGAGATCCGGCGAGGACACGTCGTACAGCTCCAAGGGTGGGTCTGCCTGCTTCTGGGCGGCGACCTCGGCCAAGGGGTCGAGCAACAACAACTGGCTGTTGGCGGCTTCTCCGTGACGCGGGTTGGCCCGTTGGGCGACCGCCACGCCCACACCGAGGGTTGCGACCAGGGCCGCCAGGCCGGAAGCGACGGCGACCAGGAGTCCCGACCGCACACTGGCCACCCGATCGTCGAGACCGATCCACAACAGCACGAACGAGGCCGCCGCACCCAGGACGACTGCCTGCACCTGCGGGCCGTCAGGGGCACCGACGGCGATCATCGCGGCCATCGCCACGACCAGCGGAGCGATCGCCAGGGCCCGCCAACGAACCCGCATGGCCAGGTCGGTCGAGATCGCTGTCGCCAAGAAGATCAGGGCCGAGAGCGCAACGAAGATCGTCGCGAACCGTGGGCTCGGCCACGCCGTGGTGACGACTTGGCGAGGCCCGTCGAGCAGGCCTTTGCCGACTGATGACGTCGAGCCATCCGACGCATACGCCACCAGCACGGCGGAGCCGAAGAAGGCCGCCGCCTGACTGAAGGCTCTGGCGACGAAGTGCACGCGCGACAACAGCCATCCGGTGAACACGGCGAGGACTGCGGGGATCAGCAGGATGGGTTCGAGGCGCGTCCCGACGACCCGGGCGCCGCTGAGCGCCAAGCCGACCGCGAAGACCAGCACGGCAAGCGCTCGCACGACTCGACGACCGTTGGTGAGACCGGGTGTGTGCACTAGTTCCATTGTGCCCACCGTTCGGCGAACTGCGCGGCGTTGCTGGCTGCGATTGCCGGGCACGCCAGGCCGGCAGTCTCGGCACCGACACCGACCCGGGCGACGCTGATCTGGTCGCCATGGGAGAAGATGGTCGACGGTCCCTTGGGCCCGGTGATCACCAGGACCGCGACGCCACCGATTCCGCCGGTGAACAGGCTGGCGACCGACAGCACGTCGGTGCCGCTGCCCTGCGCGAGCGGCGTCAGCAGGTCGAGCATCTCGGACTGGTCGACCAGCGCATACGGGCGCCCGGCGCGCAGCCGCGAAGTCGAACGCACCACGACATCGAGCCCCGAACGAAGGGCAAATGCAGCGACGCTGGCACCTGCGTCGACGATCTCTTCGAAGTCGTCGGGGCTGGCGACCTCGGTCGAGGTGTCGATGACCACGGTGAACTCGTGGCGGCGAAGGTCGACGAACTCGCGGATCATCAACGTGGCGGCGCGCGCCGATGTCGGCCAGTGGATCAATCTCGTGTCGTCGCCGTATTGGTACTCGCGCAGCGATTGGAAGCCCGATTGCGGGTCGCCCGACGGCCGGCGCAGGACCGAATCGTTGGTGATGACCCGTACCGCTCCGGACGCGGTGATCAGGGGGTACACACGAGGGTGCACGACGACGGTGCCGATCTGGCCGAGCGGGCTGCTAGCCGTGGCCAGGCCGAGTTGATCGGTGCGTTCGAACGACATCGGCCCGATCGGGAAGATGCCGCGGCGGCGGGTCGGGAACTGGGCGTCGACCTCGTGTCGTGTCATGCGCGGCAGCGTCGGCACGTCGAACGACTGGTGGACGCCCTGGAACTCGTCGGTCAGCCGCGTGGAGCCGAGACGGTGGGCGGTCTGGTTGAAAATCTGGTAGCGCACGTGAACGGTCTCGCCGCGGGCGACGCGTGCGGTGATCAGCCGCCGGCGAGCGGTATGACGGGTCGGCCGGTGGGCCATGTACAGCGCCACGGCCACCGCGGCGCCACCACCGGCGGCGAGTGCGAGCAGTTCTTCGTACTTCCAGAAGAACCCGAAACACGCGCAGATCACGGAGCCGATCGTGACCCCGAGCCCGGTGCGTGTCAGCACGTCATCCCTCGCGGTGGCGGGGAACTGCGATGTCGTCGACGATTTCTGCCAGCACCTGCTCGCTGCGCACGCCCCGCAACTCCGCTTCCGAGCTCAACGAGATGCGGTGGCCGAACACCGGCTCGATCAACGTCTTGATGTCGTCGGGCGTGACGTACCCGCGCTGTTCCGACGCCGCATAGGCTTTGGCGACCCGCATCAACGACAGTGTGCCACGGGTGGAGACACCCAGTCGCAGGTCGGGATGGGCACGGGTGGCGTTGGCCAGGCG
>JBDTRP010000162.1:0-2481 GCA_039931555.1 Ilumatobacteraceae bacterium | reverse complement strand
CCGGAAGACTTCCAACTGATCTATCAAGACACCTCCGTCGCCCCGTACGACATGGGCGCCACGGGCTCGCAGACGGTCTTCAACAACGGCCGAGCGGTCGTAGCGGCGGCGGGCCAGATCGCCGAACAGCTCAAGGCCCTGGCCGCCGAGCACCTCGAGGCGTCGCCTGCCGACATCGTGCTGGCCGATGGCCATGCACACGTCGCCGGCACACCAGCATCGACCGTTTCGATCGCCGAGCTCGCCGGCATCGCCGCCGGTGGCGAGCTGCTGATCGCACACGGGTCGGGCACTCCCCCGTCGGCTCCTCCATTGGTCGGGTCGAGTTGCGTCGGCGATGTCGGCATGGCGTCGTTCGTGGCCCCGCAGTTCTCCTGCCACGCCGTGCGCATCCGCCTCGATCGCGACACCGGAGTCGTACGGGTGCTCGAGGTCGGCGCGGCACACGACAGCGGCACGATCATCAACGAGACCGGAGCGCTCGGGCAGATCCAAGGTGGCGTGATGATGGGGATCGGTCAGGCACTGACGGAGGGCACGCTGTACGACGACCAGTCCCGTCAACGCAACGCCGCCCTCTTGGAGTACAAGCTGCAGACATGCGCCGACTCGCCCACGATCCACACCCACTTCGTGCAGATCAACACTCCCAATGCCGGGCCACGTGGCGCCAAGGGGCTGGCCGAGGCGCCCAACGTCGCCACGGCGGCAGCGATCTCGAACGCGCTGGCCAAACTGCTCGGTCAACCGGTTCGCCGGTTGCCCATGACTGCGGAACGGGTGTGGGAAACGATGTCGGGGGCCGAGCACTCATGAACTTCACCATTGCCAACACGCTCGACGAGGCCCTGGCCGCAATGGCGGCCGGCGCTCGCCCGGTCGCGGGCGGAAGTGATCTCGTGGTCGGTGCACGCCAGGGCAAGGCACCGTTGCCCGAATCCGTCGTCGCCATCGATCGCATCGATTCACTCGGCTGGATCGACGCAACGGCCGGCGGCGTCGTTGTCGGCGCGCTCGTCACTCATGCCGACCTCGAGATCGATCCGATCATCGTCGACGCGTACACCGCACTCGCCGATGCCAGCGCGCTCGTCGGTTCGCCGTCGACGCGCAACGTCGGCACGCTCGGCGGCAACGTGATGAACGCGTCCCCCGCGATGGACACCGGTGCCCCGCTGGTGGTGCTCGGGGCGGAGGTCGAGTTGCAGTCCACCGAAGGGTCGAGGCGACTTCCCGTCGGCGAACTCTGGACCGCGCCTGGTCGTACCTCGGCACAGCCGGCTGAGCTGTGCGTCGCCGTGCATCTGCCACCGCGCCCGGCGTCGTCGGGTAGTGCATACGTGCGTCTCGAATATCGCCGAGCAATGGAGATCGCCGTCGTCGGCGCCGCAGCATCGGTGGTGCTCGACTCGCGGGGTGCACTCGTGTCGATCGCCATCGCACTCACGGCCGTGGCCCCAACGATCCTCGCGGTGGAGGCAATCGACGAGTTGCTCGGGCGCGTCGTCGACTCGACGTTGCTCGCCGAGGTTGCCGAATTGGCCCGCCGGCAAGCCGCGCCGATCAGCGATCTCCGCGCCAGCGACACCTACCGAAGGCATTGCGTCGGCGTGATGGCGCGGCGTGCCGTCGACGCCGCAGCGCGTCGAGCCCGTGGCGAGTCCATCGCCGTCCCCGTCAACCGCAGTCTCGGTATCGGAGCAGCATCATGAGCATCTCGATCAACCTCAATGTCAACGGCATCGACTATCCCGTCGACATCGATGCCGGCCGGAATCTGGTCAGTGTGCTGCGCACCGAGATCGGTCTGACCGGTACCAAGGAAGGCTGCGACGACTGCGAGTGCGGCGCCTGCATGGTGCTGATCGACGGTCAACCGGTCAACTCGTGCTCGTACCTCGCCGCCCAGGCCGCCGATCGCCCGATCTCGACGGTCGAAGGTGTGATGGCCGGCGACGTCTTGCACCCGCTGCAACAGGCGCTGCTCGACGAAGGCGGTGTGCAGTGCGGTTTCTGCACGCCCGGCATGATCATGTCGGCCACCGCGCTGATCAGTCGCAATGCCTCGCCCACCGAGGAGGAGATCCGCATCGGTCTGTCCGGCAACCTCTGCCGTTGCACCGGCTACGTC
This sequence comes from Ilumatobacteraceae bacterium, assembly GCA_039931555.1. Taxonomy (GTDB): domain Bacteria; phylum Actinomycetota; class Acidimicrobiia; order Acidimicrobiales; family Ilumatobacteraceae; genus JAENVT01. The sequence continues at coordinate 350 of JBDTRP010000162.1, read as the reverse complement.
AAGATCCTTGCCGCCGTCCAGCGCGCCGTCACCGGAAACGCGTAACGTCAAAAATGGATGATGCCCCCGGCTGGGGGCATCATCCGCAACGATCCGGCTGAACGAGGTGTGCACTTGTCGCGGTGACGGTGCCACCACTAGTCCCGACACACCAGCCGGGTCGCTGCCTCGCCGTGGGTGCGAGCCGGCGGCCCGCCCCCACGGCTCGGTCTCGTTACGGGACCACGATGAAATCGGTGATATCGATGTTGGCTCCCGTCACGCCGGTCAGTCGGATGGTTCCTTGACCGGTGACGGTGATCACCGTGTTGGTCCCGGCGGTGTTGGTCACGTTGGCCGCAAAGGTGGCT
>JBDTRP010000161.1:0-8667 GCA_039931555.1 Ilumatobacteraceae bacterium | reverse complement strand
TACTCGCTTCGGCCCGACCGAGACGAAATCGTCACCGGCGTATCCGCCCGGGGGGACGGTGTCGACCACGGGGATCACGGTGTCGATGGTCAGTAGCTGTGATGCCGCAGCGGGACTGCCGCCGACGGCGGACAGTACGACGATGACCGGGTAGGTCGCGTCGCCGAGGTGTGTCGCGGTCGCTGACCAACTGCCGGCGGCTACGACTGCCGACATCGTCTGGTTGCCGATGGTGATGCTCAGGATCCGTCCGTTGGAAGCGTCGGTGGTGCCGGCGATGGTCGGGGTCGGATCGTTGGTGGTGCGAGCCGGGCCGCCAGTGATCGAGATCGTGGCGAGGCCGGCGGTGTTGATGGTCAAACTCTGGGTTGCCGACCCGGGGTTGCCATCAAGATCAGTGACCGTCGCGACAACGGTCACGGTCGAGTTCGGGATCGACGATGCCGTGACGCTCCATGACCCGCCCGGCTGCACGGTTGCGTGCAACGTCTGTCCGTTGACGCCGACGACCACATCCGAACCGGTCGCCGCGTCGGAGGCGCCAGAGATCGTCGGGGTTGCATCGTTCGTGGCCGTGGCCGGACCGCCATCGATCGACACGAACGGCGCGACAGCGATCACGGTCAGCGACTGATTGGCGTACCCGATGTTGCCGGCGATGTCGACGATGTTCACGAACACGACCTGGGTGGCGTTGGTGATGGTCGCCGCGGTCACCGACCACGTCAGCAGCGCCGTGACCGTTGTGGCCAGCGCCTGACCGGCCGCCGTGATCGTGACAGGGGCGCCCGCCGTCGCGCCGGTCACCGATCCGGAAATTGTCGGTGTGGCATCGGCCGTGATGCGCGAGGCACCACCAGTGATCGACACCACCGGAGCGGTCACATCGATTGTCAGCAACTGGTCGTACGAACCGGTGTTGCGGGCTAGATCGATGACCGACGCAGTGACTGTCACCGTGCCCGGCGACAGCGGCTCCGACGGGGTCACGTTCCATGACCCGTCACCCTGCACGAGGGCGAGCATTGTCGGACCGGCAGAGACCGTGACGGTGACAATCGTCCCTGGAGCGGCGTCAGTGACACCCGAGATCGACGGGGTGAGATCATTCGTGGTGTCCGCCAGGCCCGGGACGATCGTGATCACCGGTGCGATGGTGTCGATGGTCAAAACTTGGAAGACCGAGGTCACGGTTCCGTCGGTCGCCGCGACAGCGACGTTGTGCGGTCCGTCGAGAAGAGAAGCGGTGGCGGTGTACGACCAGCCCGTGCCGCTGCGGGCAGCGAGCGTGGCCGGCGCCCCGTCGATCGAGACCGTGACCGATGCCGTCGCGTCGGCTGTGCCTGTGAGCATCGGGGTCGAATCATTCGACAGGGCCGGTGACGTGATCGCCGCCGATGGTCCGGTCGACTTGATGGTCACATTCTGACTAGCAGTGGTGGAGTTGGTTGCCGGATCGGTGACGGTAGCCGTGACTGTCCACTGCCCGTCTACAAGAGGCCCGGTCGGGGTGAAGTTCCATGTGCCGTTGTTCACGGCGGCGAAAAAAACGCCCGGCGGCGGAGCCACGCCGACCATCGTGAAGGTGACCATCTGCCCCGTGGCCACGTTGGTTGTTCCCGTGAACGTCGGAGTGAGGTTGTTGGTCACCACCGACACGCCACCATCGATCGTCACGATCGGGGGCAACGTGTCGACCGTCAGCTGCTGGGAGAAAGTGCCGGTGTTGCCGGCCCCGTCAATCACCGCAGCCGTGACAGGGTATGTGGCGTTGGCAAGAAGGGCGACCGGGGTCGCCGACCACACCCCGTTCGAGTCCGGGACCGGATGCAACGTCTCGCCGTTGACGGTCACGGTGACCTCCGCCGGTGAGCGCATGCTCGTGGTGCCGGTGAGCGTTGGGCTCGTGTCCGTTGTATAGGCCGACGGGCCACCGTCGATGGTCACCGTGGGAGGAGCGGAATAGAACTGCGCCGAGGTCATGGTGATCGCACCGGTCTTCGACAAGGCCCGTCCGTTGAAGACCGTGCCGTCACCCACAGCGATCGCTGCGGTGGCCATTATTGTCCCGGCGAAGGTCGCGGTTGCACCGACAGACCCAGCGCCGTTGACAGCCCAGAACACGTTCGCCGCCTGGGCCTGCCCGGCGAGGACGACATGGCTGGAAGCAGCCATCGCCAAGGCACCGCCGATCTGGAAGATGAACACCGCGTTCGGGTCACCTCCGGCGTCGATCGTGAACGTCCCGGTGTTGGCCACTGCTCCGCCGTTGGTGTGCACACCCGGTCCGACGGTCACACCCAGAAGGTCGGGCGCTAACGGCAGACCAGCGGGCCGGCTCGTCGCGTTCGCGTATGCAGTGGTCAGATCCGCGAGCGGTGCATCGGTAGCCGCGCCGGTCAACAGGCTGCCGGTGTACACGCCGGGCGGGAACCCGGTCAGCGCTCCGCCCACACCGAGATCGCCGTGCAGCGTCGTCACCGCACCGGTTGCGGTGTTGCCAACCGCTGCCGGGGTCAGAACGGCGAACGACGACGCCAAGCCGAGCGGGACACTGGCGACTGCGTCCGCGAGCACTGCAGTAGGTGTGGCGCCGATCCCGGCCATCATGGTTGTCAAAGCGATCACGGCGACGACTGCGACGCGACTCGTCCACCGCCGCGAGCCGATGCGGGCCGGCGTAGCAGCATCGAGCAGTGCAGGAGTCGAGAGCGGTTGTTGCGTCATGGCAGATAAACCTCGCCTTGGAAGCCGGACGAGTGAATGTCACCCCAGGTCGGAGGCCCTAACGGCCTCGAGAACTCGCTTTGTGGTGGTCCGCCTACGCTTAGTATGCATGGGCTTCCGGACTGTGCGTCGCGCTCCACGGCAGAGTTGATTTGTTGACCTTCGGTGGGCGAGTTCGACGTATGCGGTGATGGGTGAGTTCCCCTCGATCGCTCTCGGTCAAATCAAATTGGCAGCGGCGTCAAGCATTGTGGTGGTCTTCGGGAAGCCACCACCAAGAACCGCCGCGATGCACTCGTACGACATTTGGATGGTGCCAGCTGGGACGCCGCGAACGGCAAGCAGATCTCGCAACCAAATCGTGAAATCGTCGAGCACCGTGTGATCCTGGGTAATCAGCGCTGCGGCGCAGAATTGCAGGATGTAGGCGATGTCCTCGCGTGTGCGGTCGAGTTGAGCCGCAGACATCTCGCGTAGCCGTGGCTGGCGCTGGAACAATTCGCCCAGGCAATCCGCCACGAGGCCTGGCTGCGGTATCTCCAACTCAGCGCCTTCGGGGCAGAGGTCCGCGGCGCGTGCGTGAGCCGGTTGACCGACGTCCCAGGCGTCGAGAATCGATGCGGCACCAGCCGCGTTCGCTGCGCATGCATCGGCACCGACCGCCGCGGCCCGGACGCCGTCAGGATCCAGCGCTCGGCCACCGATGATCACTGACACGCCGGCTTGATGAGCTACCTCTACCGTGCGCCGTGCGCCAGGAAGATTGATAGGGGTTGTGCAACTGAGCAATGCCACGGTGGGTTGGATGTCGTTCAGCGACCGGGCGAACTGTGCGCCAGGGAGCGACGGACCGAGGAAGGTGACGTCGAGACCGGAAGCGACGAGGGTGGAACTCAGCATCCGCAGCGGCAAGGTGTGCCATTCGCCTTCGACGCAGCCGCCGACGACGGTCGCCTGATTCGAGTCGGCCTGGGGGTTTCGCAACGAACTCAGGGCGAGAACCGAGTCGGTGATCGCTGTGGCGGCGTGCTCTTGGGCGACGGAGCACTCGTTGTTCTGCCAGCGGCGACCGATCTCTTCTTGTGCGGGACGTAGGACGGTGTCGATCAATTGGGCTGAAGTCATGCCTGAGTCGAGTGCCTCGGTCGCAATGAGACGGGCGGCGCGGATGTCGGGAGGGTCCAAGGCGGAGAGGTAGACGCTGAGGATCGGGGCTTCCCCTTCGGTGACGTCAGTCATGTCGCGACGAGAGAGAAGCGGTCGACGCGCACAGGTCGGGCTCGTACGGGGTCTGAAGGAACCCGGTCGTGTGATCGTCGATGGGAGTCAGATCGCATGTAGTCCCTGAATGCATCCTCCGACTCCCACCAGGTCACCATCAGATACCGGCCGGGTCGCCGGCCGTCCTTCCACACCTGCAAAGCCAGGTGTCCCGGAAAGCCATCTACTTCGCCGAGGCGGGTCCGAAAAGCGGCCTCGAGTGCCGCGGCGCCTTCCATCTCGACAGCCAGCTCACTGACGACGACGTGAGCGCCGGGGATGATGGGCAAGGGCATGTGCTGGGGCACTTCGGCTCGTTCAATGACCATGTTGGTTCTCTCCTCCTGCGGCGGCCTCAACGGGTGGGGCCGGAGTCGGCTCCACGACTGCCTGGTCGCGGCCCATCGCCTTTGCGCTGTACAGCGCAGCGTCTGCGGTTGACAGCGTTTCTGTCCCGGTTCTGCGACCCACCTGTGCTGCGCCCGCGGAGTACGTCACCTCGCGAGGGCGAACGACCAGCCAGCCCTCGTGCAATCGGTTCAAGAACGAATCCAGCCCCGCAGGGCCTGCGCCAGACAATACGGCGAGCAACTCGTCGCCGCCCAACCGACCGAATTGGTCGCCTGGTCTGCTACGGCTACGCAGCGCCCGCGCGAACGCAATGAGCAGTTCGTCGCCGACGGCATGACCCCAGCGATCGTTGACAGCCTTGAAATTGTCGATGTCGATGACGACCAGCGCGTCGTCGGGCCGGAGTCGAGTGAGCAGCTGATCGACCGCTCGCCGGTTAAGCAGCCCGGTGAGAGAATCGGTGTTGGCGAGTTGGACGAAGTCATCGCGTTGGCGCAAGCGACCGATCGCCTCGCGGGCATCCTCAAGTACGTCCGGAAGTATTCGTTCGATTCGCAATCTGGCCAGGACAGAGTCCGCTCGGGCGAGTAAGGGTTCACCGTGCCCGAACGAACAGTCGATCGGCAGCGCTCCACCGTCGTCGAGGCGGGCGGGAACCGTTGTACCGCCGAGGTCGCGCACGAGACCGATGACCACACCGACCGCTTCTTCAACCGCTTCAGCACGCAGTAGCGCCCGGGCTGCAGCGAGCCGCAGGACCGCGGCCTCGGGATCGACGGCAGTTTCGTCCGCTGTGACGGTCGACGATCGCCTGCGGACGGGAGCGGTCGCCGCAGTCGTGGCGCCGGAAAGCTGAGCCGACAACTCGCCGAGCGCGGCGCTGAGTTGTTCGTCGACGGGCAGTTCGTTGACTTGCTCGGCGATCAGATCGTCCAGTTCGCCGGCTCGACGGCGAAGATCGAAAAGAGCGGCGGCCTGGAGCGCCAGAGCCTTGAGCAAGCTGATCTGCTGTTCGCTGAACGTGCGTGGCTTGATGTCGATCACGTTGAGCGTGCCGAACGGCAGCCCCTCACGGCTGCAGATGGGCACCGCCGCGTAGGACCGGGCAAATGGTGCTCCGGTGACGAAAGGATTCTCGGCGAATCGCCCGTCAAGCGCAATGTCGTTGACGACGAACACCTCGTCGGGTTTACCCATTGCGATCGAGGAGAACGCAACGTCTCGCCGGGTGCTGGTCAGAGCGATGCCGACGGCCGCCTTGAACCATTGTCGATCCCGCCCGAGAACCGACACTGCGGCAATTGGTGTCTCCATCAGTCGAGCTGCCAGACGGGTGAGCGAGTCGAAGGCCGGGTCTGGCGACAGGTCGATCACCCGGCACGAGCCGAGCGCATCGAGCCGTGCCTGCTCGGTGCCCTGGCGAAACGGAGGATCGGCGGATGTCAGTGTCGCATGGTCGGGCGCCTTCGCTGACGCCAGCCGGGGAGGAACCAGTCGATTCACAACCGCAATCCCGGTGATATCACCGTTGTCGCGCAGGATATTGACAGCCGAGGCCACCGTCACCATCGAGCCATCGCGCGCCCTTTGTTGTAGCGCCCCTGTCCAACTGCCGTTGCGTTGCAGCTCGCCCCATTCTGTTCCGCCATGGAACGCTGGGTGGGCGTGCACGACGGCATCAAAGGTATGGCCGAGGACCTCCTCCTCAGACCAGCCGTACAACCGGGCAGCAGCAGGATTCCAGCTCAGCACGCGAAGTTCTGGATCGGTCACGATCACTGCATCCGAGACCTCGGCAACGACACCGCTGACCATCTGGCGCATCAGCCGGGGTGCGTCGACGATCTCCCGAACAAACCCGAGAAATGCAGGCTTACCGTCGAACTCAGCCGCGTCGATGCTCAGCAAAGTCAGCCGCTCGGAGCCGTCAATGGCGCGTAGTGTGACGACCTGCGGGCCAGGCACGAAGCCCGAGGCGCGCATCTCACGGCCGGCCCGAACGGCGGGCTGTGAGGCCGACGCGACGAAGTCGGTCAGGTCGCGCCCTATCAGGTCGGCGACCCCGCGTGCCGCGAGCAGCGCCAACATTCCTTCGTCAGCGGAGACCACGCGGTTGCCGGCCTGCACCCACGTTCCCGACCGGAAATCGGTCGCGTCGGGCTCCGAATTCACGGGCGTTGCCGGTTGGAAGCTGTACCCCTTGCCGCGCACGGTGCGAAGAAGATTCGGTCGGCTCGGTTCCGTCTCTATTTTGGCGCGCAGCCGGTGGATGTGTTCAGTCACCGTGTCGGGCGTCTGCCACTCGGGCTTCGAGTTCCATACATAGTGCAACAGCTCGGCGCGCGTGAAGAATTGGCCCGGACGGGCAGCGAGAAACGCGAGCAGATCAAATTCCTTCGCGGGAATGTCGAGCAACTGTCCGTCAAGGCTGATCGTTCGGCCATCGAGATCAATTGACAAACCATCGAACCTCAGACAGTTGGCACCGTCGCGAGGTGCTTCGACACGGCGGCCGCCTATCCGAGTCAACTGCGCGAGGGCATCGTTTCCGGGCGGTGCGGTGTCCGAGCGACCGCTTCGACGCGCCCCGAGGTACAGCTCGTCCAGTTCGACGGTGCGCCGACGGAGATCGAGGAGCTCGGAAACCTGACCCGCGAGAGCCGTCAATTGATGTAACTCTGGGGACGTGAAGGTGCGCGGGACGGTGTCGATCACGCTCAGCGTGCCCAACGCAAAGCCCTCGCGGCTGCAGATGGGCATACCGGCATACGAACGGGCGTGCGGCTGTGCGAGTACCAGTGGATTGCGCGCGAAGCGCCCATCGTGGAGCGTGTCGGAAACGATGAAAGGTTCGCCAGGGTGATTCAGCGCCGCAGCACCGAAGGACACGGCGAGCGGGGTCTCGGTGAGATCGGTGCCGTGTCTCGCCTTGAACCACAGTCTTGCGCCGTCGATCATCGAGATCAGAGCGATCGGCGCAGAAAGGAGCTGCGACGCCAGATCGACGATGGAATCGAACGCGGGCTCGGGATCGGTGTCGACGATTCGGCATGCTCGCAGCGCTACTTTCCGCAACGACTCCTCAATGACCGATGGGCGCGTCGCTGCCACCGATGTGGGGCCGCCGGTGGCGTATGTCGCCACCAGATCCTCGTAACGCAGCGCGTGGCTGAACAGCCACCCCTGACCCAGCCGACACTTGAGGTCGAGAAGCTGGGCACGCTGCGACTCGTTCTCGATTCCTTCGGCCACGACCTCGAGTCCCAAGTCGCGACCGAGGTTCAGGACCGACCGTACGATCGCGGTGGCGAGCAGCTCCGTGCCCATGGCTGCGACAAAGGTCGTGTCGATCTTCAACGAGTCGACAGCGAGAAGCGTCAGGTATTCAAAGTTTGCATGGCCCGTTCCGAAATCGTCGAGGACCAGGCGCATGCCGAGGGCGCGAATCGCGGACAGTGGTTCGAGTGCGTCTGAGTCCAGCATGACGGTCTCGGTCACCTCGATCCACACGCGATCGGGCGCGAGGCCAGCCCTGGTCAGCACCCCAGCGAAGCGTTGCGAGATATCGGCATGTGCGAGCTGCACCACGGAGATGTTCACACTCAGATCGACGTAGATTCCTTCGCCCTCCATCCGCACGACATCGCGGCAGGCGCGGTCGAGAACCCATTCGCCGAGCTCATCGATGACGCCGCTTCTTTCAGCCCAAGGGATGAACACCTCGGGGCCGATGATCCCGCGATCAGGATGCGTCCACCGTGCCAGCGCCTCCAGCTTTTTCAGCTGTCCACCTTCGATGTCGACGATTGGCTGGTACGCCACGTAGAAAGCGCCCGAGACCATCGCGGCACGCACGTCGCGCACGAAAGCCTCGTTGTCCTCCCATTCCGCTTTCGAGGACGCAAGTTGCAGCGAGACCATCACATTGCGGCCACCGTCTACGTAGCGAACTCCTTTCAACTCGAACTGATCGACCGACTCGGAATCGTCAACCAGACGCACCTCAAAGCTGCGGAATCGTTCGTCGACCCCCTCGGTACATGTGAACAGTTGAGTCCACCGCGCACTAGCCGAATCCAACAGATCGAAGATCGAGCCGCCGGTCAGATCCTTGGTCGGCAGTCCGACGGAGTCAGCGAAACTATCGCTGACCCACACGACCCGCTGGTCGACAGTGCTGACCATGAGCGAGAGGCTCACGCCCGACGAACCCCCAGAGCGAGCTGGCTCGGCGAAACGCTTGCTGACATCAGACTCCCCTTGCTTGCGTACCAGACGTCGAGCCTGTCGGGGACAATCGACGAGGATCGTGCGCCAAACCAAGCGTCT
>JBDTRP010000160.1:0-4653 GCA_039931555.1 Ilumatobacteraceae bacterium | reverse complement strand
CTGGGCAACGATTTCGCGATGGGCAACCCGGGCACGTGTGGCAAGGACGGACAGGGTGTTCCGGTCGGCGACGGCCAGCCGACGCTGCGGGTCAAGGCGCTCACCATCGGTGGCACCGCGGCATGAGCAGCGTCGACCAACTGCAAGACATCGCCGATCGGGTCGTGGCAATGGCCCAGCCCGGCGAGCACATCGAGGCGTTCGTCTCGCGCGATGCCGAGACCGACATCCGCATCTACGAGGGCGAGGTCGAGCACTTCGTCGCCGCCCAGACCGAGGGCGTCGGCATCCGCGTGATCCGCGAGGGTCGTACCGGGTTCGCCTACGCCGGTGTGCTCGATGAGGCCGCTGTTGCCGAGGTGTTAGCCGAGGCACGCGACAACGTGCAGTTCGGCACCCCCGACGAGTGGGCCGGCCTTGCCGAGCTCGACGGCGTCGACGTGATCGAGCAGGAGCTGTGGAGCGACGCCCTGGCCGAGTACTCGACCGATGGCAAGATCGCCCTCGCCAAAGAGCTCGAGCGATTGACCTTGGCCGTCGACCCGCGAATTCGCGTCGATGATGCCAACTACGCAGACGTCGCTTCCGAGTCCGCCGTGGCGACGACCACCGGAATCCGTCGCACTGGACGCGAGAACGGCTGCTACGTGGTCGTCAGCACGCTGGCCGACGACGGCGACGAAACGCAGACCGGGTTCGGCTTCAGCGTCGGGCGCTCGCCGGTCGAGTTCGATCTCGCCAAGGCCGCCCGCGAGGCCAGTGACCGGGCGACGCGTCTGCTCGGTGCGACGAAGCCGTCGACCAAGCGCACCACGGTCGTGCTCGACCCGTACGTCACGGCGAGCTTCCTCGGCATCATCTCCAGCACACTGAACGGTGAGAGCGTCGCCAAGGGTCGCAGCCTGTTCAAGGACCGCATGGGTGAGAGCGTGGCCAATTCCATCGTCACCCTGGTCGACGACCCCACCAACTCCAAGGCGTACACGGCGACCGACCTCGACGGCGAGGGCCTGGCGGCCCGTCGCAACGTGTTGATCGACGCGGGCGTGCTGAAGCAGTTCGTCCACTCGTCGTATTCGGCGCGTCGCGTCGGCACGAAGAGCACGGGCAACGCGATCCGCGGCGGCTTCAAGGGCACACCGGGCGTCGGTTGCCTGGCGCTGCAGTTGCTGCCAGGTGGGCGCGATCAGGATGCGTTGATCGCCGATGTCGAGGACGGCGTGCTGATCCAATCCGTCAGTGGCCTGCACTCCGGCGTCAACGCGATCAGCGGTGATTTCTCGGCCGGCGCCTCCGGCCTGTCGATCACCAACGGTCAGGTCGGCGGGCCGATCCGCGAGTTCACGATCGCCTCGACGTTGCAACGCATGCTGCTCGACGTGGTCGAGGTCGGCAACGACGTCGACTGGCTGCCGATGCGGGCCGCCGGCGTCAGTCTGGTGATCCGCGACGTGACGATGAGCGGGTCGTAACCAGCCTCAACCAACAGGGTGCTGGCGCAACGTCTCCGAGAGCGGCCGGCAACCGAGCCCGTACGACACCGCCAGGGTGGTGTCGAGCACGACCCGTCCAGGTCGGATGGTCCCGGCCAGCGCCAGCGATCCCGTGGTGATGGCGCGCGGGTCGTAACCCATCCAGAGCGCGAACGTCGCCGCAAGGTCGGCCCGACTGATCGCCTCGGGCCCGGCGACGTTCAGTGGTCCGCGAACCTCCGGCCAGGCAGCCAGATTGCTCAACGCCCTGCCGACATCAGCGGCGTGTGCAGGGCAGCGAAACTCGTCGGTGAAGAACCGCATCGCCTTCTTGCCCGTGATCGCCTGCTCGACCTCGAGTTGGACCGGCGCCGGCCGACGGGTGCCGTAGAGCAGCGAGGTACGCACCAGCACCGCACCGGGGCACTCGGCAACCACGGCCCGCTCGGCCTCCAACTTCATCACCCCGTACTCGGTGATGGGAAACGGCGCGTCGTGCTCCCGGTACGGCGCGGCTCGCCCGGCGAAGATGGCATCGCTGCTGACGTGCACCATCCGAGCGCCGCAGATCTGGGCGACTTCGGCGATGTTGCGGCTGCCTTCGACGATGCTGCGGCGATCGCCCTTTCGATAGGCGAGGTGCACGATGGCAGTCGGCCTCCACGACCTGACCTCTTCGATCACGCGCTCACGGAGACGTACGTCGATCATCGTCGACGGCGGTGCGAACAGCTCCCAGTCCTCCGCCTCCGACGCAATGCTGAGGTGCTGTCCGAGGAACCCGGAGCCGCCGGTGATCAGCATGAACCGCCTGCGGCGTGGTGTCCAACGCACACCGGCGAGCCTACGGGGTACCGTTGCCGGTCGTGCCAGCCCCCGTCCCCGCAGCCGTGGCTCGCCATCCACATCTCGCCGCGTCCTTGCCCGCCGGATGGGTGCGCGTCGACATGCACAGCCACACGATGTGGAGCGGTGATTCGTCGACCACACCGGACGAAGTTGTCGCGGCGGTTGCCGATTCAGGCATCGATGTGCTGTGCATCACCGACCACAATGCAATCAAGGGTGCGTTGGAGCTGGTAGGGCTCCTCTCGTGCCGGGTGATCGTCGGCGAAGAACTGCGTACGCACGCCGGTGAGGTCATCGGGCTCTTCCTCGACGAACGCATTCCCGTCGGGGTATCGCCCGAGGCCGCGGCCCGGGCGATCCGCGACCAGGGTGGGATCGTGTACATCCCGCATCCGTACGATCCGATGCGCCGCAACCTCAGCGAGACCGCGCTCGACGATCTGATCGCCCGTGGGCTGGTCGACGCCATCGAGGTGCTGAACGCCAAGACGTCGTTGCGCAGCCTGAACGAGCGGGCCGCATCGACTGCGGCGACCCATCGGCTGGCCGCCGGCGCCGGCAGTGACGCCCACGTCCCCGACGCGGTCGGTGCGGCCTACGTCGAAATGCCTGACTTCGACGGTCCCGGCGACTTCTTGGCCAAGCTGCGGCTGGGCCGACCGGTCGGGCATCACTGGGACGAGCCACGCCCATGGTCGTCGCGGGTGCTGCCCAGCACCACGGTCGACTAGAACTGCCGCTCGTGCCGATCATCCACGCCATCATCCTCGGGCTCGTGCAGGGTCTCTCGGAGTTCTTGCCGATCTCTTCGAGCGGTCATCTCCTGCTCGTGCCGTGGCTGTTCGCCTGGCACGACTTCGACAACACGGCGATCGAGAAGGCGTTCGACGTCGCCCTGCACCTCGGCACGCTGGCAGCGGTCGTCGGATACTTCCGTCACGAACTGGTCACCTACGTGCGCGAGGGGATCCGGTTGCTGGTGCGGCGCGAGCGGCCGGTCGATCCGGACGGACGGCTGGCATGGTTGCTCGTGCTGTCGTCGATTCCTGCGGCGGTCGCCGGCGCACTGTTCGAGAAGACGATCGACAACAGGCTGGGCAAGCCGGGGCTGATCGCGGTGTCGCTGATCGTGTTCGGCGTGCTGTTGGCCGTCGCCGACCGTCGCAGTGGCCAGCGTTCACTCGTCGACTACGGGCGCGACGACGCCCTGAAGGTCGGCGCCGCCCAGGTGCTGGCGCTGAACCCGGGTACGTCGCGGTCGGGCATCACCATGACCGCGGCGCGGTTCTTGGGGTTCACCCGCGATGCCGCTGCGAGGGCCAGCTTCCTGATGGCGATCCCTGTCACAGCCGGAGCGGTCGCCTACAAGGGCCTCAAGCTGATGAAGGACGGGGTGCCCTCCGGTCTCGGTGTTCCGATGATCGTCGGCATCGTCACTGCGGGTGTCTCGGGCTGGGCGGCCGTGTGGGGCACGCTGCGCCTGATCCGGACGCACAGCTTCATGCCCTTCGTGATCTACCGATGTGTCCTCGGCCTCGTGGTGCTGGTCATCCTCGCCGCCGGCTGGCGCTGACTCGAGCAGTCCAGTCACGGAATCTCCGGTGCGACCGGAGATTCCGTGACTCGTCTACGCGGTCAAGGGTCGGGCGTGAGGGCGAGGGTGACGGCATCGGTGAGGAGCGCAGTGGCGATCGTCGCGGCGGCGTCGGCGGGCACCGCGACCATCAGCGCCGCATCGGTGTCACCGACGACGAGACCGGCGGAGGCGAGTTGGCCGGCCGCGTAGACACTGAGGTGATCACCGACGCCGAACTGCCCGACCGCCGGCGGAAGGGCGAAGGCCACCCATCCGTTGGGGACAAGGCCGGCGGTGCCCCGTGGGTTGATGTCGGCGCCGGTGATGATCTCACCCGCCCCGACATGCTGGCGGGCGAGTGCGCCGGCGGGCTCCGTGCCCACCGCGTCGGCCGGGACGACCGCTGACGGCATGTGGCGGGGTGCGGAGCGGATCGGTTGTCCCGGCTCGCTCGGTGCGGACGCCACCCAGACCGTCTGCTGCCGGCCCCACGATCGTCGGGCGGCGTCGACGCCATCCACTGCCCTGGCAGCACCGAGAGCAACGGCGGCGGCGACCACGCTGACGGTGAGCCAGTAGATCGCCGGGTGGCGCGCCACCATCAGGCGGACCCAGGCCAACTGGTGCATGAGACTCCCTCGACAGATCGATTCGACGCTTGGGGGAAGTCGTGGCCGACTGTATCCGTCGGCGGGGGGTTTCAGCCGCTGCTGGTGGTCGACTTCGCTGGTGTGGACTTCTCCGATGACGACGTCG
>JBDTRP010000159.1:0-66523 GCA_039931555.1 Ilumatobacteraceae bacterium | reverse complement strand
CGCATCGAAGCGGGGTTCCGGGCGCCATCGTACGAAGCGGGATCTGCGTTCATCAGTCGCATCGCCGACGCAGCCGCGCAGCAGGACCATCATCCCGACGTCGACCTTCGCTATCCCGGCTTTGTGCACGTGACCCTGACGACGCACGCGACCAACGGCTTGACTGCGGCCGATGTGGCGCTCGCCACCACCATCTCGGCATTGGCTGCAGATGCTGGGCTGCACAGCGAGCCACGGGCCGCGGTCGGCCTCGAAGTGGCCATCGACGCCCTCGACATCGACGCCGTGAGACCCTTCTGGAAGGCCCTCCTCGGCTACGTCGACGATCCGCCGAGGAAGGCCGGAGCACAGGTGGCCGCCCTGGTCGACCCGCTGCGCCTCGGTCCGGCGTTCTGGTTCCAGCAGATGGATGCTCCACGCGACCAACGCAACCGCATCCACCTCGATGTGAGTGTGCCCCACGACGTTGCCGAGCAGCGCGTCGCGGCGGCGATCGCCGCCGGTGGTCACCTGGTCAGCGACGCCCGGGCCAGGGCCTTTTGGATCCTTGCCGATGCCGAAGGGAACGAGGCCTGTGTCTGCACCTGGCAAGACCGCGGCTGAGCGCGCCGGCTGGCCGCCCGGCCCACGAGTGGTCGCCGACGTGCTGGTGTTCCGCGGGACGAGGCATCCGACCTCGTGACGCGTCACCCACTCCCTGTTGTCAAGGTGCTCGTGATCGGCCCGACGAGCGCGCCGTGGGTCTCGATCGCCGCCGAGGTGGAGGCGGATCTGGCGCGACTCTCGCGGCACGGTGTCGAGATTGCCTATCGCTGCACGGGCGCGGGGCCCGCCGAGATCCGCAGCGATACCGATGCCCTCGCTGCTGCCCCGTTCGTCGTGCAAACTGCGATCGATTCCGTCGGCGAAGGCTTCGACGCGCTCATCATCGACTGCACCGCGGACCCGGGCCTCGCCGATGCCTGCGCTGCCGTGCGCATTCCGGTGATCGGCGCGGGCGCAGCCATGGAGGCCGCCATCGCTCGTGCACCTCAGCCGGTGTGCACACTGTCGGGTGACGATCTTCGCAGCGCCGGAGAACCGGCATTGCTGGCCCGGGTACGGGGATCGGCAACCGTTGCGCTCGGCGGCACCGGCTTCTCGAACCTCGCCGACGTGCTGGCACGGGAATACCCCGGCGTCGTCGTGCTCGACCCACTGGCAGTCGCTCTCGACGCAGCCGTCGCCGCCTGTCGCTCGTAGCGGACCGATTGTTGGCCCATCGCCGTCGGTTTGTCGGAAGTGGGACCCTATGATTTCGTCGGAGGTGGCTGTTGTGGCCCTCGTATGGATCTTGTTGTGCGTGCTGCTCATCGGGGTGGAGCTGCATCACATGGCGTTCTTCGCAATGTTCGGTGCCGCCGGCTCTGCTGCCGCAGCGGCGGTCGCGGTCGCTGCTCCATCGCACGTTGTCATCCAAGCCTGCGTCGCGGTCGGGGTCGGTACAGCCGGCGTGGTGTTCGTGCGACCGCAGATGAGTGAAGCATTCGCCCGGCGCGGCCCCGGCACAGCCATCCGTGGGGTGCACGGCGGGTTGATCGGCGCACGCGGCCTGACCGTCGACGAGGTGTGCCTCGATGCCAGCGGGCATGTTCGGTTGCTCGGCGAGACCTGGCTGGCCGTGACCGCCGACGGATCTTCGATTCCGCCCTCGACCGCCGTGATCGTCACGAACGTCGTCGGCACAACTCTGACGGTTCGAACCGCAGAAGAACATTGGGAGCTCACATGATCGCGTTAGGTACCGGCGCCATCGGCGCCTTGGTCGTTGCCGGACTCGTTGTCCTCGTCCTCCTCTTCATGCTGCGCAAGATGGTCAACATCGTGCAGCAGGGCGAGGTCGGCGTCGTCAAGCGCCTCGGCGAGTACCGCAAGACCCACGAGCCTGGCCTGGTGATCATCGGCCCGTTCATCGACTCGCTGCAACGAGTCGACATGCGTGAGATCCCGGTGCCCGGCGATCGGCAAGAGGTGATCACGCGCGACAACGTGGTGGTCACCGTCAACGCGACGATCTTCACCCAGATCGTCGACGCCAAGCAGGCCTTGTTCAGTGTTGCCAACTTCGGCATCGCCATCGACGCGCTGGCGCGCACCGCGCTGCGGTCGGTCATCGGCACGCTCTCACTCGACGAAGCCCTGTCGGAGCGCGAGCGGATCAACACCGATGTGCAGTCCCAGATGGAGGCGGTCACCGACAAGTGGGGCATCCGTATCGCCCGCATCGAGATCGTCGAGATCACACCGCCTCCAAAGATCCTCGAGGCGTTGGCGTTGCAGAAGCAGGCCGATCAGGAGAAGCGGGCCAAGATCCTGCAGTCCGAGGGCAACCAGCAGTCGGCGATCAACATCGCCGACGGCGCGGCAAAGGCCGCGATCCGCGGCGCAGAGGGCGAGCGAGCCGCTGCCATCTTGCGAGCCGAGGGCCAACGACAGGCCTACATCCTCGAGGCAGAGGGCAAGGCCGAGGCCATTGCCAGCGTGTACAACGCGATCCGCACGGCCAACCCCGATCCGTCGCTGATCGCCATCCTGCAGCTGGAGACCCTGTCGAAGTTCGCCGACAGCGACAACACCAAGATCGTCGTGCCGTTCGAGAGTGCGGCACTACTCGGTGCGGCTCAGGCGCTGCGATCCGTGCTCGACGGCGTCCCTGGCGGCTGACCAACGTTGCTGCCCGCTCCGGCGCCGCTTCAGTGCACACTTCGGCTCGGGCCCGGGCGGAGACCGACCGATGTTCATGGCATGGACATCTCGATGTCACCGGGTATCAACGCTGCGGCCTTGCGCGTCCGCGAGACTTCGTCGCACATGTTGCGGAACCGCACACGCACGGATGCTGCTGTCGCTGCGACCGTGGCGTCGATGACCCGAGCGACCGGTTGGCGGCTGGTCGACGAGTTGCCACTGCGGTTCGACGCCCATCATCCCCAGGGCATGGCCCGAATCGGTTCGACGTGGTGGATCTCGACGGTCGATGTGGTCGACCGCCGTGGAATGGTGATGGCGGTCGACTGCACTGGCCAACTGATCGAGGAGATCGCGGTCGGTGATGCCGAGCGATACCACCCAGGCGGGATGGACTTCGACGGCGCCGCATTGTGGATCCCGTGTGCCGAGTACCGGCCCGACTCGACGACGACGGTGTACCGGCTGGTGCCGGGCGACTCGCCGCAGGTGGCGTTCGATGTCGACGACCACATCGGAGCGATGGCGCGATGCGGGACCGATGGCGACCTCATCGGTTGGTCGTGGGGGTCGCGGCACTTCTACCGCTGGACCGTCGACGGGCATCTCCGCGCGGCGCGCGTCAATCCGGCATTCTTCGTCGACCACCAGGACTGCCAATGGCTCGACAGTGGCCATCTGCTGTGTGGCGGCGTCGCCGAAGTCGGGCTGGCGTCGGGTCCCGGGTGGCTGGGCGGCCTCGGGCTCCTCGATGTCGACGAACTGGTCTTGCAGCGTGAGGTGCCGTTCCCGGTCTACTCCCCCGTCGCCGGCCGAGTGGCCACACACAACCCGATCTGGGCCGAGGTGGTCGGCGACGACCTGATCGTGCACCTGTTGCCCGACGACGGGATCGGCGTGATCCTGTCCTATGCCACGCCGATGGTCGGCCGTTCCGGTCGAGACGACGATGGCACAGCGGGCTGGGACGACATCGATCGTTTCGACTCGACGCTGACCTCGTCGTAGAGCGCAACAAACGCATCCGCAGTCGACGCCCACGAGTACTGCTCGCGAATGAATCGGGCCGCACGTGTCCCTCGTCGCGTCCGGGCATCCGCGTCGGACACCGCTTCGGCAAGCGCACGACTGGTTGCGGCGACATCGTCGGGTGGCACGAGCCAACCAGTCGGGTCCTGAGGATCGACGTTGATGAACGACAGCGGCCCACCGGTGCTGGTCCCGATCGGCGGAACACCGCTGGCCATCGCCTCGAGGTAGACGAGACCGAACGGCTCGTCGACCGACGGTGCGGCGAACACGTCGCTGCAATTGAGGATCTCGGCGAGATCGTGGTGATCCAGCCAGCCGACGAAGAAGACGTCGGTCGCCCCGAGACGGCGGACCGTGTCGTAGGGATGTTCGCCCTCCCACTCTCCCGGGAACCCGCCGGCGACGATCAACACCGATCGGCATGTTGTCGTCGAACGCATCATGTGGTGCGCCTCGATCAGCAGTTGCACTCGTTTGAACTGCATGAACCGGCCAGCGAACATCACCACGGGAACCGGCCGGCCATCGGAATCGGTGAAGGCCCGGAGATCGTCGGCGACATAGCGAATCGAGCCCTCGGGGCATCCTGCGCTCCATCCGCGCGGCTCATCGACCAGGCAGCGATGCCACAGCGCGAGGCGTTGCTCGCGCGAGCGGGCACGCGGGGCGAACACCTCGGTGTCGACGCCACTCTTGATCTTCATGACGCGACACGCGTCGATCGGCAGCAACTGCTGCGCCAGTGTGGCGTCGTGGTCGGCGACGACCACGACGCGGCTGGAGTCGCCGGCCCATCGCTGCAGTCGCTCGACCCACTGACCCGTCCACGGCCGTGCGCTGTCGCTGGTCTCTCCCTCGTGCACCGATGCGAGCATCTTCAACTCGGTCCCGTGCAGATGAGTGATCACGGGAACGTCGGGCCACAACGCGTTGACGGCCTCGTGCATCGGCGTGAGGTGGTGAAGGTGCACGGCCGTCGGGGCGTCCTCGGAATGCGCCGCGAAGAACGTGGTCCAACTCCCGACCTGCCGGTCGAATGCAGCATCGTCGAGGTCGAAGAAGATCCGATCGGGCACACCCGGCTTGTCCTCGTACGACGCCGGCATCGGCACCGTCTCGGCCATTGGGTCGCCACCAGCGCGCCACTGCGACTGCGCGGCGGAGAAGTCCAGCGAATGGCAGTCGATGTCGCCGAAGAAGCGGTGTGCGTTCGAGTTCTCGGCCGGGCCACCCAGCGAACCCGCGAACAATGTCGGCCGCCATCGTGTACCGACGAGCGCCCTGCTCAGATAGCGCACGACCTGCGCGCTACCGCCCCGCGGAAAGTAGTAGAGGCCCATCACGATCGTGGGGTTGACGTGGGGAAGCATCTATCCACCGTACGAGCGCGATGACGCGAGCGCAACAGGCGCGACCAGGTCTGTTTACCCGGCGGCGTGGGTATAAGGTCCCTGTGAACGCCCCACCCACGTCATTTGCGCTGCTCCGAACCCTTGGTTGCGCCCTCGCCACGAGGAGTCCGTCATGAGCAACCATGAACCGCTACCGAGCTCTCCTCCTCTGCGACGTGCCGGCACGCTGATGACCGCCACGCAAGACCGGAACCCTCGCCTCGAGCGACTGCCGAGCGCCGACCACGTTCATCATCAGACTGCCGAGTCACAGCAGGCGTTGCGGAGTGAAGCGTGTGCGACCGCAGTGGCGTTCGATCGGGAACGGATCGCCGACGGGCTGCACGATTCGGTGATCCATCGGCTGTTCACGGCCGGTCTCCAGCTCCAGTCGACGTGTCAGGTCGTCGATGCCCTGACTCGGGACCGCATCGAGACGACAATTGCACTGCTCGACGACACGATTGCCGAGCTGCGCAAGGCGATCTTCTCGCTGCACTGACGGCGCTTACGCGTCGACCGTCAGATCGAGCGAGGTGACGAAGAGCTCGTCGCCGCTGACAACCGTCGTCTCCGTCGAGCCACACGCACCGCAGCGAAAGATGGGGTCGTCGAGCTCGGTGTGCGTGCCGCATTGGCGGCACTCGATCACTGCGGGCACGGCACGCACCTCCAGCGGCACCCCTTCGAAGGGGGTACCGAACACGACCATGTCCCAGCTGTGTCGCAGTGTGTCGGGCACAACCTGGCGAAGGTGACCGATGTCGACCCGCACGCGTTCAACAGGTCGACCGGCCGCAGCCTGGTGGGCGATCTTGGCGATCGCCGTGCAGATCGAGAGCTCGTGCACGACGAGAGCCTAGAGAACAATCCGAGCGGACAACGCCTTGACAACCGTGCGGCCGGAATATAGGAAGAGCCGGGTTGGTGCATTCGTCGCCAACGGGGGCCCACCACAATGTTGAAGTAGCAGCTTGGGGGCAGCAGTGATCGAGCACGATGCGACCGTCGGATGGCAGGCAAATCGCCATTCCCGCTTCGAGGTCGCAGCGCCGCGCCACTTCCTGCTCCCTGCCATCTTGCTCCTGCTCGCCGAGGAGCCGCGCCACGGCTACGGGTTGGCGAAGGGGTTGCACGGGCTGCAAGTCGGCCGCGTCGACCGACCGAGCGTCTATCGGGCCCTCGCCCAGCTGGAAGCCGACGGCCTGATCGACTCATCGCCGGAAACATCGCTGGCCGGGCAGGGTCGTCGGGTGTGCAGCCTGACCGAGCAGGGCGAGCACGTGCTTCGCCGCTGGATGGGCGTGATCAAGCAGGAACGTGACGGTCTCGATCGTGTGCTTCGCCGGTACGTCGCGACAGGAACCGTCGATGCGGTGCTCGCCGAGGTCGAAGGTGGCTGGCACGCCGTCACCGCCACCTCGGGGTCTGCAGTGTCGCCAACGTCGCAAATCGAACGAGGCAGGCGATCGCTGCTGTCGTCGGTGCCCAACATCGATGCAGCCGATGACGTCGCCGTCGACGGTCCCGACGGCGATCACGGGCCGGTCTCGGCCCGCACCTTTCGAGTCGTGCCCGACCGCTCCGTGGTGATGATCAACGCCCGCTCGTCTGTCGGCCCGATCACGTTCGGAGCGATCGGCGTGACCGGTTCGATCGAGGCGACGGTGGCAGGCCGCCGCACCTGTCCGTCACCGCCTCCCGCCGCGCACCTCGAGGTCGAGGTCGACCAACTGCGCTCGGGTAACAGCCTCTACGACGCCGAACTCCTCCGGCGGATCGATGCCCGACGGCACCCCACGATCAGCCTCGACCTGCGCGGCTGCACGGCGCTCAGAACCGCCGGGCGGTTCCAGCTTCGAGGTGAGGTGACCTTTCACGGCGTCAGCCGCCCGCTGGAGGGAACGGTCGCGGTGGCGATGCCGACCGATCACACGTTGGTCATCCGCGGCGAGCAGGTGGTCGACATCCGAGATTTCGGCGTCGCCTCACCGACGGTGCTGATGCTGCGGATCTATCCCGACGTCGTGGTCGGCTTGCAGGTCGAAGCCGAGTTCGATGCGCACGACGATTGAAAGGATGACGCCATGGGACTGCTGCTGGTCTTTGCAGCCGGGTATGTGATGGGCGCTCGGGCCGGGGGTGAATCACTCGACGAGGTGGTCGACGCGGTGAGCGCGATCCGCGAGTCCGACGAGTTCCACGACTTCGTCAAGGCACTTCGTTCGCACGCGGCGCAGTCGCTTCACGGCTTGGCGACGATGATGGAGAAGGGCCGCGCACCATCGGGAGCGACCGGAGACACAGGCGACCTCCTCGACCGCGTCCGACTCATCGTTGGACGGCGCTGACCGAGATGGCCTGCGTGACACCGCGCAGGCCGACAACATCTCCCGATGATCCGACGGCGGGTTCGGCGCGCATCGCGAACCAGCGCGTTGTGCCCTCGTCGGCCAGGCGGTACTCGTCCTCGAACGCCTGATTGCCGGCGACCGCACCCTCCATCAGCGAACGGACGCGGTCACGGTCGTGAGGATGCACCACACTGAGGTGCGCCGCCAGCGTGCCTTCGAACTCGAGCGGATCCACCCCGTGCATCCGGTGCAACTCGTCGCTCCATTGCACGGCATCGGTTCCGACATCCCACAACCACCGCCCCACGTGGGCCAGTGCCTCCCACTCGCCGAAGCGTTGCTCGACCTCGGCCAGCGCGGCCTGTGCCAGCCGCGTCTCGGTCAGTTCCTGAGCAACCCCCATGGCACCGATGTACGTACCGAACGAGTCGATGACGGGCGACACCGACAGGGCGATCGGCACCGGCATGCCGTCTTTTCGGTGTATCTCGGTGAACACGCGATCGATCCGCTCACCTGCGGCAACGCGCTGCTCGACCACCTCCAGGTCGGCTCGCAGGTGCGACGGGGCGATCGAGGTCAGGGCGTTGCCGACGATCTCGATCTCGTCGTACCCGAATATCAGTTCGGCGCCGCGGTTCCACCGCACGATGCGACCCTGGCTGTCCTGGCTGAACAGTGCGAGTGCCGACAGATCCGCGAAGACGTCGAACATCTCCCGGCCACCAACGTCGCCGTCGGCCCGTCGGTCATCGTCATCGACCAGGCGAATGGTGCGGCCGACCAGTTCGTCCGCAGGCACCCCGAGCAAGTTCGCGGCCGCTTCCGTGGCGCGGACCACGACCGCTCCGTCGGCCAATTCGAGTGCCGCAACGGCGACCGCTTTGCGCTGATCCCCCATCGATCGCGAACCATACCGCACGCCGCGACTCGTGTCGTCCGCGCCCTCGAACGCCCCGCCTCGGCCTTGCCGCTGCGCGTCGAAGAGCGTACTGTCCGGGCGATGGCCGATTTCGGCGAACCTCTCGCGGTGACGGCGTTGTCGCTTGCCCGTCGATTTGCGGACGACGCAACCCTGTGGTGCGTCGCGCCGGAATGGCCCGAGCACGCCAGGCACGTGGCCGTGGAGTTCGTGCATCCGGTGCTCGTCGGCAAGCGCGCCTTTCCGGCGGTCAGCATCGAGTCGAGTGATCCTGCGACGGCACTCCGGTCCCTCGTCCGTGCCGGCGACGTCGTGCTGGCGATCAGTCCGGGCAACTCCGCGCCGACGACGACAGTGATGCGTCGGGCACAGGCATGGGGAGTCACGACCCTGTGGCTGGGCGCCGGGCCGAGACCGGCGATGCGCGCCGCCGACCACATCGTGTGGATCGACGACGGCGCCGACGAGGTCGCCGACGAGATCGCGACGCCCGCTGCATACGACGGGCGCCTCGTGCTGCTCTACCACGTGTTGTGGGAACTGACGCACGTGTGCTTCGAACATCCGGGACTGCTCGAGGTGCGCTCCGATCCTTCCTGCGACGACGACGTGTGCATCACGTGCTCCGACGAGGGGCGCATCGGCGAGGTGCTCACCGCCGACAGTGGCGGTCGGGCCCGCGTGCGTACCGCCGTCGGCATCGAGACGATCGACACGACGATCGTTCCGACGGTCGTGCCCGGCGATCTCGTGCTGATCCACGCCGGCGCGGCGATCTCGGAGGTGCCGTGAGCGACGCCACCGACTTCCTGTATCCGTTCATCGAGGCCGACGAGCGCGATGCCGGCTCGTTGTTGACCGACCTCGCCCAGTCGGCACGCGCCAAGCAGCAAGCCAGTGCCGATCTCCGCCGAGTGACGCTCGATCGGTCGTCCGACGCCATCGAGTCAGCCGCCGCGGCACTGGCCGCGCGGCTACACCACGGCGGGCGACTGTTCGTGTTCGGCAACGGGGGCAGCTCCACCGATGCGGCGTCGCTCGCGGCGCTGTTCATCCAGCCGCCGTGGGGTCAACCGTTCCCGGCGCGCAACCTGGTCGCCGATTCCGCGGTGCTGACGGCTCTCGGCAACGACGTCGGCTTCGATCTGGTCTTCTCGCGCCAGCTGATCGCCCACGCCGACCAGCGCGACGTGGCGATCGGGCTCTCCACGAGCGGCAACTCTCGCAACCTGCTTCATGCGTTCAGCGATGCCGCAGCACGCGGGCTGCTGACGATCGGCATCGCCGGGTACTCGGGTGGCGAGATGGCAGCGTCCCCGCACGTTCAGCACTGCCTGGTGGTCGACGCCGACAGTGTGCACCGCATCCAGGAGACACAGGCAGCCATCGGATTCGCGCTGTGGAGCGCCGTGCAAGCTCGCCTGTCGCAGCCCAGACGCTCGAACCCGGAGGCTGACGATGACGAGCATTGACGATCGACATGCCGCGGTGCTGGATCGAATCGAAGCGTTCCGGCGCCGCCGCCCACGGCTGACCGACGTCCTCGTCACCCTTGCCCACGGCGCCGGGGGCAAGGCCTCGGCGGCATTGGTCGACGCCGTGTTCGTCGAGGCGTTCAACGGCGACGATCACGGCCCGCTCGCGGATGCCGCGACCCTCACGCTGCCCAGCGGCGAACGGCTGGCATTCACCACCGACTCGTTCGTGGTGCTCCCGCGTCGGTTCCCCGGCGGGTCGATCGGCCACCTCGCAATCCACGGCACGGTCAACGACCTCGCGGTTTCGGGTGCCACGTCGGCGTGGCTCTCGGCTGCGTTCGTGATCGAGGAGGGCTTCCCGATCGCCGAACTGCGAGAGATCGCGGCCGACATGGCCGCCGCCGCGGCCGCAGCGGGCGTGCGACTCGTCACCGGCGACACGAAGGTGGTCGGCAAGGGAGCAGCCGACGGGTTGTACATCACCACGGCAGGGGTCGGGGTGATCCCGGCAGGACGGCACCTCGGTCCCGAGCTCGTACGCGCCGGCGATGTGGTGCTGCTGTCGGGCACCATGGCCGACCATGGCATGGCGGTGATGCTGGCACGCGGCGACCTCATGCTCGACGCCGACATCCGCTCTGACACCGCGGCACTCGGTGAGCTGGTCGAGGCGCTCCTGGCGGCCGCTCCATCGACGCGCTGGATGCGCGATCCGACCCGCGGCGGGGTGGCGACGGTCTGCAACGAACTGGCCCGCGACACGAACCTCGGCGTGGTGCTCGACGAGACGCTGCTTCCGATCGCTCCCGCCGTGGTGGGGGCCTGTGATCTGCTCGGGATCGACCCGCTGTACGTTGCCAATGAAGGCAAGGTGGTTGCCGTCGTCGCGCCGCACGAGGCCGAGGCCGCGCTGGCCGCGATGCGATCGAATCCGATCGGCGCACAGGCGGCGCGAATCGGCGAGATCGTGGCCGAGCCGGAAGCGATCGTCGTGCTGCTGACCAGCTTCGGTGGAACCAGGATCGTCGACATGCTCGTGGGCGACCCGCTCCCCCGCATCTGCTGACCGTGGCAACCCCGTCGACCACCAGGGAGCGGCTGCGGGTCACGGGCACGGTGCAAGGCGTCGGCTTTCGCCCGTTCGTGTACCGCCATGCAGTCGCTCTCGGCCTGACCGGCTACGTGTTGAACGACAGCGCTGGTGTGCTGATCGAAGTCGAGGGCTCGGCCGAGGCTGTCGCCGAATTGACCCGCCTGCTCGTCGAGGACGCTCCGCCGTTGGCGCGGGTGACCGGCGTGGCCGCCGAGCACCTGCCGTCGTCGAGCGCCGCGAGCGATGGCTTCCACATCGTCGAGAGCCGCGGCGCCGGATCCGCCGACGTGCCGATCAGCATCGATACAGCGACGTGCGCCGACTGCCTCGCCGAGATCGACGACCCGGACGACCGGCGCCATGACTACGCCTTCACGAACTGCACGAACTGCGGCCCGCGGTACACCATCGTGCTCAGCGTTCCCTACGACCGGCCGGCGACGACGATGGCCGGGTTCGCAATGTGTTCGCAATGCCAAGCCGAATACGGGGACCCGGCCGATCGCCGCTTCCACGCCCAACCCAACGCCTGCCCGCGCTGTGGTCCGCAGCTGACCTGGCGTACGGCCCTTGCCACCGATGCGGTGTTCGGTCCCGGCGCGCTCGATGCCGCGGTTGCGGCCATCACCGCAGGAGGCATCGTCGCGATGAAGGGCATCGGCGGGTATCACCTCGTCGCCGACGCAACCGACCAAGACGCGGTCGCCGAGCTGCGTCGACGCAAGGCACGTGACGACAAGCCATTCGCCGTGATGGTGTCGTCACTGGCTGCTGCCCACCGGCTGTGCAGCATCGACGACGTGGCGGCTGCCGCCCTCACGTCAATTCGTCGGCCCATCGTGCTCGCACCACGACACGACGACGCGAACCTGGCCGACGGTGTCGCGCCGGGCCTGCCCGAGATCGGGTTGATGCTGCCGTACAGCCCGCTGCACCACCTGCTGCTGGGCCGAGCTGCACGACCGTTGATCATGACGAGCGGAAACCTCAGCGACGAGCCGATCGCCCATCACGACGACGACGCCGTGTCGCGCCTCACCCCGCTGGTCGACGGGCTGTTGCAGCACGATCGACCGATCCACATCCGCTGTGACGACTCCGTTGTGCGTACGACGCCCGGCCGGCTGCAGGTGTTGCGACGGTCACGGGGCTTTGCTCCCGAACCGATACGACTGCCGTTCGATGCGAACGGATCGGTGTTGGCCGTCGGTGCCGAGCTGAAGAGCACGGTCAGTGTCGCCAAGCGCGATTGGGTGGTGCCCAGCCATCACATCGGCGACCTCGAGCATCTCGCCACCTACCGCTCATTCGTGCAGGCGGTGGATCACCTGCCGCGCCTGTACGGGGTCGTGCCCGAGCGGATCGCCCACGACATGCACCCCGAGTACCTGTCGAGCAAGTGGGCAGCACAGGCAGGCCTGCCGACGATCGCCATCCAGCACCACCACGCCCACGTTGCGGCGTGCATGGTCGAGCACGGCCGTACCGAACCGGTGCTCGGCATCGCCTACGACGGCCTCGGCTACGGCCCCGATGGCACGTTGTGGGGTGGCGAGATGCTGGTGGCCGACTTCGTCAGCGCTCGTCGCGTCGCCCACCTGCTCGCGGTGCGGTTGCCAGGCGGCGTGGCCGCTATCCGCGAGCCGTGGCGGATGGGCGCGGTGTGGGCAGACGCGGCGATCGGACGCGATGCCGCGCAGCGACGGATGGTCGATCGCGGTGTCGACGCGGTGACGGCGGCCGCAGTGCTCGAGCTCGGCCAGAGGTCGGGCTCGCCGATCACGACCAGCGCCGGCAGGCTGTTCGACGCCGTCGCCGCGTTGTTGGGCGGGCGACTGCGGGTCAGCTACGAGGCCCAGGCGGCGATCGAACTGGAAGCATTGGCGCGCAGCGTCGATCGCGGCAATGCTCCCTTGTACGACGGCTGCGTCGCGCTCGACTCAGGCGTGCTCGATCCGACCGACCTCATCGCCGCGTTGCTCGCCGACCTCGACTCGGGTGTGGACCGTGTGCTGATCGCCGCCGGGTTCCACGAGGCGTTCGGGCGTGCGACGGTGACCCTGGCGGCGGCAACCGCGGCCGACCACCACCTCGACACTGTCGTGCTCACCGGTGGCGTGTTCCAGAACGCCCGCCTGACCGACGTCGTCGAATCGGGCCTTCGCCAGCTCGGCCTGGTCGTGCTCGTGCATACCACGATCCCCCCGAACGACGGCGGCATCAGCATCGGCCAAGCGGCGATCGCGGCCTTCAGCGCCGAATAGGTCGCCAGTCGATGTGAGTCCGAACACGCGCCGAGCGCGACACCCGACTCACACCCGCTCGGGGACCATCGAACTGTGAGCCCGAACACGCGCCGTGCGCGACACCCGACTCACACCCACTCGAGCGGCCGATCATCGTCCGGTCGTTCCTGGCCCAACGAACGCGGGACTTTCTGCCCTGGACAGACGCGTTGGGTGGAAAACGCACTCATTGACGGCGCCTGGTCGCGGGCGTAGGACAGCACTCACATACCGGTGCCTCGGTGACCCCCGGGACGTGGCACCGGCCGTTCGTGCGTCGAGCCTCGTCGGCGCCGGTAGGAAAAGGAGCGAGTGTGACCGCTACGGAAGCCCCTCCGGACGAACTGGTCGTCCACATCCTTTGGCTCAACGCCGGACTCAGCTGCGACGGTGATTCCGTTGCCTTGACCGCGGCGACGCAGCCGACGATCGAAGAGATCGCCCTCGGTGCGCTGCCGGGTCTGCCCAAGATCGCGGTGCACTGGCCGCTGATCGACTTCGAATGCGGTCCGAACAAGGGCGCCGACGACTTCCTCGAGTGGTTCTTCAAGGGCGCTCGCGGCGAGCTCGATCCGTTCGTGCTGGTCGTCGAGGGCTCGATTCCCAACGAGGAGATCAACGGAGACGGGTACTGGACCGGGTTCGGCAACAACCCCGACACGGGGCAGCCGATGACGGTCAACGACTGGCTCGATCGCCTCACGCCACACGCGCTCGCAGTGTTGGCCGTCGGTACGTGCGCCACCTACGGAGGCATTCACGGCATGGCCGGCAACCCGACCGGGGCGATGGGCGTGCCCGACTACCTCGGCTGGGGCTGGAAGTCGAAGGCGGGAATCCCGATCGTATGCGTGCCCGGGTGTCCTGCACACCCCGACAACATGTCGGAGACCATCACCTACCTGCTGTACCAGGCAACGGGCCAGGCACCGATGATCCCGCTCGACGAGGCACTTCGGCCGCAATGGCTGTTCGGGGCGACCGTGCACGAGGGCTGCGATCGAGCCGGCTACTACGAGCAGGGCGACTTCGCCACCGAGTACGGCTCGCCGAAGTGCATCGTCAAGCTCGGGTGCTGGGGTCCGGTGGTGAAGTGCAACGTTCCAAAGCGCGGCTGGATCAACGGGGTCGGTGGTTGCCCGAACGTCGGCGGCATCTGCATCGGTTGCACCATGCCGGGCTTCCCCGACAAGTTCATGCCGTTCATGGACGAGCCCCCCGGAGCGCGGGTCTCGACGATGGCCAGCGGCGTCTACGGCAGGTTGGTCCGCAGTTTGCGCAAGATCACCCAGAAGACGATCGACGAAGAACCGAAGTGGAGAGTGAAGGGCCCCACGTTGCTCACCGGCTACAACGCGGACAATCAAGCAGGGAAGGGAAGGTAGGACGATGGCAACCAAGACCGAAGCCCTGCGGCCGGAGGGCCAGGACAAGCAACTCATCGAGATGGCGTGGGACCCGATCACACGCATCGTCGGAAGCCTCGGGATCTACACCAAGATCGACTGGGCCAACAAGACCGTCGCCGAGTGCCACAGCACGTCGTCGATCTTCCGCGGGTACAGCATCTTCATGAAAGGCAAGGACCCTCGCGACGCCCACTTCATCACCAGTCGCATCTGCGGCATCTGCGGCGACAACCACGCCACGTGTTCCTGCTACGCCCAGAACATGGCCTACGGCGTGCGGCCGCCGGCGCTCGGCGAACAGATCGTCAACCTCGGCGAGGCGGCCGAGTTCATGTTCGACCACAACATCTTCCAGGAGAACCTGGTCGGTGTCGACTTCTGCGAGAAGATGGTCGCTGAGACCAACCCCGGCGTGCTCGATCAGGCCAACCGCACCGAGGCCCCGCACGCGGCCGAGCACGGCTGCAAGACCATCGGCGACATCATGCGCACCCTGAACCCGTTCACGGGCGAGTTCTACCGCGAGGCCCTGCAGGTCAGCCGGTACACGCGAGAGATGTTCTGCCTGATGGAAGGACGCCACGTGCATCCCTCCACGCTGTACCCCGGAGGTGTCGGCACCACCGCGACGATCCAGTTGTTCACCGACTACGCCAGCCGGTTGATGCGCTACGTCGAGTTCATGAAGCGCGTCGTGCCGTTGCACGACGACTTGTTCGACTTCTTCTACGAGGCGATGCCCGGCTACGAGCAGGTCGGCAATCGCCGCATCCTGCTCGGCTGTTGGGGCGCCTGGCAGGATCCCGACGTCTGCAACTTCCAGTACAAGGACATGACCCAATGGGGTCGGGCCATGGGCGTGACCCCGGGTGTCATCGTCGACGGCAAGTTGGTCACCAACGATCTCGTCGACATCAACCTCGGCATCCGAATCCTGCTCGGCAGCTCGTTCTACCAGAGCTGGGAAGACCAGGAGATCTTCGTCACCAAGGACCCGCTCGGCAACCCGGTCGACCGCAACCACCCGTGGAACCAGACGACCATCCCGCGGCCGCAGAAGCGCGACTTCGACGCCAACTACAGCTGGGTGATGTCGCCACGTTGGTTCGACGGCAAGGATCACCTGGCGCTCGACACTGGCGGCGGCCCGTTGGCCCGCCTGTGGTCGACCGCCCTGTCGGGACTGGTGGATCTCGGTGGCTACGTCAAGGCCACCGGCTCGAGCGTGCAGATCAACCTGCCCAAGACGGCGCTCAAAGGCCCGGTCAGCTTCGAATGGAAGATCCCGAAGTGGTCGAACACGATCGAGCGCAACAGGGCGCGCACGTACTTCCAGGCCTACTCGGCAGCGGCAGCGTTGCACTTCCTCGACAAGGCGTTGGCCGACGTACGGGCCGGCAAGACCAAGACATGGGAGCCCTTCACCGTTCCCGACGAAGGGATCGGCTGTGGCTTCACCGAAGCCGTGCGCGGCGTGCTGTCGCATCACATGGTGATCCGCGACGGCAAGATCGCCAACTACCACCCGTACCCGCCGACGCCGTGGAACGCCAACCCGCGCGACATCTACGGCACCCCGGGTCCGTACGAGGACGCGGTGCAGGGGTGCCCGATCTTCGAGGAGAACGACCTCGAGCACTTCAAGGGCATCGACATCATGCGCACGGTTCGCAGCTTCGACCCGTGCCTGCCGTGCGGCGTGCACATGTACATGGGCAAGGGCCACACGTTGAGCAAGGTGCACTCGCCGAGCATGTACAACCACGAGGACCTGACCTGAGGTGACCGAGATCGGCGAGACGATCGAGCACAAGCTCGAGGCACTGCAGGCGCGAGCCGACCCACGCGTCTTCGATCAAGCAGTCGAGCTGCTGCAACTGGTCAGCGAGCTGTACGGCAGCGGGCTGGCCACGATCATGGAGTTGGCGCAACAGCACGCGCCCGACCTCATCGAGCGCATCACCGCCGACGATCTGCTGGCCAGCCTGCTGGTCGCCAATGGGCTACATCCCGACGATCTCGCAGTTCGCATCGCCAACGCACTCGAAGCAGTTCGACCGTTCCTCGCCGGCCACGGTGGCGATGTCGAGCTGCTCGACATCGACGAGCGCGCGGGCGCGGTACGCCTTCGACTGCTCGGAAGCTGTGACGGCTGCCCGTCCTCAGCGGTCACGTTGCGTACCACCGTGGAGCGGGCGATCACCGATGCCGCGCCGGAGATCTCGATCATCGACGTCGAGGAGCCGTCCGAGCAATCCGTGTCGATCCCCATCCTGCTCGGGTCCAAACCGAGCGCTGCCTTCGATCCGGCATCAGGGTGTGGCGCGGCGTTCGCATCGGACGTGAGCGTGCCGTGAGTGGCCCGCAGCCACTCGGCGCCGTCCTGAAAAGGATCCGCGAGATGCCGCTGCAGCCAAAGCCGCGCCCCGGCGAGCGGTGCGAACTGTGCGCCGAGTTGTTGCCCGATGATCACGGCCACGTGGTCGACCTCGAGAGCCGCGCGATGATGTGCGCCTGCCGCCCGTGCTACCTCGTGTTTGCACCCGACGGTGCCGGTGGCTCACGCTTTCGCGCCGTGCCGGATCGCTTCATGTCGTTCCCCGAATTCACCCTGTCGTCGTCACAATGGGACGCGTTGCAGATCCCGGTCGGCGTCGCGTTCTTCTTCATGAACTCCTCACTCGACCACGTCGCGGCCTTCTACCCTAGTCCGGCCGGGGCCACGGAGTCGCTGCTGTCGCTCGATTCGTGGGAGCAGATCGTCGCTGCCAATCCTGACCTGGCATCGCTGCGACCCGATGTCGAGGCGTTCCTCGTACGCAGCGCCGGGCGCCGATCGGGTGAGGCGTCGGCCGAGTGCTACCTCGTACCCATCGACGTCTGCTATGAGTTGGTGGGCGAGTTGCGCAGGTTGTGGAAGGGGTTCGACGGTGGCGCCGAAGCGCACGCCGCGCTCGACGCCTTCTTCGATCGCGTGCGCGCCAAGGCCGTGCCAGCGCGTGCATCGACCGAGGGTGTCCGCTGATGAGCCCGGTCTCGTTCGAGGTCGTGGGCGCCAGGGTCGAGGCGTACGCCGCCGTGCCGACGCTCGCCTTGCGGCTGCGGATCGTCGCTGCCGACGGACAGCCCGTGCACGCCCTGGCGCTGCGCAGCCAGATCATGATCGAACCCAAGCGCCGGCACTACGACCCCGACGAGGAAGCGCGCCTGACGGAGTTGTTCGGCGAGACTCCGCGGTGGGGCGACACGTTGCGGCCCTTCTTGTGGACCAACGTGAGCATGACGGTCACGGGCTTCACCGGCGAGACCGAGGTCGACCTGCCGATCACGTGCACCTACGACTTCGAGATCGCCGCGGCCAAATACATGCATGCGCTCGATGACGGCGAGATCCCGATCGTGGTGATGTTCTCCGGCACGGTCTTCGGCAAGAGCGCGGCGGGGCTGAACGCGGCGCCCGTCTCATGGAGCGAGGAGGCGTCGTACCGGCTGCCGGTCGCCTTGTGGCGCGACATGATGGACCTGTACTTCCCCAACACCGGATGGCTGCGCCTGCGACGCGAGACCCTCGACGCGCTCCAGCGGTACAAGTCGGCACGGGCACTGCTGTCGTGGGACGAGACGTTCGAGCGGTTGTTGAAAGAAGCCGGGGAGGACGGATGACCGGGCCGACAATCCATGACCCGGAGCTGCGCACGGATCGGTTCGCGTCGGCGCGCCAGGTCGCCGACGCCGTGCTGTACGAGGGGTACGTGCTGTATCCCTACCGGGCATCGGCGCAGAAGAACCAGCTGCGCTGGCAGTTCGGTGTGCTCGCCCCGCCCGCGTACGCGACATCGTCGGGAAGTGAACGCTCGGCGATGTGCACTGAAGTGATCGTCGACCGCGGTGATCAATCGCAACTCAGCGTGCGCATCCGCTGCCTCCAGGCCCAGCATCGCCAGGTCGAGGCAACGGCCGACGGTGGGCTCACGTACTCCCCCGTCGCCGCGCTCGTCGTCGATGACACGACCGTCGTGCCGTGGGACGAAGCCATCGAGCACGAGATCGACCTCGACGTCGCTGAGCTTCTCTCGACCGACCAGGCGACACGGGAGCATCCCATCACCATGCCGGCCGGCGAAAACATCGAGCTGCTGCGCGACCATCGCGGCGAGGTCATCGGTCGCGCAGTTCGGCGATGCGAGCAGGTCGATGGCCTGGTCAGGACGTCGATCCGAGCCGCGGCCGGGGGTGGACGGTTCGTGAAAGTCTCGGTGGCCATCGAGAACACGACAGCGTGGAGCGCCGAAGGAGCGAACCGCGATGTGGCCATGCGGCGGTCGCTGATCGCCGTGCACACGCTGCTGGCAGCCGACAACGCCAGGTTCGTCTCGTTGCTGGAGCCCAGCGCTGCCGCCGAGGACGCGGTGTCCGGGTGCGTCAACGACGGCACCTTTCCCGTGCTGATCGGTGACACGATCACCAGCGACGTGATGCTGTCGTCGCCGATCATCCTGTACGACTTCCCGGCGATCGCTCCCGAGAGTGCCGGCGACTTTTGCGACTCGACCGAGATCGACGAGATCCTCGCGCTGCGCGTGTTGACCTTGACCGACGACGAGAAGGCGGAGGCCCGAGGTACGGACGCGCGGGCAGCAGCCATCATCGACCGCTGCGACCAGATGCCCGACGAGATCTGGTCGCGGCTGCACGGAGCCTTGCGCACCCTTCGCCCGATCGGGCCGGTCGTCGAGCCCGAACCCTCGGTGCCGTGGTGGGACCCGGGTCAGGACTCGTCGTTCGATCCCTTCACCGACACGATGCGCATCGGCGGTGTCGAGGTCGGCACGGGCACCCGGGTGCGCCTCCGGCCGTCCCGCAGGGCCGACGCGCACGATCTGTTCTATGCCGGTCGTCTGGCGACCGTGAAGGGCGTGTTCAACGACGTCGACGGTGCGCAACACGTCGCCGTGGCGCTCGACGACGATCCAGCAGCCGACATGCTCGAATGGCAAGGACGGTTCTTGTACTTCCACCCCGACGAGATCGAGGTCCTGCGAACGCTGCGGGCGCTGGTGGCGGGGATCGGCAACATCTTCCTCGGCGACGACGGCTTCGGGGTCGAGGTCATCAAGCACATCGACCCGGCCATGCTGCCTGACGGCACAACGGCACAAGATTTCGGCATTCGCGGTGTGCACCTGGCCTACGAGCTGCTCGAGGGCTACGACGCGCTGGTACTGATCGATGCCATGCCGTTGGGCGAGCCGGCCGGCACGGTGGCGATCTTCGAGCCCGACGTCGAGTCGATCGACCCGACGAGCGTCGACGCCCATTCGATGAACCCTGCGGTTGTCCTCGGCCTGCTGGCCAGTATGGGAGGCCATGTACCTCGCGTGGTGGTCGTAGGATGCCAACCACTGACCCTCGACGAGGGCATCGGCCTCTCCCAGCCGGTCGCGGCGGCGGTCGCACCAGCCGTTGCAGCAGTCCACCAGGTTCTCGCCGACATCCATTCCACTCCAGACAAGGAACTTCAACCATGATCCATCGCCTCCTGTTCTCGTTGCTGTTCGCCCTGCTCGCCACGATCGTGGTCAAGTCGCTGCCCGATGTCGCCCGATATCTCAAGATGCGCGAGATGTAAGCGCTCGTGGCTCGTTACCGGATCCTCCCGACCCGGTCCCGCGTGTGGATCGAGGCGCGTTCGAACGTGCACCCGATCCACACCGAGGCCGAGGGCCTCGAAGGCTGGCTCGACCTCGACGTCACCAAAGGCAAGGTCAACGTCGACCAACCCGTGCTCGGTCATCTCGAGTTCCCTGTCGTCAACCTCAAGTCGGGCAACTCGTTCGAGGATCGTGAGCTACACCGGCGCATCGACGCACGGCGGTTTCCGAGCATCTCCGGCGACCTGAAGTCGATGAAGCACACCAACGAGGGGATCGAGTACGCCGTTCGTGGTGACCTGACCTTCCGCGGCGTCACCCACACCTACGAGGACTCGATGACCGTCGCGATCGGCGCCGACGGCAACCTCAACCTCGGGGGCGCGTCGACCTTCGACATCCGCGATTTCGGCATGGAGCCCCCTCGGATCCTGATGCTCAAAGTCCAACCAGAAGTGACCGTGCGTGTCGAGATCGTCGCGGAGAAGGAGAACTGAGATGTGCCTCGGCATCCCCGGCCAGATCGTCGAGTTGCACCCGACGCATGACCACCTCGCCCGCGCCGACGTCAGCGGCGTCGGTCGGATGATCAACATCGGTCTCCTCGAGGACGAGCACCTCGTACCGGGAGACTGGGTGCTGATCCACGTCGGATTCGCCATGTCGAAGATCGACCAGGCCGAGGCCGATCTTGCCCTCGCGTCGCTGCAGATGATGGGCGAGATGTTCACCGACGAGGTCGAGGCCTTGATGGCCTCGCCATCGTCGACAACCACAGGAGCAATACCGAGAGGAGTGAGCGAGCAATGGGAGTGATCGTCGGGGTGATCGTCGGCTACATGATGGGTGTGAAGTCGGGTGAGCAAGGCCTGGAGGAGTTGAAGGATGCGTGGGCGACCATTCGGGCGTCCGACGAAGCCAAGGAACTGATGACGGGAGGTCTGGCCATGGCCGCCAGCCTGATCAGCAGAGGCGGTGGGATGCTGGCCGAACGCCTTCAATCCAGCGGGGCAACCACGAGCACGGTGACCGCCCTCCGTCCGACAGGATGACGCGTCGGTGAAGTTCGTCGACGAGTATCGCGACCCGGTCACGGCGCGCCGGTTGCTCGCGCGCATCGGCGATCTCTCCGGCGACGACCACTTCAAGTTCATGGAGGTGTGTGGTGGCCACACGCACACCATCTACCGCCACGGCATCGAGCACGTGCTGCCCGAGCAGGTCGAGTTGGTCCACGGCCCTGGCTGCCCGGTGTGTGTCATCCCCATGGGCCGAGTCGACGACGCGATCGCGATCGCCGAGACGCCAGGGGTGATCTTCACATCGTTCGGCGACATGATGCGCGTGCCGGGCAGTCACGGCAACCTGCTGGCCGCCAAAGCCCGCGGCGCAGACGTGCGCTTCGTGTACTCGCCGCTCGACGCGTTGCAGATCGCTGTCGAGAACCCGGATCGATCGGTCGTGTTCTTCGCCGTCGGCTTCGAGACCACAGCGCCCTCGACCGCGGTCACCTTGTTGCACGCCCGGAAGGACCGCGTGATGAACTTCCACGTGTTCTCCAACCACGTCACCATCGTGCCGCCGATCAAGGCGATCCTCGAGTCGCCCGACCTGCGCCTCGACGGGTTCCTCGGGCCAGGGCACGTGTCGACCGTGGTGGGCAATCGACCGTACCGGTTCGTGCCCGAGAAGTACGGCAAGCCGTTGGTCACGGCCGGCTTCGAGCCCCTCGACATCCTGCAGGCGATCGTGATGTTGTTGATGCAGATCCGCGAGGGTCGTTGTGAAGTCGAGAACCAGTACTCGCGGGTGGTTCGTGACGAGGGCAACCCGCGGGCGCTGCAGATCCTGGCCGAGGTCTTCGAGCTGCGGCCGCACTTCGAGTGGCGCGGGCTCGGGTTCATCTCGCAGAGCGCATTGCGGCTGCGCACCGAGTTCGCCGACTGGGACGCCGAACTTCACTATTCGGTCCCCGGGGTGCGCGTGGCCGATCCGAAGGCATGCCAGTGCGGCGAGGTGTTGAAGGGCGTGATCAAGCCGTGGGAGTGCAAGGTCTTCGGCACGGCATGCACACCTGAGACCCCGATCGGTACGTGCATGGTCTCATCCGAGGGCGCGTGCGCGGCGTACTACAACTTCGGCCGCCTGCACCGCGAGGCTGCTGTCACGTTGGGGCGCACTCGCACGGTTTGAAATCAACACCGTTCGGGAACATCACATCGATGCCACTCTCATCCGTTCACCACCATGTGGATTCGATCCACAACCCAGTCGGAAACCTCGCCGCCGAACATCCTGGAGCCGTCAAGATCGGCCGAGCGGGATGGTTCGCGAAGGGCGTCGTGTACCTGATCGCCGGCTACCTGGCCCTCTCGATCGCCGCCAAGGCGTCCGGTTGGGCAAGCGGTTCCACGGCGACCGGCACGCAGGAGGCCAGCCCTGTCGGCGCGATCAAGACCGTCGCCGGTTCCAGTGGCGGCACCGTGCTGCTCTGGTTGCTGGCGATCGGGATGCTGCTCTACGCCGCATGGCGAGTCGTGTCGGCCCTGCTGCCCGGCAAGAAGGACGCCAAGGCCATGGCACACCGGATCGGCTACATCGCCAGCGCGGTGATGTACACCACGTTCGCGATCAGCGCGATCGCTCTGGCCCGAGATGCGGCAGCAACGCCCGACGGCAACAAGAAGGTCACCGACATCTCGGCGTCGTTCATGAGCCACAGCTTCGGCCGCATCGTGATCGGCCTGGTCGGACTCATCGTCATCGGCGTCGGCCTCTACCGGGCATACAAGGGCTTCCACATGGACGTCGAGGACGAGCTCGACATGTCGGGGATGTCGGCAGCTCGAGCCAAATGGAGCGAGCGGCTCGGTTCCATCGGTGAGATCGGCCGAGGCATCGGCTTCGGTCTGGTCGGCTTCTTCCTGCTCCGCTCGGCGATGACCTACGACGCCAACGAGGCAACCGGCCTCGACGGTGCCTTGCGCCGTCTGGCCACCGAGTCCTGGGGCGTCGTCGTGGTCGTCGTGGTCGGCATCGGCTTCGCCGCATACGGCATCTTCTGTCTCGCCACGTTCACCCACCGTCGTCTGCAGGCGCCGTGAACTCGACCACGCCCACCCCCCGCCTTCGCGACACGTGGCTCGTTCGGCGCTCCGAGGCCCTCGCGCTCCTCGCTTTCTACCTCGCCTTCAGTGCGGCGTGGTTCGCCGTCGGCTGGCTGCTGACCCATCCGCTCAAGGACTCATGGATCGTCCACACCGATCAGTCGGTGTCGGAATGGTTCGTGAAGCAGCGCACGCCCGGATTGAACTCATTGAGCTTCGTGGGCTCGATGCTCGCCGACACCGTGGTGAAGATCGTCGTCACCGCGATCGTCGCCATCGGGATGCTGATCGTCTGGAAGCGCTGGCTCGAACCTTTGATGGTGGCGGTGACCCTCGTGTTGGAGGCATTGTGCTTCATCACGATCACCACACTCGTCAACCGACCACGGCCCGATGTGCCCCACCTCGACACCTCTCCCGTCGGGTCCAGCTTTCCGTCCGGTCACACCGGCGCAGCCGTTGCGTACACGGCCATCGTGGTCGTGATCTTCTGGCACACCCGCCGGCGTTGGATCCGTGTGCTGGCCGTCGCCGTCGCCGTCATCCTGCCGGTGTGCGTCGCCTCGGCTCGGCTGTACCGCGGCATGCACTTCCTCAC
Source organism: Ilumatobacteraceae bacterium (assembly GCA_039931555.1). GTDB lineage: Bacteria > Actinomycetota > Acidimicrobiia > Acidimicrobiales > Ilumatobacteraceae > JAENVT01. Next base: position 42,476 of record JBDTRP010000159.1, on the reverse strand, counting down.
CGACGTTGTGTTCGGCGCACTGCTGGGTGCCGCATCGGTCACGGCGACAGCGTTCGTCCTGCGGCGGTCCGCAGAGCGACGCGGCGAATCCGTTGGTGCAGAGGATCCGGCCGACGCTCCGGCGATCGACCTGGTCCACACGTAAGGTGGAGCGAGCATGAGCCCTGCCCTCGTCGTCTTGTTGTCTGGCATCGCTGCCGCGCTCCTCGCCTTTGGCATTTCTGTGTCGCGCCGGGTCGAGTCAGACCCGGTCGATCCCGCGAAGGCCGAAGAGGCAGTGCGGCGATCTCTCTGGCACCACCCCAAGGTCGACCGCTTCCTTCACGAGCGGATGGACCGCAAGACTGCCGGCGGCTTCCTGCTGACGGCCAGCGTTGTCGTGCTGTTCGTGGTCGCGATCTTCGTGGGCATCGTGCTCGACATGATCGACAACCACTCGGGCATCGCCGCCGCCGACCGGTCTGTGGCCGAGTGGGGTTCGAAGAACGGCACAACCACGACAGCACAGGCGATGAAGTGGATCACGCAACTCGGCAGCACGCCCGTGATCGTCGGTGTCCTGCTGCTGACAGCATGCTTCGACTTCTACCGCCGCCACAGTCGGGAAGTGTTCGCGTTCGTCGCTGCGGTCGGTATCGGTGAACTGCTTCTCAGCAACCTGCTGAAGGTGGTCGTGCACCGCGAACGTCCCGACGTGCTGCACCTCGTCGTGGCACACGGATATTCGTTCCCTTCCGGCCACACGGTCGCCGCGGCGTCGTCGTGGCTGGCAGTGGCACTGGTGCTCGGACGCGATCGATCGCGGCGCATTCGCGCGTTGCTTGCCGGCGGTGCCGCGCTGATCGCGGTGTCGGTGGCGGCCAGCCGGGCGCTGCTCGGCGTGCACTGGCTGACCGACGTCGTCGCCGGGCTGGCGATCGGGTGGGGCTGGTTCATGATCGTCGCCATCATCTTCGGTGGGCGTGCTCAGCGATTGGGAGACCCGGTCTCCGATCACCCTCAGGGCGTGGCCGAACCTGCGAACGCCCGGTAGCCGCGCGAGAATCGGCGCCGCGGCACAGAGCGAGGCGACCGAGCTCGTTGCCTGGCTGCGCCGGCAAGGCGGCCGATCGGCGCACGATCTCCGCTCCTCCTGATCAGTCGCCACGCCGCGGCGTTTGCCAATCGTCTCGACGGGGTATGGCTGTTCGGAACCCGGAGGCGTACATGTCGAGCATTGCAGTGGTGGCCAACACCGAGAAGATCGCCAAGAAGGACGCACGTCGATTGCGCGGCGCGCTCGCCTCGGCGGGCATCGGCGACGTGCATTGGGTCGACATCGAGAAGGGGTCCGCCGCCAAGGCGGCTGCCAAGAAGGCCGTGAAGCGTGGCGCAACGGCGATCGTCGTGTGTGGCGGCGATGGCACCGTCCGCGCCGCATCGGAGGCCATCGTGGGCACCCAGACAGCGTTGGCCGTGGTGCCGAGCGGCACTGCGAACCTGTTCGCATCGGGCCTCGACCTGCCCAGCGACATCGATGAGATCGTCGAGCTGATCGCTCGCGGCGATCGTCGCAGTCTCGACACCGCCTCGTGCAACGGCCAGACGTTCAATGTGATGGCCGGGACCGGGTTCGACGTCGACATGCTCAACGATGCCGAGGACAACAAGGAGCGCATGGGAACCTTCGCGTACCTTGGCGCGGCAGTTCGCGAGACACGACATCGGAAGTTGTTCGATGCGAAGATCGAGATCGACGGAGAGCCGTTCTACGAAGGCCCGGTCAGCTGCGTGCTGGTCGGCAACAGCGGCTCGTTGAAAGGTGGCATCAAGGCCTTCCCGGATGCCACCGCTACCGATGGCCGCCTGCACGTCGCAGCGGTGACGGCTGTCGGCAAGCGCGAGTGGGCAAACCTAATGGTCAGCGCAGTGTTTCGCAGGCAGCAATGGTCGAGCCACTCGGAGCTGGGCGAGGGAGAAGCGGTGACGGTGACGTTCGACAAGAAGCGCCGGTTCGAGCTCGACGGTGGGGTGAAGGGCAAGTCGAAGACGTTGGAGTTCGAGATCCAGCCGCACTCCCTGCTCGTCTGCGCTCCGGTGGTATGAGCCAGGGAGCAAACACGCGTTGCCGATCGCGGTAGCGTTCGGGTAGCCCGAACGGAGGATCACCGATGGGACGCTTCCACTATCACGCCGACGGCACGGGACATTCGCACGACGACGGCGACCATGATCACGAGCTCGAGCACGATCACGATCACGGGGTCGGTGACCACTCCGGCTACCAGACGGGTGGGCTGCGCGTCGAGGTCTTGGAGAAGATCCTCGGCGAGAACGACCGCACGGCCGAGGCCAATCGCAGCGACTTCCACGATGCCGGAGTGCAGGTGGTCAACCTCATGTCGTCGCCGGGCGCAGGCAAAACCACGCTGCTGCGAGAAGTGCTGCTGATGCTGGGCTCGTCGTTGCGCGTCGGCATCGTCGAGGGCGATGTCGAGACGTCGATCGACGCCGACCGGCTTGCCGGGCTCGGCGCTCCCGTGTCGCTGGTCAACACCTCCAACGGCTTCGGCGGCGAGTGCCACCTCGACGCCACAATGGTGCGTTCGGCATTGCCGCGACTGCCACTGGCCGACCTCGACTTGGTCGTGATCGAGAACGTCGGCAATCTCGTGTGTCCCGCGGAGTTCGACGTGGGCGAGCACGCCCGGGCGATGGTGTTCTCCGTGACCGAAGGCGAGGAGAAGCCGCTGAAGTACCCGGTGATGTTCCGCAGCGCCGATGTGGTCATCGTCAACAAGATCGACCTGCTGCCCTACCTCGACTTCGATCTCGACCTCTTCCATTCGAACCTGCGCGACGTCAATCCCGATGTGCGCACGATCGAGACGTCGGCCAAGACCGGCGCCGGCATCGCCGAGGTGTGCGCCTGGGTCACGGCGCTGGCACACCACGAATGACAACCGTGCGACGCAAGCACGCCGGCGACCTGGTCGACCCGGCAGCGATCGCACTCCGGCTCCGCGAAGAAGGTCACACCGTCGGCAAGACTCGCACTGCGATCCTCGACGCCGTACGCGCCAAGCAACGAGCCTTCACTGCGGAGGAACTGGCCGAGTCAGTCGGCGAGACCCACGTCTCCACTGTCTACCGCACGCTGGCGCTGTTGGAGGAGATCGGCGTCGTGCGACACGTCCACTTGTCGCACGGCCCGGCCATCTACGAACGCACCGCCGTCTCCACCGACATCCGCCACCTCGTCTGCGAGACGTGTGGCCGCCACGTCGCGGTTCCACGACGAGTGTTCGACACGGCGCGGCGCACGCTCGAACGCGACTACGACTTCGTGCTCGACGGCTCGCACTTCGCCATCGTCGGGCGCTGCAAGGCGTGCGCTGACGCCGAGTAGCGAGGCCGCTGGCCGACCGGCTACTGCATCGCTGTGGCGACTGCCGCCATCGTCGGCATGCCACCGCGGGCACCGACCGCGCCCACCGAGAGCGAGGCGGCGGCAACCGCGACTGGCACTGCGGTGTCGAGGTCGTCGCCCGCCGCCAATCGAGCGGCGAGCACCCCGTTGAACGTGTCGCCCGCCCCGGTCGTGTCCTTCACCGCGACCGATGGGGCCGGCAGCCGCCGGGCGGCCAGGTCGGCATCGACGACCAACACCCCCTCGCCGCCCTGAGTGACCACGACCGCATGGCGGCTGCGTTCGACGATCCGCAACGCGCTCTCGACTGCGGAATCGCCACGGGCACCGCCGAGCAACGACACCAGGTCGGCCAGCTCCGATTCGTTCGGGGTGAGGATCGGGCCGAGTGCCAGCAACTCGGCGACGACCTCGAGTACCGGAGCCGGGTTCACGACGCACGCGACCCCGGCGGCCGTGGTCTCCTCGACTGCCGCTGCAACCGCATCGGCGGGGATCTCCGTACTCACCAACACGCACCCCGCTGTGGGCAGGACGAGACGCAAGCATCGCCGCACGTGGTCAGCGGTGACCGCTGCATTGGCGCCGGCGCCGACGGCAATCTGGTTCTCGCCACGCTCGTCGACGACGATCAACGCCACCCCGGTCGACTCCCCTGGCAGGACCGCCACATCGGTGACATCGATCCCCTCTCCGGCGAGCTCGGCCACGGCCGCTGTCCCCGTATCGTCGTCACCGACCGCACCGATCAAGCGCACCCTGGCGCCGACCCTCGCCGCGGCCACCGCGGCGTTCGCACCTTTGCCACCACCGTATGTCTGCAGCCCACCACCGACGACCGTCTCGCCCGGCCCCGGCAGGCGCGGCGCCACCACGACCAAGTCCACGTTGATGGCCCCGACCACCACCACCCAAGCGTCGCGGTCAGCGTCGTTCATGGTGGCGGAGATTACTCACGTGGATTCGCGACCGCGGCCACCAGCGACGATCGTCGCCGTGGCGAGCGCAGCCCTGCCCGCCCGAGGGCTGGGAAGTTTGCGCGAGCGACCAGAGCCGCGGAACGTCTGAACGCTCACACAGAGATCCGGGCGACACGCTGCTGCTGGCGATTTGCGGCCGCGGACGGCTACCCGGCAGCGGAGACCTCGACGCGGGCGTCGTTGAAGCTGGCGCCACCGGCGAGATCGGCAAGGTGATCCGGAGCAAACACGTTGGCGGTGTAACCACCGTGCCCGTCACGGCACCACATCCCCTTCGGCATCGTCGCCAGGCCCGGGCGCAGCGTGGCGTCGACCGCGACGACTGCCTCGATCGAGTGGCGGCCATCGGTGATCCGCGCCCGGTCACCGTTGGCCAGGCCGCGGGCGGCGGCATCGTCGGGATGCAGGTGCACATCGGCCGAGGCAGGCGCGATGTTGCCGAACATCGAGCTGGTCGTGCGACTGGTGGCGGGAGTGATCAGCGTCAACGGCAGCGCCGGCTGGTCGATGGGTCGGTACACGGGCAGCCGGTCGACGCCCTCGGCGTCGAACACCAGCTGCACCCTGCCGCCGGGATCGACGTCTCGGAACTGCACCGTGCCACCGTTCGGCCGGGTCGCGAAGGGCAGCACCCGATCACCCAATGCCAAGCGGCGAACGCGCTGCGGGTTCGGGTCCCATTGGCGTGGATCGAGCCCGAAGCGCGTTCCCACGCCGACGCTGACCTCGTCGTTGGTGCGGCTCTCGCCGACTCGCGGGATCACTGCCGGCGCCTCCTGGATCACGAACGACCCGTAGCTGCCCACGACCTCTTGGACCTCGAACTGCGATGTCGCCGGCAGGACCAGGTCGGCATATCGCGCCGTATCGGTCATCGTCAGGTCGTGCACCACGGTGAACAGATCCTCGCGGGCCAGGCCCTCGAGCACGATGGCCTGTTCGGGACACGTCGCCGCCGGGTTCGAACCTTGTACGAACAGCACCTCGACGCGACCACCCTCGTCGTCGACCAGGATGCGGCCGAGACGGTTCATGTTGATCGGCCGGCGTGCGGGAACCGGCGCGTCGCCGACCACACCGCGTCGGATGGCGTCCTCCTGGTAGCCCACGCCGCCGCCGATGGAGTTGAACACGCCCGAGCCCGGCACCCCGAACTGCCCGGCCAGCGCCGGCAACGCGAACACGGCGCGGCTGGCCGAGCCACCATTGCGGTTGCGTTCCTGGCCCCAACCGACGCGCAACATCGCCGGCCGGATCGTGCCGTACATCTCGGCGAACCGCTCGATGTCGGCCACTTCGACACCACACACCTCGGCGGCACGAGTCACCGTCCACTCCTCGCACACGGCCAGGTACTCGTCAGCGCCGTCGACCCACTGCTCGACGAACGGGCGATCGATGTGGTCGTTGCGCTGCAGCTGCGCGGCCACCGCCATGGCCAACACGCCATCGGTGCCGGGCCGCACAGCGAGGTGCAGGTCGGCGCGGGCCGCGATCGGTGTACGCCGCGGGTCGACCACCACCACGGTCGCGCCGGCACGCCGGCGTTCCTCGATCACCGGCGACAGGTGCGGGTTCGACACGTTGGGATTGGCGCCCCAGACGACGATCAACTGGCTGTGCTGCAGGTCGTTCGGATCGGCCGACGCCATGTCGCCATAGGTGCGGTCCCAGGCCTCGCCGACTGTCGCTGCGCAGATCGTGATGTCGGTGCGGGCCGCGCCGAGGTGCTCCCACACCAGTGGCGACAACCCGTGCCGGCCGAGGTTCCCGGCCGACGAGCTGTACAGGTACGGCACCACCGACTCCCAACCGTGGGCATCGACCGCCGAGCGGATCCTGTCGGCAAACTCGTCGAGCGCTTCCTCCCACGTGATCTCCACGAACTCGCCCGAGCCTTTGCGACCGGCCCGCCGCTTGGGTGTGGTGATGCGATCCTTGCCGTGCAGCAGTTGCGGCGTGTGCTTGACCTTGGCGCAGATCCAGCCGTTCGTCGCCGGGTTGGCGCCATTCGGCGCGGCATCGAGGGCGATCAACCGGCCATCCTCGACTTTTGCCTCCAGGCTGCAGCTATCCGGGCAGTCGAGCGAGCAGGCAGTGATGGTCCCCATGCCCGCGAGCGTAACGGTTGCAGGATTCCTTCAGTCGCCGACCCTCGAGACCTCGACCGCGACCGACAGCTCCTGGGTGGCTGGTGATCCGAACACCACACCGCGCACCGGCGCGACATCGGCGTAGTCACGCCCCCAGCCGATCGTCACGTGCGTCATCGGCGGAGCCTTGTCGTTGGTCGGATCCACGTCGAGCCAGCCCCACCCGGGGATGTACACCGAGCACCAGGCATGCGACGCGTCGGCGCCCACCAGTTTGGTCTCCCCCGGCGGTGGACGATTCTCGATGTAGCCGCTGACGTACCGGGCCGGCAGGCCGAGCGACCGCATCGTCCCGATCGCCAGGTGGGCGAAGTCCTGGCACACTCCGCGACGATGGGTCAACACGTCGGCCAGTGGCGTGCTGACGTCGCTGAATCCGGGGTCGAACGCAAACTCGGTGAAGATGCGGTGCGACAGGTCGATCACCGCCTCGTGAAAGGCGCGACCCGGCAGGAACGACCACGACGCGAACCTGGCCAGATCGGCCGACGGCTTGACCAGCGTCGATTCGATCGAGCACATCCTGGCCAACAGGCCGTCGGGGCTGCCATCGGCGGCGACGATGCCGCGGAGCTCCTCCCACGGCGGTGACCACACGAGCGGCTCGGGCGGAATGATGTCGACCTCGCAGGACCCGGTCACGACCAGTTGGTCGTGAACCTGCTCGACCGCTCGATACGACACGTGGTTGCCGAATGCGTCGAGGTACTCGTCGAAGTGATCGGCATCGGGCAGCGTCGTGACCTCGGAACTGACCACGGTCTGGGTCGGTGTTTGTCGCGGCCGGAGATGGGCAACGGTATGACCATTGATGACCTGAGCGCTGTACCGGTATTCGGTGGTGTGCTGCACGCGGTAGCGCATCAGCCGAAACCACCCAGGCCGCGCCGCGCCGGGTGGGTGAACCAGGCCAGCATCAGCTCGCGGATCAGCTCCAGCAGCGGCCCGCGCACGCCGAGCACCAACTTGGAGAGCGAGTCGGGCCCCTCCCCCAATCGACCACGCGCTGCCGCGTCGAGGAACCGGCGATGCTTCGACGCATCCGGGTTCCACGGCAGCGCGGCGAGGTGCTCGTTGATCCGGTCGAGCTGGAACACCAGTGAGCGAGGGTTGGAGTCGTCGTGCACGAGCAAGTCCTCGATGGCGTCGATGCGCACGTCGCTGCGGTACCGCCGGCGGTAGGCGACCAGGCTCTCGCTGGCGCCGAGCACGAGGTCGTACACCGGCTGGGCGACATCGCCGCCGGGCGGATCACCGAGCGTCGCTTCGATCACCCCCAGCAGCAGCACGGCGCGCTCCAGCCGACGACCGAGATCGAGGAACCGCCAACCTGGCCCGCGCACCATGCTCTCCATCACCAACCCGGCCAGAGCAGCAAGATCGACCATGATCCGGTCGAGGCACTCGGTGACGAGGAACGGATCGCTGCGATCGGTGGTCGAGGCGAGGATTGCCCGCTCTACGTCGAGACCGTTCAGCACGCGCCATGTCGCCGTGGAGAGGAACTCACGCACACCACCGGCGTTGGCTGCGAGGTGCCGGAGACTATTGGCCACCGCACCCGACCGGTCGCCCAGTGCGGAGGCGACCTCGACCGCCAGCACGTCGGTGTCGTCCGCGGCCGTGTCGCTGTCCTGCTCCTGCGGGCGCCCTCCGCTGACGGCGCGCAGCGCGGAGATCGCATGCCCGAGCCACGGCGACGCCAGAAGCGCAGGGTCGCTGCCGTTGCGAGCGATGACAAATCTCGCTGTCCGCGTCGCTGCCTCGGCGCGCTCGGCGTTGCGCCCCAACCAGAACAAGGCCTCTGCCGACCGGGTCGGCAGCGAGTCGCGCAGGTCGATCTGCGGGAGGCGGGCGCGCCGGGCAATCGCCGACGAACCGGCACTGATCCGTTGGACCGTGGGATCGGTCAACACCCACACGTCCTTGCCGAACGCATCCGACGAGTTGATCACCAACTGCCCTGGCGCGACGTGCCGCCCGTGACCCCCCGGCAGCACGATGGCGTCGTCGCCGAGCCGCACGGTCTGCACCCGGATGCTGGCCCTGCCGCTGCGCAGGTGACCGTCGACGGCGACGGGCGTGCTGGCGAACTCGATCTTGGGCTGCACCACGTACCGATGCGGGGCCGCCGTCATCCGGTCGAGCCAGTCGGCCGTGCCCGAGTCGGTCAGTTGGTCGCCGAACACCGATTGCATCGGCGACACAGGGTCGGTGTCGTGGAACACGAAGGCGCGTGGCTCGGCGCGCACGGACGCCAGTCGTTCGCGATCACCGCACCACCACGTCTCGATCGAGGCCAGCTCCAGCGTCTCGCCGAGCAGGTGCTGAGCGGCATCGGCCAGGAAGGGTTGCAGCCACAACCGGTCGGCCACGCCGCTGCCCAGCGAATTGGCGACGCCAACGTTGCCCTCGCGCACCGCCTGCAGCAGCCCCGTCACACCGCCGAGACCAGATGGACGGAGCTCGAGCGGATCAGACCCCGTATCGGCCAGGCGGCGGAAGACGACATCGATCTGCTCGAGACCGCCGAGCGTGCGCAGCCAGACGCTGCCGCCCCGCGTGATCAGGTCGCCGCTGCTGGCCAGGTGATAACCGAGATGAGCGGCAAGGTACGACGCCTCGACGAACCCGGGGCGTTGCGGGTTCGGGCCCAGCAGGATCGTGCGCGGGCCGCTGACCGCGGGCGGAGCCGCCGTCGACAACGCCGTGCGCAGATCGGCGAACCATCCCGACAGGGGGCTGACTCCCAGGTGCCGGAATGGCTCGGGGTACAGCCGCGACAGCACCGTGCGGTTCATCAACGCATAGCCGCACCCGCTGGGCGCATCGGTGTGATCGCGCATCAGCAGCCACTGGCCGGAGCCGTCGCGAACCAGATCGGCGGCGTACAGCGTCAGGCGTGGCCGCGGCACGGTGACCCCGACAGCAGCGAGCTGGTAGCCCCGCGAACCCATCACGGCCGCGGTCGGGATCACACCGTCGAGCAACAACCGGCGTGGTCCGTAGAGATCGGCCAGGACCGCGTCGAGCACGCGAGTACGTTGGCTCAACCCGCGCTCGATGACGCGCCACTCCGCGGCACCGATCACATACGGAACCGGGTCGAGGCCCCACGGCATCCCGACCTCACGGTCGTCGTGGAAGACGTGCCCGGCGCCTTCGGCGACCAGCAGGCGCTCGGCCACCGTCTGTCGCCGGACGATCTCGTCGGCGCCGAGCGTGGTCCACGTGCGGACCATCGACTCCCACTGCGGGCGGACCGCGCCGGTCTCGTCGACCAGCTCGTCGAACCGGCCGGCAACCGGCACGTACGACGCGGGAACTTCGACGTCGATCACGTCAGCTCGGCCATGCCGCGTGACCGAAGTACGTGCCGGCGATGCGATCGCTGATCGTGCCGATGGCGATCTGCAGGCGGTCGGCCTTGAGGTGCAGTTGATCGGCATCGAGCAACTCGGTCGGATTCGACGACGACAGTTCCACCAGCGCCGCCCGGCACGCTGCCATCACCGACTCGCTGAAGGGCAGCTCCCTGGCACTCGACTGCACGCCTGCCAAGCAGTACGCCACCGAGCGCGGGAACGTGATCTCGTCGAGGATGAACCGGATGACCTCGGTCGCCCCGTCACCCACCGCCGAACGGCGGTTGTACATCTGCAGTGCCGAGAGCGATCGCAGCACGCTGGACCACTGCAGGTCGTCGTACAGTTCGGCGCGCTCCGGACGTTCGCCCAGCAACAATCCGGCGCGCACGTCGAGCACGCGAGTGATCATGTCCCCGCGCTCGATGTGCCGACCGAGACGCAGCATGGTGTACGCCTCGTCGCGGCTCATCGTCGTCGTCAAGATGCCGAGCAGGCGCTGATGCTCGGCGATCACCTTCTCCAGGAACCTCGACCGATAGCGCCGCTTCACTCCCTCGAGCGCACCGCGACCGGCGGCAAGGTAGAGATCGTTGACGGCGTTCCAGGCCTGTGCGGGCAAGATGTCGCGGCACGTGCGCAGGTTCTCGCGTGCGTGGCCGATGCTCGAGTGCACGCTGCCGGGGTTCAGCGGATCTGCGACCAGGAACGTCACGATCGAGGCCTCGTCGCCGGCCCCATATCGCTGGTCGAACTCCTCTCGGCCACCCGTGATGCCGAGCAAATGATCCCAGTTGGGCGGGATCGTCAGCGGGAGATCGACCATCACGTTGGAGTGCTCGCGCACGATCCGGGCGGTGCCTTCGGCGCGCTCCAGGTAGCGGGCCGCCCAATACAACCGCTCGGCCACTCGCGACAACAGCATCACGACTCCTCGACGACCCAGGTGTCCTTGGATCCGCCACCCTGCGACGAGTTGACGATCAGCGAGCCGGCGACCAGCGCCACGCGAGTGAGGCCACCCATCGTGACGTACGTGTCGCGCCCCGACAGCACGAACGGCCGGAGGTCGACATGGCGCGGCGCCAGTTCGCCGGCGCACAGCGTCGGCGCGGTCGACAGCTTGAGGATCGGTTGGGCCACCCAGTTGCGCGGATCGGCGTGGATGGCCGCGATCGCGGTCTCCAACTGCGCAGCGGTCGCCATGCTGCCGATCGTCAACCCGTAGCCACCGCTCTCGTTGGCCGGTTTCAGCACGAGCTCGTGGGCGTGCTCGACCACATGCGCCAACTCGTCGGCATACAGGCATCTGTAGGTCGGCACGTTGGGCAGCAGCGGCTCCTCGTTCAGGTAGTAGCGGATGAAATCGGGCGCCCACGCGTAGACCACCTTGTCGTCGGCGACGCCGGCGCCGGGCGCGTTGGCGATGGCCACGTTGCCGGCGCGCCACGCTCGCATCAGGCCGGGAACCCCCAGCTGGGAATCCTTGCGGAAGACCTCAGGATCGAGGAACTGGTCGTCGATGCGTCGATAGATGACATCGACCGGCTTGGGCCCGTCGATCGTGCGCATCCACACCCGGTTGCTGGGATCGACGAACAGATCGGCGCCCTCGACCAGTGGCACGCCCATCTGCTGGGCCAGGAACGAGTGCTCGAAGTAAGCGCTGTTGTAGACGCCAGGGGTCAGCACCACCACCTGTGGTACCCGCACGCCATGGAGCTCATCGGATGCCAACGACACCAGCAGCCGCCGCAGATGATCGGGGTAGTCGTCGACCGGCAGGATCGATTGCCGTTCGAACAACTCGGCGAACGCTCGCTTGGAGATCGCCCGGTTCTGCAACAGGTAGCTGACACCCGATGGCACTCGCAGGTTGTCTTCGAGCACGTACACGACGCCGTCCGCGTCGCGCACCAGGTCGCTGCCACAGATGTGCGCCCACACGCCGAACTTCGGCGACATGCCGGCGCACTCCGAACGAAGGTTCACCGAGTCGGTCAACAGATCCGCGGGGAACACGCCGTCGGTGACGATCTTTTGGTCGTGGTAGACGTCGTCGATGAAGCGGTTGAGCGCAGCGAGACGCTGCTTGAGGCCACGTTCGATACGAGCCCATTCCGAGGCGCCGATCACCCGCGGCACGATGTCCATCGGCCAGGCGCGATCGGTGCCCTGACCGTCGTTGTAGACGGTGAAGGTGATACCGAGCGCCAAGATGTCGACCTCGGCCAACGTCTGGCGCTGCTGCAGCTCCTCGATGTCCAACGATCGAAGGCGCTCGACCAGTGCCGCTGCTGCCGGGCGAGGCACGCCCTGGGCGTCGACGAGCTCATCCCACAGGAGAGGGAGGGTGCGCAGGTCGACCATTGGTCCACCCACAATACATGATCGAAGATGACGCCAAGATGACGAGCTGGCGCGACGCACTAGCATCCGCTCATGAGCCACGACGTTCGGTTCCAGGTGCTCGTGATCCCGAACGTGCCGTGGTCGCAGTACCTCGCCCGGTTCGAACGCCTCGAGGCACTGGGGATCGACGTCGCGGCCGTGCCCGATCACTTCTGCGACTGGAGCAACCCCACCGCACCCTGGCTCGAGGCCTGGACCGGTGTCGCCGCGATCGCGGCGCGGACGTCGACCATGCGGCTGACGACCTGCGTGACCCAGATACCGTTGCGCAACCCGGCGGTGCTCGCCCATCAGGCCGTCACCGTCGATCACATCTCCGGCGGCCGTCTGGAGCTCGGCGTCGGCACCGGCCTGACCATCGATCCGTCGTGCGACATGATCGGCGCGCCGAACTGGAGCACCGGCGAACGGGTCGCTCGCTTCGGCGAGTACATCGAGCTCCTGGACCACCTGCTGGCCAAGGGCACCACGACCTACCACGGCAACTACTACTCGGCCAACGACGCGGTGATGAACCCTGGTTCCGTGCAGCAGCCGCGCCTTCCACTGATGGTGGCCGCGCTCGGCCCGCGGATGATGCGACACGCTGCTGCATACGCCGACATCTGGAACAGCTTGAGCTTTGCCTCCGACTTCGAGGAGCAACTGGCAGAGCTGGCCGACCGTTGCACGACGATGGACAAGCTGTGCGCCGAGCTCGAACGGGACCCCGCCACCCTCCGTCGGTCGTACACCATGTTCGATCCGAAGGCCCGGACCGGCGGTGGCGCGATCGGCTACTACGAGTCCGACGAGGTGTTCGCCGAGACCGTCCGGCGCGTGACCGAGTTGGGGATCACGGAGATCTCGATGTACTACCCAGCGGTCGAGTCCCAGGTGCCGGCGTTCGAGCGGATCGCCACCGACGTACTGCCCGAGTTGCGGCGCCGGCATGCGTAGCCCGCTGCTCGATGACCTCGCCGCGAGGTGCGCAGCGCTGGCGGGCGAGGGCTTGTTCAAGAGCGAGCGGGTGATCGACTCGACCCAGTCGGCGCACATCCGTCTGGCCGACGGCACGTCGGTGCTCAACCTGTGTGCCAACAACTACCTCGGCCTGGCCGATCACCCCGACATCGTCGCTGCCGCCCACGAAGCCCTCGACCGTTACGGATACGGCATGGCCTCGGTGCGGTTCATCTGCGGGACACAGACCGAGCACAAGGAGTTGGAAGCTCGGCTCTCGAACTTCCTCGGCACCGACGACACGATCCTGTACGGATCGTGCTTCGATGCCAATGGGGGGCTGTTCGAGACCATTCTCGACGAGGCCGACGCGGTGATCTCCGACGCCCTCAACCATGCCTCGATCATCGACGGCATCCGTCTCTGCCGCGCCCGCCGGTTGCGCTACGACAACAACGACATGCAGCAGCTGCAACAACGCCTGGTCGAGGCGGCCGACGCCCGCTACCGGCTGATCGCCACCGACGGCGTGTTCTCGATGGATGGCGTGCTGGCCAACCTGACGGCGATCTGTGATCTCGCCGAGAGCCACGACGCACTCGTGATGGTCGACGATTCGCACGCCGTCGGCCTGGTCGGCGCCCACGGCCGCGGCTCCCACGAGTTCGCCGAGGTGATGGGCCGCATCGACATCATCACCGGCACCTTGGGCAAGGCGCTCGGTGGCGCCTCCGGTGGCTACACGTCGGGGCGACGCGAGATCATCGGCTGGCTGCGGCAACGCTCGCGGCCGTACCTGTTCTCCAACACGCTGGCGCCGGTCATTGCCTCGGCGACCATCCGGGTGCTCGATCTGTTGGAGTCCAGCAGCGAGCTGCGTTTGCAGTTGGAACACAACGCGGCCCGCTTCCGCGAGGGCATGCAGCGCGTCGGTTTCACGTTGGCCGGTGCCGGTCACCCGATCATCCCGGTGATGCTCGGCGACGCACGCGTGGCTTCGGAGATGGCCGAGCGCCTGCTGGCCGAAGGCATCTATGTGATCGCGTTCTCCTTCCCCGTAGTACCGCAAGACAAGGCCCGCATCCGCGCGCAGATGTCGGCTGCCCACACCGACGACGACATCGATCGAGCGATCGAAGCGTTCACCTGCGTCGGTCGGGCGATGAGGTTGATCTCGTGAAAGCACTCGTGAAGGCTCGGCGCGAACCCGGCCTGTGGCTGGAAGATGTACCAAAGCCGGTTCCCGGCGATCGTGACGTGCTCATTCGCGTGCGCAAGACCTCGATCTGCGGCACCGACCTGCACATCCATGATTGGGATGCGTGGGCCCAGGCGACGATCCCCGTACCGATGGTTGTCGGGCACGAGTTCATGGGCGAGATCGAACAACTCGGGAGCGACGTGATCGGGCTCGATGTCGGCCAACGCGTCGCCGGCGAAGGGCACGTGACGTGTGGGCACTGCCGCAACTGCAAGGGCGGCCGTCGCGAGTTCTGCCACAACCACACCGGGGTCGGCGTCACGCGCCCCGGAGCCTTCGCCGAGTACGTCGTGATCCCGTCGGAGAACGTGTTCGTCGTGCCCGCACATATCAGTGACAACGTGGCTGCCGTGCTCGACCCGTTGGGCAACGCCACGCACACATCGCTGCGCTTCGACGTCGTCGGCGAAGACGTACTGATCACCGGCGCCGGCCCGATCGGTATCCTGGCCACCGCGATCGTGCGCCACATCGGCGCCCGCAACGTGGTCGTCACCGACATCAACGCATTCCGTCTCGACATGGCGGCCAAGCAGGGCGCCAGCCGCGTCGTCGACGTGCGCACCGAGCAACTCGCGCCGGTGATGGCCGAGCTCGGCATGACCGAGGGATTCGACGTCGGCCTGGAGATGTCGGGAGCCGAGCCCGCGTTCAACCAGATGCTCGATGCGATGAACCACGGCGGCCGAATTGCCGTGCTGGGCATCCCCGCCGGGCCGATGACGCTCGACATCAACGACGTGATCTTCAAAGGTCTCGAGATCCAAGGCATCTACGGCAGGCGGATCTTCGAGACGTGGTACAAGATGGCGGCGATGCTGCAGAGCGGCCTCGACATCGCCGACATCATCACCCACGAACTGCCCGCCGATCGCTTCGACGAGGCCTTCGCGATCGTCCACGGCGGCGAGTGCGGCAAAGTCATCCTCGACTGGGCGTAGCGGCGAGTTCCTAGCCGGTCGAGACGACCATGGCGTTGGTGGCTTCACCACTCATCGTCGCCAGGTGACTGTGCACATCGTCGAACTCGAAGTACACGTCTTGCAGGTGACGCGGACCGTCGGGCTGATAGGCCGTGCGGGCATGCAACACCCGGAAGCCGTTGACGAACAGGGTGTCGCCGGCCGAGAGTCGGAACGATACGTGGTTGGCGGGGTCTGCGATCGCCGCACCGAGCAGCCGGTAGGCGCTGTACCAAGCCGCCAACTCGCTGTCGTCGAATGCCAGCGGCTGCATGAGCTGGTTGGAGAAGCGCAGGTGCACGAACCGGCCTGCCCGGTCGCGCACCACCAGCGGGGCGCGAGTGAAGGCGTCGGCCTCGGTCGAGTACTGCCGGAACCCAACCTCGACCAGCGCCAGCGCGTCGATGGCATCGGGGTGTTCGCTGTTCAGTTGATCGAGTACCGACCAGCCGTCGACGACCACGCTGTTGCCGCCCTGGGCCTCGTTGACCAGCATCGCCAGCACCTGACCGCTCGGCGGATGGTTGTATTGAGCGTTGTCGTTGTGCGGCGGCACCTCCTCGGCGGTGAAGGCGATGTTGTAGCCCGCAGGGTCGAGTTTGACGTCGAAGATCAGGCCGAGCGACGAGTCGCGCAACGTGAGCCCCAAGGATCGCAGCAGCTCGATCACGGTGCCCGGCTCGGTCGGCGAACCGGTGACGACGACCGCTCCGTCACGCCGCAGCACCTCGAACATGTTGCGACGCGTGACCTGGTCGGCGATGCACTGACGATGGTCGAACCGTTCGACCTCGTAGCCGGCGCTCCACAATCTCGCGGTCCATGCGCCGCGAGCGCCAGTGACGCGAATCTTGGCCCAGTCGGCCGGCCCGTACGTGGACTGATGGCCGCCGGCCCACCCGATCCGCAACTGGCCGTCGACGACGTCGACCGTGCTGACCACAGGGGCCACCGACTCGGTCCACGGTTGCCACCGGCGCTCGTCGGTCTGGCGAATGCGGCACTCGTCGCACTGACAGTTGTCGCGTAGCCAGTCGGGCAAGAAGGTGCCCGAACCCTCGGTGAACTGCACCACGACCCCCGAATCGGTGGCGAAGGCAGCCGACACCGCGCCTCCCGGCAACCGGCTACCGACCGGACCCATCTCGATCTCTCGGAACACAACTCCCATGGCCCGCATCTCCCTTCGTGCCGACAGTAGTCGGCGCCGTTCACACGTATGCCAGCGCTCAGCGAACGCTAGGGGGTGGTGATCTCGCGAGAGGTCAGGCCTTGCGCCTTGGATACCACAGAGCGACGTGTTCGAGGAGTCACCGCGAGGGCCTACATTTGCACCATGACTTCCGTGAATTCCGACACCGCCTCTGCGTATCTGCACGAGTCCGACTGCCGGCTCGACGATTTCATCGCAATCGTCGAGCAGACCACTGACCTCGCCGATTATCCGTTCGCCGAAGCGATCGTTCAGAACGTGGTGAGCTACGACTCTGATCGGTTGCGGGCCGAGTGTGCGGACCCCGGCAGGCGACGGGCCGTGCAATCCGAATTGAACCAGGCGTTCCTGCACGGCCCGGGGATCGTCGTGTTCAAGCGGGCCTTCGCCGAGACGTCCGTCGTCGACGCGGTGACCAACGCGTTCAACGCCCTGATCGCCGAGCAGCACGCCCTCGGGTTGAATGCCGGAGACCACTACGCCAAGCCGGGCGACAACGACCGGGTGTGGAACGCACTGGAGAAGTTGGCGGTCATGGCACCCGACGAGTTCGTCGCCTACTACTCCAACGACATCCTCACCATGGCAGCTGCCGCGTGGCTCGGGCCTGGATTCACGTTCACGTCGCAGGTCAACGTCGTGAACCCGGGTGGCGCCGCCCAGAAGCCGCACCGCGACTACCACCTCGGGTTCATGACCATCGACGAGGCCGCCGAGTTCCCCGCGCACGTGCACCACCTGTCGGCGGCGCTCACCTTGCAAGGGGCGATCGCCCACTGCGACATGCCGGTCGAGAGCGGGCCGACGATGTACCTCCCCCACGCCCACAAGTATCTCCACGGCTACCTCGCGTGGTGGCGGCCGGAGTTCCGCGAGTACTTCGAGCAGAACTACGTGCAACTGCCACTCGAGAAAGGTGATGCCGTCTTCTTCAACCCGGCGCTGTTCCACGCGGCGGGCACCAACTGCACGACCGATGTGCATCGCATGGCCAACCTGTTGCAGATCAACTCACCACTCGGCAAGTGCCTGGAAACGATCGATCACGAGCGGATGTGCAACGCCGTCTACCCGTCGCTGCTGAAGCTCAAGGCGTCGGGTGCCCCGGCGGGCGACGTCGAGAATGCGATCGGCGCGTGCGCCAACGGCTACGCGTTCCCGACCAATCTCGATCGTGATCGGCCACTGCAGGGTTTGACGAACGATGACCAAGTCGATGTCGTGCGTCGTGCCGTCGCCGAGGAGTGGAGCAGCGACAAGCTCGCCGCCGCGCTGCGCGAATACGCCTATCGCCGCCTGACACACGGCGGGTTCTCTTCTTGAAGAAGCCGGTGCTTCGCCAACTCGACCTCGTCGACAAGGCATCGCTCCCACTCTTCGCGGTGACGATGCTCGCCGAGTACGCCGCGCTCCGGAAGGCTCCCAAGCGTACGCTGGGCGACCTGTACGACGCCGACGAGCGAACACTGTCGGGTACGCACCTCCCGCCAGATCCACTCGTGCCGCTCGGCTACGAACGCAAGGACACGATCGCCAGCCTCACGATGCTCGCCGGCAACATTGCGTTCGGCCTTGCCACGTTGTCGGCGTTCAGCAAGGTCGACCGCTTCCTGTTCAAGCACCGCATCGCCGACATCGGCACGCGCCGCGGCTCGATCGCTTCGGCGATGTTGCTGTGGGACTTCCTGTACTACTGGGACCACCGCTGGATGCACGAAGTGCGACTGCTGTGGGCCAACCACGTGACCCATCACAGTGGCGAGCGCTACAACCTGTCGACCGCGCTGCGCCAACCCTGGTCGGGCTTCTTGACCTTCTGGGTGTTCGCACCGATGCCGCTGCTCGGGTTCCCCACCGCAAAGACCGCCAAGGCCGGCCAGCTCAACCTGCTGTACCAGTACTGGATCCACACCGAGGCAATCGACCGCCTGCCGAACCCGGTCGAAAAGGTACTGAACACGCCGTCACACCATCGTGGCCATCACGGCGCCAACGAGCAGTACCTCGACAAGAACTACGGCGGCATCTTGATCCTGTGGGACAAGTTGTTCGGCACCTTCGAGCCGGAGGTGCGGCGCGTCAAGTACGGCCTGACCAAGAACATCCACACCTACAACCCGTTGCGCATCGCCTATCACGAGATGGCTGACATCGCCCGTGACGTGCGATCGGCGCGTGGGTTAGGTCACAAGCTGGGCCACGTGTTCGGCCGTCCCGGGTGGACGCCGGCGCGCTAGATCCTGCGGATCAACCTGAAGTTGTCGGCGTCGAGGTCGGGGTCGGTCCACTGCCCGTTGCACACCAGCCCAGCAGCCAACGCGCCGATCGCGTCGGCGCTCTTGGCCGCGTACCCGTTCGTGCCGACCGCCATCACCAAGCCCGTGTCGACGATCTCGAGATACGGCAACATCGTGGGCGTGTCGGGGATCAGGCAGGGCTTGGTCGACCAGGCCTCGACCTGTAACCCCGGGAGTACGCCCAGCAGTAGACCTCGCAGCCACTCGAGGTCGGCCTCGTGCCGGGTGCCCGACATCCACTCGCGTCGCTGGTCTGCCGACACCACGAACCGGTCGTGCCGGGTTGCGCCCAACTTCACGCAAACGTGACCATCGGGGTACTCGGTCGGCGGCACGATGTACAGGTGATCACTGGCAAGGTCGTCGACGATGATCGACGGCAGACCGGCAAGGCGTCGTTGCTCGTCGGCCGCCACCCGGGCCAGCACCACGGTCTCGGCGACGACATCGATCATCGGGCACGGCATGCCGGTCAACTCGTCGGCATGCGGGCCGGCGGCCACCACCACCTGCGTCGCCTCGATCGCGGTTCCCTCGACGGTGCGTACGACCCATGCATCGCCGCTTCGTTCAACACCGACCACTCGCTCGCCGATCAACTCGGCCCCCAGTTGCCGAGCGACTGCCAACTGCGCCGCGAGCATCAGCCGTGGATCGATGAACCCGCCCGGCGCCGGCTCGCGCAAAACCGTTGCCGAGGCCGGCACCCTGACGCGATCGTCGCCGATCGTCCGGCCGGGTTCGTACCGATCGAAATCGATCCCCAACTCGCCGGCGACGGCCAAGGTCGACGCCAACCGTTCGCCATCGACCTCGGCGATCAGCACACCGACAGGGTGGTGGAAGCCGATACCCGATGCGGCCTCGATGCCGCCGTACTCGGCGATCGCCCGATCCGCCAGGATCGCCCACTCGCGACGCTTGTCGAGGCGGCGGGTGATCCGTCCCGAGTCGTAGTGACTGGCAAACACGCCAGAGTGCGTGGCCCAGTCAGCCGGCTCGCCGGGGCCGACCCCGACACACCGCCGCCCGGTCGCGGCTAGGTGCCGAAGCGCGGCGGCACCGACCAATCCGACACCGATCACGGCCACGTCATAGCGAGATGTCACGTGTCACACCCTATGGCCTGATCTTTACGCGAAAGTGGCACCGGGGCAGTCTTCTTTACTGGTACAAAAGAAGGGTGACCGCGACCGCCGTGAAGAACGAAACCTTCCGGTGGGATCGGCTCACCTATTCCTCGGCGCTCGGGTATGCGCTGCTGGTCGGCGGGCTCAGCGTCGGCGTCGTGCTCGGCGAACTGCGTCAGCAGTTCCACCTCTCGGGTGTGATCGCGGCACTGCACGGTTCGACGTTCGGCTTCGCCTCGCTGGCAGCCGGGGTCTGGGGAGTGTCGGTCGTCGATCGACTCGGCCGGCGCAGGTCGCTGCTGGTCGCCGCGGTGGCCATCAGCACCGGCATCACGATGTTCTGCCTCGGCCCCACCTGGCAGGTCACCCTTGCCGGCACCGCGCTTGCCGGTCTTGGCGGCGCTCTTCTGGTGATGGTCATGCCGGCGTTGATCAGCGATCACCACGGCGAGCATCGAGCCGCCGCGTTCGCCGCAGTCAACGGGGCACCCGGCATCGCCGGAGTGATGTTCAGCCTCGTGGTCGGCGCTGCACTGGCCCTGCACTACTCGTGGCGGCCGCCGTACCTGATCCTGACGGCAGTGATCGTACTTGCACTCACCGCTGTGGCCTGGCCCGTGCCCGTGCCCGAATCGCCTCGCCAGGGCTCGTTCACCGTCGCCCACCTCCGCGACCGCGACGTGTTCATCCCGTGGCTGCACATCGTCAATGCCGTGTTCTGCGAGTTCGCCGTGGGCGTGTGGGCAGCGACCTATCTCAAAGAGGTCGGCCATGCATCGGGTGGCCTCGCCGCCGCGCTGGCCGGCGTGTTCGGCGTGGCGATGTTCGTGTCACGCGTGCTGATGCCGACGATCATTCGGTACCTCGGCGATGCGACGGTGACGATCAGCTTCCTCGTGCTCTCCGCTGGTGCGCTGATCATGTGCTTCGCGCCTGGCTTGTTGCCACGCGTTGCCGGCCTGACCATCGTCGGCTTCGGTGGCGCGGCGCTGTACCCACTCACCGTCGACCGGCTGTACGCCTCGGCGGAGCACAAGATCGACTCGACCTCGCTCGGGGCCATCTGCATCCTCGCCTCGGGCACCGCAGTCACCTTGGGGCCACTCGCATTGGGTGTGCTGGCCGACTCGGTCGGCCTGCGGCGGGCCCTCCTGATCGTGCCGGTCGTCGGCACCATCGGGGCCATCACCCAGCGACCGGCGCGCGCTCGCCGCACACTCGCTGCGGCACTGGACTGACGGCCACAGCGGCACACAGTCGGCGGGATGGGTACCACCGTGTCACTGACATCGTCCGACGGGTTTCAACTCTCCGCCTACCGCGCCGAACACTCCGGCAGCAAGCTCACCCGAACCGATCGCCGGTCAGCAGGCAGTCACTGGCTCGGCTGGAGCAGAGGCGTCGCGCAGCCGCCACGACGTACCGGACAACAGCGCGCTGCAGGCGATGAGGGCCAGCATCATCACTGCACAACTGGTGTAGGCGACAGTGCGACCGAAGTGCTCGTAGATCTGGCCGATTGCGGTCGCCGCCACCCCAGCGGTCAGCGTCTCCACGCCACCGAGCAAACCCTGCCCACTCGCCTGGCGCTCGACGGGAACCACGAGCCCGACGGCGACGCCGCAACTGCTGACCGTGAAACCGTCGTTGGTCGCATGCACGAGCGAGATCGCCAGCATGACGCCGCCCGACGGTGCGTGGCCATAGGCGAACATCGCCCCGGCGCCGACCAACAATCCGAACGTCCCGAGCCGGAACGGTCCGACCGACTGGGCGAGGCGCCCGCCGATCGAGGCGAACAGCACCATCGGCACGGCGAACAACGTGATGCCGAGGTTGGCGATCAGGTCGCTGGCGTGCAGGTCGTCGAGCACCAACGCCCACAGCGCGTCGAAGGCGCCGATCATCATGAACACCGCCGCGCCCATCGACAACGCGGCAAGGTACGGCCGGATGCGGAGGAGGTCGAACGCGAACCTCGGCGGCACCTCGGCATTGGCATCGGTCTCGGCCACACGAGTGCGGGCGATCAGCGGATACATCGCCACCGTCAACGCGGCGATCAGCAGGAACGGCGCGGCGATCCCGAACGGGCCGACCAGCACTGCCGAGATGGCCGGGCCGGCGGCGAACCCGCCGACGTCGGCGGCGAGCATGCGCCCGAGGTTCTGGCCGAGGTGATCCGGATCGGCCAGGATCACAATGCGCCGTGCAGCGGGGTACGCCAAACCGACACCGACACCCATCACGAACCGCGAGACCAACAAGACGACGAAGGTGCTGCCGTAGGCCATGCCCAGCAGGCCGGCGACGTTGAACACCATGCCGAGCACGATCATCACCCGCGCGTGGCCGCGATCGGCGAGTGGAGCGATCGTCACCTGGGCGAGGAATGACGACAGGAAGCCCATGGCCACGATCAGGCCGAGGGCTCCCTCGCCGATGCCGTACTGGTCTCGGAACTCGTCGAGCACGGTGAACATCACGCCGTATCCAGAGGCGAACAACGCGGTCAGCGCGCCGAAGACGACGACGACCGAGCGAGTACGCATTCGGCCAGTATTGCCGAGCGGTTGCCGGTACTGCGCGGTGACTGTTGCCACGACGGTTGACCTTTGTCCGGCTTTTTCCTATCATTCGAGATATGTCGGACATTGGATCAGTGCTGCCACCGTACGAGCTCGGTTACGACCTCGAGGAGACGATCGTCGCCGACTCCCCCGCCCGCTTGAAGGCGCTCGGCAACCCGTTGCGGGCACTGATCCTCGACCTGGTGTTGGAGCGGGCGATGACCGTCACCGAGCTTGCCGCCAGGGTGCGCAAGCCCCGCGGCACCGTTGCCCACCACGTCGACGTGCTGACCAACGTCGGGCTGTTGAAGGTCACCGGCACCCGCCGCGTGCGAGCAATCGAGGAGCGCTTCTACGGCCGGACCGCACACACCATCATCTTTCCCGACGCGGCGATGGACGGTGACCTCCCGTTCATCGCCGACGCCCGCGCCCAGGCTGATCTCTCCGCCACCGCCGACGACGTCGGGGGCTTCACGTTGCGGCACGCCCGCATTCCTGCCGAGCGGGCCAAGGAGTTCACCGAGCGAGTCCTCGCGCTGGCCAACGAGTTCACCCGACTGCCGCGAGGCGGCACGTGCGAGTACGCGTTCCTGGCCGGAGTGTTCCCCACCATCCGACCGGTAGCACCAGCGGACCCAGCGTGACCACCACAGCCACCAAGAAGCGCCTCGGCGCGAGTTACCGCAAGCTGTTCATCTCCACGACCATCTCCAACATCGGCGACGGCATGTCGCTGATCGCCTATCCTTGGCTGGCTTCAGCCCTCACCCGCAACCCGCTCCTCATCGCAGGGGTTGCGATGGTGCAGCGATTGCCGTGGCTGATCTTCACGCTGCCCGCCGGCGTGATCACCGATCGGGTCGACCGCAAGCGAGCAATGGTTACCGCCGACTTCGCCCGTTTCGGACTCACGCTGGTCGTCGCGCTCGCCGTCCTCAGTCGCCAAGGCGCCTTGCCCGCCGCTGACGAGTTGTCGAAGGTCACCGGCACGTCCACCGGGCTGTACCTCCTGTTGCTGGTCGCCACCTTGCTGCTGGGCACCGGCGAGGTGTTGCGGGACAACTGCGGGCAAACGTTCATGCCCTCGATCGTCGAGGTCGATCAGTTGGAGAAGGCCAACGGCCGCATGTGGAGCGCCGAAGGCATCGCCAACACCTTCGTCGGTCCTCCCCTCGGTTCCCTGCTGCTGATCGCCGCGTTCTCGCTGCCGTTCTTCGTCGATGCCGCGTCGTTCTTCGCGGCCGCCGCACTGGTGTGGTCGATCCCCGGGACCTTCCGCGCCGAGCGTCCCGACGACCACGTCGAGCGACCGTGGAAGGTCGAGCTGGCCGAGGGCTTCCGCTGGTTGTGGTCGAACGAGCTGTTGAGATCGATGGCAATCATCCTCGGATTGATGAACCTGGCATCGGCGCTCAGCGGGTCGGTGCTCGTGCTCTTCGCCCAGGAGATCCTCGACGTCGGGCCTTTCGTCTTCACCATCATGGGCTTCGGCTTCGCCGCAGGCGGAGCGATCGGCGCCAACCTGGCGCCATGGCTGTCGAGGCGATTCGGCAGCGGCACGTGCCTGGCAGCCGTGCTCGCCACCAGTGCGGCGGCGTCGCTCGTCGTCGGGCTGTCGTCGTGGTGGCCGCTCGCAATGGTGGTCTTCGGATTCGTCGCGACCGTCGGCGCGACCTGGAACGTGATCACCGTCAGCCTGCGCCAGTCGATCATCCCGCCGCACCTCCTCGGCCGCGTCAACAGCGTGTACCGCTTCTTCGCCTGGGGGATGATGCCGATCGGTGCAGCACTCGGTGGAGTGACTGTCACCGTCGTCAGCCACCTCGCCAACCGCAGGGTCGCACTGCGCTCGGCGTTCTTCGTCGACTCGGCGATCTACCTGTGCCTGTTCGTCATCGGTCGCAGCAAACTGACCACTGCCAGGCTCGAAGCGGCCAGAACAGCCGTGCCCACCTAAGCTCGCAACGACGCATCAGGACAAGAGGGGACAGCCACATGCCGCTTGGCGAATCACTCAGCGAACAATCCATCCTTGCCGAGAAGGCCAAAGCGCTCGTTCCCCTTCTCGACACCGAGGCCGAGTTCGCCGACACCGAAGGCGAGCTGTCACCGACGGCCGTCGCCGCACTGCGCCGCGATGGGCTGTTGAAGATGTGGGTCCCCGAGAAGCTCGGCGGCGCCGAGCTCGATCCGGCGCACTCGCTCGAGGTGCTGGAAAACCTGTCGTATGCCGACGCCTCGGCCGGCTGGGTGACGATGGCTGCCAACCTGTCGATCGGCACGGCGGGCGCCTACCTCGCGGATCACGCCGTCGCTGAGTTGTGGGGAGACGGCAAGCAACCGGTGATCGCCGGTCAGGGCACCCGACCCGGCACCGCCACGTTGGTCGACGGTGGTCTGTCGCTGAGCGGATCGTGGAGCTTCGGGTCGGGTCTGAAGCACTCGACGCACGTGCACTCGTTGGGCATCGTCCAAGAGACCGGCGAGCCGCGGATCTTCGTCACGCCGATCGATGCCGTCAACCTGATCGACAACTGGGATGTCATGGGCCTGCGCGGCACCGGCAGCATCGACTACACGATGGAGAACGTGTTCGTACCTGACGGCTGGAGCCACTTCGCCGTCACCACCACCCCGGAGCGCGGTGGCAGCCTGTACGGCCTCGGCATCATCGGCTTTGCCGTCACCTGCCACAGCGGTTGGGCGATGGGCGTCGGCCGGCGGTTGCTCGACGAGCTGGCCGGCCTGGTGCAGGGCAAAGCCGGGCGACCCGGAGCTCAGGCAGACAGCAGCGCGTTCCAGCTCGGCTATGCCGAGGCCGAGGCCAAGTTCCGCGCTGCCAGGGCGCTGGTGGTCGAGTCGTTCACCGACCTGTCGAAGAGCATGTATGCCGGCGACGGCATCTCGGTCCGCCAGCACACCCTGATCCGTGTCGCACTGGCCCACATCACCAAGACGTTGCAGGAGATCGCCGCCTTCGTCTATCTCTGCGGCGGCACCACGGCACTGCGCCACGGCACGATCCAGCGGATGTTCCGCGACGTCCACGCCGGCACGCAGCACGTCACGTCCGGCCCTGCGGTCTGGCAGACGTGTGGCCGCGAGTTGATGGGGGTTGCCGGGGGCAAGCAGTGGCAGTTCCTCGACCTCGTCGATCCCCACTGAAGCGCACAGCGCTGATGCGTGCGGCCATACCCGTCCGAGACCGGTCGGGCGCGATTTCGGTACTGCGGGTACTCACGCCTCACCCGACCAGGCTCAACGGGTTCGATTTCGGTACTGGGATTACCGGAATCGCGCCCAACCACTCCGCTGGCGACGGTGGGTGAACAGCGCGCCGGGCCGGCGACATGAGCGATCGCCGACCTACGGCTCATTGATCACCGACCGTCTGGGCCCGCCAGCCGCCGCGCCCAGCTGAGGGCGTGATCGAGCGAGCCGGTGAATGCAACACCCTGCCAGGCGATGTCGAAGGCCGTGCCGTGGTCGACCGATGTGCGCACGATCGGCAACCCGACCGTCACGTTGACGCCGCTCTCGAAGGCCAACAACTTCATCGGGGTGTGACCCTGGTCGTGGTACATGCACACGATTGCATCGAACCGCTTGCGATGCACTGCCTGGTGGAACACGGTGTCTGCCGGGTGCGGGCCGCTGACATCCATACCAGCGGCCCGAGCCGCCTCGATGGCCGGCACGATCTGGTCGGCGTCTTCCGAGCCGAACAGGCCATGCTCACCCGCGTGCGGGTTGACACCGCAGACTGCGATCCTCGGCCCGTCGAGGAAGCGGTGCAGCGTCTCGTAGGTCAGTTCGATCACTTCCGTGACGCGGGCCGTGGTGACCCGCCGGATCGCCTCTCGCAACGACACGTGCGTGCTGACATGCGTGACTGCGAGATCGCCGGCGGTCAGCATCATCGTGAACCGCTTCACGCCACACGCGGCAGCGATCAACTCGGTGTGACCGACGAAACCTGGGTCCGAGAGTTGCGTCGCCTCCTTGTTCATCGGCATCGTCACGATGCCGGCGAGCGTTCCGGCAATCGCGTCTCGGGTCGCGTCGAGAACGTATGTGCGTGCGGCCGATCCGGCTGCAGCATCGATGACACCCGGGCGATGATCGCTGCCGGACAGCAGGCCTGCATCGACGACCTGCAGCGGGCCGGTGCGCCACTGCCCCGGCTCGCTGATCGCCTCGATCTCCACGTCGAGACCGAGCAGCTCGGCACCGTGGCGCAAGATGGCGGCATCGCCGTAGACGACGATCGTGTCATCGGCGAATGCCCCATCCGAAGCGCGACGCAGCACGATCTCGGGCCCGACACCACTGGCGTCGCCCATCGTGATCGCCATCGGTCTGATCGAAGGTGATGGGTTGGGGGGGGTTGCTGCGGTCATGAGGTCACCAGGTCCACCAGCGTATTGGGTGCGCCGAAGCCACCGGGTTTGCAGGCCAAGCGCAGCGTCGCGCCATCGATGCCTGCCTGGCCCAGACTGACGCCGACGCCGATCGAGCCGAACACGCGCACCACGCTGTCGCCAATGAATGCCTCGGCCGTGTCGCCGCCCACCAGGATCACGCTTCGCGCCCGCTTCGCTGCCACCAGCCGGCGACCGCGTTCGGCGACCTCGGCAACGATCGCGGCCGACTCGGTCGTGCGTACCTGCGACGACGTGACCACATCGATGCCCGCGTCGACCAACTTAGCGATCTGGGCCCGGCTGACCGGGTGCAGGCTGGCGCACACTGCGACGATCGGCGTCGGGAGGTGTGGCATCGGGAGCTCCGTCGCGGCGCCGCCCGGCGACCGGATAACCGCGACGGCGGCGACGACCGAGGCCGGGCCGACCAGGATGACGTCGGGAAGTCGCAACGCCATGGCGACCAGGCGGTCGATGTCCGCGAGGGTGGCGGCATCGACGATCGCCACCCCAGCGTTCGTCGTGGCCAGCCACGCCGCGAGAGCGTCGGCATCGGCGATCTCGTCGCCCGCCAACGTCTCACTCGGCCGGCTGCTGCGCACCGGAAGGCGGGGATCGTTGCCGATCTCGCTCTCGGCAAGCGGCACGCCGTTCACGTACACCACGCCCCCGGCACAGACCCGCCCGACCAGCGGGTGAGACGGGATCATCACGACTCGGCGCCCGGAGTCGACCAGCGCCGATGCCTCCGCTGCCCAGTTGCCGCGCAGGGTGGAGTCGATCTTGTGCACCCGGTGCACATCGGTGGTCGTCGCCGTGATCCGCCGCCGCGCTTCGTCGGCCGTCTCGTGGCGCGAACGCAGGTCGATCACGACACAACTGTCGTGGGGAACCTTCGCCGGGACTGCCCCGATCGGGATCACGTACACGTGTAGACCGACGTCGGCGCACGCGGCGCCCGCCTCGGTCGCGCCGGTGCTGTCATCGGCCGTCACCAGCATCGAGAGGCGGCCGTCGGTCATTCGCGCGGGCGGGCCAACTCGTCGATCACGACCGCACCGTCGAGCATCGCCAGCGTCGAGGGTGGCGTCAGCACCTTGATCGACCGGCTTCCACCACCGAGGATGATCCGTTCGCGGGCCATGACCGCCGCATCGATCCAGATCGGGAGGCCGTCCGGCAACGCGAAGGCGGTGACCCCGCCGATCTCCATCCCGGTCCGTTGAATCGTCTCGTCTGGCGAAGCGAACGATGCCTTGCGGACCTCGAGACGCTTGCGGACGACGCCGTTGACATCGAGCCGCGTCGTCGCCAGCACCACGCAGGCCACCGGGCGCGGCATCTCGCCCTTGCCGATGACAATGATCGTGTTGGCCGAGTCATCGGGCGAGTAGCCGTAGGCCTCGCAGAACGCGGCCGTGTCAGCGAGCGCAGGGTCGCAGGGAACGATCTCGTGGTCGGCGCCGAGACGCTGAAGGTGGGCGACGACTGCGTCTTGCGGGTTCACGACCCATGGCGTACCACGACGAACGACTCGTCCTGAAACCAGAGGCCTCCGTGCTTCAACACCACGTCCGCAGTGGCATCGAGATACCTGCCTTCCATCAACACGTCCGCCGTCCGCTCGTCCTCGACCTGGGCCACGTAGACCGCGGCGTTCCACGCGGCCATCGTCGTCGATGTGCTGATGCGATTGGAGACTTCGTTCGGCATTGCGTGCAGGTGGTAGCTGAACAGCGAGGCAGCGTCGCTGGTGCCCTCGAACCCGAAATCGGCGATGGTGTCGCCGTTCAACTGCGCGTCGAGCTCTTTGATCAGCGAGTGCCGCGGCGTGGCAAAGGGGTCCTCGGCGGGCCAGATCCTGCGGATGATCTCCATCCCGGGATCGTGGCCGGTCGACTGCACGACCACCAGCCGCCCGGCCGGTGCGAGCGCCCTGGCCAACGGCGCCAGCACGTTCTTGACCTTGGTCTCGGCCGAGGTGCGGCTGCGATACGGCTGGGCGGCCAGCACGAGGTCGTACTCGAATGGTTGCGGGCCGCGGGTCGGCCGGGGGATCAGGTCGTTGAGCGCGAAGGCGTGGTCTTCGCGGTACAGCACCATCACCGACGGCGTGACGTACACCGGGTTCCCGGTCTTCGGGCTCGAGGCCGTCTGCCACCCCTGCGTCAGGTGGTCGTCGAGCTCGTGGATCTGCTGGAAGAACTCGTGCGCGCTGGCGCCCTTCAGTGGCACGTCGATCCAGCGCACCGTGTCGTGGAACTCGGCCGATCTCGGGAACAGGTGCGGTGCCTCGGCATAGAACATGTTGGTCAGAACGACCACGGATTGCGGATGCTCGGCCAACCGGTCGGGCAGCGTCGCCAGCGTCAGGCGGGTGTCCTCCATGCTGACTTCCTTGCCGACCACGAAGAACGGAACGGTCGGCAGTCGGCGATGCAGGTCTCGCAACACCTGGCTCAACACCATGCCGTTGCCCGTGCCGGCATCGAACACCCGAAGGGCGGGCGGCCGCGGCACGATGTGGCCCAGTTCACGGCCGATTCGTGCAGCCACCTCGGCCTTCTCACTGGTCGTCATCACGAACAACAGGTACTTCTCGCGGTTGTCGAAGAACCGGAAGGGCTCCGCCTTCGCGGTTCTGGCAGATGTGGCTTCAACCGCTTCGATGTCGGTCATGCAACCTCATTTCGACCCGACGAACCGTACCCCCGATCACCGTTCGGTACATCAGAGGGGTTCGTGCCTGGCGAACGTGCCGTCCGGGGTGTGGCCCACAATCAAGCCCGTTGCGAATCGTCAGTGACGATACGAGACCTGCTGCGTTCGGATCTGGGCGCCACACTGACCGGCCGGCCGAGGGTCGGGAACGAGCGTGCCGCCGAGATCCAAACGTCACAGACGATTCGCGACAGGGTGCAGGGGTGTGAGTCGAGTGTCGCGCCCGGCGCGTGATTGGACTCACGCCTCGACGCAATTCGAGCCGGTGTGAGTCGGGTGTCGCGTCCGGCGCGCGATCCGACTCACGGCGCCAGAACCGGGTCCCGCGAGCAGCAGGTGGCTCAGCCCTTACGGGTCAGGTCACCGATGATCTGTTGCGAGGCCAGCTTGCCGGGTCCGCCGGAGACACAGCCCCCGGGGTGAGTGCCCGAGCCGCACTGGTAGTACCCGTCGATCGGGGTGCGATACTGGTTCCAGCCGGGCGCCGGGCGGAAGAAGTACATCTGCGGCGCGAGGA
This sequence comes from Ilumatobacteraceae bacterium, assembly GCA_039931555.1. Taxonomy (GTDB): domain Bacteria; phylum Actinomycetota; class Acidimicrobiia; order Acidimicrobiales; family Ilumatobacteraceae; genus JAENVT01. Next base: position 12,117 of record JBDTRP010000159.1, on the reverse strand, counting down.
ACTCGCCGGCGAAGATGTTGCCCTCGCTGAGACCGACGACCCGCTCGATGTCGAGCGGGGTCACCACCTCGCGGTGTAGCACGAGATCGCCGAAGCCCGGGAAGAACGACTCGATCGTGGCCTGCACGGTGTCGCCGAACCCTTGCCGTTCGGTGTCCCAATCGCTGCCTTTCAGCTCGTACGGCGCGTACTGGATGAAGCACGACATCACGTGCTTGCCGGGCGGTGCCATGTCGGGATCGACGAACGACTGCAGGCATGCGTCGATGTATGGGCGCTTGCTGTACCACCCGTACTTGGCGTCGTCGTAGGCCCGCTCGAGGTAGTCCATAGACGGGCCGATGTTGGTGAACCCGCGGAACTGATCGGTGCGATCGCCGAGCGCCGGGTAGTGGGGGGATCCATCGAGGGCGAAGTTGACCTTGGCCGACGTGCCCTGGAACCGAAAGCGGCGAATGCTCTCGTTGAGCTCGATCGGCAGATCGGCCGGGTCGACCAGCTGGGTGAACGTGCGCCGCGGATCGAGTGACGAAACCACGACCTTGGCCTGCAACTCTGTGCCATCGGCCAGGGCGACGCCGGTCGCCCGGCCGTTGCTGGTGATCACGTGGCTGACCGGCGTGTCGACCACGATCTCGGCACCGAACGCCTGGGCGGCGCGGGCCAACACTTGCGTGAACCCGCCGTTACCACCCTTGTGGAAGGCCCACGAGCCGAAGTGTCCGTCGTGCTCACCGAGGTTGTGGAACAGTAGCACCAGCCCACTGCCCTGCGAGCGCGGCCCGACCTTGCTGCCGATGATGCTCGACGACGACAACCAACCCTTGATGATGTCGCTGTCGAAGTAGTCGTCGAGGAAGTCGGCCGAGCTGCCGGTCAGCAACCGGATGCAGTTCTGCAGCACCCGCGACGGCAGCGACTTCATCCGCTTGGCGAGGTCGGCGAGTTGCAATGCATCGGCCGGGTCGTTGCCGAACAGGTTCGGCGGCGCCGAATCGACCAGCGGCTTCAACACCTGGCACACCTGCGCCATGTCGAACTCATATTGATCCATCGCGTCGGCGTCATGCTTGGAGTGCCGGGCGATCTCTTTGAGATTGGTGTTGCGATCGGTACCCATCAGCAGGTAGTCGCCGTTCTCCATCGGCGCGAAGGCGCTCGGCATCTGGATCGGCATGAACCCGTGCTTGGTCAGCTCCAACTCGTGGATGATGTCGGGCCGCAGCAGGCTCAGCGCGTAGGAGAACGTGGTGAAGTGGAATCCGGGGATCAACTCCTCGGTGATGGCTGCACCGCCGACGATGTGGCGCCGCTCGATGATCAGGGTCTTCAGCCCCGACTTGGCGAGGTAGGCGCCATTGACCAAGCCGTTGTGGCCACCACCGATGACGATCGCGTCGAATGAGGTCGTGGCACGCATCAGGCGGTCTTCCTCGGCGGGTTGAACAGCGGCGGCCGGGCGACCACGGCTGCGACGGTGTGATAACGGTGGTTGATCGTGATCTCCAGGTTGACCCGCGACCCGGTGGCCGCCAGGTCAGGGCGAACGCGGGCCATGGCAATGTGACGTTGCAGCATCGGCGAATACATGAAGCTGGTCGTGTAGCCGACCCGGCTGCCTTCCTCGTCGTACAGCATCATCTCGTAGACGACCGGCGTCTCGTCCTTGGGCGGGATCAGGCCGGCGACACCGTAATGCCGATCCCATTCGCGCCAATCGACGACCAGGCCGACCATCTTCCAACGCGAGGTCTTGTCGGCGAGCTCACGTTCGATCGCGACGCGGCCGATGAACCGCCGCGTCGATGTCGCCAGGTCGCGGAACATCCAGGCGAAGCCGAGTTCGGCAGGTGTCGAGCATTCGTGATCGTTGAACGCGAACCGGCTGCTGTGGAAGTCGACACCGATCAGGACCAACCCGGCCTCGATGCGTGTCATCAGCAGGGCACTCTGCCCGACCGGCAGCACGCCTCGTCCGCTGCACGCGTCCTGCAGCGCGTCCCACATCTCGATCGCGCCCTCGGCCCCGACCCACAACTCGTAGCCGAGGTCGCCGGTGTACCCGGTGCGCGACACGTGTACGGGGACGTTGCCGATCTTGGCCGGGCCGTGGTGGAAGAACCCGAGGCCGGCGATCTCCGGGTCAAGCGTCGCCAGGATCTCGCGCGACCGCGGACCTTGCACCGCCAGCGATGCGTAGTCCGCGGAGACATCGGTGATCTCGATCTGGTCGTAGCCGATCAGGTTGCGGAAGTAGGCCAGGTTCGGTTCGGCAGACGTGAGGATGTAGTCGTCGGCAGCGAAGCGGATCACCACGCCGTCCTCGACGACATAGCCACGCTCGTCGCACCACAGCGTGTACTGCGCCTGGCCGTCGTGGCAGGCGCCGATGTCGCGCGCCAGCACGCCACCGAGGAAGCGACCGGCATCGCTGCCTGCAATGCGGTACTTGTAGAGCGGCGAGGTGTCGATCAGCCCTGCCGCGTTGCGCACCGCGAAGTACTCGAACTTGTCGGAGATCTGGTACTTCACCGCCGACAGGTACCCCGACCAGTGCGACCACAGTTGGGTCTGGTTCAACGGGGCAAGGCGCTCGTGGAACGGCGTCGTGAGGACCATGGCGAGATCGTAGACTCTTATTGGACATCTGCGCAATAAGGGATACCCTGGCAGCGTGACACGCCTGAGCCCGACCGCTCGCCGAGAGGAGATCGTGGCAGCCGCGCTGCGCGTCGCAACGAGCAAAGGCCTGGCCAACACGACGGTCCGCGACGTGGCGGCCGAGATGGGCACGTCCAGTGGGTTGATCCACCACTACTTCGCGTCGATGGACGAGGTGCTGGCCGCAGCGTTCGAGGAGGCAGCCGGAACCGACCTGGCAAAGACCGAGGCGGCGATGCTGGCGTGCACCACCGCATCAGAGCGTCTGTCGACATTTTTCGCCTCGTACGCCCGCACCGAGGAGTACCGCGCCTTCCAGATGTGGCTCGACGCATGGGCCGAAGCCGGCCGGCGGCCGGCGCTCGGGGCCACGTCGCGCCGGCTGAACATCGCCTGGCAGGAGCTGGTGGCCGCCACCTTGATCGAGGGTGTGAAGGCCGGCGTGTTCATCTGCGACGATCCCGCGGCAACCGCCTGGCGAGTGCTCTCGCTGCTCGACGGGCTCAGCCTGCAGGTCGCCGCCCACCCCGGAGTGATCGAGGGCGCCACCGTGCTCGATTGGGCGATGACAGCGCTCGAAGGTGAAGTCGGGCTTCCGACGCGATCACTGCCACGACCATCGGCCGACGAAGGCCGGGCCGTCGCCAACTAGTGCACGCGCCAGGTCCACACTCGCAGCATGATGTCATCGCCGTCCTCGTGGATCATCGGCAATGACTCGGTTCGATCCACCAGATCCCACGTGCCGGAGTCGATCAGACGCTGCTGCTCGACTCGATAGCCGAGATGATCGACGGCGTCGTCGCGGAACGTGATCGACACATGCCCGCCCGGTGACGTCACCCGGGCCAGATCGGCGAACGCCGAACCGTCGACGTGACCGAGGGTGAACACGCCGACCGAGACCACCGACCCGAACCGGCTGTCATCGAAGGGCAGCCGATCGAGCAGCGAGCCCTGATGGAGCTCGCCGTAGACACCGCGCTGCGCACTGCGCTCGAGCATCCCCGCCGACAGGTCGAAGCCAACGATCCGGGCATGACCGAGCGCGGCCAGCGAGGCTCCGACCAGGCCCGTGCCACAGCCGGCGTCGAGGATCTCCGAACCCGGCTGTCGCGCTCAGTACTCATAGAAGCCGCGGCCGGCTTTGCGGCCCAGCAGACCGGCTTCGACCATGCGCAGCAGGAGCGAAGGCGGCGCGTAGAGCTGCTCCTTGAACTCGCTGTACAACGACTCGGCGACCGCCTGCACGGTGTCGAGCCCGATGAGGTCGGCGAGTCGGAGTGGCCCCATCGGGTGCGCGCAGCCCTTGACCATGCCGGTGTCGATGTCGTCGGCGGTGGCGAACCCGGACTCGAGCATCCTGACCGCGGCCAGGATGTACGGGATCAGCAGCGCGTTGACGATGAAGCCGGCGCGGTCGCGAGACCGGATGACCGTCTTGCCCAGCGTGTCGCCGGCGAACTGCTCGATGTCGGTCGCTGTCTCCGGAGACGTCAGCAGCGACGTGACCAGCTCGACCAACGGGAGCACCGGGACCGGGTTGAAGAAGTGGATGCCGATGACCTGTGCTTCCCGCTTGGTCGCCCTGGCGAGCTTCATGATCGGGATGCTCGACGTGTTCGAGGCCAGCACCGCGTCGGGCTTGCAGAGATCGTCGAGGCGGCGGAACACGTCGATCTTCATCGCCTCGTCCTCCGCCACGGCCTCGATCACCAGGTCACAGTCGTGGAGCGCGTCGAACTGATGGCCGAACGACATCCGTTGCCAGGTGGCGTCATGATCGGCTTCCGACAGGCGCCCCGACGACATGGCACGCTTCAGCGAGTTGGCGACCCGGGCCATGCCGGCCTCTACAGCCGATGGCGAGCTCTCGGTGACCACGACGTCGAGGCCGGCGCGAGCCGTCACTTCGGCAATGCCGGAACCCATCAGGCCGCAGCCCACCACACCAACCCTGTCGATCACCTTCGTCATGCAGAGATCTTGGCAGACGACTGCGCCTAGTTCAGAGTGACCGAGATCTCGGTGGCCTTGACGGCTGCCCACAACTGCCGACCGACCTTGATGCGCAGGGCCTCCGCTGCTGCCGCCGTGATCTCCGCGGTCAATTGGATGGGACCCTGCAGGCGTACGCGGACACGGTCGGCGCGGTGGTCGACATCGATGACCGTGGCCGTCCAGATGTTGCGCATGCTGCCCTCCGGGCGGGACACGTGCAACGACACAGCCTGCGGTCGGATCACGGCGATCGCTGCGCCATCGACATCCGCCGCCGCCACCACCAGCGTGGCGCCGCCATCCACCGCAAAGATCCCGCCCATCATCGACCCGGTCAGCAGGTTCACGCCGACCAGTTCGGCCACGTAGGCCGACCGTGGATGAGCAGCGATCTCGACGAACGTTCCATCCTGCACGACGTGACCATGCTCGACGATCACCACGCGGTCGGCAAGCGTGTAGGCATCGACCGGATCATGGGTCACCAGCACCGCCGATCCGGCGAACTCCGTCAGGTGCCGCCGCAACTCGCGACGCACCTCGACCTTGGTGCCGGCGTCGAGGGCAGCCAGCGGCTCGTCGAGCAGCAACAGCTTCGGTTCCGAGGCAAGCGCCCGCGCCAACGCGACCCGCTGGGCCTGGCCGCCGGAGAGCTCGTCGGGACGGGATCGCTCGAGGCCCTCACTGCCGACCCGGCCGAGCCAGGCGCGGGCTTGGTCATGGGCAACCGCCTTGTCGGCCCCTCGTGCCCGCAGACCGAACGCCACGTTCTCGAGCACCGACATGTGTGGGAACAACAGGTACTGCTGGAACATCACCCCGCACGATCGTTGCTCGGACGGCACGAACGTGCCCGTCGAAGGATCGTCGACGACCTGGCCGAGCACCTCGATCGAGCCGCGCTCGATCGCCAGCAGCCCGGCGAGGCACCGCAAGATGGTCGTCTTGCCGGCTCCGTTGGGGCCGAGCAGCGCCACGACCTCACCCCGCGCGGCGTTGAGCCACACGTCGAGGTTCAGCGACCCGCGGGCGACCACGATGTGGGCGCGCAACGTCACGTGGCCCGTTCACCCCCGCCCAACCAGCGGTCGCGCAGGGCGACGAGCACACCGAACGAGACGGCCACCATCAACAACGCGATCACGATCGCCTGTTGCGGATCCGAGTCGAGGGTGATGTACACCGACAGCGGCAACGTCTGCGTCTTGCCGGGGAGGCTCCCCGCAAACATGATCGTGGCCCCGAACTCTCCGAACGCCCTGGCCCACGACAGCACGGCGCCGGCGACGAGCGCCGACCGGACCGCGGGCAACGTCACTCGGCGAAACGTGTACCAACTGCTGGCTCCCAGTGTGCGTGCCGCGTCGTCATGGCCGGAGTCGGACTGACGGAGCGCCGCCTCGACCGTGACCACGAAGAACGGCATCGCCACAAAGGTCTGGGCGATCACGACACCTGCGGATGTGAATGGCAGACGCACATCGAACCATCGATCGAGGTACTGCCCGACCACTCCGCGACGACCCAGCGCATAGAGCAACGCGAGTCCCCCAACGACGGGGGGCAGCACCATCGACAACGTGCACAGGGCGCGCACGACCGACCGCCCGAAGAACCGCTTGCGGGCCAGCAGCCAAGCCAGTGGCAGACCGAGCAGCACCGAGAGCCCTGTCGCGCACAGGCTGCACACGATCGACAACTTGAGGGCCTGGCGCACCGCATTGCTGCCGAGGATGCTACCGACGTCGCTCCACGGCGCCCGGCTCATCAACCCGATCAGCGGCAGCGCGAAGAATGCAATGGCCAGCACGGCCAGCGCGAACGCCGGCCACGGCAACGACCGCTCGATCCGGCGTGCTGTCCTAGCTGCCATCGTGACCAGACCACGTGAAGCGTGGCGTCCGCTTCTGCACGAAGGCAGCGATTCCTTCGGTGCCGTCGCCAGATGCGGCCGCAGTCTGGTTCCACGCGCGCTCGACGTCGGGCCGAACATGGCCGTAGGTCACGACGTCGGCGACCATCGCCTTGGTCGCCGCCTGGGTCAGCAGCGAGCGGTCGGCGAGCACGCCGGTCAACGTAGCAAGCCGCTCCTCGCCTGTCGCTGTCTCCACGACCTCGTCCACCAGTCCGAGGCGCAGTGCCTCGCCGGTGTCGATCAAGTCACCGGTGAACAGCAGCCGCTTGGTCGCCGCAGGCCCCAGAAGGTGCGTGGCGCGCTCCAACGAGGCACTGGGGTAGACGATGCCGAGTCTGGCGGGGGTGATGCCGAACCGTGCGCCGCTGATGGCGACGCGCAAGTCGCAATCGATGGCCAACGCGCATCCGCCACCGATGCAGTCGCCGGAGATGAAGGCCACCGTGGGTTTGGGGATGGTCGCCAACGCTGTTTCGGCAGCGAGGTTGACCTCCGCGAACGACCGTTGATCGACGCCACGCTGCACGTTCAGTTCTGTGATGTCGGCGCCTGCACAGAAGTGGTCGCCCGCCCCGCGCACGACCACGACCCGAACCTCGGGATCTGCTGCCACATGCAGAGCAATCTCCTCCAGCGACTCCCACATCGCGTAGCTCATCGCATTGCGCTTGTCGGGGCGGTCCAGCCAGATCGTGGCAACGGCGCCATCGTGGGTCAGCTTGATCGGTTGGCCGGATTCCACATTCATCGACGCACAGTGTGGCCTACCGGGCGATCGGTCGGACAGTACCGTAGGGTGCCGAGCGAGGAGGATGTGTGAATCGGACGCACTTGGCGGTGGCCGGCTTGCTGTTGGCGACGGTGGCGTCATGCAGTTCTGTCGGCAGCAAGGCCGATGCACCCGCCGAGTTCTGCGTGGCTGCCAATGCCGCCAAGGACGCGGCTGACGCCCAACAGCAACTGTTCAACCTTGCGCTGTCCCCCGTTCCCGCCGACGTGCAGCCCGCGGTCGAGGGGTTCGCCGCGAAGTTCGCCGCGATGTCCGCACTCGCCCCAGCGGAGATCAAAGCCGATGTCGGCACGATCAACACGGCGGCGCAGCAGTTGCTGACGGTCGTCAAGGCGAACAACTACGACGTCACCGCCATGGTCACGACGCCCGAGTTCGCCACGCTGACCGACACGTTCGCCAGCGCGGATTACACCGACGCCCAGAACAGGTTCCAGAACTACGTCGGAGTCACCTGCGGGATCACGGCAACGACCGACCCCGCCGGCACATCCGACCTCAACACGACCACTGGATCGTGACGCCCGTGCTGTATGTCAGTGAGGAAGTCCAGCACGCCGTGCAGGCCGGTCAACCGATCGTGGCGCTCGAGTCGACGATCATCAGCCACGGGATGCCGTACCCGCAGAACATCGAGATGGTGGCTGCGGTCGAGTCGATCGTGCGAGATCGCGGCGCGGTACCCGCGACCATCGCAGTGCTCGACGGCGTGTGCACGATCGGCGTGGATCAGGCCGGGATCGAGCAGTTGGCCAGTCGGACCGAGGTCTACAAGGCGACCACGCGCGATCTTCCGTGGCTGGTGGCCACGAAAGCCACGGGTGCGACGACGGTGGCCGCCACCATGCATCTCGCTGCATTGGCAGGCATCCGGGTCTTCGCGACCGGTGGCATCGGCGGGGTGCACCGCGGCGCAGCGGCAACGTTCGACATCTCGGCCGACCTCACCGAACTGGCTTCGACCCCCGTCGCGGTGGTGTGCGCCGGGGTGAAATCGATCCTCGACATCGCTCTCACACTCGAGTACCTCGAGACGTCCGGTGTCCCCGTTGTCGTGGTCGGCAGCGATCAGTTCCCGGCGTTCTACAGCCGATCCAGCGGTCACCCCGCGCCGCGCCGCGTCGATGACGCGCGGCTGGCAGCGGCCGTGCTCGACGCGACCTGGCGTGGGCTGCAGTTGCGCCGCGGCATCTGCGTCGCCAACCCTATTTCCGAAGGGGACGAGATTCCTGCGCGAGAGATCGACGGCGTCATCATCGAGGCGCTCGTCGAGTTGAACGCGCAAGGGATCGTCGGCCAGGCGGTCACACCGTTCCTGTTGTCGCGGATCGTCGATCGAACCGACGGCCGCAGCCTGACGGCCAACATCTCGTTGATCAAGCACAACGCCGCGGTCGCCGCCGACATCGCGGTCGAGTACTCGAAGATCTCGTAGCGGGTCAGGGTTCCACGGCCTCGGCCAGCTTGGCCACGGTCGCTTCCATGTTCTGCCGATTTCGCTCGGTGCGGTCCGCGACGCCGGCGATCAGCGACGCGATCCGCTTCGCCAGGGCCGCGCGGTTGTCGGTCCAGGTTTCCACGACGGTGGTCGTGTCACCGTGCTGCTCGAATCGGTAGTCCCACGTGGCGACCTTGATCGGCCCGGCTGTCACGTCGAAGCTGAACCGCTGCCCGGGCTCGGCAACCGTGACCCGGACATCGGTGCTCCACCGGTGCCAGCCGTTGCGGTTCGTTCCTTTGAAATGCGCGCCGACTACGCACCCGGTCGAGCCCTTGACCCACTTCCCTCCAGTGTTTTCCGGCGACCACTCGCCCATCCGGGGCAGGTCGGTGACCAGTTCGTACAGCCGACCGGCATCGGCGCGGATGGATCGTTCGATCGTGATCTGTTCGGACATGCGCTCATCTGAACAGATCGCGGCTTTGATCGCGCAGCACCGGGGCGATGGTCGCTGTGTCGTCGACCTCCCACGCACAGCCACGGATCACCCCGACGGGCATGCGCGAGATGTTGCCCTTGACCAGTTCGGCGGCGCCGGCGAGCTCGTCGGCCAGGCACACCGCTTGCACCTTGAACTCGTGGCCGTGCGGATCGAACTGCCCGATGTAGCTGTGGATCGGCTGCATCCCGGCGATGCCGATGGCGATGTCGGTCTGGCCTTCACGCCAGGCCCGGCCGAAGGTGTCGGAGATGATCACGGCCACGTCGACACCGATCTCGGCGAGGCCGGCGCGGATGCGCCGCGCCGATGCGTCAGGGTCGGACGGCAGCAGGACGAGGCGCCCGTGCGCGCCACTCGACGACTGATCGACGCCACTGTTGGCACAAACGAAACCATGATGCGTCTCGGTGATCAGCACCGGTCCCAACTGGCGAACGATGCGCTTCGCTTCGCGCAGCACGACCTCGGTCACCGCGGGGTCCTTGTCCCACGTCGCCGACCATTCGATCGCAAACGGCGAGGGCTCGACGTCGGCAAGCTCGAGCGTTCGACCCTCGGCCTTGGAGACGATCTTCGATGTCACGACCACGATGTCGCCGTCGGCCAACGCCTCACCGGCGGCCGTCGCGGCAGCGGCGATGACCGCGGCCAGGTCGGTACCCTCGACGATCTCGGCGATGCCCGGCACACCGAAGATCTGCAAGCCGGTCACGGGCTGAACGTAGCAGCGCTCGATACAGCACAATGGGGTCCATGGTCTCCGACTTGTTCGATCCGGCGGCGTGGCGCGAGGTTCCCGGCTTCGCCTTCGACGACATCACCTACCACCGTGCGGTCGACCAGGGCACGGTACGCGTCGCGTTCAACCGACCAGAGGTGCGCAACGCCTTCCGGCCGCGCACCGTCGACCAGTTGTACACCGCATTGGACCACGCCCGGATGACCACCGATGTCGGATGCGTGCTGTTGACGGGCAACGGTCCGTCGCCGAAGGATGGTGGGTGGGCGTTCTGCAGCGGCGGCGACCAGCGGATCCGCGGCCGAGACGGGTACAAGTACGCGGCCGAAGAAGGGCGGGACTCGATCGAGCCGGGCCGTGCCGGACGGCTACACATCCTGGAAGTGCAGCGACTGATCCGGTTCATGCCGAAGATCGTCGTCTGCGTGGTACCCGGATGGGCGGCCGGCGGCGGCCACAGCCTGCACGTGGTTTGTGATCTCACGTTGGCCAGTGCGGAGCACGCCAAGTTCAAGCAGACCGACGCCGACGTGGCCAGTTTCGACGGCGGCTTCGGCAGCGCGTACCTGGCCCGCCAGGTCGGTCAGAAGTTCGCCCGGGAGATCTTCTTCCTCGGCCGCGAATACTCCGCCGCCGATGCTCACCGCATGGGGATGGTCAATGCCGTCGTGCCACACGCGGATCTCGAATCCACCGCGCTGCAATGGGCGATGGAGATCAATGGCAAGAGCCCGACGGCACAGCGGATGTTGAAGTTCTCGTTCAACCTGATCGACGATGGCCTGGTCGGTCAACAGGTGTTCGCCGGCGAGGCCACCCGCTTGGCGTATGCCAGCGACGAGGCCGAGGAAGGCCGTTCGTCGTTCATCGACAAGCGTGACCCCGACTGGAGCTCGTTCCCGTGGCACTACTGACGTGATCCTGATCGACGATGCCAACGATGCGCGGCTGGCATGCTTTCGGCGCAACGAACGCGGCTTGACGAATCGGCGCCAGCGCCGCAATGACGATGGTGACGGTCTGTTCATGGCCGAGGGTGACCTGGTGGTCGATCGTGCGCTCGCGGCCGGCTGCACTGCTGTCGTGGCGCTGGTCGATGTCGCCAAGCCACCGCCTGTCACGTGGCGATTGCCCGAATCGGTTCCGATCTACGCGGGTGGCGATGAGGTGCGGGCAATGGTCACCCAGCTCGGCACGCCGCAGGGGATCGTCGCGCTGTTCGCCCGGCCGGCACGCACGACCGCCGAGCAGTTGGCTCGGCAGGCAACGCGGCTGATCGTGCTCGAGGCAGTCGACAATCCGATCAACGTCGGCTCGATCGTTCGAAATGCCATCGCCCTCGGGTGGGACGGCATGATCTTCGACTCGACCAGTGCCGACCCCTTGTCGCGGCGGTCGTTGCGAGTGTCGATGGGCCAGGCGATCGCCTTCCCCGCTGCCAGGGTCACGAACCTGCCCGACGAGCTGCAGCGCCTCACCGCCCAGGGCTTCACGGTCTGCGCCCTCACGCCGAGCGCCGATGCCATCGATATCGGCACGATCGGGGTCAGCGAGCGGATGGCGATCGTGATCGGCGCCGAACGTGCCGGGTTGACCGCCGAATCGTTGGCTGCCAGCACCACCAGCGTGCGCATACCCATGGCACCGGGGATCGACTCGCTGAATGCGGCCGCGGCGACGGCCATTGCGTGCTACGCACTGCGCAAGGGCTAGCGCGGTCGCTGGCCGGGCGACGAGATCGGCAGGCCGGTGTCGTTGCGCATCTGCTCGGCCGCTGGCACGAAGTAGGCCATCAGGAGCTCGGCGATCGCGGCGTTCGGGGCGCACGAGAAGACCGCGGCACCCATGTGGGCCAGCCACCGATCGCGCTGCAGTGGACCGACGGTGAACGGCATGTGCCGCATGCGTAGCCGCGGATGCCCGCGCTCGTCGTTGTACGTCGTCGGGCCTCCCCAGTACTGGGCGAGGAACAGGGTCAGGCGGTGGCGAGCGCCGCGCAGATCCGGCGCCTCGGGGTAGAGCGGCAACAGAACGTCGTCGCTCGCCACGCCTGTGTAGAACGCATCGA
>JBDTRP010000158.1:0-7040 GCA_039931555.1 Ilumatobacteraceae bacterium | reverse complement strand
GCACCGGATGGCACCGAGAAGCTCGGCCACCAACCGATCGCCACGCCGATGGCTTCGTCGTCGGGCAACGCCCGGCCGTAGCCGACCAACCTGGTGGCTTCCTCGATGCACTGTTGCACGCCGATCTCGCCATAGGTCTGGCCGCTCGGGCCTTCGACGCCGGTGTCGACGGCGTTGCGTCGGCGAAACTCGACCGGGTCCATCCCCAACGCGGCGGCAACCTCGTCGGTGTGCGATTCGAGCGCCCAACACGACTGCGGTGCGGTTGGAGCGCGCACCGAGCCGGAAGGTTGGTGGTTGGTGTACACCAGGTGGGCGGCGACGTGCAGATTCGGGATGCGATACGGGCCCGACACGTGCATCGCGGCCAGCTGCGAAAAGAACCCGCTGTCCGCGGTGTAGGCGCCGTTGTCGATGACGATCCAGGCCTTGCGAGCCGTGATCGATCCGTCGTTACGCACGCCGGTCGTGATGTCGATGACCATCCCCTCGCGTCGGCGGTCGGGAGCGACGAACTCTTCACGCCGTGAGAACACCAAGCGCACCGGTCGCTTGGCTGCACGAGCCAGCGCAGCGATGTGTGCTTCGTAGTGAAAGCCGCACTTCCCGCCGAAGCCACCACCGAGGTGCGGCACGATGATCCGTACCCGGTTGGCAGGAAGGCCCAGGGTCTCGCAGACGCCGGCGCGCGCATCGAAGGGGACCTGTGTCGACGTCCAGATCGTGACCTTGTTGCCCTCCCACTGGGCGACGACGGCACGTGGCTCGATCGGCACGGCGTGGCTGCCATCGGCGACGTAGCGGCTGGTGATCACGTGATCCGCCTCGGCCAGGCCGGCGTCGACATCGCCCTTGCTGATCGACGAGAACGAGGCATCGTTGCGATCGCGCACCAGCACATCTGCGGCGCCGTACCCGGCCCACTCGGTGTGCACCAGCGCCGAGTCTGCAGCGAGTGCTGCTTCGAGGTCGGTCACCAGCGGGAGGGGCTCGTACTCGACGACGATCGCGTCGACAGCCTGCTGGGCAATGGCTGCGGTCGTCGCGGCGACAGCTGCGATCACCTCGCCCTCGAAGCGCACGACGTCGCGGGCGAACAGCGTGCGGTCCTGCACGAACGGCCCGAAGTGTACGTCGGGCACATCGTCGTTGGTCAGCACGGCCATCACACCGGGGATCACCCTGGCCGCCGAGACGTCGAGTTTGGTGATGCGGGCGTGGGCGACACCGGCGTAGAGGAACTTGGCCGCGAGCATGCCCGTCAGGGTGAGGTCGGCGGTGTATCGCCCGCTTCCGGTGACCTTGTCGGGCCCGTCGGCGCGGATGAAGCGTGGCTTGGTTGCGGCCGTCATGGTCGCCAATATGCCACGTCAGCGGCTGCCGGCATTCACGCGAGCGTTCTCAGGCGCACTCACCGTTGTCGACCGGCGCATCGCCGGACAGATGATCGGACAACAGCGAGGCACGCATCGCCCAGGCGCGGGCCGCTGCCTGGCGGCTCGTCGCCCACACCAGCGCCACCGCGTGGCTGTCGATGACCACCACGGCACCCGAATCGCCGGCATGGATGTCGAGGGTCAGCTCGTAGCCGGGTCGGATGTGCCTTCCTTGGCCGTAGATGTCGGCTGTGCGAATGTTGACGAGCCGCTGCACATCGACGGGCAGTTCGACCGGGCCTTCGTCCCGATAGACGACGACCTCACCGCGATCGCCCGGCGATGCGTCGCCGATCGGCACCGGCCTGGCGACGGCGGTGCCGACCTTCAGCACTGCGACATCGAGGATCGGGTCGAAGTAGGAAATCGTCGCCTCGGCCGTGCCGTGCACGCCGCGGACCTCGACGCTCGTTGCTCCGGCGACGACATGCGCGACCGTGGCGATCCGTCCCGGCGCGACCATCATCCCCGCGCCATGAACCTCGATGGAGCTGCAGCCGTTGGCGATCACCTGCACCGCCGACTCGGTCAAGGTGACGGAAGTGGCGCCACCACCGGTTGTCGTCGGGGTCGACGGCGTCTCGCCGCCGCACGACACTGCGAGCAGACCGCCGACAACGATCGGTAAGGCGCGGCGCTGCAGGTTCATGGTGAGACCGCCAATCTTGTCGCATCGAGCGTTCCAAGTACTATCTCGTGCAAGGTGGCATCGATCGTGAAGCGCGACTACTCATTGACCGGCGACGACTCTCGTCGCGCCGTCGAACGCGGCTTGTCGCAGGCTCAGTGGTACCGCACTGACGTGTCACGCAAACGGATGAAGGAGTTGATGCACCGGCGGAACGGCCCGGCCATCCGCGACACGCTGTTGTGGGTCGGCCTGCTCGCGTTGTTCAGTGGGCTGGGTGTGTACCTGTGGTTCTCGGTCTGGTCGTTGCTGTGCTTCGCCGTCTACGGCGTGCTCTACGGCTCGGCGTCCGACGCACGATGGCACGAGTGTGGTCACGGCACGGCGTTCAAGACGCGGTGGATGAACACGGTCGTGTACTACCTGGCCTGCTTCATGATCATGCGTGACCCCACCGTGTGGCGCTGGAGCCATGTCCGCCACCACACCGACACGATCATCGTCGGTCGCGATCCGGAGATCGTCGCCACCCGGCCGCCACCGCTGGCACGCATCGCCGCCGACTTTCTCGGGCTCTACGCGGTTCCGATGGCCTTCAAGCACATGTTCATCCATGCCTCGGGTCGTCTGACGCCGGATGAGGCGACGTACATACCCGACACCGAGCGGACCAAGACCTATTGGACTGCGCGGGTGTGGTTGGTGATCTACGCGGTGGTCGTCGCATCGTGTCTCGCCTCGGGCAGCATCCTGCCCGCCATGGTCGTCGGGCTACCGCGGATGTACGGGGCCTGGCACCACATCGTCACCGGCCTCACCCAGCACAGCGGTCTCGCCGACGACGTGACCGACCACCGTCTGAACAGCCGCACCGTGTACATGAACCCGCTCAGCCGGTTCGTGTACTGGAACATGAACTACCACGTCGAGCACCACATGTTCCCGATGGTGCCGTTCCATGCGTTGCCGGCCCTGCACGCCGAGATCAAGGACGACCTTCCCCAGCCTGCCCCCAGCATCGCGGCCGCGTTCGGCGAGTTCATGCCGGTGCTGCTGCGTCAGCGCCGGCAGCCCGAGTTCTACATCCATCGCCAACTGCCCGACCGCGCCAATTCGGTGGGCAGCGCGAGTTAGGAGTTGATCGTGGCCCACTGGATCCCGGTGTGCGGTGTCGACGACATCGATCGCGAGGACGTGGTCGCCTTTGAGCACGACGGGCACGATTACGCGATCTACCGGTCGCCCGACGACCGGTACTACGCGTCGGACGGCACGTGCACCCACGAACACGCCATGCTGTGCGAAGGCCTGGTGATGGACCACATCATCGAGTGCCCCAAGCACAACGGCCGCTTCGACTACCGCACCGGGGCCGGCAAGGGTGCGCCGATCCGCGACAATCTCGTGACCTACCCCACACGGGTCGACAACGACGTCGTGAGCATCGATATTGGTTGACCCTCAACTCTCGACCTCATGTCGAGGTCGAGGGCTTCACGTGTCGATCATGGTCAGCGCGTTCGCCGTCGGCTCCAGCCGGTCGACTCTGTACGGCGCGCGCATCGACAAGATCACCAGGTCGGCTCCCGCCGCTGCGTACCTCTCGGCGTCGGCCGCGACCTGCGACGGATCGGCGTCCGCCGACGACGATGGGGATCCTCCGTTGCACGGGCTTGGGCTCGCATCGGGCGTCGATCAGGTGGAAGTACCGGCCGCTGAAGTTGGTGTGCACGCCGTTGACCATGCACCCGAACCGCAACCGCTTTGTGGCCTGTGCCAGGGCGGCGAGCACTGCCCAGCTCTCGAGATGGGGGCCGTCGAGCGGGGGAGTCAGCGGGTAGAAGTGGTCCATCGTCCAGGCCGACTCGAACACGTCGATGTCGTCGGTGGCCCGCCACACGTCGAGGAAATCGGACCATGGGGCCACGCTGCGGAGGAGTCTTGATACCAAAGGCGACCATTTCCGCACGGTAGACCAGTCGTTGGCGACGAATTCGGCCTCAATGGTCTGACGACCTAGGTCCCGAGCCGAGGTTCTGAGCCGAAGAATCTCACACTCAGTGAGCTCACAGCCGCATTCTGCAAGAGGTCTGTGGTCCATACGGCCCAATCATCGACGTGTCTCGGTCGAAGTCATCCATCACAGCAGGTCGACAAAAGGACTCTCTAGCTGGTAAGGAGTTCTCGACGGGCGCTTCTTGCAGGTTATGTCTTGGTGTCGTTTGTGCAAACCGGCACCAAAGTTCCTCTTGCGTAAGTCCTAAGCCTCTGGTTATAGTCCCAGCACTCTCGGTAGCGGACGGCTCCGAGAGGACGAGGGACGAAGGGACGGGACGTGAGACGGGCACTTGACTCACACATGCACGCGCCGCAGTGGCGGTCGCCGAGTGGCATGTCAGTCGCGCCCAAGTTCTGCTCAACCCCTCGAGCATCGACCCGTCCACGATCCGGGGCCCGCCAGGCACTCGCCGCATCGGGCATCGACTTTTCACCGGCACCTCACAGGAGCGCGACATCATGGGCATGAATTCACACCATCCGCAGCCGGCTGAGCAGGCACGGCCTGCTGCAGCCCGGCGTCATCGCCGCGGTACTGCTGCCGAACGGCGCCGTTCCCCACTCGCCTACCTGGTGATGGCGCTCGGGATGCTGAGCGCCGTGCTGCTGGTGCAGACCAACCAGACGCCGGTGCAGGCAGCCTCGACCAACGTGCTCACGCTGCACGTCACGAGTGCTCGCACCGAGCCGCGGGCGTCGGTCACCAAGGGCGACGCGATCACGGCTTTCAAGTACATCATCAACGTCGACAACACCGGAACCACCGAGCAGAACCCATACAAGGCGGGGAGCCCGGGTGGTTGTTCGACGAGCGACGCCGGCTATCCGGACAGCTGCCATTGGACGTCGATGGGCATCGCCTCCTCGGCGCCGATCTACACCCAGGGCGACCAGAGCGACTTCGGCCCCAACGGCGTGGCCACCTTCGACGCCCTGCCCGACGGTCGCTACCTGATCTCCGTGCTCGCCGACGGCTTCAAGCTCGACGGCATGCACTTCACGATGCCGATGACCGACACCGGCTCGGTCGACGTCGAGTTGCAGCCAACGCCGCTGCCGACTGCGACGATCAAGGCGCAGGTCTTCGAAGACATCTCGCCGGTCAACAGCGCACCCGACCTGCCGATCGAGCACGGCCTCGCCGGGTTCACCGGCCAGATCAAGGACTACCTCGGCCAAGTCATCACCGACGTCTTCGGCAACCCGATCTGCACGCACTACATGGAAGAGGTCGGCGGTTTCTCGACCGACTACATCATCAACCAGGATCTCCTCCTAGCGGTCAATGGCTACGCGCCGACGCCGAACCCCGCCTACCCGGGCGGGAATTGTCTCAGCGACGCCGCAGGCGTGCTGACATTCCCGAACCTCGGGCCGAACCGTTACACGCTCACGGCAATCGCACCCGACGGCACCAACTGGGTGCAGACGACTACCCTCGAGGGCAACCACGACTGGGATGCCTGGGTCATGGAAGGCGCTACCGGTCTCGACACCGAGTTCACCCAGGGCGGCGAGCCGTTCCCGGCCATCTTCTTCGGGTTCGTCCCGCCCACCGCATTGCCGGCGAGCGCCGTCACCGGTGAGATCAAGGGCGTCGTCGACGGCGTCCACGTGTACGTGCCCGCCAAGGGTGGCGTTGGCCAGACCGGTCAGATCTTCGGCGGCCTCACTGGCACCAAGATCGACAAGCCGATCGACAAGCCGTGGATCGCTCTCACCGCACTGACCGGCACACCCGAGCTCGACACCGCCATCTACGTCGGCCAGGGAAATGCCGACGGAACCTTTGACATCAAGAACGTGCCCGACGGCAACTACACCCTCACGTGGTGGGATGAGCCGCAGAACTACATCCTCGACTTGGTCAACGTCAGCGTCGCCGGCGGCGAGGTCGTCGACATGGGCATCCTGCCGATCAACGGCTGGTGGAGCAAGATCGACGGCTACGTCTTCAACGACGACAACCGCAACGGCATCAAAGATCCCGGCGAGGCCGGTGTCCCGAACTTCACCCTGACGATGCGCAAGCGAGAGAACTCGCTGATGGATCGTGGCACGACCCTGGTCTCCACCGATGCCAACGGCTACTACAGCTTCGAGAGCGCCTACCCGATGACCCAGTGGCTCGTCGAAGAGGCCTACAGCGACAGCTACTACACCACAGGCGTCACCTACCAGTCCGACAACCAGCCGAACCCGACCACGGTGGTCGGCGCCGGCGTCGACGTCAGCATTCTGCCGATCATCGGCCTCGGGGGAACGCTCGACTGGGGCGTCCATTCCTACGACCCGACCGGCGCGAACGGCGTCGATCCCCGCAACGGCGGCATCGTCGGCACCGTCAGCTACGACACCACCCGCAACGAACTCGACCCCCGCTACGCGGCAGTCGAGGATTGGCAGCCGGGCATCTCCGGCATCCCGGTCGAACTGCGCCAGCCGATTCCCTGCAACACCAACCCGGGCACGCCGTGCACCACCGCCGCAGGCCCGAAGTACGAGCTCGCGGCAGACGGCAGCTACGCACAAGGCAAGCTGGTCAACACCTACGTCACCGAGACATGGGGCGACTCGGCACCGACAGGATGCGTCGCTCGTGACGTCGACGGCAACGCGCTGATCGCCCCCGCCGACGAGAACGTGCTCCCCGGCGGAAACGTCGAGGGCAACACGGCCAAGTGTCTCGAAGGCCCGCTGATGGGCAACCAGTTCCAGACCGGCTTCTCGAACGTCGACGGCAACTACGGCTTTGGCGACGGCTGCTTCGCCCCTGGCATCCTCGATGCCAGCGACCCGGCCAACCCGACCTGCACGGACGCGACCGGCGCCGACGTCGCCTTCACCCCGCTGCCGGCGAGTGACTACCTCGTCGCCGTGAAGGTCAACAACGACGCCCTCGGCCGCCCGGAGTACAA
>JBDTRP010000157.1:0-10251 GCA_039931555.1 Ilumatobacteraceae bacterium | reverse complement strand
GCGAGCGCACCGCTGCTCGGCCCCCATCCGCTGCGCCCGTTGGCCGGCGTCGAAGATCTTGGGCGCGAGCTGACGCGCTCGTTGTCGGGTTCACAGCGCGACATCGCGATCGTCTCACCACGGGCGCCGACCGACCTCGTCGGTGGCAACAGGTCGTCGCTCTCCGATGGCGATCGGCCGATTCCGCTGCCACTGATCTGGCGCCGACAGTTCGACGGCGAAGTCGGCGAGCGGTTGCGAGGCGCTCAAGAGCGACTCGACGCAATCACCGGCGTCGGCCCGGACGACCTCGAGGCGATGTCGTTCACGCGTCGACCGAAGGGCCTGGCCGCGAGCGCAATGGACGGGTCACAGCGAGACATGCTCGATTCGTTGCTGCGGTTGTACGTCGACCGCCTCCCCGACGACGTCGCCGACGAGGAAGCCGCCAAGTTCGCGGGTGCTGCACTCGACGGCGTGCATTTGCTGTGGGCCGGCGGATTGGAGCCGGGGCAGCCGCACTACTACCGGCTGCACGGACCGTCGATCCTGGCCGAATACGACAACACGGCGCGCGACGCGAACCACGTGCACAGCGTGTGGCGAGACCCGCGGGGCGACTTTGCCGACGACCCGCTGGCCCGCCACCACGCCGAACACCATCACGGCTGAGAACGCGGGTCAGGCGATGCGGGTTGCCTGGCTGATGTGTCCGGAGCCGGGGATGAACAGATCCTTCGAGCCGGCGAGGTGCTTGAGGTAGTCGGCGTCGGCATTGAGCTTGGCGCGCGCCGCGTCGCCGGCGGCGAAATCTGGTGCCGAGCCGATCCAGGTGATCCCACCCATGGTTCCGAAGACGTCGGTGAGCACGGCAACCGGCGTTCCGATCACGCTTTCGACGTGCTGGCCGACCTGGACGGCCCATCCGACTGCATCGGCCATGCGGTCGACGACTGCGGTCGCGGTCGTGACCGTGGCGACTGCACCGATCGCCGGTGGCTCACCGGGGGTTCCGTAGATCACCTCGCGCAGCGAATCCGAACCTGGTGCGCCGACCAGGTCCGCAGCGGACTCGATGAGGTCGAGGTAGCCGGCATCGCCGATCAGTTGACCGGTTGCGGCGGCAAGCGCGGCCTGCGACTCGACCATCGAGCTCCAGGCCACGGTGCCGATCGGGTAGCCGAACGTACCCGACCAGCAGGTCACGGGCAGTGCGCCGTGGGCATTGACATACTCGGTGATCCCCATCGCCCACGGCATTGTCGCGCGCGGACTACCGGTGAGTGTGACGAGACGTGAAAACATCAGCATCTTGTTCCCCTTTCAAGAGACGGGCGAACGATGCGCCCATCCCGTGCAGCCCACCGTCGTGAGTGAGTCGGTCAGTTCGTGACGTACGTCATGTCCGACCCGCATTCGCCCAGGTAGCCGCACGTAGGATCGGCGCATGCCGACCCACGGCGAGACCGTCCGCTCAGCGCTCCTCGATGCCCTCGAACCGGCCGAGCGCGATGCGTTGGTGGCCCGGCTTCGTCCTCGCCACTACAAGCGCGGTCAGGCGGTGTTCAACGATGGCGATCGAGGCGACGGCCTCTACCTGGTGCAGGCCGGTCGGCTCGACGTGCAGGTGGCGACGATGCAGGGCCAGACGATCACCCTGCGGGTGATCCAACCGGGCGAGTTCTTCGGCGAGCTGGCTCTCGTGCATCCGGACCGGTTGCGTACGGGTCGGGTCTGTGCCCTCGAGCCGAGCGACGTCTTGGTCCTGCACCGCCACGACTTCGAAGATGTGCGCTCCCGTCTCCCGGGCGTCGATCGATTCCTGGTGATCGCTCTGGCGGAGCGAGTGGTCCGCACCAGCGAGCTCGTCGTCGAGATGTTGCTGCCGGCCGAGAAGCGGGTATGGCGTCGCCTCGCGTTGTTGGCCGCGGCGTACGACACCGAGCCGATCCGGATGTCGCAAGATGACCTGGCCCACGCCGCTGGCACGGTTCGCCAAACCGTGAATCGGGTGCTGCAGCTCGGCGTCCGCGACAACTTGCTCAGTCTCGAGCGAGGTGTGATCCACGTGCTCGACCCGGCCGGCGTCGACAACATGGGGCGGAGCTGAGCGGCCGTCGGTCGCCTCGCACGACGCCATGGTTCCCGAAGGGGCAACCTGTGTTGCCCGGATGGCTTCGCCGGGGGCCGGTCACCTGGTCGAGCAACCGATCTACGGTGTTCACATGGGAGTGCAGGTCGCCGGTACCGCCCAATTGATGTGCAGCTTCGGGGTGGCACCTTCGGTGTTGACCGTCGTACCGAAGGGGAAGCCGGTTCAAGCGGGGGGCCAGATGGCCGCAACCATCCAGGACTTCGCCCCGAACGTCAACATCATGCCCTTCGGAATGTGCACCACGCTGTCGAACCCGCAGGTCGCTGCGGCCACGTCGGCGGCGCTGGGGGTGCTGACGCCGCAGCCGTGCATCCCGGTCACGACCTCGCCCTGGTCGCCCGGCTCGCCGACGGTGCAGATCAACGGGGCCCCGGCATTGACCGCGACGTGCATGTGCCAATGCGCCTGGGGCGGGGTCATCACGATCACCAATCCTGGGCAGATGCAGACTCAAACTGGCTAGCCCGTCTCTCGGCAGGTCTGCGGACTCTCATCATAGTGTGGGTGATTGACCACTGAACGTAGACACGGTCGAACGCGTGCGATACGGTGCCGTTCGGCTGCAAAGCCGTGACCAAGGTCGCGAAGCAGTGAAAGGGACGGCTATGCCTGTCGCGCCGAGGACCAGAAACTCTGGTGGTCGAACGAGCGGCACCCTGTCGCGCCAGCGCGTCGACGCGCTGATCGACCAGCTGTGGCAGTTCCGACTGACCCTGGTCGTCGCCCCCGCTGGTTCCGGCAAGACCACCGCGTTGCGCCACTTTGCCGCGCGGGCGGCACCGGTCGCATGGTGCCCCGCTGATCAGCTGGAGACCGCACCCGACGGCTGTCTCGCCCAGATCGCGCGTCTGGTGGGCGCAGCGATCGGTGTCGAACTCGACGGTTCGACGGGTGCCACGCTCGCCGCCGGCATCGATGCCTGGCCGGGCGAACGCGTGGCCCTGATCATCGACGACTTGCACGTGATCGCCTCGACGCTCGCCGAGTCGGAACTCGGTCGGTTCATCGACCGGCAACCGGCCAAGTTGGTGGTCGCTGCCGGCACCCGCAGCCATCCCGAGTTCGACATCAGTCGGCTGCTGCTCGCCGACGAGTTGTTGGAGATCACTGCCGACGATCTGCGCTTTCGAACCTGGGAAGCAGATCGACTGTTCCGCGAGCACTACGACATGATCCTCGGCCCCGCTGATGTGGCGATGTTGATCACCCGCACCGAAGGTTGGGCGGCAGGGCTGCAGCTCTACAACCTGGCGGCCCGCGGTCAACCACTCGACGCCAGGCGAAGGCTGATCGGTGAGCTCAGTGCCACGCGCGTCGGCCGCGACTACCTGGCGCGCAACGTGTTGGCCGGCTTGCCGACGGATCTGCAGTCGTTCCTGATCGAGACGGCGGCGCTGCCGGTACTGACTGGTGAGCTGTGCAATAGCGTCACCGGCCGCACCGACTGCGCCTCGGTGCTCGAGCATCTCGAACACAACCAGCTGTTCACAATTGCCATCGACCAGCGCGGCGCCTACCGCTACCACGAGGTGCTGCGCGCCCATCTCGAGTCGTGTCTGCAGCAACGTCGCGGAGTCGCCGACGCCAACGCCCATCATCGACGTGTTGGCGAGCTGTTGGAGACCGAGGGCCGCATCGTCGACGCGCTCCACGCCTACAGCCGCGCCGGTCACTGGTCGGCGGTGAGCCGACTGGTGGCGGATCGAATGGTTCACCCGTCGATGCTGGGTCCGGTTGCCGGTGACGCCTGGATCGAACTGGTACCGGCACCGATCGTCGAGAACGATCCGCATCTGTTGCTGGCGCGCGCTCGCGAGCGAACCGTCAACGGGCGTCTCGGCGCAGCGCTGCGCGACTACGACCGTGCTGCTGCCGGCGCAACGCTCGAGTCGTTGGCGCGGACCTGCGCGGAGGAGCGGGCGACGTTGCTCGGCTGGGCCGACCCCAACGCACCACTGCCGCCCGGATGGCTCGGTCAGCTTCGACGCGCCGCGCAGATGCCCGCCGATGATCTCGATCGTCTCGCACCGATGGCCGAACCACCGCTCGACACTCTCGAGCCGGGAGAGCTCAGCAACGTGCTCGCCCACGGGTTGTCGCTGCTGATCGCCAACCAACCCGAGGCTGCCGACGACGCGCTGTCGGCAGTCCTGCGTCATCCGCTGGCCGACAGCCGCTGCGCAGCCATTGCCGAGTTCGCGCTGGTGCTCGTCGACGGGTTGCTCGCAGTGCACCACGGGACGCAACTCCTGCAACCGGCCCGGATCGAGAAGGTCGCCTCGGTGGTCGACCGGTGTGGCCTCGGCTGGATGGCCCGCCTGACCCGGGCGTCGTTGGCGCTGACCTCGCAAGCCGACGGCTGCGACGCAGCGCGCGCCGTACGCGAGCACTGCGAGCGCGACTCCGACGCATGGGGCGCGGCGCTGTCGTTGTTGTTCGAGGGGCTCGGCCGGCTGCTGCGCGCCGACGACGCGTCGGCCACGTTCGACGAAGCATCGCTGGCGTTCACCAAACTCGGTGCGACGGCGATGGTCGGCCTCGTGCGTCAACTCCGTGGCGACAGCGCCGGGGTGCTCGGCGCCCGCTCGGCGCCGCAGGGCACTGGTTCGATGCGCGTCTACTGCTTCGACGCATTCGAGCTGGTGATCGGCGGCAAGCCGGTCGACCTTTCCGTTGTACGTCCGCGTGCGTTGTCGGTGCTGCGCCTCCTGGCATTGCATGCCGGCCGCCCGGTGCACCGCGAGGTCCTGATGGAGTCGTTGTGGCCCGACGTCGACCCCGATGCCGCCCTCCACAGCCTGCAGGTCGCGGTCTCGTCGCTACGCAAGCTGATGCCCGAGCGCCCGGCACCCGGCATCGTCCGCCGCGGTGACGCCTACCAGTTGGAGATGAGCCCCGACGCCTTCTGCGACGTCCGATCGTTCCAGGTCTGGCTCGCCTCGGCGACCGCGGCGGCGGCCCGCAACGACCATCGACGAGCGTTCGACGCGGCCTTGCGCGCCACCGAGGTCTATCGCGGCGACCTGCTGCTCGACGAGGGCCCGGCCGAGTGGGTGGTCGCGCACCGTGATGCGCTGCGTCTCGACATGGTGCGGGCGTGCACCATCGCCGGAGACGCGGCGATGAAGCTCGGCCTTCCTCACGAAGCGACGCGCATGTCGGAGCGCGGCCTTGGTGTCGATCGCTATGCCGACCCGTTGTGGCGCCTGCAGATCGAATCGCTCGAGCAGTCGAGCGACCTCGCCGCTGCCGAACGAGTCCGCCGCTCGTGGCAGGAGATGATGGACGACCTCGGCGTCGCCTGAGATCGGCCCGGGGTCCTGTGGAGTGTTTCCGGCCACGCAGGTGGGCGTGAAACACTCCACAGGGGCTAGAAGAGGGGGTCGCGGCGGCCGTTGGCGTGGATCTGGAACTGGCGGTGCACCTCACGGAATGTTGCGCCGTCCGCGTCGGTCTCGGTGACGAGGAAGTCGACGGTCATCGTGGCGATGGTGTCGTCGAAGCGCGGGTGCCCGAAGGCAACCTGCACGTCGAGGTGACCACCGCCGTCGGTGCCCAGCCAGTCGACCCAGCCGACGGCGTTCTCGATGAACACGAGGTGATCGTCGTCGTGCGGCCAGGCGCGACCCTGCCAGTTGCAGTACAGGTGGTACTCGCCTGCTGATTCCATCGTCATCTGCCACCGCAGGTGGTAGTCCTCCGGGAGCACGTCGTCGCGGATCGAGGCGATCATGTGCTCGCCCATGTTGATCGGATACGCGCACGCCGCGACCGGCATGCTGAGTTGACCGGTCGACGCGAACACCGGGTACCACGTGTCGACGATGCGGTTGTAGGCATCGCTGATGTCGAGGTCCGTTCGAATGGTCACCGCTCGCTCACTTCTTCTTGAAGAATTCGATCTCGGTCAGGCCCACGTCGGTTCCATTGAGTGATTCGTAGATGCTTGTCACCGCAATCTTGAAGTGCTGCACGTCCTTGCCGTTGTGAATCGTCACGGTCTGTGCATCGGGCGTGTTCTTCAACTGCACCTCGTACGAGGCGCCGGTGTCGAAGATGAACAGCAGCGACTTCGGTCGATGGTGGCCCTGGAAGTCATCGCTCGCACCGGTGCGCACGATGACCTTGGCGAGGTCGACCTTCTCGGTCAGCTGCACATCGATCTCGGGTCGGAACCCGTCGCTCGGCGGCGTTGTCAGCCAATACGTGTTCTTGAAACCGTCGACCGCCATCGTCCCCGGATGATCCGGATTGGGTGTGACATCGTTCGAAGTCGTGCCCGGACCAACCGTCACCTGGTCGAACTGTGGGTGGATGACGGACATGACCTTGTCCTTGCCATGGGTGTATTGGTCATTGACCCAGTGGCGGAACGGTGAATAGACGCCGTAGGCGATGCCGAGAACCAGCAGGACGATGCCGCCGATTCGCCGAACCGGGCCGATGAACCGGGCGATGCCTTTGCGCTTGGGGCGCTTCTTGCCGCCCTCCTTGGCCGTCCATGGCCGCTCGCCGGCCATTGCCGACTTCGGCTTGCGGCGCAAGACACGCTTCCACCATGGGATCTTCACGACCACTGCCGCTGCCAGCGACGTGCCGCAGCGACTGCAGAACTTCCGGCCGGGCGCGTTGGCCTCGCCGCACTCGCCACAGATCAGGTCGCCCTTCTGCGGTGTGCGGGTCGGCTTGCCAGGTTGCACCTTCGGTGGCTTCTTGCGCTGCGGGGCCTGGGGCTGCACGGCTTGGGGTTGCACCGGTGCCGGCTGCTGCACGTCGGCGACGAGGCCGGCGACAACATCCGACGATGGCGCGCTCGGTGGCGGGGCGGCTGCCGGAGGCGGCGTGCGCGTGGGAAGCGCCGGGCCGGCGCCGGGTGCCGATGGAGGCGGGGTCTGGGCCACGAGCGCGGCCGCGATCTGGCGTGCCTCGCTCGACGCCGGCCCACTGAGTGTCGGCGCTGGGCCCGCCGCTGCGCTTGGCAACCCGGGAGGCTGGGGCCCCGCAAGGCCGGGAACCGCTGGTGGTCGTGGTGGTGGTCCGCTGGCGCCTGGGCCTGGTGGTGGTCCGCCGGGTCGTGGTGGTGGTCCGCTGGCGCCTGGGCCTGGTGGTGGTCCGCCGGGTCGTGGTGGTGGTCCGCTGGCGCCGGGGCCTGGTGGTGGTCCGCCGGGTCGTGGGGGACCGCCGGGCCCTGGGGGACCACCGGGGCCGGGAGGCCCGCCTGGTCGTGGGGGACCACCGGCACCTGGAGGTCCGCCGGGGCCGCCCGGCATTCCGGGTCCTGTCGGAGTCGATGACACCACTGGCTTGGCTTCGCCGACGTCGGCGTAGATCACCTTCTGGATGCGGTCGTACAAACTCCGCTTCTGCTGAGGCTCCTCGGCCACGGGCTCGGGGGCCGGGGCTGCCTGCTTCTCGCCGGTCCACTCGAGGAACCCACCACACGCCCCACAGAACGAGTCGGCGTCGGAATTCTTGAACCCGCACTCTTTGCACACGATCATGAAGGATCCTCCCCACCCTTGCGCTTGCGACGCTTGGCGATCTCGACGACATGCACGACGTGTGCAGGCTTCGCCGCGGCGACCATGCGGTCGACCGTGCCCTCATTGATAGTCGATGGATCGTCGACACTCACGCGCACTGCCATTCGCGGTTGATCGTCACCCGGCGGATCAGTGCCCGGCGTCAACGACCACGCCGCGCCGCCGCTCTCGGAGATCTCGACATCGCCGCCGGTGTAGATCGCCAGTTCGGCGGTGAGACCGCGGATCGTGCCGCGCCAGCGGTAGAGCTCGGCGATGTTGGCGATGAACGCCCGGCTGCGGTCGAGTGGCCAGCCCTCGTCGATGACCACCCCGACCCAACCTGCCAACCAATCGAGGAAGTCTTCGGGCGCGAGCCACGGGTCGACATACGTCTCGAGGCAGTCGAGTGTGGTGAACACCGGCGCCAACACGTCGTCGAGACCGCCGGTGAACTCGGCGGTGAACAAGTCATCGTGATAGATGCCGGGCAGCAAGGAGATGATGGGAACCGGCGATCTCAGGCCGTTGACCGTACCCCTCATGTTTGTCTCTCAAGTTCGACGGTCGTCATGGCTCGACGACGCGAATCTGGTGTTCGTAGGAGAACGCGATCGCACTGGAGGCGAGCTCCAATCGGGTCGTTGCCTGGCCCCGCTCGCCGGTCACCGGGTTGGCGCCGAACAGGCGGATCTCCTCGACGAAGTCGACGCCGCGGATCTCTTGGAGGGCGGTGTAGGCCTCGCCGGATTGGATCGGCCGACCCCACGGCCACCCCTTGCCATCCGGCCCGCCGACGAGCGGATTGAAGTACCGGTGCAGGACGGCGGATGCTTCCTCGCGCACTCGGACGATGCTGATCTTCGGCTTCGCCTTGACCTGGGCGACCACGGTGACGCCCTGATAGACGGGTGGCTCGATGATCACTCTGGTACCCACCAGTCGAGCACCGTCGAGAGCGTTGAGGATGCGTGCCATTGTCTCTTCGCTGGGCACGAGGTGCTCGAAGCTGATCTGGCCGTTGATGATCGGCGCGGCGGGCACGACGAGGATCCGAACGCTGCCGGCGTCGGCGCCGTCGCCTGCGGGCAGGCACTTCACCCGCGCCACCTCGGGCGCCGCGGCGCGCGTGAGTTGCTCGAAGTCTTCCGCGGTCACGGCTCGGTTGCGGGTACGCAGCAGGATGGGCCCGCGGGTCTTGGCCGACTCGAGGTCTTCGCCGTCGACTCCACCGGTTGCGGGTCCGCGGTTCTCCACACCGGCGATGAACGGGATCGACGACTTCAAGGTCTGGATCGAGCCGGCACCGACGTTGCCGATCCGGCCCCCGCCGGTCGCGTAGGCCTCCAGTTGCACGATCGCCCCCTTCGGTGCGACGGCGCCGTATTGACGCATCGAACCGTCGGCCTCGCGAACGCCCGGCCCGAAGGTGATCACGCCATGTACGGCGTCGAGCACGAAGACGTGATCGTCGGCGGAGCTGCTGGCGAAGTGCTCGACCTGGTGCCACTCGGTCTGGCCGTCCTCTGAGGTGACCAGCAGCCGGAGGAGATCGTCGGCCGGCAGCACCGGTGCGTATGCGGTCTTGAACGTTTCGCCGGGCACGCCCTCCGATACTCCCAACGTCTCGTGTTCGATGACATCGGCGTGGGCCGCGTCGGCGGTACCACCGATGGTGTCGGCGATGAGGCCGTGGATCATCGGTGAGGCGCTGTACGACGGCTGCCCCTCGATCGCTGGAGTTACTCGGGCGCGCAGCCATCCGCCGCGTTCGCCGTCGAGCAAGGTGGCCGAATGCTGGCGCGGCACGTGCACGGTGATCGTGCCGTCGCGGTTCAATCCGCCGGTGGTGTCTTCGCCGACGTCGCATTCGTGCCACGTGGTGCCGTCGTAGGCCTCCCACTGCAACGGCGGATCGTCGGGGTCCACACCCACGCCTTCGATGGTGCAATGGAACTGCAGGCGGACAGCGCACTTCGGCACGGCTTCGGTGAGGCCAACGAGCAGCGCATCGCCTGGAACCGGCGGCCCGGAGAACGCAGCGAACGGCACTCGCAGTCGCAGCTGTTCGGTTCGAGCCTCACGACCGTCGGCCGATGCACCCGACGTCAGCACGGAGCTGAGCGAGCAGGCCACGATCGGCAGGTCCTCCACCGTCGTGAACACGACGGGCTCCTCGGTCTCGGTCCGCAGCGTCGCTGCGCGCGTGCCGCGCGGCAGCGTGAGTGTCGCCTGCGCCGGTGACGAGAGGTAGAACGTCACGCCGGTGCGCGCCGACGTTGCCGGGAACAGTTGCAGCCCGATCAGTTCGAGGAACTTGAGGTACAACCGATCAGGCACGCGGTTGAGCCGGTACAGCAAGACATCGGTCATGTAGGCGAACGTCTCGATCAGGGTCACGCCCGGGTCCGACACGTTGTGGTCGGTCCATGTCGGGCAGCGGGCCTGAACCATCCGCTTGGCGTCGTCGACCAATTGCTGGAAGCGTCGATCGTCGAGATCTGGTGCTGGCAGAGCCATCAGTAGTCACTCCCGTCGTTGGGGATCGTGTAGTACGGGAACACAAGGTTGCGGCGATCGTTGGTGCCCTTCACC
>JBDTRP010000156.1:0-2799 GCA_039931555.1 Ilumatobacteraceae bacterium | reverse complement strand
GCTGGACCTCGACGGCTTCAAGGAGATCAACGATCGTCTCGGCCACCAGACCGGCGACATGGTGTTGATCGGGATCGCTGAGCAACTCACGCAGTCCGCGCCGGAAGCTGCTGTCGTGGCCCGCCTCGGCGGAGACGAGTTCGCCGTCCTGATCCCTGACGTCGGCTCGGAGGCGTCGACCATGGCCGTCGTCGAGCAACTCCGCACGGAGCTCACCCGCCCGATCGTCGTCGATGGGTTCCCGCTGTCGGTCGGTGTCAGCATCGGTTTGGCCTTTGCGCCAACCCACGGTCGCACACCCGAGGACCTGTTGAGCGCCGCCGACGTCGCGATGTACCGCGCCAAGCGGTATCGCACCGGCGTCGAGAGCTACAAGGCGCTCGGATCGCGTCCGGAGCGCGGGCGCCTCGGGTTGCTCGGCGAGTTGTCGCACGCCATCGCCGCAGACCAGTTGAAGATCCACTACCAACCTCTCACTCGCTTCCTCGACGGCACACCCAACGCCATGGAAGCGTTGTTGCGTTGGCAACACCCGACCCTCGGTCAAGTGCCACCCGGCGACTTCATCACGCTCGCCGAGCACACCGACCTGATCGGGCCGCTGACGCAATTCGTGCTGACCCAGGCAACCACAGATGCGCGGGTGGTCGATCGATTCGACATGCGATTGTCGATCAACGTCTCGGCCCGGAACCTGCAGGACCGCCGGTTCCCTTCGAGCGTGCTGAAGGCCTTGGACGAGGCCTTGCTGCAGCCGGGCCGACTCGAGTTGGAGATCACCGAGAGTGCGATCGCCAGCGAGCCCGAGCGCAGCCTGTTCGCCATCAGCGCGTTGCGCGAGGCCGGCGTGCGCGTGGCGATCGACGACTTCGGCACCGGGTACTCGTCGTTCAGCATGTTGCGCGACTTCACGGTCGACCGCCTGAAGATCGATGCCAGCTTCGTCGACGGGATCGCCCACAGCCAGCGTCAGCAACATCTCGTCAAGGCGATCGTGGCCCTTGCCAAGGGGCTGGGGATTGAAACTGTCGCCGAGGGTGTCGAGACCGAGGAGTCGTGGATCACGCTGGCCAACCTGGGCTGCGACATCGCCCAGGGCTACCTGATCTGTCGGCCGGTGCCGCTGCCCGATCTGGTCGAGTGGCTCGACATCCGTCAATCGATGTCGGAGTTGGAGCACGTGTCGTCATGATCATCGTCGTCGCCTCGATCGCCGCCATCTTGACGGTCCCACTGACCGGTCGCTCGCTGACACCGTTGGCTCGGCTCGACCTGCGCAGGGTTTGGATGGTGTGGCTCAGCCTCAGCCTGCAACTGCTGATCACCCTCGTTCCGCGCTTTCCCAATTGGCTCGGTCAGCCGTTGCACCTGTTCACCTTCGCGCTCTCTGCCGGGTTCCTGTGGAGCAATCGCCATCTGCCCGGTGCGTTCCTCGTCGCCATCGGCGCCGGCTCGAACCTCGCTGCGATCGCAGCAAACAACGGAACCATGCCGGCATCGGCATGGGCGTGGAAGACCGCCGGCTTTCCGGTGCTCGTCGACCAGTTCGAGAACTCGAACATCGTCCACAACGCCCGGCTGCCGTGGCTCGGCGACGTCTTCGCCGTTCCGAGGGGCTGGCCGTTTGCGAACGTGTTCAGCTTCGGTGATGTGGTGATCGTGGTGGCCGTCGCCTACCTCGCACACGCCTGGTGCCGCCGCGCGCCGGACCTGTCTATTGAAGTGAACGAGCCCGCTGCGCCGGGACTCCTCGCCACTGCCGATTGAGTGAGTCCGGTCGCGCCCATCCGCGACGATCGTGGGCGCTTGCGGGACGCCGACAGTCGGTGTGAGTCACATCGCGCGCCCAACGCGACATCCGACTCTCACCGCATCTGGGGCGATTTCGTGTACGTGTATGGAATCGTGGTGGCTACGTTGTGACCTATGACTTGGAACGAATCCGACGGTGCCCTCTACGCCGAGTTGGCGTTCGCCGATTTTGCTGAGGCCTTCGCGTTCATGACCCGTGTCGGCATGGTCGCGCAGGAGCAAATGCATCATCCCGACATGGCGATCTCGTGGAACAAGGTGACGATCACCATCACGACGCACGACGCCGGGAACACCCTGACCGACGCGGATCGCAAGTTGGCCGCGACGATTGACGGCTTGGGGGCGGCGTGACCGACATCCATCCCAACGTCACTCGGGTCGCCACTGCGGCGTCCGAGTTCGGACTGACGATCGAACCGCTCCGGTTTCCGGAGGGCACCAAGACTGCCGCCGACGCCGCTGCCGCCATCGGCGTGCACGTCGGCCAGATCGTGAAGAGCCTGATCTTCGCCGTCGATGGCGAGGTCGTGCTGGCCTACGTCAGCGGTTCGAACCAACTCGACGAGAAGAAGTTGGCGCACGCGGCCGGCGGCAGCAACTGTTCCCGTGTCGATGCCGACACCGTGTACGAGACCACCGGGTTCCCGATCGGTGGCGTCCCGCCGTTCGGGCACAAGACGAAGCTGCGCATCTTCATCGACCCCGACCTGCTTCAGTACGACGAGGTGTGGGCCGCGGCCGGCACGTGGCACGACGTCTTCGGCATCGAGCCCCACAAGTTGGTCGAGGCCAGCGAAGGTCTGGTCACCGACCTCAAGCGGGGCTGAGGGTCCGTCCCGGCGCAAATGAGTGGCTCGTCGCTGCGGGGCAAGCACCGGCGCTTGTTACTCTCCGCGCATGGCATTCGACATCGCCCCTCATGTCGACCTCGACAGCATGCCTACTCGGCACGAGCTGTATCGGCAGCGATTGGCGAACACTCGG
>JBDTRP010000155.1:0-4242 GCA_039931555.1 Ilumatobacteraceae bacterium | reverse complement strand
GATGGTTGTCATGGTTCTCCCGGCAACGCTGGCGGCAGCTTCCCCTGCTCAGCGACACTAGTCGGTAGCGTTGAGGAAATGAGTCGCCATGCCTTTCGGCGCCGCACCGAATCGCACCCGGGCCACCGCTCCGTCGCGGGCGGCCTGGCCCGCGCCGCGGTCTTCGGTGTCAGCGATGGTCTGGTGTCGAACGTCTCGCTGGTGATCGGTTTTGCCGGTGCCGGTGTCCTCCCCTCGGTGGTTCGCCTGGCGGGATTGGCCGGCGCCATCGCCGGTGGTACCAGCATGGCGGCTGGGGAGTGGGTCAGCATCTCCGCGCAGAACGAGCTCGTCTACCGCGAGCTCGGCGTCGAACGCCTCGAACTCGAGCACAACGCCGCATCGGAGACCGCCGAACTGGCTGCGATCTACGAGGGCCACGGAATGACCCGCCAGACCGCGCTCGAGGCGGCCAACGATGTGATGCGCGAGCCCGAGGCCGCGCTGGCGGTGCATGTTCGCGAAGAGCTGGGTGTCGACCCCGACGAACTGGGTTCGCCGTGGAGTGCTGCCGGCCTGTCGTTGGTGTGCTTCCTGGTGGGTGCGCTCCTGCCCGTGATCCCCTGGTTCGCCGGCAGTGGCAACGGGGCCAAGCTGGCCTCGATCCTCATCGGTGTCGTCGCCGCGGCATTCGTCGGGTTGGCGATCGGCAAGTTCGCCGAACGCCACCTCGTGTGGAGCTCGACCCGCCAGGTGCTGATCCTGTTGGTCGCCTGCGGCGCGACCTACCTGGTCGGCAAACTGCTGGGCGTCAGCGTCAACTAGGTTCGCCGGCCGCGCATGCCTTCTGCCTGAACTTTGTCGCTCGCAGGTCGCTCAGCGACCCCGGAGCGACAAAGTTCCAGAGAGACGCCGGGAAATGTCCTGAAATGGACCAGGTCTTGTCATCAGCGCGGCCAGCGGCCACGATGTGCGCATGCTGTACACGATCACGGAAGGCAACGTCGTCACCGAGTCAGAGGCCTTGGCCGAGATCGAAGCGCGCGGCTGGTTCGGATACGTCCGCGATGTTGTCGTCGAGGAGGACGAGGAGTTCCACTGGCACGACTTCGACGCCGTGCTCTACGTGATGGATGGAACGGCACGTGCGGCGACACCCACCGGCACGGTCGAGGCCGGCCCCGGTGCGCGTGCTGAGGCGAAGGCGGGCTGGGTGCACGGCGACATCGCCGGCACGACCTACCGAGGGGTGTTCGGGTTCAGCGTCGACCCGGCGGCGATGACCCACCCGATCAACAAGCCACCGGTACCCGTCAGCTGAGAACGAGTCAGCTCACAGCCCCATCGTGCGCTGGCGCACCGGCGCAATCTGCAGGATCACTCGCTCGCTCTCGATGTCGCCTTGGTAATCGGCCGACGTGTACTTCTGGGAGAGGGCATCGATGTGCGCCCGCGCCGCCGGGCCGCGGATCTCGCTGGCCACCGTGCCGCGCACTTCGGCGTAGGCGTACGGGTTCTCGGAGCTCCACACGGCAACGGTGACGCTGGGGTTGGCAGCGATCGAGGTGTACTTGGCGCGGTGGATCTCGGTGTTGATCAGCAGATGATCGTCGTCGGCATCGACCCACATCACATGGGTGGCGATGGCGCCGCTGGGGAGATGGAAGGAGATCGAACCGAAGTTCTTGCCGCGGGCAAGGTCGCGTATCACTGGATCAAGCATCGAGTCACGATACGTGCTTCGATGGTGGAATGCGTCAACTGAACGTGCTGGGCGAAGAACTGCAGCCCTGCTCAATGGACCCCGTGACCGGCTACTACCGAACCGGTTGCTGCGAGAACCGGGGTGACGATCCCGGCCTCCACGTGGTGTGCATGGTGGCCACCGACGAGTTCCTCGCGTTCTCCCGGGCAGTCGGCAACGACCTGTCGACCCCCATGCCGCAGTACGGCTTCGCCGGACTGAATGACGGCGACCAGTGGTGCCTCTGCGCGGCTCGTTGGCAGGAGGCGTTCGAAGCCGGCGCGGCGCCGAAGGTGCGACTGGCGTCGACTCACCTGTCGGCGTTGGAGTACTCGTCGCTTGCCGACCTACGCGCTCACTCCGTCGACGGCTGACACCGTGGGCTGAGCCCACTGCTGGTCGCGCCGCACGAGATCACCGTCCAAGGTGATGGCGAGAGCGCGGTAACCGGTGAAGCGAGTGACCCAGTCGATGCCGTCGATGCCCATCACGAACGCTGTGGTGGCGAAGGCATCTGCCCACGTCAGGTGCGGGCCGACCACAGTCATCGACGCCAGGCCGTGTGCCGACTCGTCGGTGCGACCATCCCACAGGTGACGACCGCGCGCCGCCGTGCCCGAGGTCGCCACGGCCTCACCGGCGATCTCGACGATCGCTCGAATCGAGCGGTCATCGCCACCGTTGGGATCGGCGATGGCCACTCGCCACGGGGCGCCATCGCTCGCCACGCCACGGGTCTGGATGTCGCCGCCCACCGAGAGATACCACTGCCGCAGACCGGCACGGTCGAGGCACTGCGCGGCAAGCTCGGTAGCCCATCCCTTCACGAACCCGGCCGGATCGAGGGTCGTGCCGCCGGGCCGCCGGGCCCGGAACGCGCCGTCACTGGCGTGTTCGAGCCAGGTGCATGCGTCGAGCACCTCGATGACCTCGGGCTCGGCGTCGAGCAGGTGCAGATCGCCGCTGTTGATGCGACTGATCGCGCTGGTCGACCGAAACGTCGAGAAGATGTCTTCGAGGCGGTCGAGCTCGTCCCAAACGGCGTTGACCGCCCGGTCGATCTCCGAACCGTCGACGCGGTCGTGTACATGCACGCTGGCCATGGTGCCCATCACCGGATGGGCGCGAACCACGGTTGGCGCCAGCAGCGTGCTCATCAGCCGTGTGAGTCGAGGAGCGCTTGCAGCGAGCGTACGTACCCGCTGGATGTGATGGTTGCACCACTGACCCCGTTGATGTTGGCGCTCTGCGCCTTCATCACCTGGGTGTGCAGGATCGGCAGGGCCTGCCGGTTGATCTGCAACGATCGGCGGTGATCGCTGGGGTACTGGATGGCGTCGACGTCGCAGATCTGACCGCTCGTCGAGACGATCGCCTCGACCTGCACCGGGCCCCATCGGGTGTCGACGGTAGGGCCGTCGACAGCCTTGCCCTGGCAGGCGCCCGACGCGGCCTTCGGTTGAGTCGCCACAGGCTGCTGGGCGGCCGCAGGCTGCGGTTGTTGCTGTTGCTGCGGGGTGGGGGCGACCGGAGTCAGCGACGGCACCGGTGTTGGCTGCCCGCTTGCAGCCGGCAGCGTCGACGACACCGCAGGCGGATCGACCGCCGTAGTGGTATCGGTCTGACCGAGACGTGGAAGGCCTGCAGCCGCGCTGCCACCGAGGTTGATGGCCGCGCCGCTCGACGGTCGATCCAAGAGAGCGACAAGGCCGGACGCAGCCGTGGTCATGGCGATGGCCGGGAGGAGGCGCCTGCCGAGAGATGCGGGGGGTCGTTTGCTCATGTGGTTACCACCAAGGCTGTTCGAAGTGAATGTCGGTGCCCGCGACGCCGGCTTCGCGCAGGCCCGCCCGGCCGGCCCACAGCAGGCGCTCGGGGCCGCACAGCAGGCAGACCCGATCGGCGAGATCGGGGATGGCCTTGCGCAGGACCTTGCCGGAGAACGGGTCTTTGATCGCCAATGTCGCGGTCGGGCCGACCAACGTCAACAACTCGCCGCCTAGTTCGCGGGCCATGCCGCGCAGCTCGTTGGCGTAGACCAGATCGTCGTGCTTGCTGGCGCGGTAGAGCACGATCGGCTGGTGCCGCCGGTCGAGGCGCTCGAGCATTGCCTTGACGGGCGCAACACCGATGCCGCCGACGATGAACAACACCTTGCGGTCGTCGATGGTGCGCGGCGTGAAGGCGCCGAACGGGCCCTCGACGACCATCGGCGTGCCTCGCGGGAGCTTGCCGATCGAGGCGCTGGCATCGCCCAACGACTTCACCGAGATCTTCAGACCGTCAGTGGTCGGCGCCGACGACAGCGAGAAAGGGTGGGCCTGCCACCACAGACCTTTCGCCAGTGGCCGGACGATCACGAACTGACCGGCATCGCCGACCATCTTGTGCAGGTTGCCGCCGGAGAGCCGCAACTCGGTGGTGTTGTTGTTCAGCTTGCGCGTCTCGGAGATGTGCAGCGGACGCATCGACGCCATGATCAGCCGACCCCACCGTCCGCGGATCAGCATCACGCCGAC
>JBDTRP010000154.1:0-145786 GCA_039931555.1 Ilumatobacteraceae bacterium | reverse complement strand
GAAGACCTGCACGCCGGCGTCGCTCATCGCGAAGAGATGCTCGAACATGGGATGTTGCAAGGCGCTGGGGTGCAGCATGTAGCCGATCTCGACATCGATCGTCTCGGCGGTCTTCGGCGTGACGATGAAGTAGAACGCCTGGTCAGGTGCGGTACCGAGGCACAGCGTCGGCGGGATCAGCGCGAACGTCGAGCGCCAGCGCTCCTCCTCGGTCAGCTCGGGGAACACCGGCAGCAATGCCTTCGTGGTGGCGTTGAAGCCGCCGTCGATGTGTGTGTAGCCGTTGGTTCGAAAGATCACGTTGGAGGCGTCGTCCCACGCGACCGGGAACGCAGCGAGGTTGCTGGGGCAAAAGTCTTGAATCGTGTGGTGCAGCCGGTTGGCGTGGTAGCCGTCGTTGAAGTTCTCGAACATCACCTTCCAGTTCCAGGGGAGGTCGGTGAGCGTGAAGCTGGCCGGGCTGGCCGCGTTGGACAGGTCGTAGTGTTGGAGAAACGGCTCGTAGCGAGCCAACGTGGGCGCCAGTGGCTCGGCCGCTGGATCGAAGTTGACGAACACGAAGCCCAGCCACACCTCGACCAGCAGGTTGGGAAGGCCCCACTGCGACTTCGTGAAGTCGGCTGTGCGCTCCATCGCCGGTGCCCCCAACAGGCGGCCGTCGAGGCCGTACACCCATTGGTGATACGGGCAGGTGAACGTGCCGCAGTTGCCACCATCGTCGGCGATCTGCATGCCGCGGTGCTGGCAGATCGCCGAGAAGGCGTGCACGACGCCATCTTTGGCGCGGGCGACGATCAACCGCTCGCCATTGACCGTCGCGGTGAAGTAGTCGCCCGGGCTGGCGATCCTGTCGATGCGGCCGACGCAGAGCCACTCGTGGTCGAACAACGAACGTCGCTCGAAGTCGAGGAACTCGTCGGTTGTGTAGCACGCGGCCGGGAGCGTGCATGCGTGGTCGACGTCGAGTACTGACTGGTCGAACGAGGTCAACAGTTCGGTGGTCATCACGGACTGATCGGTCATCAGGTTCCACATCCGCTCGGGACAGCGCCGTACCCGCCACCGCCGGGAAGCTCGAGACTGACCCGATCGCCAGGCTGCAGCGTGATGCGCTGCTGGGTGCGCACCGGCTCACCATTGACGGTGAACGAGCCGGCCGCGCCTGCTTCGCCACCGAAGATCCCCTCCGGCGGCACGGCCAGTCGCGAGGTGACGGCGTTCAGCTGCCACGGTCGGGTGGTGTCGACGCTGAACTCGACCGTCTGCCCCATCCCGCCGACCTGCTGCCCATCGCCGCCGCTGCCGGCGCGCAACGACTTGCGATGGAACCGGATCGGCGCCGATGCTTCGACGACCTCGACCGGCACGGCGGCCACCCCGGTGGGATACGAACACGCCGACAGCCCCGGCTTGTGGGCGCGGGCGCCGACACCGCCCGCATACGTGAACATCGCGGTGATGAACGGCCGGCCGTCGTCGTGGTTCCCCGACACCTGCATGGTCCACACGGCACCGCTGCCTTCGGCCATGGCTTGCTCGGGCTTGATCTGGGCGAGCGCCTTCAGCAATGCATTCGGCAGGAACATGCCGACCACATGGCGAGCAGTGCAGGGCTGCGGAGAGACGGCGTTGACGATCGATCCGACGGGAGCCTCGACCAGGATCGGTGCCAGGCTGCCGTGGTTGTTGGGGAGCTCGGGGTTGAGCACCGATCGCACCGCGAACGTGGTGTACGCATGGGTGTAGTTCTTCACCACGTTGATGCCGTAGGGGCTGGCGCCCGACGACCCGGCGTAGTCGACCAGGATCTCACCGGCGACCGGGTCGACGGTGATCGCACACACGATGTCGATGCGACTGCCGTCGGCGAGGTCGAGCTCGGCACTGGCGTGATAGGTGCCGGCCGGCAGTTCACGAATGGTCGCCCGGGTCGCGGCCTCACTGCGTTCGATGATCTCGTCGGCCAATGCCTCGATGTCGTCGAGGCCGTGTTGCCTGCACAGGCTGAGCAGCCGCTGTGAGCCGACCTCGCCGGATGCCATCTGGGCGTGCAGGTCGCCCGACATGTGATCGGGCTGGCGCACGTTGCTGAGGATGAAGCGCCACACGTCATCGTTGCGTTTCCCGGCCTTCATCAACTTGCAGATCGGGATCCACAGGCCCTCCTCGAACACGTCGCGAGCGCCCGCGCCGATTCCATACCCGCCGACATCGGTGTGGTGGATGGTCGAGCCGAAGAAGGCAATCGCCTTGCCGCCGCGGAACACGGGATACAACACGGTGACGTCGAGGAGTTGCCCGGCGGTCTTGTACGGATCGTTGGTGATCAACACGTCGCCCTCGACCAGCGAGTCGGGTGGGTACTCCTCGAGCACTGCGGTCGCCGCCCGGGCGAGCGAGTTGATGTGGCCCGGCGTTCCGGTGACCGCCTGGGCGACCATGCGGCCACGCTGGTCGAACACCGCGTTGGCCAAGTCTCCGGCCTCGCGCACGATGGGGGAGAACGCGGCGCGCTGCAGCGCCCGCGCCTGTTCGTTGACGGTGGCGATCAGGCTCTGCCACAGCACTTCCAGCTCGATCGGGTCGAAGGCCATCAGTTGCTCCTTTCGGCGATCAGCGAGCCGTCGTCGGCGACCTCGACGACCCAGCTCGGTCGGATGACCGTGGTCGTCTCGCGTTCCTCGACGATCGCGGGCCCGGTCAACCGTTGGCCACGACCGAGGTCGGTGCGCCGGAACACGGGAGTGTCGATGTCGGCAGCCATGCGGTCGAACCGAACCGCTCGGAACGTGTGCGGCTTGCCGTGATCGAGGCCGAGTGTTGCGACCGGCTCGACCGTGTCGGCGTTGGCGTAGGCCGACAGCCTCCACGTCACCGCTTCGACGGCGACGTCGGGGATCGTCAGGCCGTAGATCCGCCGGTAGTCGCTCTCGAAGCGGTCGACGACCTCGCCATCGGTGACGGGCCACTGCAGGCCGTCGCCGACCCAGATCGTCAACTCGTTGCCTTGGCCGAGGTACCGGGCGTCGAGGCCATATCGGAAGCGGATGCGGTCGCCGGGCACGCCCGCGGCAGCCAGCACGCGTCGGCCTTCTTCGCGCAGGTCGTCGAGCAGGTGGTCGCGTTCGTCGTGGGAGATCTCCGACAGCGAGCGAACCATCGAGCGGGCGAGATCGATCCGCACCGGCGACACCAGCGTGCCGAACGCGCTGAGCACGCTGGCGTTGACGGGGAAGATGACGCGCGGCGAATCGAGCAACTCGGCAACGCCGCAGGCGTGGATCGGACCGGCGCCACCGAAGGCCAGGATCGTGACACCTCGGAGGTCTTCGCCCTGCTCGACCGCGTGCATGCGGGCTGCGGCCGCCATGTTCTGGTTGACCAACTCGTGAATCCCGGCCGCAGTGTCACTGGCGGGCAGCCCGAGGCCGTCGGCGATGTTCTGCAGCGCTGCGGCGTTGGCCGGCAGGTCGAGCTTCATGTCGCCGCCGAGGAAGTAGCCGGCGTCGAGCATGCCCAAGGCGAGATCGGCGTCGGTGACCGCCGGCTTGGTGCCACCGCGGCCGTAGCACGCCGGTCCCGGGTCCGCGCCCGACGACTCGGGACCAACCTTCAACAGACCGAGCTCGTCGATGCGCGCCAAGCTGCCGCCGCCCGCGCCGATCTCGACCAGGTCGACCGACGGGACCGACACGGGGAAGCCCGAGCCCTTCTTGAACCGGTAGATCCGGGCCACCTCGAACGTGTTGGTGATCTCCGGTTCGCCTCCCACGATCAGGCACGACTTGGCGGTCGTGCCACCCATGTCGAAGCAGAGCAGCCGCTCCTCGCCGAGCCGCCGGGCGAACCAACTGCCGGCCAACGCTCCGGCGGCCGGGCCGCTTTCGACCAGGCGGATGGGAGCCCGTGCGGCGTCGTCGGCGGAGACCACGCCGCCATTCGACAACATCATCAACACCGATCCG
Source organism: Ilumatobacteraceae bacterium (assembly GCA_039931555.1). GTDB lineage: Bacteria > Actinomycetota > Acidimicrobiia > Acidimicrobiales > Ilumatobacteraceae > JAENVT01. The sequence continues at coordinate 141,821 of JBDTRP010000154.1, read as the reverse complement.
CCGAAGCCTTCCGCAACGAGCCATTTCTGCAGCTCGTCGAGGTACGGGCCGATGACGGGCATGGTGGCCGCGTTGCACGCGGTCGTGATCATGCGCGGGTACTCGCGGATCTGCGGCGAGATCTCGGCGGAGATGCACACCGGCACGCCGAGTTCCCGACGCAGGTGCTCGGCGATCAGTCGTTCGTTGGCGGGATTGGCGTAGGCGTTGATCAGACAGACGCCGACGGCTTCGACGTCGGCCTGCCGCAACGCTGTCGCGATGGCGTCGAGGTCTGCGGCGGTCGGCGTTTCGATGACGTCGCCGGCCGGGTTGACCCGCTCGGCGATCTCGACCACTCGCTCGCGAGGCACCGGCGGGCTCGGGAACTCGATCTGCAGGTCGTACATGTCGTAGCGATGCTCGTCGCGAATCAGCATGGTGTCGCCGAAGCCGAGCGTTGTGACGACCCCGGCACGACCGATCTTGCCCTCGATGAGCGCATTGGTGATCAAGGTGGTGGCGTGCACGATCGGGGCCGTGATCTCGGCCGGCTGCACGCCGGCCTTGACCAACAGTTGACGAACCCCGGCTCGCACCCCGTCGAGCGGCGCGGACGGCGTCGTCAATGTCTTGTCGACGATGACGCGTCCGCTGGCCGCGTCGATCAGTACGACGTCGGTGAACGTGCCGCCGATGTCGACGGCCAAGCGCCAGTCGGGTGCCGTCGAGCCGTCAGCCATTGCGCAGTTCCTCTCGCGGGGGAGCGAAGACGTCGAGGATCCAGACCTCGTCGAGCGCGTCGTCTCCGATGAAGACACTGTCGCCGTGCCAGACCGAACGCGGTGCCAAGTAGATCTCGCCGGGCCCGAGTACGACTCGCGCCTGATCGCTTGCCTCGCCGATTCGGAAGTCGAGTTGGCCGCGCACGATGATGCCGAATTGCTCCTGGTCGAGGTGGTGATGCAGGACGGACCCTCCGGCACCGCCGGCGATGCGCCAGAAGCACAGCTGCATCAGCTCGCCATTGATCACCCTCCGCCGGAAGCCGGCTCTGTCGGTGTCGTTGAACTTGTCGTCCTCGTAGAAGTAGCAGTACTGGTTGCTCAGGTCCATCGGCCGTCCTTTCGCAGTCGTCATCACAACAGCCGATCGATCATGCGGCGTTCGACGTCGTCGAGGTGTGCCTGCACCGCGACCACGGTCTGCTTGCGGCGCCCGGCCACCAATGCCTCGGCAATGGCCTGATGTGCCGCGGTCGACGAGGCGATGATGTCGCCCACCTCGCGGCGGTTGATCTCGGCGTAGAGCAACGATGCCAGCTCGCCCGAGTCGAACAACGCGGCGAGCGTCTTGCCGTACACCTCCTGCAGCATGGGATTGCCCGACGCCCGCGAGATCGCCGTGTGGAATGCGCGGTCGATGGTTCGGAACTCGTCGAGTTGTTGTGTCCATCGCGACGCGAGCTCGTTGATGTCGGCACGCTCCGCGGCGCTCGCTCGACGCGCCGCGAACTCCGACATCGCCGGCTCGATGGTGCGGCGGACCTCGAACAGCTGCCGAATCAGGGTCTTGCGCTCGTCGAGGGTCGCCGAGTCGCCGCTCAGGCGAATCTCGGGCAGGCGTTCGGCGACCACGGGTCGATTGCCACGGCGCTCGAGGTACCCCGATGCGGTCAGGCCCTGGATGGCCTCGCGCACCGAGGTACGGGCGACGCCGAACTGCTCGCAGAGCTGTCGTTCGGCGGGTACGGCGCTGCCGGGCTGCAGCTCGCCCGTGCGGATCGCCTCGAGCAGTTGGTCGCGTATCTCCGACGAGATGGTTCGTCGCTTGACCGGCGCGAATGGTGTGTTCACGGTGGGCCGTTCGTCGCAGGAGCGCGGCTCGGCGCCGGCACAGCGTGGTCCTTATCGGTGCTCGGCATGTCGCCTCCTCGATCTGGTCTGGTTGTCAGACCATATTCCATTGCACGATGGGTCCGTGCCTCGGAGGTGCCTCGGAAGTCTCGCCGGTTGACAGCTTGACATGAGCTCATTAGATACAAGTACAATACAAGTCATGCCTGATTGGAACCCGGAGCAGTATCGCCGATTCGCCGCCGAACGGGCCCAGCCGTTCCACGATCTCCTGGCGTTGATCGAGCCCGGTGCGATCACGAGGGCCGTCGATCTGGGATGCGGGCCCGGGGAGCTGACAGCGCTGGCCGCCGCGCAACTCGGCGTCGATGAGATGGTCGGGATCGACAACTCGCAGGCGATGCTCGACAAGACCGACGAACACCTTTCGAGCACGGTGCGATTCGAGTTCGGGGACATCGGCGCGTGGACATCGACCGGCGATCGCGATCTCGTGCTGGCAGCGGCCAGCCTGCAATGGGTCCCAGATCACGCTGAGGTGCTGACACGGTGGACCCATGCGTTGGGCGACGGCGGACAGATTGCGATCCAGGTTCCGGCCAACGCCGACATGCCGTCACATGCGGTCGCCCGACGAGTCGCCGAGAGGGAGCCGTTCCTGTCGATGTTCGGCCCGGTTGGCCCGCCCATCGACCCGGTGCAGGCCTACGTGTTGCGGCCGGAGGAGTACGCCCAGATCCTGTACGACCTCGGTTTCGAACACCAACACGTCCGGCTGCAGGTCTACCCACACGTGCTTCCCAGTTCTCGGCACGTCGTCGAGTGGGTCCGCGGCACGATGCTGACCCGTTTCGAGAAGGTGCTCGACCCCACCGCCTTCGACGCCTTCGTCGCCGCATACGAGACCGAGTTGCTGCGCGAGCTCGGCGACCACGAACCCCACTTCTTCGCCTTCCGCCGAATCCTGATGTGGGCCCGCCTGCCCCAGTAGCAGTCGCCAACATGCGGGAAGTGCGCACTTTCAGAGGAGCCTGTGCGCGTCGAATGTGCGCACTTCCGGAGCGGACATGCGGCCGGGGTCAGGGACTCGGCTGTCAGGCGGGGTGGATCAGTTGGGCATCGCTGACGTCGTGCCATTGATCGACGTCGTCGGCGGTCAGGATCTCGGCGCCGAGTGAGGTGACAGTTGGAGGCTGGCCAGGGCCTGGTCGGCGTCGGTCGGGCGACCGGTGGGCGCGTGTTCGATGATCGCTTGCAGGGTGTAGGGATGTCGAACGCTGTCCGAATCGTGCCGAAGTGGTCGGCAGGGTTGGGACCGCAGCACGCCTCGTGCACGCCGGTGTCGAACACCAGCACCCCGTCGTCGGTGTCGACGGCGAAGCACATCACCGGAACGTCACCCATCACCCCTCGGGGTTCGCCGCCGAGCAGACCGCTGACATCGGTGCGCAGGTCGCTGCATTGCAGTGCCCAGAGCTTCATGAATCGACCGTATCCGGATCGCTCACGTCATCTACGATTGCAACCATGGCTCGATTCGGACGCGTGCTCAGCGCGATGGTGACCCCATTCGACAGCGACGGAGAAATCGACCTCGACACTGCGCAGGTGCTCGCTCGGTACCTGCAAGACCATGGCAACGATGGTCTGGTCATCGCCGGAACCACGGGTGAGGCGCCCACGCTGAACGACGACGAGCGGCTGTCGCTGTTCGCCGCGGTGATCGAAGCCGTGACCATCCCGGTCGTGGCCGGTACCGGCACGTACGACACTCGTCAATCGGTGCACCTCACGAAGCAGGCCAAGGCGCTCGGCGCTGCCGGCGTGCTGGCCGTTTGCCCGTACTACAACCGCCCGTCGCAGGCCGGCATCGAGAACCACATGCGGGCAATCGCCGGCGCCAGCGACCTTCCTGTAGTGGTCTACGACATCCCTGTGCGGACCGGCCGCAAGATCAACACCGCAACGCTGCTGCGTTTGTTCCGCGAGGAGGCCAACATCGTCGCCCTGAAGGACGCTGCGGCAAATCCCGGCGAGACGGCAGCGGTGATCAGTTCGCTCCCCGCCGGTTGCGAGGTCTACAGCGGTGACGACGTCATGACCCTGCCACTGCTGGCCAGCGGGATCGTCGGCACGATCGGGGTGGCGACGCACTGGACCGGCGAGGACCATCAGGAGATGTTCGACCTGTGGGAGAAGGGTGACACCGAGGGCGCCAGGCTGGTGAACAGCCGGATGTTGGAGAGCTTCGCCTTCGAAACCGGTGACGATGCGCCGAACCCCATTCCGACCAAGGCAATGATGCGTCACCTGGGCATTCCGGTCGGCCAGGCCCGTCTGCCGATGGGCGATGCTCCGGACTTCGTCGAAACGCGTACGCCTGAGGTGTGGGTCAACCTGCAACGATGGAGAGATGCCTTTCCCGACCGTCCCCTGTGATCCGGCCCGTGACGACTGCTGTGCACACTGATGGCTGACCCCGTTCGCGTGATCTTTCTCGGCGGTCTCGGCGAGATCGGCCGCAACTGCATGGCCATCGAGCAGCAGGGCCGAGTGCTCCTGATCGACGTCGGATTGATGTTCCCCGACCCCGACATGCACGGCATCGACCTGGTGCTGCCCGACTTCACCTGGCTGCGCGAGAACGCCGACCGTATCGAGGGCGTCGTCGCCACCCACGGCCATGAAGACCATGTGGGCGCGCTGCACTACTTGTTACGCGAGCTCAGCTTCCCGATCTTCGGATCCGCGTTGACCCTCGGTCTGGCCCGCAACCGCATCGAGGAAGCGGGACTCCTCGGCAAGACCGACCTGATCGTCGTCAAAGACGGCGAACGTCGCATGATCGGGCCGTTCGATGTCGAGTTCATCCCGGTCACCCACTCGGTACCGCATGCGCACAGCATCGCCATCCACACCCCGCAGGGCGTGATCTTGCACTCCGGCGATTTCAAGATCGACCTCACACCGGTGGATGGTCGACGGACCGACCTGGCCCGCATCGGTGCCATCGCCTCCAACGAGGGGATCCGATTGTTGCTGGCCGACTCGACCAACGCCGAAGAAGCAGGCCACTCGCCTTCCGAAACCAGCGTCGGGTCGGTCCTACGAGCACTGTTTGCCGAGCAGCGCGGTCAACGCATCATCACTGCCAGCTTCGCCAGCCACCTGCACCGCATTCAGCAGATCGCCGACGCCGCCATCGCCGAAGGTCGCGTCGTCGCGACGTTGGGGCTGAGCATGAAGAAGAACGTTCGCTTGGGCCGAGATCTCGGCGTGGTGAAGATCCCCGACAAGTCGTTGGTCGACATCGACGACATCGGCGACTACCCGCCCGGCAAGGTGTGCGTGATCTCCACAGGTTCGCAGGGCGAGCCGATGTCGGCGCTGGCCCTGTTGGGCCGCGGCGAGAACAAGTGGGTCAAGATCGGCGAGACCGACACGGTGATCCTGTCGAGCCACGCCATCCCGGGCAACGAGAGCAACGTCAACCGTGTGATCGACGGTCTGCTGCGCGCCGGCGCGCAGGTCATCCACTCCGGCGTCGCCGACGTGCATGCCACCGGCCACGCCCAGGCCGACGAGTTGAAAACGTATCTGTCGCTGACCAGGCCGGAGTACCTCGTGCCCATTCACGGCGAGTACCGCCACATGGTCGCCAACGCCAAGCTGGGCTACCTGATGGGTGTGCCGCGCGACCATGTGCTCGTCTGTGAAGACGGCGATGTGCTGACGTTGAGCGACGATGGCCTGCAGGCCACGGGGCGCGTGCCGGCCGGCTATCTGTACGTCGACGGCATCGTCGGCGATGTCGGTCAAGGTGTGCTGCGCGATCGCAAGGTCTTGGCGGAAGAAGGTGTGGTGGTCGTCGTGGTCACCGTCGACATCGAGACCGGCAAGGTCTTGGTCGGCCCAGAGATCATCACCCGTGGGTGGGTGTACGCGCCGGAAGCGGAAGACCTGCTCGACGAGGCCTGCGATGCCGTCGCCGCTGCGGTCGAAAAGACGTTGGCCGCGGGAGTCCGCGATGTCGACGCGCTGGAGCGCGACGTGCGCAAGGCGGCCGGCAAGTTCGTCAATGAGCGCACAAAGCGACGGCCGATGATCGTGCCCGTCGTCATGGAAGCCTGACGCTCGCTTGGCCGGGCCGTGATGAGGTCCACCCTTCGGCGTGTCGCCGCCGCAGTGATCGTGGCGACTGCGACGAGCGCCTGCAGCGGGTCGTCGACCGCGTCACCGACTTCCGCATCACCAACAAGCACCACCGCTGCCACATCCGCGACGCCGCCCCGCGTCGATCTGATCCGCGGCGCCGTCGCCGCGTTGGAGGTACAGCTCGGTTCGCCGCAGCAGTACTTCGAGATCAACGCCACGTCGCAGCTGGTGAACCTGATCGTGGCGCTGAACGGCGGTACGGTGGCCCGCCCATGGGTGTATCTCGACGGAGAGCTGTCGTCGAGCTCGGGTAGTGATGCCCACGGCAACACGTTTGCGGCGTCGGCCCTCGACTTCGATCCCGACAAGGTGTTGAGCAAGCTGCAGGCGGAACTACCGCAATCGCGAGCCGATCTGTTCTTCGTGGAGGGCGGTCCGGGAGGCATCGCCCGCTACAGCGTTGCCGTCACGTCGTCGCAGGGCGGCCAGTTGGTGGTGGTCGTCGGCCCTGATGGGACCGTGCGATCGGTGGACCCCACCTGAGAGTGCCCCGTTTCGCCGACACCCCCTTGGTACCGTTGGAACCTCTATGACGACATGGGGCCAACCCAAGAAGCGGTCGAGATCAACGACCACTGCCAAGCGGGCACCGGCCAAGCCGGCGCCGGCAGCAGCCGCTTCCACGTCGTCGCGCCGAGACCAGGCGTCGGCCGAGCTCCGCCAAGCCATCGAGGGACGTGAGAACGAGTTCGCCGGCATCGGTTTCATCGCCGTCGGCGTGCTGCTGGGCCTGGCGATCTATCTCAACCTCGCCGGGCCGCTCGGTCGTGGCGTCGAGACGGTCGTTGGTTGGCTGACGGGGCTCGGGCGGTTCGTCGTGCCGGTCGCCCTCGTCGCGATCGGTGCCGCGCTGGTCGGCAAGGGTCAGAGCATGCGGCGATTCCGGCTGGCGATCGGCTGGGGACTCCTGGGCCTGTCGCTCCTGGGGCTGCTGCACGTCGTGCGCGGTCCCGGAAAGATCATGGCCAACTTCGAGACGCTGGGCCGGGCCGGTGGCTGGATCGGAGCCCTCGTCGGTGAACCGCTGCGCAGCCTGATCGCCTCGGGCGGTGCGATCGTGGTGCTGGTCGCGACCGGCATCGGCGGAGCGTTGGTGCTGACCGGCGCATCGTTGCGGACCATGCTGTCGCACACCGGGAAAGGTGTCGGCGCCGTGGCCGTGCCGATCGGCCGCCGAGCCCGGATCGCTTTCGGCAACATGTCGACCCTGAAGAGCGATCGCCAGGCCTCGGGCGAACTTCCCATGCCGGTGCTGTACGACGCCGCGCTCGACGAGGATTGGGACGAGCCCACCAAGCCGCGCAAGCCCAAGTCACCGCGTGCACTGCCGCCGCCCGGTCCCTTCGATCCGGGCCTGGTCGAGCAATCCGAGCTCGAGCTCGGCCCGGGCGCTCAGCGTGGCCAATGGGTGCTGCCGCAGGCCAACTACCTCAACCGTTCGACGCAGCAGACGGTCAACAAGGCCGAGGTCGAGGCTCGTGGTCGCACCCTGGTCGATGCGCTCACATCCCACGGCGTCGAGACCAAGCTCCTCGGCCAGACCGTCGGCCCCACGGTCACGCGCTACGAGCTCGAGCTCGGGTCGGGCGTGAAGGTCGCCAGGGTCACTAGCCTCAACCGCGACATCGCTTACGCGATGGCGGCCACCGACGTGCGCATCCTCGCCCCCATCCCGGGCCGCACGGCGATCGGCGTCGAGGTGCCGAACCACACCCGCCAGCTCGTCAGCCTGGGCGACATCATGGCGTCGTCGGAGGCCAAGACGGCCAGCCATCCGCTCGACGTGGCGATCGGCAAAGACATCGCCGGTAGGTCGGTGTTCCTCAACCTGGCCACCACCCCGCACCTGTTGATCGCCGGCACCACGGGCGCCGGCAAGTCCAGCGGCCTCAACTGCATCCTGACATCGATCCTGATGCGCAGCACTCCCGACCAGGTGCGCCTGATCCTCATCGACCCGAAGCAGGTCGAGATGGGCCAGTACAACAAGCTGCCCCACCTGTTGACCCAACCGGTGACGAACCCGAAGAAGGCCGCCAATGCCCTGGGCTGGGCGGTCAAGGAGATGGAGCGCCGGTACGACCTGTTGTTCGAGGTCGGGTTCCGCGACATCACGGGGTACAACGCCGCCTACGACCGCGGCGAGCTGAAGCCCGAGCCGGGCTCCGATCGCCAGTTCGAACGGCTGGCGTACATCGTCATCATCGTCGACGAGCTCAACGACCTGATGATGGTCGCAGCCCGCGACGTGGAGGAGAGCATCACTCGCATCGCCCAGAAGGCGCGTGCCGTCGGCGTGCACCTGATCGTCGCAACGCAGCGTCCGTCGGTCAACGTCATCACCGGCGTGATCAAGGCCAACATCCCTGCTCGTGCTGCGTACGCCGTCAACAGCCTCACCGACAGCCGCGTCATCCTCGACCAGCCGGGCGCCGAGAAGCTGGTCGGCAAGGGCGACATGTTGTTACTGCCGGGCAACTCCAACGTCTCGCAACGTATCCAGGGCTCGTTCGTCAGCGAGGAAGAAGTGCGCAAGGTCGTCGCCCATTGGCGGCGTCAGGCGCCCGAGGTGGTCTACGTCAGTGGTGTCGAAGGTGACGACGAAGGTGGCCACGGCAACGGGCTGTTCGGCGCTGCCACGGGCGACGAGGACGAGGACGAGACCTTGTTGCGTCAGGCGATGGAGCTCGTGGTGCGCAGTCAGCTCGGCTCGACCTCGATGCTGCAGCGCAAGTTGAAGGTCGGCTTTGCGCGTGCCGGGCGACTGATGGACCTGCTCGAGCAGAGTGGCGTCGTCGGGCCGAGCGAAGGCTCGAAGGCGCGGTCCGTGATGATGACGGTCGAAGAGTTCGAGCTGCTGCAACAGGCCTCGCGCAACCGCGACAGCTGACTCACGGTTTGGCGGCTCATCGCCCTGGCACTGACGACGCCGTTGCCAGCGGGCACGTCGGATACGGCACAATCCTGCAATGCACGAACTCACCGAGATCACCGCCGGCCTCCGCTTTCCCGAAGGGCCGATCGCGATGCCTGACGGCTCCGTGATCGTGGTCGAGATGTTCGGTCCGAGGCTGACGCGTGTCAGCCCCACGGGCGAGAAGGAGACGATCGCCGACATCGCCGGTGGGCCGAATGGCGCTGCCATCGGCCCGGACGGTGCGTTGTACCTGTGCAACAACGGTGGGTGTTTCACAGCGGTGGACCTCGGCGGCTTGTTGCTCCCCGGTCCGCACGATCGGTCTCGGTACATCGGTGGGCGGGTCCAGCGCGTCGACCTGTCGACCGGGGCCGTCACCGACCTGTACGTCGAGTGTGATGGGCGACCATTGCGAGCCCCCAACGATCTGGTCTTCGATGCCTACGGCGGCTTCTGGTTCACGGATCACGGCATCCGCGACCGCGAGGCCCGCACGAGCGACCTGACCAGCATCTACTACGCCAAGGCGGACGGGAGTTACATCAGCGAGCAGGCGCATCCCGTCGAGGCGGCCAACGGGATCGGGCTGTCACCCGATGGCTCGATGCTGTACTGGGCCGAGACGTTCACCGGGCGTGTGTTCCGGCGCGCGATCACCGCGCCCGGCGAGTTGGCGCCGGCCGCGCGGCTCGACTCCAGCGCGTGCCTCGCCGGATTGCCCGGATACCAGTTGCTCGATTCGCTGGGCATCGACGGTGCCGGAAACGTCTGTGTCGCCACGCTGGTCAACGGCGGGATCACGATCATCTCGCCCGATGGGGCGTCGATCAGCCATCTCCCGACCGGCGACCCGCTGACCACCAACATCTGCTTCGGTGATCGCGACGGCAGCGGCGAGTACCGCGACGCCTACATCACCGCATCGGCAACCGGCAAGCTGCTGCACACGCGTTGGGAGCACCGTGGGCTGCGCCTGAACTACCCCTAGTGCCAGCACCGCATGGCTCGCGGTCGCGCCCTGACCGTTTCTGAGACGGTCAGCGTGTGACAGCCTCGGCGAACGCGGATGGTGTCGGTAGCCTGGCCGGTCGTGGCACAGCGGTTTTACGTCGAGACCCTCGGATGCCCGAAGAATCAGGTCGACAGCGACAAGCTGGTCGGCACGCTGCTGGCCGACGGGATGACACCGACCGACGACGCCGCACTCGCCGATCTGGTCGTGGTCAACACGTGTGCGTTCATCGACGAAGCCCGCCAGGAGTCGATCGACACCATTCTGGCGTTGGAGGATCAACGCAAGCAGGGCGCCCGCCTGGTCGTCACCGGGTGCATGGCCGAACGGTACGGCGACGAGTTGGCGGCAGCACTGCCCGAGGTCGACCAGGTCGCCGGGTTCGGTGTGCCCATCAACCTCCGCCGCAAGCCGCTTTCGATCAGCGACGCACCGATCCCGATGCTCGACCTGTTGAACCTGCCGAGGCCGAAGTCGTCGAGCCCGTGGGCCTACATCAAGATTGCCGAAGGCTGCGACCGCAGTTGCGGCTTCTGCGCCATCCCGTCGTTCCGAGGCCCGCAGCGCAGTCGCGATGTGTCGTCGATCCTCGCCGAAGTCGAGCAGCTCGAGGCGCAAGAGATCGTGCTCGTCGCCCAAGACCTCGCCAGCTATGGCAAGGACCGCCCCGACGAGCTCGGCGCCGGCTCGATCGTGCCGCTGGTGGAGGCGGTCAGCGCCGTGGCGCCGTGGACCCGGCTGCTGTACCTGTATCCCAGCGATCTCACCGATGAGTTGATCGACGCGATCTTGGCCACCGGCGTGGCGTACTTCGACCTCTCGCTGCAGCACGTCAGCAAGCCCCTGCTGCGACGCATGCGTCGGTGGGGGGATGGCGACCGTTTCCTTCGCCGCATCGCCGACATCCGCGAACGGCAGTCCGATGCCGCATTCCGCAGCAACTTCATCGTCGGGTACCCGGGCGAGACCGAAGAGGATCACGACCAACTGCTTCGGTTCATCGAACAGGCCGAGCTCGACTGGTGCGGCTTCTTCCGCTACAGCGCCGAGGAAGGCACGTACGCCGTGGGTCTCGACGGTGCGGTCGAGACCAGCCTGATGAACGACCGCCTCGCCGAGCTTCGTGAGCTGCAGGACGACATCACCGCTCGGCGGCGCGACGCCCTGATCGGCACGACCCTGAAGGTCCTGGTCGACGAAGCGGGCGTCGCCCGCAGCAGCCGTGAGGCACCGGAGATCGATGGCGTCATCGAAGTGCCGACCCACTTGGCCGTCGGCGAGTTCCACTCGGTAAGGATCGTGGACGCCCTGGGACCGGACCTCGTGGCAGAATCGAACTGATGCCCGTCGATCCGTCCGCTGTGAAGACCTGGGCAAACCTGGTGACGGTGGCGCGGGTGCTGATCGCGCCGTTCATGTTCGTGCTGATCCCCGACGAGCCCGGTGGATCCTGGGTGGCGTTCGGTTTGTGGTTCGTGCTGTGCTCCACCGACGGCATCGACGGCTATCTCGCCCGACGCCACGGCGCCACGACCGTCGGTGCCTTCCTCGACCCGCTGGCCGACAAGGTGCTGGTGATCGGGGCGATGATCTTCCTGGTCAACAGTCATGTGTTCTGGATCGTGCCGGTCGTCATCATCGCCGCGCGGGAGCTGGCGATCAGTCTCTACCGTGCGTTCGTCGGCGCCAAGGGCGTCAGTGTCCCGGCCAGCAAGATCGCCAAGCTGAAGACCGTGACGCAACAACTCTCGGTCGGCTTCGCGATTGCGCCGCTGACGGCGATCGACGCCAAGTGGTTGTGGAACGGCCTGCTGTGGATCTCCGTTGCGTTGGCCGTGATCAGTGGTGGTCAGTACATGTGGCGGGCGCGTCGACCGAGGGCGACCGCGAATGCGATGTGACGTCGTCGCGGTCGGAACCGAACTGCTGCTCGGTCAGATCGTCGACACCAACAGCGCATGGCTTGGTGAGCAACTGGCCGCCAACGGCATCAACTCGCTGCTGCAGGTGAAGGTCGGCGACAACCTCGGTCGCGTGGAGTCCGCGTTGCGCGCCACGCTGGCCGACGCCGACGCCGTCATCATGTGCGGCGGGCTCGGCCCGACGCACGACGACCTGACGCGCGAAGCCATCGCCGCGGTGATGGGTGTCGAGTTGCGACCCGACGAGGCGGTCGCCGAGGTGATCACCAACATGTTCGCATCGCGAGGTCGCTACATGGCGGCCAACAACCTTCGCCAGGCGCTGGTGCCGGAGGGCGCGACCATCATCCCCCAGACCCGGGGCACCGCGCCCGGCCTGATCTGCCCGGTCACGATCGCCGGCGTCGACAAGGTCGTGTACGCCGTGCCGGGCGTGCCCCACGAGATGAAGGAGATGGTCGAGCGCGCCGTGCTGCCCGACATGCGCCGCCGATCGGGCGATACCGGCGTGATCGTCAGCCGCACCCTGCGCACGTGGGGGGAGAGCGAGAGCGGGCTCAACGAGCGGCTCGATCCGGTGATCGCCCGGCTCGACGAGACCGGTAACCCGACGTTGGCGTTCCTTGCCAGCGGATGGGAGGGACTGAAGGTTCGGCTCACGGCCAAGGCGGCCACGCCGGCGGAGGCCGAGTCGTTGCTCGACATCTGGGACGCCGAGGTGCGGGCGGTAGTAGGCGAGCACGTCTTCGCTGTCGACGACCAGAACATGGAGTCCGCGACACTGGCACTGATGCGTGCCCGCGGTGTGACCCTCGCACTGGCGGAGTCGGTCACGGGTGGGCTCGTTGCCGGTCGATTGACCGCTGTGCCGAGAGCCAGCGACGTGCTGCGCGGCGCAATCGTGTCGTATGCCAGTGAGGTGAAGTTCGATCTGCTCGGCGTGCCCGAGGGTCCTGTCGTCAGCGAAGCGGCCGCAGCGGCGATGGCCACCGGCGTGCGACGCGTGCTCGGTGCCGATGTCGGTCTGGCGCTGACCGGCGTTGCCGGGCCGACCGAGCAGGACGGAATGCCCGTCGGCACGTTGTGTGTGGGAATCGACGACGGTTCGATCGTGGTCGCCCGCACGTTCCGCCTGCCCGGTCAGCGCGAGCAGATGCGCCAGATGAGTGTGATCACGGCTCTCGATTTCCTCCGCCGCCACTTGCTCGCCGGCGAATAGGCTCACGGCCACGCCCCCGTAGCTCAACGGATAGAGCAGCGGGTTTCTACCCCGTAGGTTGGGAGTTCGATTCTCTCCGGGGGCGCTCGTCGACCGGAGTAGCGTCGCCTCGCAACATTCGTGTCTGCAGATGGGGGCGTTCGGGTGGATCCAGGAATCACACGCATTGCGGTGCTCGGCGGTGGCCCGGGCGCCATTGCCGCGGCGTTCGAACTCACCGCCACGCCCCAGCTCCAGGCCCGGAACCGCGTGACGGTGTACCAGCCCGGCTGGCGGTTGGGTGGGAAGTGTGCAAGTGGCCGTAACGCCGCGCACCACCAGCGGATCGAAGAGCACGGCCTGCACGTGCTGTTCGGCTTCTACGACAACGTGTTCGATCTCGTGCAACGGGCGTACACCGAATTGAATCGCGACCCCAACGCACCGCTGTCGACGTGGGAGGAGGCATTCAACCCGTGCCACGAGTTGGTGTTCTTCGATCAGCACGCCGAGAAGTGGAACCGGCAGATCCTCGACTTCCCGTCGAACGATCGCGTTCCAGGCGACGGCGATCGGGTGCATATCGGCGAGGTGATCCGTCGGGCGATCGATGCAGTCCTCGGCAGGATCGAAGCGATCACGGGCGTGCACCGCGACGATGTGGTGGCGCCGACCGCGCCACCGCACCGAAGCCTGGTCGGCGCAATCGTTCACGAGGTCAGCGACCACGTATCGCGATGGTTCCGCGAGCTTGCCGAAGCGACCGAGCACGAGGTGCATCGCGAAGTGGTCCGGTTGCTGGCGACCGAGTTGCACCGCCTCGAATCCGGGTTCGAGCACCTCGTGGCTGATGCCTTCGGCGAGGTCGGCACAGCCTTGCGGACCGCCCGTGACTTGCTGTGGAAGCTCTGGATGGAACACCATCTGCAGGAGAACGAGCCGCGGTTTGCGTTCACCTCGCTCGATCTCCTGGGCGCCGTCGTGGCAGGGATCGTCGACGACAACCTGCTCGGCGACGGCTTTCAGAAAGTCAACGGTGAGGAGTTCAGTGCCTGGCTGCTCCGCAACGGTGCGGAGCAGTTCTCGGTCGACAACTCGCCGATCGTGCGTGGGCTCTACGACCTCACGTTCGGGTTCGACGACGGCGACCCGACCAAACCGAACCTCGCTGCCGGCCAGTCGATCGAGGCGCTGGTGCGCATCGGCTGTCTCTACAAGGGGTCGATCACCTACAAGATGATGGCAGGGATGGGAGACACGATCTTCGGGCCGATGTACGAGGTGCTGTCGAAGCGCGGTGTCGTGTTCAAGATGTTCAACTGGGTGTCGAAGCTGACCCCGGCCGACGACGACGATGTCGTCGACACGATCGAAGTCATTCAGCAGGTCGATCCCACTGCCGACTATCCGTACCTGATCGATGTCGACGGGTTGCCGTGTTGGCCGTCGGAGCCGGCTTGGGATCACATCAGCGACGGCGATCGACTGCGTGCGTCCGGTGTGGATCTGGAGCAGGTCGCCAACCCACTGAGCCGCAGGCCGACCGTGCTGCAGCGTGGCGTCGATTTCGATCAGGTCGTGCTGGGCATCTCGGTCGGTGGGCTGCAGCCGATCTGCTCCGACCTCGGTGGCGAACGCAATCCGAAGTTCCAGGCGATGCTCGACAACGTCCGCACCGTCGGTACTCGGGCCGTGCAGGTCTGGTCGGGCGAGACGACCGAGGATCTCGGCTGGTCACCGACGGCCAGTTCCATCTCCTCCAGCTACGTCGAACCGCTCGACACCTATTGCGACATGTCGCACCTGATCGGCCGCGAGGCGTTCCCTCCCGGCGAGGTCAAGAGCATCGGCTACTTCTGCGGGCCCCTGACCGACCTGGCGGATCACCCCGCCGATCTGGCGGCGGTGAAGCGCCAAGCACTCGACTACTTCTCCACCGAAGTTCAGCATGTGTGGCCGAAGGCCGTGGGCTCAGGGGGTTTCGATTGGAACGTGCTCGTCGACGACAGCGGTGCTTCCGGCGCGGCGCGCTTCGACGCGCAGTACTGGCGGGCCAACACGCAGGGGACCGAGCGCTACGTCACCACCGGAAAGGGCTCGGTGGAGTACCGGCTGCGATCCGACGACAGCGGCTACACGAACCTGGCGTTGGCGGGCGACTGGACACGCAATGGCATCGACGGAGGTTCCGTCGAGGCCGCGTTCGCCTCGGGGCGCATGGCATCGCGGGCGTTGTGCGGCTCGCCGTCCTACGTACCGGGAGAGCACGGTCCGTTGGTTGACGGGCGTGGAAGTGCGGGGCCGCCCGGCTACGTCGAGTTCGGCGGTCTCGACACCTTCCCGGGTCCATACGACTGCAAGAACACCACCCTGTACTCATTCGTGGTCATGGCCGACATCGGCGCGTTGGAACGCCTGATCGACAAGGTGTTGACACGGCCGACGTTGGGTGCCGCGGAGTTCCGGCCGCTGGCTCCGATGGTGATGTTGAGCGTCGGCGACATCGTCAACGTCGTGCCCCTGACTCCGCCCTACAGCACGTACGGCAGCGTCAACGAAGCCCAGCTCGCGGTGTGGGTGCCGGTCGTGAAGGTGACCGGGAAGGGTGCGGAGAAGACGGCGACGAACTTCTGGATGTTCACGTCGTACATCTGGGTCGACAATCCGATGTCGATGGCGACGGGCAGGGAGATGTATGGCTGGCCGAAGTCGATGGGCATCATCCAGCTACCGAATGCGACGGACGCCTCGCTGTCGTTGCAGACGTACGGGCTCGACTACGCGCCGGCGAGCCAGCCGGCGTACCTCGAGCTGCTGCGATTGACGCCCACGGCGAACGCGGTCGGTGCGTCGCGCACCGGCACCACCGTCGGCGCATTCGCCCGAGCCGTGGTCGACGCGGTGAAGACGCAGCACCAGTTGGACCTGACCGAACGCTTCGGGATCGCCATGGACCTCACCGATGATGCGGTCGACATGGCGTTGCCGGAGGTGTACCTCAAGCAGTTCCGCTCGATCGAATGCGGCACCGACGCGGCCCTCCAGCAGATCTGTGACTCGCACGCCGGCATCGAGACGGTCTCGTTCCAGCAGCTGCCGACGTCGTATGCGCTGAACATCAAGGAGGTCCAGAGTCATCCGTTGGCGCTCGACCTCGGGATCGCCGATCAGGAGGTGAAGGTGGCGTTCAAGATCGAGATGAACTTCCGACAGAACGTCGGCCGGGTTCTGTGGGACGCGTACGATTCAACTGTGGTGTTCTAGCCCGGCGCAGGGCTGTTCGCCGTGGCGCGAGAGGCATCCATCAACGCGCCGCTGGTGAAGTCGATGGCGGCCCGGAGCGTCTTCGAGTTCAGCGCGCCGGTGGCCGTGGTCACGCCGTCATCGCCGAGACTGGCTCGCGTCGCCGGCATCAGTCGTTCGATCGCCAAGAGCTGATCGGGGTGGACTGGTGTCACGCGGTTGCGCTGCTCCCAACCGATGATGGTGAGACCGGCACGATGGTGACCGGCACGCAGCAGCAGGATGGCTGATTGCATCATCCAACCGATCGCCTCGCGAGGGTCGGCCATCGAGAGCTTGGCCATGCCTTCAACCGCATCGGCCATCGCATGCGACTGCGCTGAGGCCCGTGCGGACTCGAGGCCGACGAGCTGACGCGTCGCCGTGGCCGCGAGGAACAAGTTGCGAACGTGCGCAAAGCGGTCGCGATAGAGCGTGACTCGCTCCGACAGTTCGATCGGATCGAGGTTGGAGTGACGGGCGACTTGCCACTCGGCCAACGTGCGCCATGTCGGAACGTCGTCGGGCGCCAGCATGCCCAATGCCTGCTGGGCGAACTCGAGCGCGCTTTCCGGGCGGTTGGAGTAGCTGTGAATCGCCGACCTGCTGACCAGCGTGACGCCCAACGCGGTCGACATCCCGAGCGGCGCGAGCCGGGCGCTGAGCCGCTGAGCGATGGCATCGCCGTCGACGAGCTCACCGAGGAAGAAGCAGACCGAACTACCGCCGACGAGATCGACCGGGATCTCGTCGGGCGTCAGCCCGAGGCTCAACGCTTCGGCCCGGCTGACCAGTTCGCGGGCTCGGTCGACGCGGCCTTCGTTGATCTCCAGGCATGCAGCCGCCTGATGCAGGCAGCACTGATCGGCGATCGAGAGTGCATCGAGGTCGAGACGCTCGACGGCTTCCGTCGCCCACACAGCCACCTCGATCCTGCCGTGCATCAACACGTCGATCGCGGCACGCGCTACCAGGTCGGCCACGAGGTCGACCCGATCGTTGGCACGGCTCCACATGTAGGCGGCGCGGATGTCGTCGTCGGCGCGATTGCGGTGCTGCACCGCCTCGGCCTCGGCCGGGCTCAACATCTCGCAGTAGAGGTGTCGCGAGAGCGATGCGAAGTGGTGGGCATGGCGAGCGCGCCGCGACTCGCGCTCGTCGCCCAGCGCCGCGTCGCCGAAGTCGCGTACCGTGTCGAGCAGGCGGTATTCGGCGACGTCGGCAGAGACGTCGACGATCACCAACGAGTGATCGACGAGCTCGTCGAGCTGATCGGAGACCGTGAGCAGATCGTTGTCGTCCCCGACGATCGCGAGGGCGTCGGCGGCGGTGAAGTGGCCGGCAAAGACCGACAGCCGGCGAAGCAGGACCTGCAGTGGCGGATCGAGGTGTTGGTACGACCACTCGAGCGTGTCGTACAGCACGCGATGCCGCTCGTCGAACCCCTTGGTGCTTCGCAGCAGTCGGAACCGCTCGTCGAGGTGGCGCTCGATCTCTTCGGGTGTCATCGACCGCACGCGTGCGGCCGCGAGCTCGATCGCCAGCGGAATGCCGTCGAGACGTCGGCAGATTCGCGACACGACCGCTTCGCGTGGGCCGCTGAGATCGATGTTGGCATTGGCCGATTGCGCCCTGGATGTGAACATCTGCTCGGCCGGCGAGTCGCTGCTGCCCGTGGGCAGCGCCTCGATCGCATAGACGCGCTCGCCGACGACCCCGAGAGCGATCCTGCTGGTGGCGAGGATTCGAAGGTGCTCGCAGGCGCCGAGCAGCTCGGTCGTGAGAGCGGGCACTGCCGTGTCGAGGTGCTCGCAGTTGTCGAACACCAGAAGCGTCGACGACGACCCGATCGAGGTCGCGATCGTCTCCACGGGCGTCTGACCAGCAGGTTGCGTCAGTCCGAGCGCCTTGAGTACGTGGAACGGCAGCGATGCGCCATCGGTCAACGGCGAGAGCGCCACGAAGCGGACCACGTCGACCGACTGTCCGACTGCCTCGGCAGCAATCTGTAGCGACAACCGCGTCTTGCCGATGCCGCCGAGGCCGCGCAGGGTCACGAGCCGGCTCGTCTCGAGCAGTTCGAGCACGTCGACGATCTCGCCCGAGCGCCCCACGAAACCACTGAGTTGAGTGGGCAGGTTCGCCCGCATGCGGTCGAGCGAACGCAGCGGCGGGAACTCCTTGGGCAACCCATCGATGGAGACCTGCCAGACGTGCTCCGGCGTTGACAGGTCCTTCAGGTAGTGGAGGCCGAGGTCGATCACAGCCGTGCTGGGACCATCGGCGCGAGCGTCGTCGGACAGCAGTACCTGACCGCCGTGACCGGTCGACATGATGCGCGCCGCGCGGTTGACCACCGAGCCGAAGTAGTTGGTCCCGCGCAGGTTGGCAAACCCCACGTGGATGCCCATGCGCGCCCTGATGGTGATCGGGGAGGCCCACGGCTCGTCGGCCAGCGCCCACTGCAATTCGATCGCCGTGGCGATGGCATCGGTGGTGTGGGCAAACACGGCGACGAAGCCGTCTCCGGCGGTGGAAAACACGACGCCGTCGTTGTGCTCGATCAGCCTCACCATCAGCTCGTCGTGCCGCGAGACAGCGACATGCATGAGCTCGGGCTCCGCTTCCCACTGGCGTGTCGATGCCTCGAGATCGGTGAACAGGAAGGCCAGCCTCCCGGTCGGCATGGTGCGCGTGCTCGGGCGGACCGCGCTCCGCCGTGGATGGCGGTGCTGAGCATGGCGTGGTGGTGTTGAAGCGCTTTCCATCGCTGCGCCCCTGGGGGTCGGTCCGCGTCGGTGCGGTGAGGTCTGAATGTAGCCCAGCGCGCCCATCCGACCATGGTGAAGAAGATTCCCCTGGCATCCCAGTCGAACGTGCGTGCCCCTCCACTTGTGTGGGTGCATGTGTGCGATCGAGTTGCCGAAGGTTGCGGACTGCTCAAGTTGCCGCCGAGCCTCGACCTCTGCTCGGTTTGTGTGTCGCCAAGTGTCTTCGGCCCTCACTTGGCGACACACAAACAGGTAGAGACTGTCGCGCTGGTCGATGCTGCCCGGTCAGCAGCACTGACCTGGCTGCTGGCGTTGGTCGAGGTCCGTAGTCATCGCTGCGCGACATCACCAGCCCAGATCTTCCACGCAGCGCCGAATGCCCAGTCGCTCCGGTGCACCAATGCAAGCACGATCAGAACGCAGAACAACGAGCGCGGCAGTTCGGCGTGTGTGGCGAGCGACCCGGGTCTACTTCCTGGCCTTCTTGAACCCGTCGATTCCGACGAACTCAACCGGTGTCGCTGCTGACCGCCAGGTTGGCCACTGCTGCATTCTAAGCCGACTCAGGAGACGAGCCGTGCTGCAGATACGGGTGGGTGCCGAGCGCCGCCCGGGCCGTCTGGACGTGAGCGAGCGCGTCGATGGCATCGGTGTTCGCCGGCGACGGCGGCCTCAGGGGTTCCTTCCTGGTCGGTGGTGAATGGCTCGTCGTCGGCTTCGGCTTCCACGGACTCTCGACGACGGCGGGCACACATGGACACTGGCGCGGATGCCGCCGGATGCCACGGCTGAATCGTGGGGTTCGCCGGGTTCACCGGATACGCCGACGGTCATCAATCGCCTGACGCGATAGGCGCGGCATCGGCTACCTTCGCTGGATCTCGCAATCAAGGATCACGACATGAAGCCCGACTCGTTTGCTGTCGCTCGGGCCGACCTCGAGCGGTTGGTCGCGCTGCGATCGCGGCAGCGGCAGTGCTCGATCTCGTGGGGCGTGGTGGCCGGAGGCGAGCTGGTGCTGACGGGGGCCCAGGCGGTGGCGCCGGATGCTTTGCCGACCGAGCAGACGGTGTTCCGCATCGCCTCGATGACGAAGAGCTTCACGGCAGCGGCGATCCTGCTGTTGCGCGATCGTGGGTTGCTGCGGCTCGACGATGTGGTCGCCGACATCGCGCCGGAGTTCGCCGCCGTCGTCGGGCCAACGGCCGATTCGCCACCGGTCACGGTGCGTCACCTGTTGTCGATGGCCAGCGGACTGACAACCGACGACGTGTGGGCCGATCGCCACGTCGACATCTCCGATGATGGCCTCGACGTTTTGTTGCGTCGCGGGGCGACGTTCGCCTGGGCGCCACAGAGTCACGGCGAGTACTCGAACCTCGGGTTCGGCATGTTGGGACGGCTGATCCCGCGCGTCACCGGGCGGTCGGCGCAGGAGTTCATCACCGACAACCTGTTGCGGCCGTTGGCGATGGATCGCACCACGTGGATACAACCGCACCACGACGATTGGGCGAGACCGTACGACGTGGTCGACGACCACCGAGTCGCTGATCTGCCTCCGCTGGGTGACGGGGCGATCGCGCCGATGGGTGGGCTGTGGTCGTGCGTCAATGACCTGGCGCGTTGGGTCACGTGGCTCGACGATGCTTTTCCACCCCGCGACGATGTCGACGATGGGCCACTTCGCCGCTCCTCGCGTCGCGAGATGCAGCAGGTCCAGCGATCGTTCCCGACCGTGTACACGCCGGCCAGTGGTCAAGGTGACGAGGCCGTGCCCGAGCGGATCGAGGGCTGCGGGTACGGCTTCGGACTGTTCGTCACCCATGACATCCGGTTCGGGCACTTCGCGTTCCACTCCGGCGGTCTGCCCGGCTACGGGTCGAACATGCGCTGGCTGCCAGGTCGTGGCATCGGCGTGATCGCCTTGGGCAACGCGACCTACGTTCCGATGTCGGTCATGGCCCGTCGCATGATGGAGATCCTCGACGGCCATGGCTTGGTCCCCGCGGTCGTGCCTCGCCCGAGCGCGGCGCTGATGGGGGCCGCCGAGCGGCTCGCAGTGCTGTTGTCGGATTGGACCGACGGCGCCGCGAACGACCTGTTCGCCGACAACGTCGCGCTCGACGAGCCGCTCGCCAGGAGGGCCGGCAAAGCCGAGACGTGGACCGCAGCACACGGAAGGCTCGACGTGGTCGATGTAGCAGCGGTCACACCGATGCGCGGCATGGTGACGTTGCGCCACGTCGACGGCACGGAGCGGCAGTTCGACCTCGAGCTGTCGCCGCACGTCCCACCAAGACTTCAGCTCTACGAGGAGGTCGACGGGTAGGGATTCGGGCGATCTGGCCCTACCCTAAACAAGTCCGCAGTTCGAGCCGCATGAGGTCGTGTGTGAAGTTCAAAAAGGGCGACACCGTCATTTATCCCCAGCATGGCGCGTGCATCGTGCAGGGAACCAAGAAGATGGAAGCGTTCGGTTCGACGCAGGAGTACTTGATCCTGCGCACCGTCATCAACGAGATGACCCTGTCGGTGCCGACGCTGAAAACCGATGAGGTGGGCGTGCGCCCGCCGGTCAACGCCGACGAGCTCGAGGACCTGGTCTCGGTGCTGTCGAAACCCGACCCCCGCGTGCCTTCCAACTGGAGCCGCCGGTTCAAGAACCACCAGGAGAAGCTGAAGAGCGGCGACGTGTACCAGGTTGCCGAGGTCGTTCGAAACCTCGCGGCGCGCAACCGCGACGCTTCATTGTCGGCCGCCGAGCGCACCATGTACGACCGTGCGCGCATCAACCTCATCAGTGAGATCGCGCCGGCCCTGCGGGTCAGCGCCGAGGATGCCGAGAAGTACCTCGACGAGGCCTTGGCCAAGGGTGTGCTGAAGCCACCGAAGGAAGTCAAGAAGAAGGCCTGATCCGACTCCGAAATGGTCGTTCGACCCTGGTGACAGGCCTGGCCACTCGGCAGAGTTGATACATGAGCGGATTCTCTTTCGTCTCGGGCGTCCTGATTGCGGCAACGCTGATCGGGATCGTTCTCGCGTCGGTCTGGGTGCTCCAAGCCATGTTGCATCGCCGCGTGGGCGTCGATCTGATCGCCCTCGCCGCGCTCGTCGGAACACTCCTTGTCGGCGAGCATCTCGCCGGCGCGATCATCACCGTCATGCTCACGACCGGGCGAGCGCTCGAGCACTGGGCTGCCGGCCGTGCCGAGCGTGATCTGCGGGCGCTACTCGAACACGGTCCACGGATCGCCCATCGGTACGAGCGGCAACAGTTGATCAATTGCCCACTCGACGCTGTCGCTGTCGGCGACGTCTTGCTGGTGCAGCCTGGTGAGGTCGTGCCCGTCGACGGGACCGTTCGTGGAGCATCTGCTGTGATCGACGAGAGCGCCTTGACCGGTGAATCGTTGCCGGTACAGCGCGATGCCGATGACATCGTCAGAAGTGGCGCGGTGAACGCTGGCGGGCCGTTCGACATCGTCGCGATCACAAACGTTGCCGACTCCACGTTTGCCGGGATCGTCCGGCTGGTCGAACAGGCTTCAGCGTCGACATCGCCGTTCGTTCGGCTTGCTGACCGATACGCCTTGGCGTTTCTCTTCGGATCCTTCGCGACAGCCGGTCTGGCGTGGCTGATCTCGGGCGATGCCGTGCGAGCAGTCGCCGTGCTGGTCGTCGCAACTCCGTGCCCGCTGATCCTCGCCGCACCCGTTGCGATCGTGGCCGGACTCTCGCGATGTGCTCGTCGAGGCGTGGTCGTGAAGGGTGGCGGCGCGCTCGAGGCACTTGCAGTGGCCGACGTGTTGTTGTTCGACAAGACCGGCACGCTCACCGCTGGCCGCCCGACGATCGCCGAGATCGTGACGACCGACGATTTCGACGCGACCGAGGTACTTCGATTCGCCGCCTCCCTCGATCAGATCTCGCCACATGTCCTGGCCACGGCGATCGTTCGGGGCGCACACCAGCGAGGTCTCGAGCTGGTCGTGCCGACCGACGCATCCGAGCAGCCAGGCGCAGGCGCGGGCGGGTTGGTGTCGGGGCGGCAAGTGCACGTCGGCAATGGTGCGTGGGCGGGCGTCACCGGCGATGAAGCGTGGGTCGTTCGGGCCCGATCTCTCGCTGAGTTCGAGGGCGCCGTGTGTGTCTTCGTCAGCATCGATGGTTCGCCGGCAGGTGCGCTGATCCTCAGCGATCCGATCCGACCCGATGCAATCCGGACCATTCGAAACCTGCGCCGTCGCGGGATTCGCCGTGTGGTGATGGTGACTGGCGACCGCGCCGAGGTTGCGGCATCGGTCGGAGCGATGCTGGGCGTCGACGACATCGCGGCGCAGCAGTCTCCGGCCGACAAGGTCGAGGTCGTGCGCCGCGAGACCGCTCGCGGGTCGACGATCATGGTCGGTGACGGGATCAACGACGCTCCGGCGCTGGCCGCGGCCACGGTTGGCGTTGCGATTGGCGCTCGCGGCTCGACGGCGTCGTCGGAGACCGCGGATGTCGTGTTGACAGTCGACCGTCTCGATCGACTCGGTGAGGCGCATCTGATCGCTCGGCGGGCGCGCTCCATCGCGTTGCAGAGTGTGATGGCGGGGATGATCCTGTCGCTCCTGGCGATGGGCGCCGCAGCATTCGGCTGGCTCCCACCGACGTCGGGCGCGTTGCTGCAAGAGGTCATCGACGTCGCCGTGATCCTCAACGCGCTCCGCGCTCTTGGCGCGGGTCGCGAGGAACTCGGCCTCGACGACTCGGGAATGGCGATGGCGCAACGGTTCGCGCTGGAGCATCGAGCACTGCGTCCCGACGTGGCCCTGTTGAGCGCTGCCGCGGCTCGTCTCGGAGTGAGCGGCGACGCGGAGGCGATGGATGCAGTACACATCGCCTATCGGCTCCTGGTCGACGAGATTGCTCCTCACGAAGCCGAGGAGGACCGTTTGCTCTACCCGGTCATCGCCGGCGTGCTCGGCGGAAGCGATCCAACAGGCACCATGAGCCGGGCGCACGCGGAGATCGCCAAGCTCACATCACAGCTCGGCATTGTCGTCGACCGCGTCGGCGCCGGCCCACCGGCGGGAACGGACGTGCAGGAGCTGCAGCGGCTCCTCTACGGCTTGTATGCACTTCTCGAGCTGCACTTCGGTCAGGAGGACGAGAGCTTCCTCTCGCTCGCCGACGATGTGCACGAACCCGTCGGTTAGCGCACGCGGGGCATCACGATGAACGGCCACGGTGAGGACACCTCGCCGACCGGCACCTCGATCACCGCCGGTCCGTCGTGGGCCATGGCCGTGCGCAGTGCATCGCCGAGCTCGTGTGGATCGTGGGCGCGCAGCCCGAGACATCCGAAGCTCTCGGCGAAGGCGACGATGTCGGGGTTGACCAGCGTCGAGGCGATCGTTCGCTCGACCCCGAAGCGCTCCTGCTGGATGCGGCGTACGTTGCCGTAGGCGTTGTCGTTGAACACGACTGTGATCGCCCGGATGTGATGCTGCACCGCGCTGGCCAGTTCGGTCGCCGTGAACAAGAAGCCACCGTCGCCACTGATCGTCACCACCACTCGGTCGGGCGCGCCGGCTTTCGCCCCGATGCCGGCGGCGACACCAGCGCCGAGCGTGCCGGCGAACCCGGTCGACAGGTACGTCCGCGGATGCCGGAACTGGTAAGCGAAATGGGCGACAAACGTCATCTGCGTCGCGTCTTCGACCAGGATCGCGTCGGCGGGCAAGGCATCGTTGATCGCGGCGAGATACGAGAGCTGCGGTTCGAGGTGAGCGATGTCGTTGTAGAACGCCGCCCGCTGCGCGCCGAGGGCCTGGCGTCGGTCGGGGCGGTGCAGGTCGGCGAGGCGATCGAGTAGCAAGGGCACGACCTCTGCCGCATCGCCATGGATGCCCAGGGCACCGATGCTGTGGCGGTCGAGCTCGTCGGCGTCGGTGTTGATCTGGATCAGGTCCAACCCGTTCGTTCCCCACTGCAACAGCGGGAACTCGATGCGCGAGCCGATGCCCAAGACGAGATCGACGTCGGCCCACATGCGATGGGCGAGGCCCATCGGTGCGAACAGGGCATCGGTTTCGTCCATCACCCCATGGCCCATGCGTCGCGTCGACACGGGTGACTGCAACAGGTCAGCGAGCCGGCGCACGGCGGGTGATGCATCCTGTGCCCCGGTGCCGACCCAGATCAGCGGGTTGGTCGCAGCGCGCAGCTTGGCGACGGCGGCATCGACGGCGGCCATGTCGATCGTCGGCATCGTGCGCACGCCACGGGTTACTGCGCCCGGCGCCGGCTTGGCCCACAGATCGGCCGGCACCTCGATGGCAACCGGTCGTGGTGTGCCCGAGACGAGCTCGTGAAACGCCTGCTGGATCTGCGTGGCTGCCGTGACGGCGTCGCGGATGATCGCCGCGTGTTTGGTCACCTGGCGGAGCACCGCCGGCTGGTCGTCGAGCTCGTGCAACACCCGGAACCCCTTGCCGAGCATGGGAGAGTGGATCTGGCCGACGATGGCCAGCACGCGTGCACCGCCTCCGCACGCGCTCGACAATCCGGCCGCGGCGTTCAGCAAGCCAGGGCCTGGTACGACACACATCGCCGTTGGCCGCCCGGTCGCCTGCGCCGCGCCCATCGCCATGTAGGCGCAGCCTTGCTCGTGACGGGTGACGATCACCTCCAACCACTCGCGGGTATCGACGACGGCATCGAAGAACGGATCGTTCTGCACTCCGGGGAGGCAGAACAGCTGTTGGATGCCCGTCGCCTTCATGCCGTCGAGGATGTGTCGGGCGATCGATCGGTCTCCGTCTCGGGGCATCGTGTGATCGTAACTACAGTGCAGCGCCATGACCGGACGAACCGAAGTGAGCCGTGACCAGTTGGAGCGCGAGATCCGTGGTGGTGAGATCGACACGGTGCTGATGGTGTTCCCCGACCTCCAGGGGCGCCTGACCGGGAAGCGGACGACGGGGCGGTTCTTCCTCGAGTCGGTTGCCGATGCCGGCACCGAGAACTGTGACTACCTGATCGCCTGCGACATGGACAACAACCCGGTTCCGGGCTACCGGTTCGCCAGCTATGACCAGGGGTATGGCGACATGCTGGCACGCGCCGACTGGAACACGGTTCGTCGCATTCCCTGGGTCGACAAGACGGCGATGATCATGTGCGATCTGTTCGACGTGGAGACCGAGAAACTGGTCGAGGTGGCGCCGCGCACGGTGTTGCGTCGTCAGGAAGAAGCCGCCGCGGCCTTGGGCTTCTTGCCCATGGTGGCCAGCGAGATCGAGTTCTACTTGTTCCAAGACACCTACGACGAGGCATTCGGCAAGGGCTATCGCGACTTGCGCCCGCACTCGCCATGGCTCGAGGACTACCACATCCTGCAGACGACGAAGGACGAGTACATCCTCGGCGCGATCCGCCGCGGGCTCGAATCCGCCGGCGTGCCCGTGGAGTTCTCCAAGGGCGAGGCCGGTCGCGGCCAGCACGAGATGAACCTCGATTACACCACGGCGGTCGAGATGGCCGACCGCAACAGCGTGTACAAGACCGCGGCGAAAGAGATCGCCCACCTCAACGGTCGCTCGGTCAGCTTCATGGCCAAGTACGACTTCAACGACACCGGTTCGTCGTGCCACATCCACTCGAGCTTGTGGTCGCCCGATGGCAAGAAGGCCATGTTCGACGACCATCACGGCCCGCACGGCATGAGCGAGACGTTCCAGCACTACGTCGCCGGTCTGATCGCCACGGCGCAGGAGTTCAGCTTGCTGTGGGCGCCCACCGTCAACAGCTACAAGCGGTTCCAGCCAGGCTCGTGGGCACCGACCGGGATCGGCTGGGGGGTCGACAACCGCACCCTCGGGTTCCGCAAGGTCGGCCACGGCAAGGGATGTCGCGTCGAGTGCCGCATCCCCGGCAGCGATGCCAACAGCTACTTCGCCTTCGCCGGGCAGATCGCTGGTGGCCTGTACGGGATCCGCAACAAGATGCCGCTGGGCGAGCCGTACGTCGGCAATGGCTACGAGGCCACCGACATCGGCCGCATCCCGTGGAACCTGCCCGACGCCATCGCACTGTGGGAGGGCTCGTCGATCGCCAAGGAGTGCTTCGGCGACGAAGTGCACCACCACATCCTCACGATGGCCAAAGGCGAATGGATGGCCTTCAACCAGTCGGTCACCGACTGGGAACTGCGCCGCTACTGGGAACGCATCTGACGTCGAGGAAGGTCGAGCCGGGAGTGCGAAGCCGCTCACCGAGGGCGTCGAGTGTCTCGGACGCCGCTCGAAACGCCGTGGTGATGCCCTCCAACAGCGTGCGCACCTTCGGGTCGACCTCGATGGACTCGGTCGTGACGCGGACGTAGGCGGCCAATGCTGCCGCCGTTTCCATTGCGATCGTCAGCCGAACCGCAGCGCCGAGCGCCGTTTCTTCCGCCATGGGCGGAGCGTCAGTCAGGCTGCGTGGCAGTGGGTGCGACGCAGGCTGTCCCAATCCTCGTCGGTCAGCAGCAGCGGGCAGCGGTCTGGCGTGCGAGTCGCGATCAGCACCATGTGGTGCCCGGCGACGTCGAGGTGGCCTTGCAGGTGGTGGTCGACGTCCCAGGCCACCAGGGGCAGGGCGCTCGACCCGAGCAGATCGGCGAGGTGGCGTACCGCCAGATCGTGGGCCTCGTCGTCGTTCAGTCGTGTTGCAGTTTCCATCGTGCGCTCTCCCGCCTTCTCGGACGTCGACGGGGGGTGTCGACGCCGAGAGGTTTCACCGTTGTCGAAGTATCGACACACTCGCAGCCGCGATCAAGGACCTCGGCCAGAAATAGGCCATGCGCACTACCGTCGCGGCCATGTCCTTGCGGACTGACCGAGTCAGGTCGAGAGCTCGACGAGCACCGGCAGGTGATCGCTGAGCTCGTCCCAGCGTTCGCCGCCATCGGGCGTCAGCCGCGACGTCACCGTGGCCGATTCGGGAACCAACACGTAGTCCAAACGCTGTACCGGTGCGATCGACGGGTTGGAGCAGTCGCCGCCGGGGTCGACGAGGCCGACTGCGCCGAACTCGCGGATCACCTCGACTTCCCCCATGGCATTGAGATCGCCGGCCACCACCGCCGGGCGATGATCGCCGATCAGGGCGACGACCCGACGAGCCTGAGCGATCCGCTGGTCGGCATCGTGTGACGCAAGGTGGGTGTTGACCACCCGAAGCGCTTCGGCGCCGGAGCGCGTCACGGTGGCCGCCATCGCAACCCGGTGCTGGTAGGTCCACGTCGACACTCCAGGAGAGATGGAGATGCTGATCAGGTCGCTGACGACGTGCGGTGTCATGATCGCCAGGCCCTCGGCGCGCCACCACACGAGTGGCGTATACGGGTAGTGCTTTCGGGTCCACACGACCTTCCAACCGACCCGATGTGCCAGGCGACGCGCCTGGCGACGCTGCACTTCCTGCAGCGCGACGACGTCGGGTGCGTAGCCCGCGATCACCTCGACGATGATGTCGAGGTTTGGTTGGCGAGCCCCGAGAATGTTCCAGGTCAGCACGCGCCACGTCGTCATTGATTCTCCAGTTTGGCCTGTGCGGTACCGTAGGCCGCCATGAATCGTCTCGCTGGAAAAGTGGCACTGATCACGGGTGCATCGTCGGGTTTGGGTCGGGTCGGGGCCGAGTTGTTCGCCGCCGAGGGTGCCCAGGTGGTGATCGCTGATCTTTCCGACGGCGACGACGCCGTAGAGGCAATTGCGGCCGCCGGGGGAGAAGCGACGTACGTCCGCTGCGACGTCACCGACGAGCAGTCGGTCGAGGCGGCGGTACAGCACGCCGTCGAGACGTTCGGTGGTCTGCACGTGCTCTACAACAACGCCGGCGTGATGCTGGGCGACGACGACAACCCGGTCACCACGTCGATCGCCACGTATCAGAAGACGATGGACATCAACGTGCTGGGGGTGTTGCTGGGGTGCAAGTACGCGATCCCGGCCATGCAGGAATCGGCCGAGCAATGCGGCGAGGCGTCGTCGATCATCAACGTCGCATCATTCGTCGCACACATGGGGGCGGCCACGCCGCAGGTGGCCTACACCGCCTCGAAGGGCGCGGTCCTGGCGATGACGCGCGAGATCGCCGTGATCTACGCCCGTCAGGGTGTGCGCGCCAACGCCCTGTGCCCCGGGCCCATCATGACGCCGCTGCTGGCCAAGTTCCTGTCGGACGACGCGAAGCGCAATCGCCGGCTCGTACACATCCCGATGGGGCGCTTCGGTGAGCCGACCGAGATCGCCAACGGGGCGTTGTTCCTGGCATCCAACGAATCGAGTTGGATGACCGGACAGTCGTTGATCATCGACGGTGGCATCACGGCCGCATACGTCACGCCTGAATGACGGGCCTTCACGGTGCTGACAGCGCAGTCGGTGATCTCGGCGATCGCGCCGTCGAGTGGATCAGGCAACGGCTGGCCACTTCACCGGTCGGCGTGATCGGCGACAAGCCATCGCTCGATGTGGCTCTGGCAGGGTCGATCAACGATGCCGGGCTGGGCCTGGACCATGCCTGGCAGCAGTTCGCGGAGGTCGTCGCGCCGAACAACATCGGCCTCGACAGTGAGCGGTTCCTGGCCTTCATCCCGCTGTCGCCGTCGGTCGCATCCGTGTGGATGGACACGATCGTGTCGGCCGCCAACTTCTCCGCCGAGTCATGGCTCGAAGGCGCAGGAGCGGTGGCGGCCGAGAACCAGGTGATCGACATGTTGTGCCGCGCCGCAGGAATGCCGCCAGGCGCGGCCGGGTGCTTCATGAGCGGCGGGTCGATCGGCAACCTGTCGGCACTGGCGGTGGGACGGCAACGGGCCCTGGGCCGCCGAGTGGTCGCCGTGGCCGACACCGCACATGCCTCGGTCGACAATGCATTGCACCTGCTCGGTCTGGAGCCCTTGGTGGTACCGACCGGCCCCGACTGCCGGTTGACCGGCGATGCGTTGCGCGCCGCGATCGGTGACCGGCGAGATGTCGGCATCATCGTGGCCGCCGGCGGGTCGACCAACGCCGGCGTCATCGACGACCTCGGCGGGTGCGCCGACGTCGCCGCGGAGATCGGCGCCTGGTTCCATGTCGATGGCGCGTATGGGCTGGCGGCCCTCCTGCTGCCGGAGTTGCGCAACCGGTTCGCCGGGCTCGAGCGAGCCGATTCGTTCATCGTCGATCCGCACAAGTGGCTGTTCGCCACCGCAGGGTCGTGTGCGCTCGTGTACCGCGAACCGGCGTTGGCGCGACAGGTGCACACACAGCACGGGCCGTACATCGATGTGCTGCGCACCGGCGACGATGCCTACAACCCATGCGACCTCGGCTACCAGCTGACGCGGCGCGCCAGTGGGCTCCCGATCTGGTTTGCCCTCGCAATGCACGGCATCGACGCGCATCGTGTCGCGATCCGCACCGGCATCGACCTGGCGTCTGCGATGGCCGCCGCGATCGACGCCGAGCCGCTGACCGAACTGATCTTGCGGCCCGAGCTCGGCGTGGTGTTGTTCCGCCGCAGCGGTTGGGGCGCGACGGAATGGAAGCGCTGGGCGACCGAACTGTTGCGTGCCGGCACCGCGTTCGTCGCCCCGTCGACCTACAAGGGTGAACCGGTCGGGCGCTTGGTGTTCATGCACCCGCGTACGCCTGCTTCGATCATCGACGAACTGATGGTCAGCTTGTCAGGCTGATCGTTCCACGCGGCGATGTGATCGTTGCCCGCAGTGCCGGCGGACCTGCCTCGACGACGACGATGGGTCCGACGCCGATGATGTCGAGCGCAGCCCGCAACGCGTCGGGTCGAGGATGAGCGACCGTCAGCTCGACCAAGTCGACCGTCGCAGGCAGCGAGTCGGTCGGGTGCGCAGAGGCGCCCCAATCGATCATGAACGGCAACGCCACGCCGAATGGCCCATCGAGTTGGGGAAGGGTCAACTCCCACTTCAACACCACGTCGTCGGGCCGCCGGCGCGACATGGCGGAGATCTCGCCGAGCTCGACGCCGATGGCGCGGGCCTCGATGATGATCTGCGCCAGTGGCCGTCGCGGCCGCACGCACCAGGCGACGAGCGCCGGCTCGAGCAGTCGATCGATGCCGAACGGTCGTGGCCCCTCGGGCGCAGGCTGTTGCGGGTCGGGGCCGATCACCTCCAGGTAAGAAGTACCGCCGAGCGACAACAACTCGTTGTACGTGCCCTTGCCGACGTGGTTCCCGCCTGGTGTCGGTGCGAATCCGAGGAGCTCAGCGACAGTTGCCGAGGCGCTCGGCAGATCGTTCGAGGCATAGACGAGATGGTCGATCATCAGGTCCATCATGGCCGACGCGGGAGGGGTGAACGCTCGTGATCTCGTGACCGGTAAGACTGGGCCGATGAGTTCTGTCGCCTTCATCGGGCTCGGCGTGATGGGCGCGCCGATGGCCCGCCACCTCGCTGCTGCCGGCCACCAGGTCACCGTCTACAACCGAACGCCGGAGAAGTCGCTGGCCTGGGTTGCGTTGTACGGCAATCGTGCCGCACCGACACCGCACGAGGCGGCCGAGGGCGCCGAGTTCGTGATGATGTGCGTCGGCAACGACAACGACGTGCGCGAGGTCGTCTACGGGCCTGATGGCGTGCTGTCGGGCGCCGAGGCAGGCGCCGTCCTGGTCGATCACACCACTGCCTCGGCGGAGGTGGCCAAGGAGCTGGCCGAGGCCGCAGCGGAGTTCGGTGTGGGCTTCGTCGATGCGCCCGTTTCGGGCGGCCAGGCCGGAGCCGAGAACGCCCAGCTGACCATCATGTGTGGCAGCGACGACGAAGCGTTCTACGAGCTGTCGAAGCCGGTGATGGGCGCATACGCCAAGGCGTGCTCGCTCATGGGCACTGCTGGCGCAGGACAACTCACCAAGATGGTCAACCAGATCTGCATCGCCGGGATCGTGCAGGGCCTTGCCGAAGGCATCAACTTCGCTCAGAAGGCGGGCCTCGACCCCGACCAGGTCGTCGACGTCATCCGCTTCGGCGCCGCGCAGAGTTGGCAGATGGAGAACCGTGGTCGCACGATGGCGCGCGGCGAGTTCGACTTCGGGTTCGCCGTCGAGTGGATGCGCAAGGACCTGGCGATCGTGCTCGACGAGGCCAAGCGCAGCGGGGCGCGATTGCCCATGACAGCACTGATCGACCAGTTCTACGGCCAGGTGATCGCCCGCGGCGGCAAGCGCTGGGACACCTCGAGCCTCATTCACTTGCTCGCAAACGACTGAAATCTTGACAAATTCGACACGCGATGTGCCCGCACGGCTCATCGACCGCGGGGTACGATAACAACCAGATGTCGTAGACGTCTCCGTCCAAACAATGCGTGGGCTACCCGCGCCAGGTGCTGGACGGTGATCGTGGTCAACGAAGAAAAGCTCTCGAGCGTTCTCAGTGAATTTGCGCGGACGCTGATCACCGACTTTCCCATCCAGGGCATTCTCGACCACCTGGTCGAGCGAATCGTCGAGGTGATGCCCGTGACGTCTGCCGGCGTGACGCTGATCTCGGCGGGGATGGCCCCTCGGTACGTCGCCGCGTCGGATGAGTCCGCACTGCGGTTCGAACGGTTGCAGACCGACCTCGGGGAAGGGCCGTGCATCTCGGCCTATGAGTCGGGCGAGGCAGTCAGCGTGGCAGACCTGCGCACCGATCTTCGATATCCGAGGTTCGCTCCTGCAGCGGTGACGGCAGGGCTGGCAGCAGTGTTCACCTTCCCGCTGCGCGACGGAGATGGTCGCCTCGGTGCGCTCGACCTGTATTGCGACTCACCGGGCCGGCTCGACGACCACGACATGGACGCAGCCCAGACCCTGGCGGATGTGACCGCCGCGTATCTGATCAATGCGCAGTCCCGCGAGGCAGCGCGCGTCGCCTCCGACCTGTATCACCACAGCGCGCTGCACGATCCGTTGACGCGGATCCCGAACCGGCTCCTGTTACAGGAACGGCTCGATCACGCCGTGCTGCGAGCGAAGCGGTCACACACCAACACGGCGATCCTCTTTGCGGACCTTGATCACTTCAAACAGGTCAACGACACACATGGCCACCGCGTCGGTGACGCGTTGTTGTTCGCCGTGGCGCAACGGCTGTCGAGCTTCGTGCGGTCCGGTGACACCTTGGCGAGGTTCTCTGGCGACGAGTTCGTGTTCCTGTGCGAAGACTTGCGTGATGCGGCCGACGCAGCGTTGCTGGCCGAGCGGGTCTGCGAGGCATTTTCGGCGCCGTTCGTTCTCGACGGGCTCGAGCTTTCGGTCTCGGCGAGCGTGGGTATCGCCTTCGCCGGTCCGGCGGAGGCCATCTCGAGCGAACTGTTGGCCCGCGCCGACATGGCGATGTACGAGGTCAAGCGCAGTGGTGGCGCCGGCAGAGAGATCGTCGACCTGCGCAGCGTGTTCGTGAACCACGACGAGAACAGGCTCGAGGCCGATCTCCGCAAGGCGCTGGCCCACGATTCACTCGACGTGGTCTATCAACCGATCGTGCGCACCGCCGACGGTGGCGTGGTCGGCGTCGAGGCCTTGTTGCGGTGGGATCACCCCGAACGGGGCGCGATCGCCCCGCAATTGATCGTCGCGCTGGCAGAACGCATCGACCTGATCGACGAGCTCGGCGCGTGGGTGCTGGAACGAAGCTGTCGCGATCATGGAAGCTGGATGCGACAGCACCCCGGAACGCCGTTGTACCTGGCCGTCAACGTGTCTGGCCGGCAACTGCTGAGCCCTGGCCTGTTCACCGCGGTGTCGAAGGTGTTGTCGGCCGACATGGATCCCGGCTCGCTGATACTGGAGTTGACGGAGACGATCTTCATCGAGGACAACGCCCGGACGCTGATGGTGCTCGGCGACCTCAGACGGCTCGGGGTGCGCCTCGCGTTGGACGACTTCGGGTCGGGCTACTCGTCACTCACCTACCTCGCCCGCCTGTCGCTCGACATCGTCAAGATCGATCGAGGGTTCGTCGCCAACATCGGGCACGATCCGACCAACCGGGCGATCGTCGTGGCGATCATGAACCTGGCCCACATCCTCGGTCTCGCCGTCGTCGCCGAAGGCGTGGAGACGCGACGCCAGTGCGACGAGGTCACCGCGACCGGCTGCGAGTATGCCCAGGGCTATTTCTACGCGACTCCGTTGTCGGCATCGGAGATCGGTCCGCTGATCGGTGCCCGGTTGGGCCTCGTCTCGGCGCTTTCACCGGTATCGCTGAGCGTGATCCCGACGGCGAGTTGAGTCGTTAGCCTGACCCGATTACGAGAGGAGTCGTCGTGAGTGACGTCAACGATTGGAACAAGGGGATCATCGAGGAGTTTCGCGCCAACGCTGGGAAGGTCGGCGGCCAGTTCGACGGTGCGCCACTCCTGCTGCTGCACACCACCGGTGCGAAATCCGGTCAGGCCCGGGTCAACCCGATCATGTACCTGGCCGACGGCGACAACTACGTGGTCTTCGCGTCGAAGGCCGGAGCACCGACCAGTCCCGACTGGTACCACAACCTGATCGCCAACCCACGAGCGTCGGTCGAGGTCGGCGAGGCGACGGTCAACGTGGTCGCCAAGGTGGCCGAGGGCGACACCCGCGAACGACTGTGGTCGACCCAGAAGGAGCTGTATCCGGGATTCGCCGAGTACGAGGCCAAGACCACGCGTCTCATCCCGGTCGTGGTGCTCGAACCAGAGTGACGACGCTTGTCGAGGCCCCCTCTGTCGAGGCCATCCGCAGGAATCGCGCTCGACTCGGCGACTTGATCGTCACCACGCCAATCCGCCGGCTGGTCGACGATGCGCTGAGTGCTGCCGTCGGTGAGACCACCAGGGTCTGGTTGAAGGAGGAGCTGTTCCAGCGAACGGGCAGTTTCAAGCCACGCGGTGCGCTCTCGGTGATGCTCGATCTCGATGCTGCCGCGCTGGCGCGCGGCGTGACGGGAGTCTCCGCCGGCAACCATGCCATCTCCCTCGGCTACTCGGCGCGTATGCTCGGCTCGACGGCGACGGTCGTGATGCCGAAGAACGCCAACCCGTTCCGCGTGGAGGTGTGTCGCGAGTTCGGCGCCAACGTGGTGCTGGTGGACAACGTGCACGATGCCTTCGATCGGGTCAAACAGATCGAGCTCGAGGAGGGTCGCACCTTCGTACATCCCTACGAAGGTCCGAAGACCGCGCTCGGCACTGCCTCGGTGGGCATGGAGTTCATCGATCAGATTGCCGCGGCCGGCACGACGCTCGACGCCGTGATCGTCGCCGCTGGGGGCGGGGGATTGACGGGCGGTGTTGCCTGCGCCGTGAAGCAGATGAGCCCGGCGACTGCCGTGTACGTCGTCGAGCCCGAGGGCGCCGACAGCCTCAACCGCAGCTTCAGGGCCGGCTCGCCCCAAGCGATCGAGGCCGTGCGCACCATCGCGGATTCGCTGGGCGCGCCGCGTTGCGAGCCGTACTCGTTCGCACTCAACCGACAGTTCGTCGACGAGATCGTTCTGGTCGACGACGATCAGATCCGCGACGCCATGCGGTTGCTGTTCCGTGTTGCCAAGCTGGCCGTCGAGCCGGCGGGCGCCGCGGCGCTCGCGGCGCTGATGTACCCGCTGCGTCAGCGACTCGAGGGCCGTACCGTCGGTCTGGTCGTGTGTGGAGCCAACATCGACCCGGAGACGTTCACCCGCCACATCCTCGTGCCGTAGCGAGTCAGTCGCCGGTTGCTGTCCCTGCCCATGCCCTCCCGCGACCACGCTCAACGGGTTCGATTTCGGTACCGGGAGTACCGAAATCGAACCCGACGAGGTGCCGGGGCCGGTGCCGATCGGCCGGTACGCACCTTCACGGCAGTCGAGCGGGGCATGTGATGCGGGACGCGAAGGTGCAGCTCATCACCTGAGCAGGCCGGGTGTTGGAACCCGTCATGCGGTGACGAGGACTTCGAAGGCCTTTCGGTTCGGAACGTCTGGAGGGCGACGGAGAGACGCTCCACCGGCGATGAACTCGTTGACCCGGGAGGCGACCAGTGCTTCGCCGAACGCTTCTGCCGGCGGAGCGAAGAGATGAGCCATCCTCGCGACCGCGGCGCCGACGACCTCGTCGTGCGACGCGCACAGGAACGCCGCGGCCGCGAATCGGGACGCCGGAGTGTCGGGCGGTTCGAAGCGTTCCCCGCGGATTCCCGCCGCGAGCCGGTCGAGGGTGGTGGCATCTGCAGCGACCTGCGTGTCGTACCAGACGCCGAGATGATCATCTGTCCACGCCGAGAACGTTTCGACGAAGCCGACCGGATCGTCGGGCGCGAGGTGGGCGACCCTGGCGAGCTGTTGGGCATGCATCAGCCCCATCGAGATCCCACGTCCGAGCGTCGGATTGGTGTGCAGTGCAGCGTCTCCGATCGCCACGATGCCGCCGACCATCGGACCGTCGCTGGTCGTGATGCGACGGCGCCGGTTCTCGATCCTCGACATCATCGAGATGTCACTGATCGGCACGCCGACGCGTGTCCACGGTGCAGAGTGGGGAACGGCGTGCAGGAAGGCCTCGAAGCGATTCTGGTCTCGCAGAGCTTGGCGATACGGATCGTTGACGGACAACGTCACCGTCAAAGAGAACGTGTCGTTGTCCGCACCGAGAGCGAAGACGGTCGCGTAGTCGAGCGCGACTGACGCTGGGATCCTGCTGACCGGGGTCTCGCGCCCGGGCTTCACGCCGTAGAAACGAGTCAGGTAGAAGAACCCGCAATCTTGCCGCTCCTCAACGGGCGCACGAAGTCCGGCCCGGGCGAACCATTCCGGCAGCGCGGAACGACGACCGCTGGCATCGACGACGAGATCAGCGTCAAGGCGTGTGCCAGACCGCAGATGCGCGCCCGTCACCACCGGCACAGTGCCCGCTGTCGACGCATGAAGCCCCACGACGGCGTCGTCGTCCAAGAGCGTGACTCCGGCCTCGCGGGCGACGATCCTTCGGAGCTCAGCCTCCGCGACGAGACGTCGACTCAACAGCATCTGCTCATCAAGCCTGCCCGCACCGACCACCACAGGGATCTCCCTGATGCCACGGGCGAGCAGAGACGCAACCACATCAGGGGCCTCGTCGACCAGAATCCGCCGTGCCCGACCGAGCAACGCATGCGACTGGCGCGCTTGCGGAGCACCGGGATGCCGCCACCGGTCAACGTCGTCAGACGGCGTTCCCTCCGGGGGCGCACCGTCACGCTCGACCACCGTCACGGCATGACCTCGACGTGCCAGGAACAACGCTGCACCCAGGCCCGCAAACCCACCTCCCGCAATCACGACCCGAGTCACATCACACCTCCCCGGCCACACGGTCGTGCCACCCGCACCCACCCTCCCACACCAGGCACGCCTGTCAGTGGCCACCAGATTCTGTCCAAATGGCGGCCGCCAGCCTCGGACCGTGAGCGAGCGTGCTGCGTGGTACACCAAGGCTCTGTGGCTCTGCGCGAACATCCCCGAGCAAGCCGAGGGTGAACCTGCCGCAAGGATGATCGGTACGGCGTTGGTGGAAGTACCCCAGGCGCTGAAGCGCCGATCGGATCGCGCGCGCCATCGCGCGGGGGACTCGTCGGGCGCGATTTCGGTATTGCTGGTACTCACGGCGCACCCAACCAGGTTCAACGGGTTCGATTCGGGTACTGGGAGTACCGAACTCGCGCCCAATGAGATGCGCGACTGGCTCGCCGAGACACCGCTCCGAGCCGGCGTTCGGCGCTGACACCAACTGCTCAGCAACCTCCGAGACCCCGTCCGGTCGAGGGTCCAGATACGTCCAGCCGGCGCTGAATTGGCCCCATGCCTCCAGCCGATCTCGGCCACGCCACGCGGTCAAGTGGCTGTGTGTGGGCAGTCGCAAGTGGCCGCCGTTGGGCAGAACCTGTTGGCCGCCGACACACTCAGGGCCATGAAGCGCCCGGTGTCTCATTCAGTGCCGTCAGTTGTGGCGTACGTGCGTCAGGTGAAGGAGGGCTCGCAGCGCGATGAGGAGGCCCACCACAGTCAGGATCGTGACCAGCAGGGTTCGTCGGTGCCGCAACGTCCAGTTGAACAGGCGGTCGGATCGGCTGGCCGCCCACGCTGGTGAAACGTAGGTGCCGACAACGGGGAGGGCGACCATGAGTGTTCCAACGATGACGAATGTTGCCAGACCTGCGACGCGGCCCCCCGTCGACGCGTGCGAGCGGAGCAGCGTGGTCCCAGCGACGATCGCGGGAGGGTACGTGCAAGCGATCACGCCTGCGAAGAACGCGGGAATCACGCTGATCGACGTCAGCCGGGCCAGGTACTTGGGCACCTCGACGGAGTTCACACGTCCCCGGCTGTGAAGCCAGTACCACGCAGACCAACCGACGAGCGCCACGCCGATCACGAGCTCGATGATGAGTGTGACTCGTCTCGGCCCGCCGGGCCTCGGACCGAGACCGAGGCGGACCACGAAACCTGCGCCAGCGGCGACGAGGGTCAACGCGGTGACCCACCCGATGACGAAAGCGACACCTCGGTTGCGTCCTGACCGCAACACCACCAGCACAACCAACAAAGCACTCGGCTCGTTGGCACTGAGACCGAGCACCGCCAGTGCGGCGATCAGAGGCCACATACGCGCCGAACCCTAGCCCGGCACCGAGTGACGTCGGTACGAGAGGCGTACGTGGCGGCCAGTTCACCTGGGCTATCGTCTCCGCCACCTGAGTGGTCAGCCGGCCCGCCCGTGTGCCATCACCGACGCCGATCAATCAACGAAGGGCGCACCATGAATCAGCCGGTTACCGATCGGATGCATATCGCAGACGCCGCCCCGCAACCCCCCGCAGCGTGGCATCGAAATGTGACGTGTCGCCAGCTAGCGCTGAGGAGCTGGAGCAAGACAGCGTGTGCAGTTGCGGCGCTCGCCGTTTTGGCGGCGGCATGCGGTAGCGATGCCAAGACGGCCGCGACCACCACGGTCGCGCCCGCCGCGAGTGCTCCGGTACCTACGTCGCCGGCCTCCGCCACGTCGGCGCCATCGACCGATGTCGAGACAACCGCTGCCGCGGTGGTTGACACCGTGCCCGCCGACACTGGTTCGCCGACGACGGATCTCCCGACTGCGCCGTTCGAGACAGTGACGATGTCGGAGACGTTTGTCGACACGTCGCGACCGACGGTACCCCTCGAGGGGCCGCAGCTGGCGAGCCGCACCATCGAGACCACGATCGTGTACCCACATGGGCCGGGACCGTTCCCGCTGATCGTGATGTCGCACGGAATTGGTGGGACGCCGAAGGACTACACCGTGCTCTCCGGTATATGGGCCCGCCTCGGGTACGTGGTCGCACTACCGGCATTCCCGCTGACGAACCACCAGGCGGCCAACGCCGAGACCAATCTGTTCGACGGCGTCAACCAACCCAAGGACGTGTCCTTCGTGATCGACCAGGTGCTCGGCCTGAACGGCGACGACAAGTCACCGTTGTTCGGTCGCATCGATGCCGATCGCATCGGCGTCGCCGGCCACTCGTTCGGCGCCGCGACCACCTACGCCCTCACGTTCGCCGATTGCTGCCGCGATCAGCGCATCAAGGCCGTCGTCATCCTGGCCGGCTTGATCTTCATCGACCCTGACCACAACGACTTCAGCCGCCCGCTGCCGATCCTCATCGTGCACGGCGATGCCGACAAGACGTTGAACATCGCCCTGGACGCGGCTGTCTATCCGCAACTCGCCGGCCCGAAGTGGTTCGTGACGTTGCTCGGCGCCGACCACGGCTCGCCCTATGAGAACGACCAGAGCAAGTGGACGACGATCGTTCGAGCGTCGACGAGTGACTTCTGGAGCGGCACGCTCGGAAACGACCCCTCGTCGCTTCAATCACTGCGAATCGACGCAGTCGTCGATGGTCTGAGCACGCTCGAGTCCAGCGCGTGAGCCAGACGCCGCCCCCGCAGCGAAGCACACGCTACGCGTAGTCGGCAACGCATACCGCAAGACGGGCCTTGCGCGGTATCGAACTGATACCATTCTCGCCATGGCTATGACCCTTCGCCTCACCGACAGCGAGCAACTGGCACTCCGTGAACGAGCCGACGCTGAAGGCATCTCCATGCAAGAGGCCGCCCGCCGAGCTGTCCGTGAGTTCGTTGCTCGCGGACAACACCGCGAGCGCGTCAGCGCCGCAACCACATTGATCACCGAATCACACGCCGACGCCCTCCGCCGTCTCGGCGAATGAGCGATCCCGTCGAATACCTCGATCTCGACGACCTCATCGCTCTTGCTCGCACGCTGCTCGGCGACCAGCCGCCCATCCGAGACATCGGCCTCCTCGGCTCCGCCGCAGCTCGGCCCCAAACCACCGCGTTCGGACAAGACGCCTACCCGGATCTGATCACCAAGGGAGCTGCACTCCTCCAGTCGATCGTCAACAACCATGCCCTCGTCGACGGCAACAAGCGACTCGGCTGGCTCGCAGCCGCGGTGTTCCTCGAAGTCAACGGCATCAGGGCCTCACGCGCATCCAACGATGACGTCTACGGACTCGTCATCTGGATCGCATCGTCGAACCCTGATCTCGACGAGATCACCGCCCGTCTCCGACACGTGATCCAGACACGCACAAAGCGTTGACAGCCGAGCGTGTGGGAATCCGGCCGGGCCGCAGACCCGGACTGTGAGGGACAGAGTTACTGGGCGCCGCGGAGGACGGCGGTGGCCCACATGGTGGCGGTGCCGAGTCGGTTGATCAGTGACGTCTGGCCGAAGGTGAGGTCGGGTGTGAGGTCGGCGTTGTAGGGGGTCGCGCCACCGAAGATCAAGAAGCTGTCGGCGCCTACCGCACGCAGGTTCTGCATGTGGCGGGTGATCCTGCTCGCAGTGGGGGAGTAGGCGCCATGCTTCAGTGCGTTGACGGCGACCATCAGATGGTTGACCTGGTCGTTGAACTCGGCGGTCAAGGCGATCGCTGTCGGCTCGTCGTACGAGTCGAAGCTGAGGTGTGCGTGCTGTTCGGGCATGTCGACGAGCGCCTTCGACAGCACCTCGGCGTACGGAAGGTGGTTGGTGAACGGCCCGATCCCGGTTGCCGGGATCACCTGGTCGATCATGATGCGCCAGCGCCCGACGAGCACCTCCCAGTCGGCGCCGGCGGGATCGAACTCGTCGCCCATGTCGAACGCCCGGATCCACTGCAGGTGCGGTGACCAGAAGTCGATCGCCTCTTGGCGAACCGTCGGGTCGGTCGACCACAGCCGGGCCTCGTACACGACGGTCTTCATGCCCTCGCCGGCATTGAGGATGACGAGCCGGAGGTAGGTCTCGGGGTCCACATACCGGGCGCCCGGCTCCGCGGGGTGGTAGGTGGCCCAGTCGGGGGGCATGCACGGCCCGAAGGTCGCGTCGATGCCTGCCTTCGTCGCCAACGTGCGCACCGCCCGCGCGGCATTTGGCGCGTCGGGATGCACGCCACAGAAGGCCCAGGTCTCGAGGGTCATGCGAGCTCCTTGTAGAAGACGATCGTGTCGACCAGTCCACCCTCGGGCCACAGGGCGTACCCGGGGATCAACCCGACGCGATGCCAGCCCAGCCGGTCGTAGAGCCGCTCGGCGGAATCGCTGGCGGTGTCGAGCACCAGCAATGACTTGCCTGCGTCTCGCGCCGCGGCCTCGGCCGCACGCATCAGCGCTTCGGCCACCCCTCGCCTTCTGGCTTGGCGATGCACGAGCATCTTGGAGATCTCGCCGCGATGCGGTTGGTTCTCGGGCGCTGACAAGATGACTTGCACGGTCCCGATCATGGCACCACCACTGGCTTCCTCGGCGAGCAACACGATTCGTTCGCCGCGTGCCGCTGCATCGAGCGTGGCTACCCAGAACGCCTCGGCTCGATCGTGAGTGAGCGGCGACATGAAGCCGACCGACGCGCCGCCTTCGACGCAGTCGACCAGCACGTCGGCCAGGACACTGGCGGTGGTGGCATCCGCGTCGGCGCGACGGATGACGATCTGATCGCTCACGAGGCGTTGGCCAACTCGGCGCGAGCGCGCTCGGTGAGGGTCTGGAGGACGCGTCGGGCAACCACCAGATCATCGGTTGGGA
This sequence comes from Ilumatobacteraceae bacterium, assembly GCA_039931555.1. Classification (GTDB taxonomy): domain Bacteria; phylum Actinomycetota; class Acidimicrobiia; order Acidimicrobiales; family Ilumatobacteraceae; genus JAENVT01. Next base: position 99,556 of record JBDTRP010000154.1, on the reverse strand, counting down.
GGCTGTGGTAGAGCCGTTGGGTGATGTCGGCGATCCCATCGCTGATCCGCTGGTACCTGGCGCGCCCATCGGCGGTGAGCCGAACCGTGCCGACGAGGTTGAGCGCGACCCAGTTGGTGAAGGCCGTGTCGGTCTCGGCGAGCAGCACTTCGAGCACTGCCCGAGTGGTGCGTTCCGCCTGGCCGATGACTTGGCCGTTGAGGGTTGCTGGTTGGGTCATGGGGGACTTCCTTTCGTCGGTGACGTTGCAGCGAGCAGTCGCTGCAAGGCATTGGTGAACTGCTTGGTCTGCTTGCTGTGCAGGCCCCCGAGCGGTTCGGTCAGCTGTTCCTGCAGCGCGAGCACGGTGACGATCGCCCGGTCGATCACCGCGGTGCCGATCTCGGTCAGGGTCAGCTCCACGGCACGTGAGTCGGACGGGTGTTGCGCGCGTTGCACGAGACCGCCGCGCTCGAGGGCAGCGATGAGCTTGGAGACGAAGATCGCGTCGAGACCGATGTGGTCGGCGAGTTGGCGCTGGCTCGGCCGGATGCCGTCGCGACTCAGGCCTCGCAGCGATGCGAGCAGCGAGTACTGCGCATTCGTCAACCCGAGAGGGGCCACGGCTCGGTCGACGGCGGCCTGCCACTTCATCGTCAGCCTCCACATCAAGAAGCCGGGCGTCGGGTCGTGTGTCGATGTCACCGACCGATACCATACGCGGCAATAGTAGCCACGGCAACTATATTCTGACGCTACATTTGTGGCCGATGTCGAGACGGAGACAGCTACCTGCTGACTGGGAACAGATCGTTCGACGCAACGTCGCCTACTGGCACGTGTTGTCGCGGCCCGAGCAGGAACATCTGGCCGAGTTGGGTGAGCACCTCGTGACCAGCAAGCGCTGGGAAGCGGCCAACGGGTTCGTGATGACCGACGAGATGATCGTGACAATCGCGATGCAGGCCGCCGTTTTGCTGCTGGGTCTCGACACCGACTACTTCGGCAAGGTGACCGCGATCATCGTGCATCCCACGACATTCGCCATTCCCGGGCCACGTGCCACATCGATCCTGGGGATGGTCGACGAGGGCTCGCAGCCGCTGTTGGGTGAGGCGCATCACGACCGTGGGCCGGTGCTGCTGGCCTGGGATCAGGTGCGCAGCGGAGCCCGCCACCGTGGCCGTGGCCACAACGTCGTGCTGCACGAGTTCGCCCACAAGATGGACATGCTCGACGGCGTGGTCGACGGCACCCCCCTGCTGCCCGACCAGGCGGCCCTCGACCGCTGGATCACGGTCTGCGCGACCGAGCTCGAGTTGCTGCGCCGAGGCGAGGGTGGGGCGTTGCTCGACGACTATGCGGCCACCGACCCTGGTGAGTTCTTCGCTGTTGCGACCGAGGTCTTCTTCGATCGATCGGTCGACTTCCGCGAGGCCAAACCCGAGCTCTACGACGTGTTGGCCGGCTACTACCGCCAAGACCCGGCGTCGCGCGAGTCGCTACCGATCGTCACGTAACTGGATTGACGACCTGCCCGACGAAGAGCGTCGCGCCCGATTGGTCGTCGACGATGCGGTACAGGAACGGCCGGTCGAGCACGACTGGCACCGGCGCGTTGACCGGAGCACTCGTGGGGTAGGCAAGCACCACCGTTGCCGCAGCGGCCTCGGTGCCCTTCTCGTCCATGGCCACGTCGGTCTGGTGGATGACCTTGTCGACGATGAGGCGCGGGTCGTTGGCCACACCCAGCAGTCCGTTCTGTGCAGAGATGGCCTTCAGGCCGAGGGCTTGCAACGCGGGCGTCAGCTCGGTGCTGAAGCGGAGGTCGAACCGCGGCAAGGCCAGCGTGGAAGGGCTGGTCTGATTGGCGGTGTAGTCGTCGAACACCCGGTCGAGGTTGGTGGCGATCTCGTCGAAGAGGCCATCGTCGGGCAGGATGAACTGAGCTGTCAGGCCACCGGTGTACGTCTTGGTCGCGCCGACCCAACCGTTGCCTCGTGCCGAGGAATCGCTGCCACCATGCATCATCGGGACCGTCTGCGCCGTGCCGTCGAGCTTGGTGAACTGCTGATCGACCGTTGCTGATTCGTCGAAGGTCCCCAGCCAGGAGGCCTTCAGGTACAAGGCGTTGACGAGGGCCAGCACGGTATCGGGACGGATCACGCCGTCGGCGACCAGGTGCGGGATGCGGTCGTTGGTCGTGTCGGCGACGAAGGCGTTGATCGCATGGGCGACCGCGTCGGGATCGGGGCGGAAGTCGACCTCGTTCAGCACGGGTCCATAGCTCGATCCGACGGCCTGGGGGTACGCCTGCCCGAACGGATAGCCACGCTGAAGGTACGCCGCGTTGGCGATTCGCACCAGCACCTCGCCAGGGTCGTCGCTGGGGGAGAAGGTGGTCGGCGCGCGGGCCTGCAGGTTCTGCTGGAGCGCGTTCATCGAGGCATGAAAGGTCGCCGGGTCGTCGATCCGCAGCAGGCTGCGCAGTTGGGCTTGCGCGGCGCCAACCGTGCCGGGCTCCAACATCGCCAGCGCGAAGGAGACGCTCGCCGGTGACACCGTCACGTTGTCGCCGGCAGTCGACGTGGTCCTGACCGAGGTGAACAGGTCAAGCCCGAACGCAGCGATGGCTCGACCGGCGACACCAGGATCGGCAGTCGACGGCACGCGGGCCGCGACCTGCACCGCGACCCCAGCGGCGACGGGCACGGAACCCGTCGCTGGCGCAGCGCCGTCATCTCCGCACGACACGGTGCTCAAGGCCAGCACCGACACGATCCCGAATCGCCTGCCATGCATGATGGTTCGACGGTACTTGCAGTAGCGGGGTTCCGGATTTTCTGAAACGTTCGGCCCTCCGATGACACGATGTGACCATGCAGGAATCGTTTGGGCTCACCATCACCAAGCCGGCAGCACTGATCGACCCGGTGAGGGTGATCGACTTGGATCAGCTCGACGACCGCAAACCAGCGGCGGCTTTCGTCGACGGAGTGGATCTGGTGGTGGTGCGCTGGGACGACCAGCACAGCGTGCTGTCGGGCCGCTGTCGCCACCGCGGCGCTCTCCTGGCAGACGGGAAGGTCGACGGCCCGAATCTGATCTGTGGTGTGCACGGGTGGGACTATCGAATGGACACCGGCGTGTCGACCTACGACACCTCCGACCGGCTCCGACACTTCCGCAGCACCGTCACGGACGGTGCCGTGTACATCGACCGAATCGAGCTCGCCGACTACCGCCAGGTCGAGGGGCTGTCGCTCGATGGTCCCGTCGACGAGTACGAGCACCACTACCTCAACGCCCATGCCGACACCGCTGAGGAACCGTTCGTCGCCGGCATCCACGAGCTGGCCTTGCACGGTCTCGACCGCGTCGGTCACCACGGCCCCGTCGCGGCGATGGGTGTGGAACGCGCATTGCTGCCGTCGTGGGACTCGTTGCTGTTCGCGACAGCACAGTTGGCGCGCTTCCCGTTGCTCGACGACGAGGTGGTCGGCACGCAGGTCGTGATCGGCTCGAACGCAAAGCGCCCGCTGCAACTCGACATCCCCATCTTCGTCAGTGACATGAGCTTCGGTGCACTGTCGCAGGAGGCGAAGACCGCGCTCGCACGCGGGGCGGAGCTCGCAGGCACGGGCATCTGCTCGGGTGAAGGCGGCATGCTGCCGGAGGAGCAGGCGGAGAACTCGCGGTACTTCTACGAGCTTGCGTCGGGCGGCTTCGGCTGGCGCGAGTCGGTGCTCGACGAGGTGCAGGCCTTCCACCTCAAGTTCGGGCAGGGCGCGAAGACCGGCACTGGGGGGCACCTCCCCGGTCCGAAGGTGCGCGGACGTATCGCCGAAGTTCGCGGGCTCGCCGAAGGCACGCCCGCGGTGTCGCCGGCACGGTTCCGGCAGTTCAACAGCATCGCCGAGATCGCCGAGTTCGTCGCCTGGGCCAAGCAGCGTTCGGGCGGCGTTCCGGTGGGCGCCAAGCTCTCGGCACAGCACGTGGAGGCCGACATCGACGCGGCCCTGACGATCGGCTTCGATTACATCATCCTCGACGGTCGGGGCGGCGGGACCGGCGCCGCGCCGCGGCTGTTCCGCGACAACATCTCGGTGCCGACCATGGCCGCGCTTGCCCGGGCGCGAAGGCACCTCGATCGCAGCGAACGCTCCGGTGTGACGTTGATCGCCACCGGAGGGATCCGCACGGCGGCCGACATCGCCAAGGCATTGGCGCTCGGCGCCGACGCGGTGGCGATGGCCAACTCAGCACTCCAGGCGATCGGATGCGTCGGAATGCGCGCATGCAACACGGATCGCTGTCCGGTCGGCATCGCCACACAGGACCCGCTGCTGCGCGCCAGACTCCCGATCGACGAGGCCGGCCAACGGCTCGGCCGGTTCCTCCGAGCGACCACCGAATTGGTGTGCGTGCTGGCCCGAGCATGCGGGCACCACCACGTCAGCGACTTCGAGCTCGACGATTTGATGACGATCGACCGCGACGTCGCTGCGCTCACCGGGGTCGCCTACGCCGGAGTCGGGCAATGAGCGACGAGTCGCAGTGGTACAAGGTCGCTGAGGTCGACGGTCTCGACGATGGCCGCGTGCGCGCCGTCACCGTCGATCGGCGAACGGTGGCGCTCTGCCGGGTCGGCCAGCGGTATGGGGCGCTCGACAACCGGTGCCCGCATCAGGGTGGCCCGCTGGGGGAGGGCAGCATCGAGAACGGCTGGCTGCGCTGCCCGTGGCATGGCTACGACTACGACCCGATCACCGGTCGGCCGCCGGAGGGATCGAGTGACAGCGTCATGACCTATCCCGTCGAGGTGCGCGACGACGGCGTGTACGTCGCACTGCCGCAACGCCACGCTGAGGCTCGCACGGTGTCGGATTCGATCGTCGAGACGCTCGTCGCGTGGGGCATCACCCACGTGTTCGGGATGGTCGGCCACAGCAACCTCGGGCTCGCCGACGCGCTGCGGCGGGCCGAGCAGCGTGGCGACATCACCTACATCGGCATTCGGCACGAGGGTGCTGCATCGTTCGCCGCGTCGGCCTACGCCAAGCTGACCGGCCGGCCGGCGGCGTGCATCGCCATTGCCGGGCCGGGCTCCACCAACCTGCTGACCGGCCTGTACGACGCCAAGGTCGATCGTGCGCCGGTGGTGTCGATCTCGGGCCAGGTGCCGTCGAAGGTGCTCGGTCGGGGTGCCTTTCAAGATCTCGATCTCGGCGCCGCGTTCGCCGATGTCGCCGAGTTCAACCGCACGATCCAGACCGGCTCAGACCACTCCGAACTGGCGGCGTTGGCAGTGAAGCACGCGCTCGACGACCGCACCGTCACCCACCTCATCATCCCCGACGAGGTGCAGGTCGTGCCGGCGCCGTCGACGAAGGTCAACGGCCCGGCCGGTCGACTCGCGGATCGCCGCGTCGCACCATCCGACGAGTCGTTGCAGCGGGCGCTCGACGCCCTCCGCAACGCGGCTCGCCCCGTGGTGATCGTCGGCCACGGCGCGCGGGGTGCGGTCGCCGACGTCATCGAACTGGGCGACCACCTGGGTGCGCCGGTGTTGACGACGTTCAAGGCAAAGGGGCTGGTACCCGACAGCCATCCCCTCGGTGCGGGCGTGCTCGGCCGCAGCGGCACACCCGTTGCGTCGTGGTTGATGAACGAGAGCGACCTGCTGATCGTGATCGGAGCCTCGTTCTCGAACCACACCGGTATTGCGCCGTACAAGGCGATCGTGCAGATCGACGACGATCATGCCGCCATCGGTCGCTTCCACGGTGTCGACGTGGGTGTGCTCGGCGATGCCGCGGTCACGCTGAAGGCGTTGAGTGAACGGCTCGGTGCCACGGCAGCGGTCGATCAACGCGCCGACCTTGCAGCGAGGTGGGCATTGTGGCGTGCCGAGAAGCAACAACGGGTTGGCGATGCCTCGCCGGTCGGTGTCGGCTCGGCGGCGCTCTTTGCTTCGCTCGGTCGACGCTGCCCATCGGACGCGGTGATCTGCGTCGACGTCGGCAACAACACCTACTCGTTCGGGCGCTACTTCGAGACCAGCGGGCAAGACGTGTTGATGTCGGGGTACCTCGGCTCGATCGGATTCGGGTACCCCGCCGCGCTCGGCGCCTGGGCAGCGGCGCCGCACCGACCGATCCTCGCCGTGACGGGCGACGGCGGCTTCGGTCAGTACCTCGCGGAAGTGACCACCGCCGTGAAGTACGGCATCCCCGTTCGCCACGTGCTGCTCGACAACGGCGTGCTCGGCAAGATCAGCAAGGAGCAACGCGCCGCCGAGTACGACGTGTGGCAGACCAGCTTGCACAACCCCGACTTCGCCGCGTTCGCGACGCTGTGCGGTGCGACCGGAATTCGGGTCGACGACGTCGCAGACCTCGACGGCGCGTTCGAGCGACTGTTCGCGGCAGACGGTCCGGCGACGGTCGCCATCCGATGTGACCCGGAACTGATCTAGGTATCGAGCCGTCGGGCGACGTAGGCCCTGCGTTCACGTCCGACGTGATGTCTGGAATGCAGTTGCGCCGATCTGTGCGCGCTGCATCCGTCCGGATATCGGTCGGGCGCGATTTCGGTACTCCCGGTACTCACAGGTCGCCCAACCAGGCTCAACGGGTTCGATTTCGGTACGGGGAATACCGGAATCGCGCCCGACCCAGCCCGCTGGCGACGGTGGGTGAACAACGCGCACCCCCGGCGATCTGTATCCGTGGTGCGTGCCCTCATCACCGGTCGCACCCGGCACGAGGTATCGACCTCGGTCACGGCGTCGGGCGGATCGACGGGAAGACTCCACCGTGTGCCGCGAGAACGACGCGCGACAGGTTCCGCCGCGTCAGTTCGACCCCCCGGTTGCCGATCACGGTGACCCACTCGGCTTCGAGGTCTCGATAGATCTGCTCGACCGCAGTGAGCAGGCGATGCCCACGGTCGGCGAGTTCGACGATGCGTTCGCGGGCGTCGCGCACACCTGGCGATCGTGATACGAATCCCGCCTCCTCCATTGCGTCGATGAGCTTGGATGCTGCCTGCTTGCTGACGCTCAGCACGGTCGCCAACTCGGTCGAGGTGGTAGCGCGGTCGCGCGTGGCCAAGAGCACGAACCCGAATGCCGGTCGCACGTCGGTCCACCCCTGTTCGCGGAGGCGGGTGTGCAGACTGTCGATCAGCAGTCGGTACGACATGGCCAGCAGCCGTGCCAGCGGCACCGCCTGATCGTCGGCGGTCACTCAGCCCACGGAGGCGTGAACGTGGCGCCGTCGAGCCGTGCCTGGCCTCCGACCGGGAAGCAGCAGAGCAGCCGCAGCGCGACGTCACCGCCGTTCGACAACTCGAACTCGGTGTCGGCAGGGACCACGATCGCATCGCCCCGCGCGGCCAAGCCGTAGACCGCGCCGATCCGCACGGACGCGATGCCGTCGAGCACGACGAACACTTCTTCTCGGGTCAGCGAGTGCGGTGTCGCCGGCGCGCCGACCTCGATCTCGACCTGCCAGACGGCAGTCTCGGTGCTGCCACGGCTCGGTGTGGCCAGCGATGTGAACCGTGCCGCGCCGAGGTCGTGCGTGGCTTCGGTCGGTGCATGAATGATCGACATCCGCAGAACCTCTTTCGTCAACTTGATTGACGATCACGATACACAACGCGATCAACATGGTCAACCTGATTGACGAGATCGACGTGCAGTAGCTTCGGCGGTGACACCGAGGGGGATCCATGGCCGAACGGAACTGGGCCGGCAATGTGCAGTACGGGGCCGAGCGGTACCACCAACCCGCGACGGTTGATGACGTCCAGTCGGCAGTCGCGGCGAGCACCAAGCTGCGTGCCGTCGGCAGCAGGCATTCCTTCAACACGATCGCCGACACCACCGGAGACCTGATCTCGATGGCGAAACTCGACCGCGTTGTCGACATCGACAGCGTGGCGCACACGGTGACGATCGACGGCGGGATCAAGTACGGGGAGTTGGCGTCGCACCTCGACGAACATGGGTGGGCCCTGGCCAACCTGGCATCGCTGCCGCACATCTCAGTGGCAGGAGCGTGCGCAACGGGCACCCACGGGTCGGGCGTGGGCAATGGCGGCCTGGCAACGGCGGTGACTGCAATGCAACTCGTGGTGGCGTCCGGTGACATCGTCGAGGTCTCACGCGACACCGACCCCGACCTGATGGCCGCGCTCGGCGTGAACCTCGGCGCAGTCGGGATCGCGACGCGCCTCACGTTGGAGATCCAGCCGACCTTCACGGTCTGGCAGCACGTCTACGAGCACCTCCCGATGGGCGCGGCAATCGACCACCTCGGCGAGATCATGGCGGATGGGTACAGCGTCAGCCTGTTCACGACCTGGCGGCCGGACCACGTCGAACAGGTGTGGCGCAAGCAACGTCTGGAGCCCGATGAGGGCGACGCCGTCGCGGTCCGGTTGGGTGCGGTCCCGGCGACTCGCAACGTGCATCCGGTCGCTGAACTGTCGGCTGAGCCGTGCACCGAGCAGATGGGTGTCGCCGGACCGTGGCACGAACGGTTGCCGCACTTCCGTATGGGATTCACTCCGAGCAGTGGTGACGAGTTGCAGTCGGAGTTGTTCGTCGCCGCATCCGATGGCCCCGAAGCAATGCGTACCCTGATCGGCCTGGGCGCGGAGTTGGCTCCCGTGCTGAAGATCTCCGAGGTGCGTGCTGTTGCCGCCGACACGCTGTGGCTCAGCCCGTGCTACCAGCGTGATTGCATCGTGCTCCACTTCACGTGGATCCCGTCGTGGCCCGAGGTGCAACCGGTGCTGGCGCGGGTCGAGACTGCGCTCGAACCGTTTGCGCCGCGTCCGCATTGGGGCAAGCTGTCGACCCTCGACGGCGGTGTCGTGCGCTCACGCTTCGAACGCCTCGGAGCCTTCGCCCAACTCCAGGCCGAATGGGACCCGACCGGGAAGTTCCGCAACGCCTACCTCCACAACGTGCTGGTCGCTACCCCGTGATCCCTGCGCCGAGGTCTCGTCTGCCGGCGGCACGGTCGTCGGCCCATTGCTGCAATGTCGCCTCGAGCTCGGGCGACCCGGTCGCCTTCGCCCACTGCACCGGCAACGCCGGAAACGAGTAGTCGCCGAGATCCGCCGGCTGGTAGTCCTTGGCTCGGCGCTGCATCGCCGCCTCGATCGCCGGTGCCAGGCGCCGCTGCTTGGAGGCGACCTGCGCCTCGTCGCGGTCGAGGAACTCGGGCAGGATCTCGCGACCGAAGATCTCGATCGACTCCATGATGTGGTCGTGCTGGTTGCGGCCCGCTTGCAGCACGAAGATCACCTGATCGACACCGGCTTCCTCGAATCGACGCAGGTACTCGCGTACCTGGGCCGGTGTGCCGACGCTGCCGCGCAGCCCGGTCGAATCGCCCGCTGCCTGCTTGGCCCCGAGGGTGTCTGCCTTGACTGCCGCGGCAATCGCGTCGGGGTCGTAGCCCTGCGCAGCGCGACGCTCGATGTACTGCGACCAGACATCGGTCTTGCCGGGCTGATGTTCGCCGAAGACGTAGAAGTGGCCGAGTGAGTAGCCGAAGAAGTTGGCGCCTTCGGAGCCGCGACGGATGGCCTCGTCCTCGTCGTGGTGCAGCATCATCGGGCTGACGCACGCGACCTGTGGATTGACGCTGAAGCCGACGGGGTGGCACTTCTCGGTGAAGGTGCGTTCGTACTCGGTGACCCAGTTGACCGCCTCCTCGGGATCGATGAAGGCGAACGTCAACGCTCCCATGCCCTTCTCTGCGGCCAGCAGGATGGTCTCGCGGCGACTGCACGCGACCCACAGCGGCGGGTGCGGCTTCTGCATCGGTTTGGGGATCACGTTGCGCGGCGGCATCTGCACGTACTTGCCGTCCACGCCGGTGAAGGGGGTCTCGGCCATGCACCGAACGGCCACCTCGAGACCCTCCAGCCACTGTTCACGCTTCTCCAGCGGATTCACGCCGAAGCCGCCCAGCTCGGCCTCGCTCGACGACTCGCCGCTACCGAACTCGACGCGGCCGCCCGACACCAGGTCGAGCATGCTGACCCGCTCGGCGGTGCGCGCCGGATGGTTGAACTTCGGGGCGGTCAGGATGATGCCGTGGCCGAGGCGCATGTTCTTGGTGCGCTGACTGCATGCCGCCAGGAACACCTCCGGCGCCGACGAGTGGCTGTACTCCTCCAAGAAGTGGTGCTCGACCTCCCAGACGTATTGGATGCCGAGCGAGTCGGCCAACTCGACCTGGTCGAGGGCGTCGGAGATCAACTGGTGCTCGGTGCCGTCGTCCCAGGGTCGCCCGATCTGGTGCTCGTAGAAGATGCCGAACTTCATGTTCAGCCGGCCGCTGCGGCGACAGCGTCGACGAGTTGGTCGATGTGTTCGTCGCGGATCACCAGCGGCGGGCACATCACCAACGCATCGTTGAGCGCTCGCACGATCACGTGGCCGGTATCGAGCATGTGGTCGCGCAGCGCGTTGGCGTCCTGGTTCGGGTGCAGCCCCACGGCCCACATGCCACCCAGGCCGCGAGCATGTTCGACCACGCCGTCGGCCGCCAGCGCTTGCAGGCCGCCGCCCAGGCGGTCGCCGATGTGCTTGGCCCGTTCGACCAATCCCTCGCGTCGGATGATCTCCAGGTTCTTCAGCCCGGCCGCGCACGCTGTTGGGTGGCCGGAGTACGTGAACCCGTGGCGGAGGAAGAAGTTGGGATCGGTCTCCAACGCCGCAGTCGGCGCCATTCCGACGAACACACCACCGAGAGGGATGTAGCCGGAGGTGACGCCCTTGGCGAAGGTCGCCAGATCGGGCGAGACGCCGTAGTGATGCGCGGCGAACCAACTGCCCGTGCGCCCGAAGCCGGTGATCACCTCGTCGAAGATCAGGTAGGCACCGTGCTGATCGCACAGCTTGCGCAACGACTGGAGGTAGCCGTCAGGCGCCGGGAACACGCCGCCGGCGCCCTGCACTGGCTCGGTGATGATCGCCGCCACCTCGTTACCTCGCTGGCTCATCAGCGTAGCCAACGCCTCGATGTCTTCGGCGGGCACCTGCAACACTTCGTCGACGAACGGGCCGAAGTTCTCCTTGTTGGGGGCGATGCCCTGCGCGCTCGTACCGCCGTAGGCGGCGCCGTGGTAGCCCCGATTGCGGCTGATGATCAGCTTGCGCTGCGGCTGGCCGGCCTGCACGTGCGCCATGCGGGCGAGCTTCATCGCCGAGTCGATCGCCTCTGACCCCGACGACGTGTAGAAGATGCGGGCGTTGGGTGTCGGCGCGATGGCCCGCAACTCTTCGGCAAGCGACTCGGCCGGCTCGTTGGTGAACGGGTCGAAGGTGGAGTACGCGCCGAGCGTCCGCGACTGTGCTGCGATGGCGTCGGCCATCTCGCCTCGACCGTGCCCGATCGCGTTGTACCACAAGCTGGCCATGCCGTCGACCAGCTCGCGGCCCTGTGCATCCCACACCAACGCGCCCTCGCCGCGGTCGATGCGGATGAAGGCCTCTCTCGTGGGTTTGGCGAAAGGATGGAGGAACGCGGCGGGCATGCAGCAACGGTACCCAACCCGCTCGCATCGCCAACAGTTGCGCCTACACTCCCACGACGAGGAGGTGCGGGTGCTCCCAGCCGCGACAACAAGGACGCAACCGCAGCCGCCTCCGTCCGTCACGCGTGTGTTCGCCCAGCGGGTGGCGTCGACCTCGACGCCCGCCAAGTTGTCACTGTTGCGGGCCGTGTTGATCGTGCTCGCCGTCGTGTTCGCGGTCGGCGGCGCCTTTGGTGTCAATCGTCGGTCGAACGCGATCAAAGAGGTACGGACTGCCTCACGCCAGCTTCTCGCCCTGCAAGACATCCAGGTTCGAATCGTCCACGCCGACGCCATCGCCAGTTCGTCGTACCTCGTCGGCGGGCAGGAGGACCCGGTGCAACGCACCGCTTATCTCGACGAGATCGGCGGGGCCGGCGACGGGTTGGTGGCGGTGTCCGGGTCCTCGTCGGCAGCCGATCTCCAGCAACTCAGCGAGGCCAGCAGGCTGCTCGGCAGCTACGTCGGCCTGGTCGAGCAGGCCCGGGCCAACAACCGCCAGGGCTTCCCTGTGGGTGCCGCGTACCAACGGCAGGCCAACGACATCGTCAGCAACACCGATCCCGACGTGCCCGACATCGTCTCGTCGCTGCAAGCCGTCGAGGCATCGCAGCGCGCCCACGTCAACACTGGTCTGGCGACGGCTCACCGTGCCGGCACGTGGCTGCATGCGACGGGTTGGTTGGTGTTCGCAGCCCTCGTGCTCGCCAGCATCTGGCTCAGCCGAACCTTTCGTCGGATCATCAACCTCCCGATGGCTGCGGCCGCCGCGCTGCTCATGCTGCTGCTGGTGATCGGCGGCATTGCCCAGGCCGGAACGATGCGGGATGCCGACGGTGTGGTTCGCACGCAGCTCGCCGGCGCCGACAACGCTGCCCAGGCCCGGGCAGCCGCGTTCGAGGCGCGTTCGCAGGAGGCGTTGACGTTGATCAACCGCGGCAATGGCGCCGTCAACGAAGCGAATTGGCAACGCGGTAACGACGTCGTGACACAAACACTGTCGACGCGAAGTCTCGGAACCGCCAACGCCCTGATCAAAGCCGCCACGGATGCCTATGACAGGTACAGCGCGGCGCACGCTCAGATCCGCAAGCTCGACGATGCTGGCGATTGGGACAAGGCGGTTGCCACCAGTCTCGGCCTCGATCCGACCGAAGGCGGCAACAACGCTGTCGAGGACTTCGACGCCTTCGATCAGAACATCGGACAGATCGTGGCCGACGAAGGGTCGAGCGCATCGCAACGCCTCGGCACTGCGGTCGAGCCGCTGAACTCACTGCGCAACATCGTGTTCGCGGCCGGACTGGTGATCGCCGCGCTCGCCGCCCTCGGCTGTGGCCAGCGGTTGAAGGAGTACCGATGAGCCCGCGGCGGTGGATCGGCCTGGCGATGGTCGGGTCGCTCGTTCTCGCCGGCTGTTCCGGCTCGGTGCGTTTGGCGGGCGCAGTCGAGGGCCAGGCGCCGCCCCCAACGGATGTCGTCACACCCACGCCACCGGCGTGTTCGGCCGAGCAGGCCGCGCTGGACCCAACTCGTTCGTACGAGCCGACCGACCCGCTGCCGACTGCCGGCAGCGCCATGCCCGCTGGGTCGGCGATGGAGGCGATTCAGCGGCGCGGCAAGCTGATCGTCGGCGTCTCCGGCGACACGCTGTTGTTCGGCGCCCGCAATGCTCTCACCAATCAGATCGAGGGCTTCGACATCGACATGTTGAAAGAGGTCGCCAAGGCGATCTTCGGCGACAACGACATCGAGTCGCACATCACCTACAAGGTCATCACCTATGCCGACCGCCTGCCGAACCTCGAGGCCGGGCCCGACAACGGTGGTGTCGACATCGTCGCCCACACGATGACCATCAACTGCAACCGCTGGCTGCGCATCGCCTTCTCGTCGGAGTACTTCGATGCCGGGCAGCGCGTGCTGGTGAAGAAGGACTCCGGGTTCGACAGCATCGGCGCACTCAACGCCGCGTCGGCGACGGTCTGTGCGCCCGAGGGCAGCACCAACATCGACCTGCTCCGTGACCCCAAGAACGCCGGGCTGTACGGCAACCTGGTTGTGTTGGCCAAGCCCGACGTGACCGATTGCCTGGTTGCCATGCAGCAGGGCCAGGCCGATGGAGCGACCGGTGACGACACGGTGCTGGCCGGGTTGAAGGCGCAGGACCCCAACACCGAGGTCGTCGGCGACAAGTTCACACGCGAGCCGTACGGCCTGGGGATGGCCAAGGACAAGGTCGACTTCGTGCGCTTCGTCAACGGCGTGCTGGAGGAGATGCGGACCAACGGACGTTGGCAGGAGATCTATTCGAAGTGGCTGATCGGGGTGCTCAGCAAGACGGTCATCGAACCGCCGACGGCGACCTATGGGAGGGACGGCTGATGGCCGCGACCCCAACCCCGGAGCAGATGGCAGCGCTGCTGACCCAATGGAACGACTGGCTGGCAGGTAGCACCGACGCCATGCTCTCGCTGGAAGATCGGGTGCGCACTGCCGGGACCGACACCGATCGGGCCGACCTGGCGGCTGCGTTCGTCGCCCGCAAGGTGGTCGGCGACCGGCTCGACGAGATCGAGGCACTCGCCAAGCACGATCGCGACAAGGCCGCCGCCCTGGCGAACCAGTCGCTGGTCGACAACCTCGGCAGTCCTGTGGGTCGCAACCTGGCCGATGCCGCCGCGCTGGTCGATGCCATCGTGCAGCGCGTCGAGTCACACGTGTCGACGGTCGAGAACCGATCGACAACCGAAGTCGCCGCCGCGACACAGGCCGCTGCCGACCTCTCGGTCGCCGAGCGCCTGGCGACGCAACTCGGCAGCCACATCAACCGCGCCGCGCAGTTGCGCGGCGACCTGGTCGCTCGTCGCGATCTCGCCCGCGTGGCAAATCGCGCGGCTGAGTTGCGCAGCGAACTCGAACAGGCCGACGCCGAACGGCGACAGCTGTTCGCGGCATGGGCGACCCTCGACGCCCGGTTGGCCGCCCTTGGCCAGACCGAGGTGGCGGTTCGAGCACTGGCACAGCGCTGCCGAGACAAGATCGTGCAGGCCCCGACCCTGGCCGTTCCATCCGTGGCTGCCGTCGGCCCGTTCGCGACGCTGGACGAGGTGCAATCGATGCCCTGGTCCGCGGCGCGTGTCGTGATGGCGCCGGCGGTCACCAAGGTGCAACACCTGGAGGCGGCATTGGCCGAGGCGGCGCACAGGTTCCAACACGCGCTCGACGATCGAGACGCTCTCCGCGGCCTGTTGCAGTCGTTTCGCGACAAGGCCGCAGGCCATGGATTGGCCGAGCACCCGGATCTCGATCCGCTGTACCGCCAGGCCGAATCACTGCTGTGGGCCGCTCCGTGCGATCTCGCCGCGGCCCGCCCGCTGGTCGATCGCTACGTCTCGGCCGTGAATACCAAGATCGTCTCGTCGGTCTCGCCGGGAGGTGTTGGTTCGTGAAGTGCGCCCAGCCTGGTTGCACCGGCACCGTCGTCGATGGCTACTGCGACGTCTGCGGGTTGGCGCCGGCCGAGTCCGGTACGAGCGCGCCCGTCAGCAGTGCGCCTGGCGATGGGCCGAGCGCAGCCACCTCGCAGTCGGGCACGACACGGCTCGGTCAGGTGCCACTGGGCTCGGCACGTTCGAGCGGCACCAGCAGGCCGACACGGCGGCTGACCGCAACGACGCAGACCTCGCGTCTCGGCGCGGGTCTGACGCAGGTGCCGTCGGTGCCCGACACCGATCCGCGGCAGGCGTTGATGAACCCGCCGACGGTGGCCGAGGACAAGCGCTACTGCTCGGTCTGTCAGGCGCCGGTGGGCCGCTCCCGCGACGGTGCCCCGGGCCGGTCGAAGGGGTTCTGCCCGAAATGCCGCACGTCGTTCGACTTCGATCCGAAGTTGCAACCCGGTGCCCTCGTGGGTGGTCAGTACGAGGTCGTCGGTGGGCTCGCCCATGGCGGCATGGGGTGGATCTACCTCGCCAACGACCGCAACGTCAACGATCGCTGGGTGGTGCTGAAGGGCTTGCTGAACAGTGGGGACCCCGATGCGGCTCGGGCCGCCGTCGCCGAGAAGCAGTACCTCGCCGAGGTCGAGCACCCACTGATCGTCGAGATCTACAACTTCGTCACCGCTGCAGACGGTGCCTCGTACATCGTCATGGAATACGTCGGCGGCCGTTCGTTGAACATCTTGTTGAAGGACCGGATGAAGGCGACGGGCAGGTTCTCGCCGATCCCCGTCGACCAGGCGATCGCCTACATGGTCGAGATCCTTCCGGCGTTCTCGTACTTGCACCTGCTCGGTCTGTTGTACTGCGACTTCAAACCGGCCAACGTCATCCAGGTCGGCGATGGGCTGAAGCTGATCGACCTCGGTGGGGTCCGCCGAATCGACGACGACCAGTCGCCGATCTACGGCACGGTGGGCTTCCAGGCGCCAGAGGTGGCCAAGGAGGGCACCTCCATCGCCAGCGACCTGTACACGGTCGCTCGCACCTTGGCGGTCCTGATCTTCGAGTTCAAGGGGTATCAGAGCGCGTTCGAGACCACGCTGCCGTCGCCGACCGACGTGCCGGCGTTCGCCCAGCACGACTCGCTGTACCGCTGGCTGCTGAAGGGCACCGCTCCCCAACCCGAGGATCGCTTCCAGAGCGCCGACGAGATGCGCGACCAGTTGCTCGGAGTGCTACGCGAAGTGACCGCGGTGACGTCAGGAGGCGCGGTGACGCGCAGTACGCCATCTCGTCTGTTCGAAACGCCCGCGGTCGCGGGGGACCGGCTCGATTGGCCCGATCTCCCGATCGTCGCGGTCGACCCGCTCGACCCGATGGTGTCGTGGCTCGCCTCAGTGACTGCCGAGAACCCGGCTGACCGGCAGCAGGCTCTGCGCGCTGCGCCCGAGCAGACGGTCGGTGTCGCGATGGCCAGTGGCTATGCGGCCATGGCGGCGGGTCAGTTGCAAAAGGCCTCGACGGTCTCGGATGCCATGTTGGCGAACGACCCGTGGGAGTGGCGCGGTGTCTGGCTGCACGGCCTGGTGGCTCTCGACGCGGCCGACTACCCCGGGGCAATCTCGGCGTTCAACAGCGTGTACGGCCAATTGCCCGGCGAGTTGGCGCCGAAATTGGCGCTCGCCAGGGCATGCGAGCTCGGCGGCGAATCGGAGGTCGCTGCACAGATGTATTCGCAGTGCGCCAAAACGGATGCCGCATACGTGGCGCCGGCGCAGTTCGGCCTTGCTCGCCTCGCCGCTGCTGCCGGTCGCCGCGACGAAGCGTTGGCCGCGTTCGATCGAATCCCGGCCACGAGCCGCGCCTACGGTGATGCCCGTCGTCAGCGTGCGTTGATGCTGGCATCGACCGAGGGGTCTGCCGATCCGCTCGACGACCTCGCCGCCGCTGCCGCCGAACTCGGAGAGGCTGCGCTCGATCCTGCAGGGCGCACAGACCTGTGCATCCAGATCCTCAACTCGGCGCTCGGGCACGTGCGTGACCACGGCGCTGCCCCGCAATTGGCGATCGCCGGGGCACGGGCAACGGTTCCGGCATTGCGTTCCGGGCTCGAGCAGGCGTACCGAGAGGCAGCACGCCTCGCCGACGATCCGGCGGAGCGCGCCCGCCTGGTCGACCAGGCCAACGCGGTTCGGGTCCGCTCGCTGACATGACGGCTGCAGAACTGGCCTGCCCGGCGTGTACCGCAGCCATCGCAGTCGGTGACACGTTCTGCGAGGCGTGCGGTGCCCCGTTGTCCGGTGCCCCGTCGCCGGACGCTCAGCAGCCTGCAGCAGAGCTGCACGAGGTGCCGGTGGCGGGTGCGCCGGCGGTCGACATCACGGCGCCGATCCCGCGAACCGTGAAGAGGTCCGCGGTCTGCGCCCAATGTGGTGGACGAATCCTCGACGACGGTTTCTGCGGCACCTGCGGACAGAAGGCTCGGTCGCCTCGCGACCACTGGAGCGAGCAACCGGCCCCATGGGTCGGGGGTGTGTGTGACCGCGGCATCGTGCACACGGCCAACGAGGATGCGATGGCGCTGGCCGCCACCGCCGACGGTTCCCTGGCGATTCTCGTGGTGTGTGACGGCGTCACCAGTGCCCCGCACAGCGACCGCGCCGCGTTGGCCGCCGCGTTGGCCGCCTGCGGCCAGCTCACTGCGGTACCGATGCTGGGCGCGTCGAGCGTCGCCGCCTGTGTCAACTACTGGACCGAGGCGTTGGAGAGCGCGGTGGACGAAGCCAACGCTGCGGCGGTCGGTGTCGCGCACACCATGGGGGATCCGCCCGAACCGCCATCGTGCACGTTCGTGGCCGCCGTCGTGGCCGGCGAGCTGATCACGGTTGCTTGGTGTGGCGACTCGCGTGCCTACTGGCTGCCGGATGCGGGCCCGCCCCGACAACTGACCGTCGATCACTCGCTCGGCACGGCGCTGATGGCGTCGGGAACGTCGCGCGCCGAAGCCGAGGCTGACCCCTCATTTCACACGATCACCAGATGGCTCGGCAACGACTCGGTCGACCACGAGCCGGAGATCGCCTCTCAATCGATCGACGGCCCGGGTTGGCTCCTCGTCTGCAGCGACGGGCTGTGGAACTACGCCTCGGCGCTCGATGAGATGGCTGCCCGCGTCTCGCAGCTCTCCGCGACTACAGGCTCCGATCCACTTCCGTTGGCTGCGGCGTTGGTCGAGTGGGCCAATGCAGCGGGCGGACACGACAACGTCACGGCCGCCCTGGCGCGCTGTGACCCATCGCTACGCTTGCAACGAGAGAGGACGTCAGGTGGCTGAGTTCAAGGCAGAGGTGTTTCAGAACGAGTTCCTCGCGGAGGGGGCCACCGACGTACATGCTGTCGTCTCTGTGGCGTGCACCGATGCCGGCACGGCCGGGCAGTCGGGCCACGGCGAAGCTGCCGAGATCATCATCGTCGACACGTCGGGTTCGATGGACATGCCGGCCTCGAAGATCGTGGCTGCTCGGCGCGCCGCCAAGGTCGCCCTGGGCGAGATCGTCGACGGCACGTGGTTTGGCGTCATCAGCGGACACAGCGTCGCCCAGATGGTGTACCCGTCGCACCCGGGCATGGCCAAGATGACCGATGTCACCCGGCGCGAGGCGGTACACATGATCGACGCGCTGCGAGCCGGTGGTGCGACCGCGATCGGCGCCTGGATCTCGGCAGCCACCGAGTTGTTCTTGCAGGTGCAGACGGCGCAGTGTCATGCGATCCTGTTGACCGACGGCAAGATCGAGGGCGAACCGCCTTCAGCGCTGCCCCAAGCGCTGCGTGCTGCCGAGGGCCAGTTCCAATGCGACTGCCGCGGCATCGGCTCGGACTGGGTTGTCGACGAGCTGCGAGAGATCGCCAACGCACTGTTGGGCACGGTCGACATCATTGCCAAGCCCGACGATCTCGAGGCCGACTTCGAGTCGATGATCCGCACCTCGATGAGCCGTGGTGTTGCCGATGCCAGGCTTCGAGTGTGGGCACCACAAGGGAGCGAAGTGCTGTTCGTGCGACAAGTTGCGCCATCGGTCGAGGACCTGTCCGCCAAAGCGGTACAAGTCGGTCCCTTGATCCGCGAATACCCCACCGGTGCGTGGAGCGACGAGAGCCGCGACTACCACGTGGCCGTGCGAGTGCCGGTTGCGCCACTCGGTAACGAGCGACTGGCCGCGAGGGTCGAGGTCGTCGTCAACGACGAGGTGATGGCGAAGAGCTTGGTGAAGGCGACCTGGAGCCCCGACGCCAATCTCACCACCCGACTCGATCCTGCCGTCGCCCACTACACCGGCCAGGCGCAGTTGGCCGATGCGATCCAGAAGGGTCTGGCCGCGAAAGCCGCAGGCGACGATCGCACGGCGACGGTGCTGCTCGGTGAAGCCGCCAAGATCGCTCATGAGAGCGGCAACGACGACACGACCCGCCTGCTCTCCAAGGTGGTCGACGTCGTCGATGCCGAGGCCGGCACCGTTCGTTTGAAGGCCAACATCGAACGGACCGACGAGATGGCGCTCGACACCCGCAGCACCAAGACCACGCGGATTCGGAAAGAATCGTGACCATCACCTGTCCGAACGGGCATCAGAGCACCGACGCGGAGTGGTGCGACACGTGCGGCGCTCCGATCGGCAGCGCTCCCGTTGCTGCAGCGCCGTCCGCCGCGCCTGCAGTCCCGGCCGCGACGCCTGCACCGGCGGCGGATGGGGGGCCGCAGACGACCTGCCCCAACTGTGGTTCGTCGAACGACGCCGACAACCTGTTCTGCGAGCAATGCGGCTTCGACTTCACCACCGGTCAAGCGCCGCCCCAGCCACAGGCCGCCGAACCACCCGTTGAACCGGCCCCGATCCTCGACTCGAACGTGAAGTGGGTCGTTGTTGTCGAGGTCGACCCGGTTTGGTTCTCGTTGAAAGGCTCGTTGGCCGACCAGGCCTGCCCGCCGACGTCGTCGTCGACCGTGGCACTCACGCAAAAGACCGCCCTGGTCGGGCGGTCGAGCCAATCGCGCGACATCCATCCCGAGATCGCGCTCGATGGCGACACGGGTGTGTCGCGCCGTCACGCCCAGTTCGTGCGCGACGGCGACGATCTCGTGGTGATCGACCTGTCGTCGACGAACGGCACCTACGTCGTCGCCGCCGGCAGCGATCCCATCGACGACACGCCGGCGGTGGAGGCCGGCTTGTCGACACCCCTGCACGACGGCGATCGGGTCTATCTCGGCGCCTGGAGCCGGCTGACCGTTCGCCTCGGCTGACCCCGGGTTGTCACACGCTGACCGTCTCTGCGACGGTCGCGCCGCGACAGCCTGCCGAGATGTTTGCGCTGCCCCGTATCAGGTAGGCCAGCTGGCGACTCTTGGTGGTGTGCCCAGTCCGCGAACTGCGCATCCGGCGACCCTGACTCGCCGTGGTACCCCCCATGCTCGGGGGCGAGGTCCTGGGAGGGTCCCTCGCCCCCGGGCAACTATTCGCGGTGCTCCACGCCTGGCAGCACGCACAGCATTTCGTAGAGCAAGTTGGCGGCCACCAGCGACGTCGTGCCCGACACGTCGTAGATCGGGGCCACCTCGACGACGTCGCAGCCGACCAACCGCATGCCCCGGCAGCCGCGGATGATCTCGATGCCTTGCCAGATCGTGAGGCCGCCGATCTCCGGCGTGCCCGTGCCGGGTGCGAACGACGGGTCGAGGCCGTCGATGTCGAAACTGAGGTACACCGGGCCGTCGCCGACCTGGGCACGGACCTCGGCCATCAACGGGTCGAGGCTGCGGTGCCAGCATTCCTCGACCTGCACCACGCGGAAGCCTTGCTGGCGTGACCAGTCGAAGTCGTCGGCCTGATAGCCGGTGCCGCGCACGCCGATCTGGGCAACCCGCGTGCAGTCGAGCAGGCCCTCCTCGACCGCCCGGCGGAACGGCGTGCCGTGGGCGATCCGCTCGCCGAACATCGAATCGTTGATGTCGGTGTGGGCATCGACGTGGACCAGCCCGACAGGCCCGTGGCGCCTCGCCATCGCCCGCAGGATGGGCAGGACGATGGTGTGGTCGCCTCCCATCGTTGCGGTGATCAGACCGCCATCGACCAGCGTGTCGTAGTGGTTCTGGATGCGGTCGATCGAGTCGCCGAGGTTGTACGGGTTGGTGGCGACATCACCGAGGTCATCGATGCGCAAGCTGTCGAACGGCGCAGCGCGCGTGGCCATGTTGTACGGCCGGAGCAGCACGGACTCGTTGCGGATCCCCCGCGGGCCGAAGCGCGCGCCCGGCCGATTGGAGGTGCCGATGTCGAAGGGCACACCGATCACGCCGGCGTCGAGTTGGTCGGGTGCGGTCGTGCCCGGCAGCCGCATGAAGGTGGCGATCCCACCGAATCGGGGCATGTCGTTCCCGCCGAGCGGTTGTGGGAAGTCGGGCATCGTCATGACCGGACGGTATCGCGTAGGCCGTATGGCTCATTGACCCACATCGGAGTATCAACCTCGCTCGTTCGGTGCTCTACTACCTGCCAGGCCAACGGGACGGGCGGCCGGCATCTGAAGCTTCATTGCTTCGCAAGGATCCCCCACCTGGGGAACCGAACGGAACGGGATGGCCCGTTCGGTTCCCCAGGGTGGACGGATACTCTGTCGCCGCAGATGGATCCCCGTACGATCGACCTGGCGTGCCCGACGTGCCGGCTGCCGCTGCGCAATCTCGGCGAGGCCGGCACAGCGTGCGACACGTGCGGCGGGCGCTACCCGGTGATCGACGGCATCCACCGGTTCCTGACTGCTGACCGGCTGGTTCACTTCCAGCCGTTCCTGCACGACTACACCGCGATCCGTCGTGCCGAAGGTCGGTGGGCCGGCGACGCCGATGTGTTCCGCCGACTGCCGGAGCCGACTCCCGGCGACCCGCTGGAGGGGCAGTGGAAGCTCCGGAGCCGCACCTGGGCGACCGTACGCGACCGTATGCTGCGCTCTGCCGGAGCAGGGCTCGTCGTGGTCGATGTCGGGGCGGGCGTCGGATGGCTGTCGAATCGGTTGCACGAGCTCGGCCATCACCCCCACGCGGTCGACCTCACGATCGACGACGTCGACGGTCTGGGCGCCGCCCGACACTACGACCAGCAATGGCCGCGGTACCAGGCCGAGATGGATGCCTTGCCGTTTGCCGCCGGGCAGGCCGATCTCGTCGTGTTCAATGCGAGCGTGCACTACTCAACGGACTACACCCGCACGATCGGGGAGGCGCTGAGGGTCCTGCGTGGCGATGGCCGGATCGTGATCATGGACTCACCGGTGTACCCCCACGATGCCGCCGGGCGTCAAATGGTCGACGAGCGCCATGCCGACTTCCAACGCCGGTTCGGCATCCGAAGCGACAGTGTCGCCTCGGTCGGGTACCTCACCGATTCGATGCTTGCCGAGGTCGGTCGGCAACTCGGCGTGCGCTGGCACCACCACCGGACCTGGTACGGCTGGTCGTGGGCGATGCGACCGTGGCGAGCGAGGATGCTCAAGCGCCGACAGCCGAGCCGCTTCGTCGTTTTGGTCGGCACCCGTGACGACCTACGATGAGAGCATGACGAGCAACATCGCGGCAGGGTCCACCATCCAGTTCACTCGAATGATCGATGGAACCCGCGACGAGTATCAGTACCTGCACGGTCTCGAGCGGGAGTACATCTCCGAACTGCCCCGTCGGTTGATCGAGGCACTCCGTCGGCTCGACGACGGCCTCGCCGGCTACCAGATCAGCCGCTACCAGCACTCGCTGCAGACGGCCACCAGGGCGATGCGCGATGGCGCCGACACCGAGATGATCGTGGCTGCGCTGGTCCACGACATCGGCGACGACCTCTCGCCCGAGAACCACTCGCAGGTCGCGGCGTCGATCATCCGCCCGTACGTCCGCGCCGAGGTGACGTGGGTGGTCAACATGCACGGCATCTTCCAGATGAAGTACTACGCCGATCACATCGACCTCGACCCCGATCTCCGCGACGCCTACCGTGATCATCCGTGGTACGACAGTTGCGTTCGGTTCTGTGAGCGGTGGGATCAGGAATCATTCGATCCCGACTACCCGACCGAGCCGATCGAAACGTTCGAGCCCATGCTGAACGAGATCTTCGGTCGCCCGCCATTCGATCCAGCGATCGTCGACGATGCCGACGCGCCGCAGACGGCGCGGATGTGAGGTTCTGCTAGGGGGCGATTCGGCGCACGGTCGCCAGGATGCCCTTGGGAGGGATCGGCGCCAGCCTGACCACATCGCCGGGTGCCGGGGCGTGGATCCAATGCGTGGCATCGACGGCGATACCGACGTGGTTGATCTCGCCGCTGCCGTGTGTCGACATGAAGACCAGATCGCCCGCCTTGATCGGCTCGCTCCAGATGTCGACGGCGGTGCCATAGCCGGCCTGCGACGCGCTCTGATGGATCATCTCGATCCCGATCCGGGCGTATGCAGCCTTGACGAGACCGGAGCAGTCGAACGTGTCGGGCCCGGCGGTGAAGAAGCGGTACGGCTTGCCCAGTTGGGCGTACGCATAGGCGACCACGACGCCCGCAGGCCCGGCGGTCGACTGCAGCACAGCCGAAGCGGCCTGTGTCGCCGGCACGAGCCGTGGTACGACGGCCCCGATCGGCATGGCCAACGTGGCACCGGGCAGGATCAGGCTGCTGGCCTTGAGCTTGTTGACGGCCAGCAGATCGGGGAGAGTGACCTGGTACTTCGAGGCGACACCTGCCAGGAAGTCGCCGTTCTGCACGGTGTAGGTCACGCCGCCGGCGCTGGGGCCCTGCAGCATGGCAGGGGCCTGAGCCTGGGCCTGTGGTGCCACGGCACCGGAAGGGAGGGCCAACTGTCGTCCGGGGCTGATCACGCTCTTGACGGTGATCTTGTTGACGGCGAGCAGGTCGGCCAAGGTGACCTTGTAGAGCGTGGCGATCCCCAGCAAGAAATCACCGGACTTGACCGTGTAGACCAGGCTGCCGGCGACCGGAGCCGCCGATGCGGTCGGGGCGGTCGCTGGTTTGGCGGCGC
This sequence comes from Ilumatobacteraceae bacterium, assembly GCA_039931555.1. Classification (GTDB taxonomy): domain Bacteria; phylum Actinomycetota; class Acidimicrobiia; order Acidimicrobiales; family Ilumatobacteraceae; genus JAENVT01. Next base: position 75,448 of record JBDTRP010000154.1, on the reverse strand, counting down.
CCGCCGGCACGGTCAGCTTGTCGCCGGGCAGGATCAGGCTCCTCGGAGTCAGGCTGTTGGCGGACAACAGATCGGGGAGCGAGACGCCGACCTTGGCGGCGATGCCGGCGAGGAAGTCACCGGCCTTGACCACGTATTGGGTCGGCGCCGCCACGACGGAGCCGGACGCGAACGTGGCCGTGGCCGTGGACAGGGTCAGGGTGCTGAGCGAGATGGCTGAGAGGGATGCAGCCACGACCGCCCGTTGAATCCGAGACATACCTATCTTTCGGCAGGGCACGGCGGGAACTTGACGATCTCTTGACAATTTCTGCAATCTACCTGCACATGAGGTTGACTGTCCACGCGACCCCGCTGACATCCTCACCCTCAAGCAGAGATCGAGGCCTCGTTGGACCTCAGTCGTCGCGGGGTGCGCGGCCCGCCAGGAACTCGATCGAACGGGCCACGTTGGCGGCGACGAACCGCTCCAGCCTGGGCGAATCCAGCAAGCGAGCAACCGCCTGCAGCGGCAGCATCGATCCGCTGCGACGGGCCTCCCTGGCGGCAGCCCGGCTGGTCTTGATGCCGTGGGCATACACGATGAACGCCGACGCGTTGTCGAGCAACGCCTCGCGTTGCAGCGCGTCGCCGGCCTCGACGACCGTGCCGGAGAACTGGCGGCCGGTGTCGCCCTCGGCCACCTCGGTGTGCCACTCGTGACGGCCGGTCCACTGGGCCAGGAAGGCCGTGAACATGGCGAGACGCACGGTGTCGGACCCGGTGTCAGGGCCGGAGATCGCCATGCCGTGGTGCCAGCGAGCCGCATTCGCGTACGTGAGGCCGTGGGTGATGTCGAGCCAGCCGAAGTCGTCGAGCAGGTCTCGTTCCCCTGCCGGGTCGTATCGCATCATCCGCTCGGCGACGGTCTGCACCACGACATCGAGCACGCCATCGACACCGGCCCCATGGAGCAAGGCGTCAGTGACGGCCGGAACGATCGCCCGGCGGTCGTTCCCGAGCAGCGTGGTCAGCAACGTGCCGTCGTCGTGCCAGCCATCGTCGACGCGACGGTCGGCCAAGGCGGCGAGGTCGGTACCGGCGAGGGCCTTCATGAAGGGCCGGGTGTACGGCAGCACGTCTTCTCGGGTGCCGTACACGATGGTCGGCACCAGGTGTGGCAGCACGGCGTCGGCGCGGTCCCAGCCGATCAGGTCGAGCAGTTCGAACGCCTTCTGGCAGTAGATCGCACCGTGCCCGTACGACAACAGGTGGTCGCTGGCCACGGCCGTGAACCACGGCCGCAGGTCGGCAGCCGTGTGGCCGTCGTGGATCGCGCCGCGCACCAGTGCTTGGGCCACCTCCAGCTGTTCTGACTCGACCGCGCCACGAAAGGCCCCGAGCCCGTCTGCGGGAAGGTCGCGTACGGGCTCGGGCAGCGGGTTGACCGGCCGGTCGCGTTCGGTCTCGGCGATGCCGGCGATCGCCTGCACGATCGGCAGGGCGCGCTGGTCGCCCTCGTACAGGTCGACCATTGCCAAGCAGTCGGTCGCCGAGGCAATGGAATGGCCCCATCCGAAGTCGGCCCGCGGCGCGCCGTGTTGCACGGCCTCCCACACCAGTTCGCCCGGGTTCGTGTCGGCCTGCAGCAAGCGCACGACGTCGCGACTGACTTGGCCGATGTAGTTGTGCTCGATGCCACGGCGCAGACTGGCCAGGAGGTGGGGTCGCATGGCGTCGGGGTCCGGGCGGTGCACCGTGACCCGCACCGTGCCGTCGTCGTCGACCGTCGCCTGGTGGGTGGTGATGTTCTCCTCGCCGACCAAACAGGTTCCGTCATCGACCCGAAACTTCCAGTTGTGCCACGCGCAGGTGATGAGGTTGCCGTCGAGAGAGCCTTGGGTCATGCCATATCCCTCGTGGGGGCACGCATGGTCGAGGGCGAACACGCCGTCGGATGTGCGGATCAGGCACAGCCGGTGATCCTCGACCCGGACCATCTTCATCGAGCCGACCGGCAGATCGTCGATGTGGGCGACGGCGGCCGGTGTTGCGGCCGTGGACGTTGCGATCACGGGCGTTGCGGTAGCGGGAGGTGCGTTCATCGGGCGTCACGGTAGAACTTCAACCATGGTTGAAGTCAAGGCACCCGAGGCCAGACGATTCTCGGTGGGTGAGTTGGCGGCTCGGGCCGGCGTTGCCACCTCGGCGTTGCGGTTCTACGAGTCCAACGGGTTGATCCACTCCGAACGGAACAGTTCCGGCCACCGCCGGTACAAGCCCGATGCGTTGCGACGTGTCGCCTTCATCCGGGTCGCCCAGCGCATCGGTCTGTCGCTGGATGAGATCGCAGCTGCGCTCGACTCGCTCCCGTCGCAGCGCACGCCGACCCGCGACGACTGGAACACGTTGTCGACTCGCTGGCTGCCGCGCATCGATGAGCAGATCGCCGCGCTGGAGATGTTGCGCGACCGGCTCGGCGGTTGCATCGGATGTGGCTGCCTGTCGCTCGACACGTGCGAGCTGTACAACACCGGCGACCGCGCTGCTCGCCGCGGGGCGGGTGCTCGCTACTTGTTGGGCGACCCGATCGACTGAGGTTCAGACGCTGATCGCGCCGAGCCCGGCGCCCATCACGTCGACGAAGTTGTCGTGGTAAAAAGCCTGGCGAGCTGCGGCTGATGTGTTGACCAAGCTGGCTTCGAATCGCTCGATGGGCCGGCGCCCACCTTCGACGTGCGGGTAGTCGGATGAGAACATGCACACCTCCGGACCGGCCTGCTCGATGATCCAGCCGACATCTTCGGTGGGATATGGGGTGAAGCGCATCTGCCGGCGGACGAACTCGCTCGGTCGCAACGACAGCGCGCGCAGGCGCCCTTCGTGACGGGAGAACGCGTCGAAGGCGGCCTCCATCTGGCGCATCCACGACGGAACCCACACCGCGCCCTGCTCGATGACGCCGACCCGCAGCGTGGGGAACCGTTCGAACACGCCGTCGAAGATCATCGTTGCCAGCGTCTGCGCAGGCGGTCCGGCGATGCCCATGTAGTCGACAGAGCGGAAGTTCTCCTCGCCACCGTGGAAGTCGGCGGGGATCGGCAAGCCGTTGTTGAAGTAGTTGGGGTCGATCAGCTCGCCGGTGCCGCCGACGTGGAACACGATCGGGATGCGCGCTTCGCTGGCCGCTGCCCAGACGGCGTCGAGCGCGAGGTGGCTCGGCGAATGGGTGGGTGGGCACCCCGATGCGACCAGCAGTGCCGCGGCGCCCATCGAGATGGCCTCGGTGGCCAGTTCGCCGGCGCGCTCGAGATCGGCCAGTGGGACGTACAGCGTCGGTAGGAGGCGAGGATCGCCTGAGCAGAACTCGACCATCGCCCGGTTGTGAGCTCGGGCTGCACCAATCGCGAGTTCGAGATCGCCGGAATGCTCCCAGTTGCGCAGGCGGGAGTTGTGGAAGGTGTTGAAGATCAACTGACTGGCAAACCCGAGGAGATCGAGGGCCCGGCCACGGTCCTCGGCGATGAAGCCACCCGTCGCCGCGAAGTTCTTGCGGGTCATGATCTCGGCTGCCTCGTTGTCGAGGTGCTCCGCCGACCGATGCCGGGCGACAAGGCGGTGGAACGCCTCGTCGACATCTCGAAGCTGCTCGGCGGGGTCACCGGTCTGGCGCAGCTCGTTGCCGCCGGAGTAGGTGAGTGCGGGGATGCGATCGCGTATCGCCGGGTCGGCGTGGTCACAGAGCCAGCTCGGGGTCTCCATGACATGGGCGTCGGCGTCGTGCACGACGAGCCCGGTGGAGTTGTACGGCATCACGTCAGTGTGGCATCTCGCACCGGGGCGGGAATGGGTTGTGCAGTGCGCCCGACCGCAGTGCGGCCGACCACGCCCGGACCGCGCTGCCTGATATCCGCCGCTCACTCCGATCGCGTGTCCTGCGAGTCGGGCGCGATTTCGGTACTCCCACTACCGAAATCGAACCCGTTGAGACCGGTCGGGCGCGCTGTGAGTACTCGCCCTACCGAAATCGCACCCGAGGCGTCATCGAGGGGTCAGCACGCAGAACTCGTTGCCGTCGGGGTCGGCCATGACCACCCAGTCGACATCGCCTTCGCCGATGTCGACTCGAGCCGCGCCCAGCGCCGCGAGACGGTCGACCTCGCTCTGCTGATCGACGTGCTCGGGGGGAGCGATGTCGAGATGCAGGCGGTTCTTGCCGACCTTCGGCGCCACCGGCGGGCCACCCCACGTGGTGAGCGGCCCGGTGCCGTCCGGATCACGGATCGCGGTCTCCTCGTCGTGATCCCAGACCAAAGGCCATCCGAGCGCGGCGCTCCAGAAGTACCCGACCTCTCGCGTACCGTCGCACGTGATCGAACCCAGGCGTGGGCAGCCGGCGAGAAACTTGTTCCCCGGCTCGATGATGCACAACTCGTTGCCCTCGGGGTCGGCGAGCACGACATGGCCTTCGTCCGGGCGTTGGCCGATGTCGATGTGGCGGGCGCCGAGTTCGACCAATCGTGCGACCGATTCCTGTTGATCGTCGATCGATGTGGTCGTCAGATCGAGATGAAGACGGTTCTGGCCGACCTTCTCCTCGGGTACCGGTGCGAAATCGATCTGGAATCTGGTGCCGTCTGTCGGCACCAGACTGATCACATCCAGGGTCTCGTCGCCGATCTCCCACCGAAGTGCAGCGGCCCAGAAGCGCGCCAGCGCGAGCGGATCGTTGGCACCGAAGCACAGAGCGATCAGCCGAGACGTCATCTCGCTCTGCATCGATGTGACCCCCGAGTCTGTCCGCAACCTGCCTCAACGGTACTCACTGCATCGTGACGATCAACCTGACACGGGTGTGCGCCGTCGACCGCCGCACCGGTCGATGACCGGGAATCCGGACGACGAAAGTCATCACGGCCGAGCAGACTGGGCCAGTGGAACTGCCGATTCTGGAACGCGCCGATGAGCTGGTCGCAGCCATCGCCGCGCATCAGGTCGTGATCGTCGCCGGCGAGACAGGTTCGGGCAAGAGCACACAGCTGCCGCAGTTCTGTCTGCGCGCCGGCCGGGGCGTCGACGGGATGATCGGCCACACCCAACCGCGGCGCATCGCAGCGCGCACGATCGCCGACCGCATCGCCGAGGAGATGGGCTGCGAGCTCGGCACCACGGTCGGATACGCCGTGCGGTTCACCGATCGGGTCGGCGAGCAGACGCGGATCAAGGTCATGACCGATGGCATGCTGCTGGCCGAGATCCAACGCGATCGCATGCTGCGCCGCTACGACACCTTGATCATCGACGAGGCCCACGAGCGCAGCCTCAACATCGACTTCCTGCTCGGCTACATCCGTCAGCTACTGCCGCGACGGCCCGACCTGAAGCTGATCGTCACCTCGGCGACGATCGACACGCAGCGGTTCAGCGAGCACTTCGACAACGCCCCGATCATCACCGTCGAGGGGCGCACCTACCCGGTCGAGGTTCGCTATCGACCCCTCGGCGGCGACGAGGGCGACGACGACCGCGACCAGGTACAGGCAATCTGCGCGGCTGTCGACGAGCTGAGCCACGAGGGCCCCGGCGATGTGCTGGTGTTCCTGTCGGGTGAGCGTGAGATCCACGACACCGCCGACGCCCTCCGCCGATTGAACCTGCGCGACACCGAGGTGCTGCCGCTGTATGCCCGGCTGTCGAGTGTCGAGCAGCACCGCATCTTCCAGTTTCACCGCGGCCGCCGCATCGTGCTGTCGACCAACGTCGCCGAGACGTCACTGACCGTGCCGGGAGTTCGCTACGTGGTCGACACCGGCACGGCACGCATCTCGCGGTACAGCCACCGATTGAAGGTGCAGCGGCTGCCGATCGAGGCCGTGTCGCGGGCCTCGGCCGACCAGCGTGCCGGCCGCTGCGGCCGCGTCGCGCCGGGCATCTGCATTCGCCTCTACGACGAGGATGGGTTCGCCGATCGTCCGGCGTTCACCGAACCAGAGATCCTGCGCACCAGCCTTGCCTCGGTCATCTTGCAGATGACGAACCTTGGCCTCGGCGACGTCGCCGCGTTCCCGTTCATCGAGCCGCCCGACAGCCGTTCGATCCGCGACGGCTACCTGCTGCTCGACGAGCTGGGCGCGCTGCAGCCGGCGGCGGCCGTGCCATCGAAGCCCGGCGCGACGGTGACCGATCGGCGGCTGACCAAGGTCGGCCGGCAACTGGCCCGCCTCCCGATCGACCCGCGCATGGCCCGGATGGTGGTCGAAGCCGACCGGCACGGTTGCGTGCGTGAGGTGATGGTGATCGCCGCGGCGCTGAGCATCCAAGACCCGCGCGAGCGACCGGCCGAGCACCGTCAGGCTGCCGACGAGATGCACCGCCGGTTCGCCGTCGACGAGGCAGCGAGCAGCGACTTCCTCGCGTTCGTCAAGCTCTGGGATCACCTCCGGGCGCGTCAGCAGGAACTGACCGGCAACCAGTTCCGGCGGCTCTGTCGCAGCGAGTACCTCAACTACCTGCGGGTGCGCGAGTGGCAAGACGTTTTCAGCCAACTGCGCCAGGTCACGGGTCAGCTGGGCATCCGCCCGGGCAGCGAGGCGTCGCATCCCGACCGAATCCACCAAGCGCTGCTGGCGGGTCTGCTGAGTCACCTCGGCATGCGTGATGGCACGGCCGACAGCAAGGGCCGGGAGTACAACGGCGCGCACGGTTCGAAGTTCGCCATCGGCAACGGATCGGTGCTGTCACGCAAGCAGCCGAAGTGGGTCATCGCTGCCGAACTGGTCGAGACCAACCGGTTGTGGGCGCGCACGGTCGCCAGCGTGCAGCCCGAGTGGGCCGAGGCCATCGCCGAGCACCTGACCAAGTACAGCTACGGCGAGCCGCGTTGGGATGCTCGCAGCGGTCGCGCGGTGGTCGGCGAACGGGTCACGCTGTACGGCCTGCCGATCGTCAGCAACCGCACCATCGGCTACGACCGTGTCGACGCCGCCGAGGCCCGCAGGATGTTTGTCCGTCACGCGCTCGTCGAAGGCGATTGGACGTCGCGTCACGACTTCATCGAGCACAACGCCGAGTTCCTCGACGACCTGCGCTCACGCGAGGACCGAACCCGAAAGCTCGACGCGATCGACGACGATGCGGTGATCGCCTTCTACGACCGGCGCGTCGACTCTGCGGTGGTGTCGAGTCGCCATTTCGATCGCTGGTGGAAAGACGCTCGCCGCGCCGAACCCGAGCTGCTGACCATGACTGCCGAGGCGTTGGGCCGGGCGACCGACAACGACGGCGATCAGTACCCGGCGACCTGGACGCACGCCGACATGGTTTTTCCGGTGACGTACCGATTCGACCCCGGGGCGGCCGACGACGGGGTCACGGTACACGTGCCGCTGGCCGTGTTGGGTCGCCTGACTGGTGACGGGTTCGACTGGCAGGTGCCAGGCGTGAGGGTGGACCTCGTGGCGGCGTTGATGCAGACGCTGCCCAAGGACATTCGTCGCCAACTGATCCCCGCCGCCGAGACGACCGCCGCGGCGTACGGGTTGTTGGAGGAGGGCGACGAACCGTTGGCGGTTGCCTTGGCCCGCGCCGTGGAGGCGGTCGTCCCGTCGGTGCGCGTGGCGCCTCGCGCCTTTGACGCAACTCGTGTGCCCAACCACCTGCGGGTCACCTTCGCCGTGCACGACGACAGCGATGCGGTCGTCGGCATCGGCAAGGACCTCGACGAGATCAAACGCCGCCTGCGGGCCAGGCTTCGCGCTGCCGTGGCGCGTGCCACCCCGGTCGACGAGCGCCGCGGCATCACCAGGTGGGACGTGGGCGATCTGCCGCAACGTGTCGACACGGTGCGGGGCGGCCATACCGTGCACGGCTACCCGGCGTTGCTCGACGATGGCGACAGCGTCTCGCTGCGTGTCTTCACCACGGCTGAACTGCAGCAGCGGGTGATGCGCGGTGGTCTCACTCGGCTGTTGTTGCTGGCCGTGCCGGTCGGCAAACGAGCGGTGGAGAGCCATCTCGCCAATCGCGACAGGTTGATGCTCGCCCGATTCGCGCCACAGACCGCCAATGCCATCGCCTCCGATTGCGTTGCCGCTGTTTCTGAACGGTTGGTCGTCGAGCATGGCGAGGTGTGGACCGCTGCGCAGTTCGACGCCTTGGTCGCCGCCGCCCGTCGACAACTGCCCCCGCGATCCGCGATCGCCCTGCGCACGGCTGCCGAGATCATCGCTGTGGCAGCCGACATCGAGGAGCACTTGTCCAAGCTGATCAGCGCATCGGTCGCGCCGAACGTTGCGGACGTACGACGACACGTCGCCCGGCTGGTCCGCGACCGGTTCGTCATCGCCCACGGCGAGCATCGCCTCTCCGATGTGCTGCGCTACGTCAACGGCATCAGGCGGCGCCTCGACAAGCTGCCGGAGAACCCTGCGAAGGACCTCCACAAGTTGTCGGAGGTGCGCACGGTCGAACGCGAGTACTCGTCGTTGCTCGACGCGTTGTCGCCCGGCGAAGTCGGCCACGAGGTGGTCGATCTCGGTTGGATGTTGGAGGAACTGCGCATCAGCGTGTTCGCCCCATCGCTCGGTACGAGCCGACCGGTCAGCACCAAACGAGTCGTCTCCGAGCTCGTTGCGTTGCGCCGATGAATGCGGCGCCAAGTCGGATCTGAGAGCCGCTCGATCGGGCCGCAGTGTTCGTTCTCGCTCGTTGCACCGAACATTCGACATCTCGAACAGGTGTTCGACTAGTCTCCGCTGCGTGCCTGCCGGTGCCACGATCCTTCACGCCGATCTCGATGCGTTCTACGCGTCGGTCGAGCAACTACTCGACCCGTCGTTGCTCGGCCGCCCGATCGCGGTTGGGGGCGGAGTCGTGCTGGCTGCGTCGTACGAGGCCAAGAAGTTCGGTGTGCAAGGCGGCATGTCGGGTTGGAGGGCGAAGCGCCTGTGCCCTGACTTGACCTTCGTGCACGGCCACTTCTCCGAGTACCAACGCCTTGCCGACCAGGTCATGGTGCTGCTCGGCGACTTCACGCCACTCGTGCAGCGGATCTCCATCGACGAAGCGTTTCTCGATGTGTCGGGGTCCGTGCACCTGTTCGGGGCACCCGAGGTGATCGGTGAGGCGTTGCGGAGGCGGGTACGCACCGAGATCGGATTGCCCATCTCGGTCGGCGCGGCACGCACCAAGCACTTGGCGAAGATCGCATCGCAGGTCGCCAAGCCCGACGGCCTGGTCGTGGTGCAGCCTGCCGACGAGCGCGCGTTCCTCGACCCATTGCCGGTCGGGTTGGTCTGGGGGATCGGTCCGGTCACTCGCCAGCACCTGGCAGACCGTGGAATCCACACCATCGGGCAGCTGGCCGCATCGCCCGATGGCGCCCTCGAGTCGTTGCTGGGCCGAGCGCTCGGTGGCAAGGTCAGTGCGCTGGCCGCCAACAACGACCATCGGCGTGTGCAGCCCCAGGGTCGGGCCGGGTCGGTCGGGGCGCAGTCGGCGTTCGGTCGCCGCGACGTTTCGCCCGAGCTGGTGCGCTCGGTTCTCGGCCATCTCGCCGATCGGGTCGCCGGCCGGCTGCGTGCCAAGCACCGTGCCGGCCGCACCGTCACCGTGCGGGTCCGATTCGCCAGCATGCGCGCCGTGACCCGCTCGCTCACGGGGCCGCACCCGATTTCGACCACGCTCACCCTGACCGAGATTGCCGAGCAACTGGTGTACAAGGCGTTGGCCGACCACACCGATCAGTACCAGATCTCGCTGTTGGCGATCTCGGTCTCCAACCTGGTCGACCAGCCGGTGCTGCAGCTCGAGCTGCCGATCCTGCCCGACGAAGCCGCCCGACCTGGCTCACGGGTCGGGGCGGCGCGATGGGCCGTCGACCACTCGGTCGACGCGGTTCGCCGCCGGTTCGGCCGCGCTGCGGTCGGCTATGCGGGCGTCGTGCTGTCGACGCACGCGGCGGTGCCGGACGAGTTCCGCGAGCTCGCCGAGCACGAGCTGTGATCGCCCAGTATTTCCGCAGCGGATCGCAGCCTTCGTGGAATACGTTGGGCACATGACGATCGAACCGGAGACGAAGAGTTGGACGTGGGTGCTCGAACGCCAATGTGAGGAGTGCGGGTTCGACACGCGTGCGTTCTCAGGGGACGAGATCGCCGATCGGCTACGCGCTGCCGCTGCGCCGTGGCCGGCGTTCCTGGCCGACCCGAAGGCCGGTGTCCGCCCGCACGAAGACATCTGGTCGGCGCTCGAGTATGGGTGCCACGTGCGCGATGTGTACCGCATGGGGTCGTACCGCCTGGGCCGCATGCTGGACGAGGAGGATCCGCGCTTCGCCAACTGGGACCAGGACGAGGCGGCGGCGACCGAGCGCTACGGCATGCAGGATCCGGGGCAGTTGACCGACGAGCTGACAGCCGCCGCAACGAAGCTTGCCGACCTGTACGACACCGTCGCAGGCGACCAGTGGCAGCGCCCCGGGATGCGCAGCGATGGGTCAGCCTTCACGGTCGACTCGTTCGGCCGGTATGTGCTGCACGACCTCGTGCATCACCTCGTCGACGTAGGACAAGGTTACGAATTGCTCCATGGTGCGTCCTGAGCCGTCTGCGACGAATTCTGCGACAAAATACTGGGCAATACGGCCCATTTCGGCCTCCGAACGGTTGTGCATCCAATTGGGAATGAGGGAGACTTTGCAGATCGTTTGCAACCGACGCTGGGGTTCGGGCGCGGCGGCGCTCTTGGTCCTGACGGCGTGTGGGTCATCCGGGCATCGCTTCCTCGCCAACCGCGACGAGAAGGTCTACCTCCGCGTACCGAACTCGTGGCACGACGTGAAGTTGTCCGACTCGCTGAAGGATCCGGTGCTGTCGACCACCAGCGATGCCAAGGTGATCTCCAAGACCGTGGTGACGACGCAGAAGGATGCGGTCCAGCAGACTGATCTCAGCGGCGACTCGCCCTTCGCCACGATGACCGTGTACGAGACAACCGGCGCGTTCAACCAACAGCTCTCGGCGTCGCTGGCGCGGCGCGTTGTCGGCCTGGTGTCGTTCGACCCCGTCCTGCCGGCCGCCGCCGACGACGGCTTGTCGGAAGTGATCGACTTCAACGCCAAACCGACCAACGCCAAGGTCAGCGGCTCGCACGTGGTCTACCGGGTGCGGAGTGACAAGGCCGGCGACTGGGTGCTCACGATCAACCTGTCGACGTTCTTCAATCCATCGCAATCGCGCCTGTACGCCCTCGAAGTCGTCTGTAGCCCGGCCTGCTACGACAAGTCGGCGGCGGAAATCGACAAGATCGTCAACTCATGGAGGATCGGATGATGAGTATGAACGGTTCTGCCCTCTCCCCGATCGAAACATCGGTGCACCAGCCGGTCATCGACGACCGCGACCCACAGGTACGCCGCAAGATGTTCTTCTTCGACCGGCTGAAGGTCCTGGTGCTGCTCGCCGTCTTCTTGGGCCTGGTCACCTCGCAGCAGAAGACCGACATTCCGCTGATGTCGTGGGGCGACGCGTTCCGCGATCAACTGCACGCCAAGTGGTGGGTGCTGATCCTCGCCGGCCTCGAGGTCATCCGCCAGATCCACAACATCATCTCGGAGCACTCGAAGGGGTGGCATCAGTTCTGGCAGAAGAAGGTGTTCGGCGGCTGGGAGTCGCTGATGAGCCGGATGAAGCCGTACACCCGGTTCCGCGTGTCGAAGCTCATCAAACGCCTGATCTTCCTGGCGGTCGTCGGCACGATCTTTTCGTGGATGTGGGGTGTCAACCTGTTGCAGGCGCTGGCCGAGGCGCCGGCCCGGATCTTCCGCAACATCTTCATCAACCCGGCGCTCGGGCTGCCGGTCGGGTTGACGATCGCCCTGAGCACGCTGGGCGGCCTGGTCTACATCGTGTTCTTCTTCGGCATCTTCTTCATCGGTGGCGTCGAGACGTTCAAGCCGGGGGAGATCAAGACCCGCTTCAGCGACATCTGGGGACAGGATCACGTCGTTCGGCGTGTGAAGGAGAACCTCGACTTCCTGGAGCGACCGAAAGAGATCGAGGATCGCGGCGGCTACGTGCCAGGCGGCATCTTGCTGTGGGGCCCGCCGGGCACCGGCAAGACGCTGATGGCCGAGGCATCGGCCGGCGAGACCGGCAAGCCCTATGTGTTCGTCGACCCCTCGGCATTCGTGCAGACCTTCATTGGCGTCGCTCCGATGAAGATCAAGCACCTCTACCGCAAGCTGCGCAAGCTGGCTCTTCGGTACGGCGGCGTCGTGGTCTTCTTCGACGAGGCCGACGTACTCGGTAGTCGCGGGGGCTCGAGCGGCGGCGGCTTCGACGAGAAGGCAACGATCGAGCAGTACGAGTCGGCGAAATGGCTGAGCCCCCACGGCCAGCGAGAGATCACCGGCTGGTTGCAGCAGCAGCACGCTGGGGCAGAGCCGGCGACGCCGACCAAGACGCACTCGTGGCGCGACGGCATCATCATGGGCGGAATGGGTGGCGGAATGGGTGGCGCCGGCACGTTGCAGGCACTGCTGACCGAGATGAACGGGTTGAACAAGCCACGCGGCTTCTTCTCGCGACGCTTCCGCAGCTTCCTCACCATGAAGCCGAAGCCGCCGCCTCGCTATCGCATCCTGCACATGTTCGCGACCAACTTGCCGAACGCGCTCGACGCGGCGCTGCTGCGCCCCGGTCGTATCGACCGCATGTACAAGGTCGGCTATCCGATGAAGGACGGTCGGTCACGCACGTTCCAGGGGTACTTCGACAAGATCCGCCATACGGTGACGACACCGGAGATCGAGCGTCTGTCGACGATGACCCCGGGCGCCACCGGGGCGAGCATCAAGGATCTGGTCAACGAGGCCGTGCTCGTCGCCCTGCGCGAGGGACGCGATGTGGTCACCTGGGCCGACGTGTTGCAGGCTCGCTACCTGCGCCGTGTCGGCGAGCACGAGCAGGTCGAGTTCGTGGAGCGCGAGCGCCACGCAATCGCCATCCACGAGGCGTGTCACGCGGTTACCGCCTACCTCAAGCGGCGCCACTACGAGATCGACTTCGTCAGCATCGAACCCGGTGCCGGCTATTACGGCGTGGTCATGAGCAACAAGAGCGACGACACGTTCGTCAACTGGCGGTCGATGTACGAGATCGACATCCTCGTGTCGCTGGCGTCGTTGGCCGGCGAGCGGATGTTCTTCGACGGTGACAGCTCGGCGGGTGTCAACGGAGACCTCCGCACGGCAACGTATTTCGCGACGCTCATGGAGAGTGCCTACGGCATGGGTGACACGATCGCCGCCCAGTCGGTGATCCAGGAGTTGATCGGCGGTGGAGGCGGCTACGCCACGCCGGCCGACAAGGACGACTCCGAGGCCCGGCACCGCGCCAACATGGGCAACCGCATCGAGCTGCGCCTCTCCCAGATCCTCGACGAAGCGTCGCGGCTGCTGCACGAGAACCGGCTGATGGTGCTGGCGATCGCCCACGCCCTGGAGACACACAAGACGATCTCCGGCGAGGACGTGACGGCGATCTTCGAAGGTCGGCAGGGCCCGAAGATCAACGGGCGCGACTACCACCACCCGTCGTTCCTCGAGGTCGCCGACCGCTACCACAACGAGGCGCTCCTGGCCCATCGCATGACCGGCCGCGTCGAAGTGCCGCTGCCGGTGCTGATCCCGACGGTCGGTCAGCTCGTCAACGCGACCGACCAGCTACCGCCGCCGAGACCGTAGTCAGAGCTTCCAAATTCAGTGTCGGCAGTCCAACAGGATCTTGCCCTGAACATCGCGTCCGAGGATGCGGGCGTGGGCATCGGCGGCACCGGCCAGCCGTAGGACGTCGCCGATCGGCACGTGCAGCGTTCCGTCGGCGAGCATCGACAGCAGCGTCTCGAGCGCGGTGCGTTGCTCCTCGGCGGTCTCGACGATGCCGCTGTAGCCGAGCAGGTTGACGCTCTTGCGATACAGGCGGCGCAGGTTGATCGACACGTGCTCATCGCTGGAGGTGCCGTAGACCACGAGCCGCCCCTGGACGGCGATCGCGGCGATGGCTGCGTCGGTGAACGGGCCGCCGAGCGAATCGAGGATCACCGTCGGCTGGTACGACTCCATGGCGGCCTCCAGGCCGTCGGCACCCGTCACGACCACGTGGTCGGCGCCGTTGGCGACGATGCCATCGACCTTGGCCGCCGAACCGGTCTGGCCCCACACCGTTGCCCCGGCGGCCTTTGCCAACTGCACGGCGAGGGCGCCGACGCCGCCACTGGCGCCGAGCACGAGCACCTGGTCGCCGGACTCGACCTTGGCTCGGCTGTGCAACGCCTGCCAGGCGGTGATGCCGGCCACGGGGATGGCCGCGGCCTGGGCGAGGTCGACGCCGGCGGCGAGGGGCAGCAGCCATGCGTCGGGTACGGCGACCCGGCTGCAGTACAGGCCCTGGCGAATCACACCCATCCCGCCGCCGCGTACCAGGACCGGCACGCCACCGGCGTGGCCGGTGGCCTCGGTGCCGGGCGTCCATGGAAGGTTGGCGGCGGCTGCCCCGACGGAGCCCTGGGTGATCCACACGTCGAGCGGGTTGACCGACGCGTAGGCGATTTCGACGAGTTGTTCGCCGGGACCGGGCTGAGGATCGGGGACCTCGTCGAGTTGGAGGGTTCCGCCGATGGAGTGGAGTCGGGCTGCGCGCATCGGGCCACTGTAGGTCGGGTCATCCGCCAGGCGCCGAGCCGATAGCTTGCCAACGATGATCATCCTCGACGGCGGCACCGGCACCCTGATCCAGTCACTCGGTGCACCGATGGACGGCGACACGTGGTGCGCCGACGCCAACCTGACCCATCCCGAGATCGTCCGGCAGGCTCATCGTCAGTACCTCGACGCCGGCGCCGAGGTACTGATCGCCAACACGTACGCGACCAGCCCGCTGCTGTTCAACCACCTCGGGCGCGATGACGATGTCGCCCTCATCGACGCGGCGGCGGTGCAGTTGGCCCGAGACGCCAGTGGGGGATCCGTGCCGGTGGCCGGTTCGTTCTCGGTGATGCGACCGGGGATACCCGGCAGTGACCGCAGCGAGATGTTGCGACACTGGCCGGAGTCCGAGGCGCGACGATTGTTCGCCGCCAAGGCCGACGGGTTCGTGAAGGCCGGCGCCGA
Source organism: Ilumatobacteraceae bacterium (assembly GCA_039931555.1). GTDB lineage: Bacteria > Actinomycetota > Acidimicrobiia > Acidimicrobiales > Ilumatobacteraceae > JAENVT01. The sequence goes on along the minus strand of JBDTRP010000154.1, from coordinate 60,300 downwards.
CGTGATCGCCATGGAGATGATGCGCGATGGCGACTACTCGGTCTGGGCCACCGAGGCTGCGGCGGCCACCGGCCTGCCGGTCTGGGTCGGCATCGCAGTCGAGCAGGACGAGGCCGGGGCGCTGATCGGGTTCGGTCGTCCCAACTGGCTGCTCGACGACTTCGTCGACTCACTGCTGCGCTCGGCGCCGGCGATGGTCTCGGTCATGCACTCTGCGCCGCACGTGACGACGCACGCGCTGGAGATCGTGCGCCGCCACTGGCGTGGCTCGCTCGGCGCCTACGCCGAGTCTGGCTACTTCGCGATGCCCGACTGGCAGTTCGTCGACATCATCCCGGAGATCGAGTACGTCGACCTCGCCAAGCAATGGGCTGCATCGGTCGACCTGGCGATGATCGGCGGCTGCTGCGGCATCGGTCCGTCCCACATCGCCGCCCTTCGAGCCGCATTCTGAGTGGAGTGTTTCACGCCCACCTGGGTGCCTTGAGACACTCCACTGGAGCTACACCGCGCCGACGAAGATCGGGTCGGTGGTGGGGGCTTCCACGCCGGCTTGGGGCTCGACGGTCACGGCCCATTGTGTGGGGGAACCGTTGACGGCGATGGGCTTGCGCACCCGCCCGCCGTCGGCCCGGTCGAGCAGGTGCATGGCATGTGGGCCGGCGCCGTCGATCATCCACAGCTCATAGGCCTTGCCGGTTCCCGGGTCGACCAGGCCGTCGCCCATCACCACAGCCTGCTCGAGGGTCGGCGACCAGGCGACCGTGAACGAGCCGGTGCCGTCACCGCGCAGTGACGCGATCTTCACGTCGGGCTCGCCGAAGACCCGTGCCGCGGCATCGGCGTAGTCGTTGGTGTCGCTGGACCGTCTCCCGACAACGAATGCACCGATGGCGATGAGGATCAACGCCGCGGCGACCGACGTGATTCGCAGCATTCGTTGACGGCGCTGCCGATGTGTTGCCAGATCAACGACCACCCCAGGCAGCAAGGGAGAGAGCTGGCGAGTGGCGCTGATCTCGGCCATCACGGTGGCTTTCAGAGAGGGGGGAGGCGCGACAGCGCCGGCCGCGGCGACTTGTGACAGCGTCTCGCGGAACCCGGCGACCTCCGGGCGGCACACCGGGCACGTCGGATAATGAGCCTCGAACTCGGCACGTTCGCGTTCGTCGACTGCATCGAGCGCGTACGCCGCGGCGAGTTGATGAATGTCGGTGCCGCTCACGTGGCCACTCCTAGTTCATCTCGCAATCGAATCATTCCGTCACGAATCCTCGTCTTGATCGTTCCTTCTGCAACATCGAGGAGCAGCGCCACCTCACGGTAGCTATGTCCTCCGAAGTAGGCCAGCTCCACCGCTTGTCGTTGCATCTCGGTCAAGCGCTCGAGTGCTTTGCGCACCCGAGTTCCGTCGATGTTGGCCACCACTTGTTCGGCAACGTCGCTCGATTGGATGGGTCGCTTGTGTGCCTCGCGCTCGGTGCGGTCCCTGCTCGCCTGCTCGGAGCGAACCCGGTCGATCGCCCGGCGGTGGGCGAGGGTGACAGCCCACGATCTCACCGAGCCGCGTGTGGCGTCGTAGCGTGGCGCCAGCCGCCACAGTTCGATGAAGGCTTCCTGAGTGACCTCCTCGCTCTGCGACGGGTCACGCACCACCTTCACGACGACGCCGTAGAGCAGTGACGCCAGTTGGTCGTACAGCTCGGCAAACGCGGATTGGTCGCCTCTACCGGCTCGGCTCAGCAGTGTTCCGAGTGGATCGCTCGAGCCCTCGTCGACCGGATCATCCAGCCCGCGTCGGCGCAAGGCGTTACGCAGCATGCGACAACGCCCACTCAGTCATGCAGCTCATTCGTAGCCGAAACGGATGTGGATTGGTCGGAGCCACGTGGCATGGCTGCAGCGGGCGGCGCGAACCGCCGCTTCAGGCGAAGGGCCGGCTGTTCGAGCAGGCGGTACGAGAGCAGCGTCGCCATCAGCGCCAGGCCCATGGCGAGCCCGATTCGCACGACAGCGGGTTGGCCGATCAGGCGATCGTCGGTCCAGCGCAGCACTGGCAGGTGCCACAGGTAGAACCCGTACGACACCCGGCCGAAGGCCACCGCGGGTGGCCAGGCGAAGACCTTCCAACGCCCGCGCTCGTCGAGCACGACGAGGCCGTAGATCAGCGCCACCACGGCTACCGCAGCCAGGCTGTAGCCGATCCCGAACAAGTCGTCACCGGCATCCCATGCTGCAATCGCCAGCAGCGAGACCGTGCCGAACGCGACAGCGGGCGTGGCCAGCCGCAATGCCGCGGCGCCCGACCACCAAGTGCGGTGGTCGCGACGCAACAAGGCCAACGCCGCGCCGAGCAAGAGGGCGTCGGGCCGTCCGATGAACAACGCCGCCGGGCCGACCACGTGCGACATGCGCAGCACGCTGATCAACACGGCCACGGCGACGAAGACCACGGCAAGCGAGGTGCCGCGATGGCGCGGCCGCATGCACAGGGTCAACAACGCGGGCCAGACCAGATAGAACTGCTCCTCCAGGGCGAGAGACCAGGTGTGCCCCAGCAGGGTTCCTGGCACGTGTGCCCACCACGTGAGGTTGCGGGTGTACGACGCGGCGGCAACGATCTCTCGAAGCGCGTTGTGGCGGGTGTCGGGCGCGGCAACCAGCAGCGCCCATGCGGCAACGAACGCCAGGAGCCCGAAGAGCGCAGGCAGCAGGCGAAGCGCGCGTCGGATGTAGAAGCGCCCGATCGACACGTGCCCTCGGCCGTCCATCTCCTCGACGAGCAACGTGGTGATGAGGAACCCGCTGAGCACGAAGAACATGTCGACGCCGATCGAACCGGCGGGCACCAGGCGAGGGTGGGTGTGCACACCGGCAACGAGCAGGACCGCAAGCGCGCGAACACCGTCGAGGCTCGGCCGGTATCCCAACGGCCGGTCTTCGGGCGGCGCAGCGGTCTCGGATGCAGGCACTGATCGGCGAGGTTAGCGAGGGTGAATACACTCGGCCCTCATGCCATCGTCGTTGCCAGATCGCGCCCGCGTCGTCGTGATCGGTGGGGGAGTGATCGGCTGCTCGGTTGCATACCACCTCGCTCACATGGGATGCAGCGATGTCGTGGTGCTGGAGCGCGACAAGCTGACGTCGGGCACGACCTGGCATGCCGCCGGCCTGATGGTCACGTTCGGTTCGCTGTCGGAGACCTCGACGGAGATGCGCAAGTACACCAGCGACCTCTACTCCCGGCTGGAAGCCGAGACCGGTCAATCGACCGGGTTCCAACCCGTCGGCTTCATCGAACTGGCGACAGAGCCCGACCGGTTGGAGGAATACCGCCGGGTCAGCGCGTTCAACCGCTACTGCGGTGTCGACGTGCACGAGATCTCCGCCAGGGAAGTCGGCGACCTGTTCCCGCTGGCGAAGACCGACGACGTGCTCGCCGGGTTCTATGTGAAAGAGGACGGTCGAGCCAACCCCGTCGACGTGACCATGGCGCTGGCCAAGGGGGCGCGCCAACAGGGTGCGACGATCATCGAGGGCGCCTCGGTGATCGACATCCTCCGGCACAACGGAGCAGTGACCGGGGTGCGTACCGACCAGGGCGACATCGAGGCCGAGTTCGTCGTCAACTGCGCCGGCATGTGGGCCCGCCAACTCGGCGAGGCGGCGGGCATCAACATCCCGCTGCAAGCTGCCGAGCACTACTACCTGATCACCGAGCCGATCGAGGGCTTGTCGAACGCGTGGCCGGTGATCGAAGACCCCGCCAACTACGGCTACTACCGGGAGGAAGGCGGCGGGTTGATGATCGGGCTGTTCGAGGCGGTGTGCGCGCCGTGGAACGTGGGTGGCATCCCGAACGACTTCTCGTTCGGCGTGATCCAGCCCGATTGGGACCGGATGGGCCCGTACGTCGAGCGGGCAATGGGACGCGTGCCGATCTCCATGGAGACCGGCGTCCGTCTGTTCTTCTGCGGACCGGAGAGCTTCACGCCCGACCTGTTGCCAGTCGTCGGCGAAGCACCGGAGCTCAAAAACTACTTCGTCGCCGCCGGCATGAACTCGGTCGGCATCCTCACCGGCGGTGGGATGGGTCGGATGCTGGCGCACTGGATCTTGACCGGCAGCCCAGATGTCGACGTGACCGGCTTCAACATCGACCGACTGCACAGGTACCAATCGAACCGGGAGTACCGCGCGACTCGGACTGTCGAATCACTCGGGATGGTCTACCAGTGCCACTATCCGGGCAAGTCGATGACCACGGCGAGAAATGCGAAGGTGTCGCCGATCCATCAGCGGTTGCAGGAGCAGCGTGCCTACTTCAAGGACGTCAGCGGCTGGGAGGGCGCCGACTGGTACGCCCCAGAGGGCGTCGAGCCGAAGGTTGAACGGTTGTCGTGGGGCCGTCAGAACTGGTTCGACTACTGGCGTGCCGAGCACGAGGCTGCACGCAACGACGTGATCGTGATGGACATGTCGTTCATGTCGAAGTTCCTGGTACAGGGTCGCGAAGCCGGCCGGTTGCTGAACCAGCTCTCGGCCAACAACGTCGACGCCGATCGTGGTGAGATCACGTACACGCAGTGGCTGAACGCAGCGGGCACGATCGAGGCCGACCTCACCGTGACGAAACTCGATGAAGATCGGTACTGGGTGGTTGCCACCGACACGGCGCATCGGCACGTCGAGACCCGCATGCGGCGACACTTCGGCGATCAACACGCGATCGCCACCGATGTCACCGCGGGGTACGCCCAATTGAACGTGCAGGGCCCGCGGTCGCGCGAGTTGCTGCAGTCGATCACTGCGGTGGACCTGTCGAACGCCGCCTTTCCGTTCCGTTCGGCTCGGTACATCGACATCGGTTTCGCACACCTGTTGTGCGTGCGGATCACCTATCTCGGCGAGTTGGGGTACGAGTTGTACGTGTCGGCCGAGCAGGCGGTGCATGTTTACGACCGCATCGTCGCCGCCGGCGAGGTGTTCGGCCTGCGTCACGCCGGACTGAAAGCACTGGGCAGCCTGCGCATGGAGAAGGGCTACCGCGACTACGGCCACGACATCGACAACACCGATTCCGCGCTCGAGGCCGGCCTCGGCTTCGCCGTCGACCTCGACAAGCCCGACGGGTTCATCGGGCGCGACGCGGTCGTCGCCAAGAAAGCGGCCGGGCCCTTGACCCGCCGGTTGGTGCAAGTGCTCGTCGACGACCCCGAGCCGCTGATGTTCCACGGCGAAGTGCTGCGCCGCGACGACTGTGCAGTGGGGTACGTTCGTGCCGCGTCGTACGGCTTCACGCTCGGCGGTGCCGTCGGACTGGTGATGATCGAAGGCGGCCAGTCGGTGAACGCGGCCTACCTCTCGTCCGCCGCATGGGACGTCGAGATCGCCGGCCGGCGGTATCCCGCACGAGTGTCGATGCGACCGATGTACGACCCGGACAACCTGCGGATCAAGGCGTGAGCGCGATGTTCGAGGGACGGCTGATCGAACGCGGCACCGCCGAGTACGACGCGGCGCGCACCGAGCCGCTGTTCAACACTCGCTATCCGTCGCGGTACCTGGCGGCCATTCTGAAGGCCGCCAGCGAGGCTGATGTGGCCGCTGGCGTTCGGCTGGCCAAGGAACGTGGTTGGAAGGTCGCGGGCCCGTTCGGGTGGGCATGCCTGGGCCGGCTGGAGCGTGCGCGATGATGCGTTGTTGATCGACCTCGCCGGTCTCCGCGAGATGACCGTCGACCTCGGCACCCTCACGGCAACAGCCAGCCCGTCGACGAGGCGATGCAGGACTGGGTCACATCGAGGTTCCGTGCCCTGGAGCCGGTGAGCAAGGACGCGTACCTCGGTGACGCAGACCTGACTCGACGCTCCTCGAAGTTCATGTCCGACGCCAACTTCGCACGACTGCAACAGCTGCGCCAGGTTCACGACCCCGAGGGCCGGTTCTTCGACTTCCACCAGCGTTCCGGGTGTGCGGCGAACGAGTTCGAACCGCGCTGACCGGTTCGTGACCTTCTCGCAGTCGAGTGCATGCTCGGCCGCCGCGCTGCACAGCATTGCCGCGGCCGAACCCTTCGTGAATCGTCAGTGACGAAACCAGCCGTCGCGAGTCGTCGAGTTTCGTCACTGACGATTCGGGAGGGTCCGGGGTCGGGCGATGGCGGCGGTAGGCGTCGAACACCACCGCGATCTCTTTCGCCGACAGGAACCCGCCACATGCCTTCCATCCCCGCCGGCCGGCTGGCTCGGCGGACACCGCACTGCGCACCGCTGTCCACACCGGTGGCGATGGTTGTTGCAGGCACCTCGGCAGGATCTCGGGATCGTCGAAGTTCCATTGCGTGCCGTGGTGCGAGATGACGGGATCCTTCAGCGCCGCATCGAGCACATCGATCACCTCGGCGTGGCGAGCCGCGGCGACATCGGGCGTGATGCCGACCACCGCGAGTTCGGGCGGGATACCGCTGACAACGCCGATCTCCAAGCGTCCGTCCGTCAGGTGGTCGAGCATGGCGATCTCCTCGACGATGTGCCATGGTGTCGCATAGGGCGTGACGGATCCGAGCACACCGAGACGCAGCCGGGTGGTGCGCGCCGCGACGTGCGACAGCAACAGGTTCGGCGAAGGACTGTAGGCCGCGCCGAAGTGGTGCTCGCTGAAGAAGATGCCCTCGAAGTCGCGGGTGTCGGCGCGGGTCCACAGGTCGATGTACCACCGGAAGTGCTCGTGCACCGCCTGCGGATCCGACCGCAACTGCGCGTCGAGCGGTTGATGGAAAAATTCGAACAACCACGGCTTGATCACGCTGGCTTTCCCTCGGTTCGGTCAGGCGCGGACGCGCTCGATCGCATCGAAGAGGTCTGCGCCGGTGAGTGATTCGATGATATGTCCCGAGCCGGCGACGACGTGCAACTCGACCGGGTACCCGAGGCCCTTCAGGGTCTGCTCGGTCTGCTCGCTCGCCTTGCGCCAGCCCGTGTCGTCGCCGCCGACGAACATGCTGACGCCGATGCCTTTCAACTTCGACAGGTTGGGATCGTCGCCACCAGCTTGGGAGTACCCGGGAAAGACCACCAGCGATCGGAAGCGCTCCGGGAACGTCAACGCTGCTTTGAACGCCGAGAGGCCACCATTGCTGACGCCGGCGAGGTCGAAGCGACCATCTTCGGGCGGGTAGTCGACGGCGATCTTGTCGAGCAGTTCGGGCACCAGTTGGGCTGACGGGTCGTCGTAGAACAGCCCGGTCGAGGGTGCAGCAGGTGACACCACCACCCAACCCCTCACCAAGGCCTCGTCGTGCCACCGATCCTCCACGATCCTGGTCGTCACGTCGAGGTCCTGGCCGCCGGGTGGGAACGTGAACAGGACCTTGCCCGGTTGCCCCGTGGTGCGCCCCGGGGGCACCAGCAACACGTAGTCGATCACCGTGCCATCGGTCGTGGTGAACGTGAGATGCTGCGCGCCGGTCGACGCTGCGCCGGTGCCGGTGCCGGTGCCGGGCGTGGAGATTGCGCGGGCAGTGGTCGGCGATGGAGCCACGCTCGGCGACGACGACTTGCTGTCACCACACCCCACGGCGAGCAGCACGACAACGAGGGCGGGAGCGGTGACACGCATCGGTGCCATTGTGCCGTCGAAATGTCTGTGTGGGCGCACAGACGCTCCGCGCCTTTGTTCGCTCGCGCTGATCCAACAACCCGGCAGCGCTCTGCGACGGTCAGCGTGTGACAGCCTGAGTGGGTGAGCCTGCTGTTGAGGCTGGCTCGAGCCGACGTTGGCCCACGCCAAGCACGGCGAGCGACAACGCCGCGGCGAGGACCGCGGCGACCAGGATGCCCAGCGTGGCGTCTGACCGCTGCGTCGCGTCGGTGAACGCCAGGCCGGTGATGAACAGAGCGACGGTGAAGCCCATCCCTCCGGTCGTCGCGACGCCGAGCGACTGCCGTGGGGTCGCGTCACCGGGTAGGTCGGCGCGGTTCGTGGCGATGACGAACTTCGTCGCGAGCAGGATCCCCAGCGGCTTGCCGACGACCCTGCCGATGATGATCGCCCAGGTGATCGGTGATCGCACCGCGTCGTGCAACACGCTGCTGCTCACGGTGATACCGGTGTTGGCCAGGGCGAACAGCGGAACGATCACGTAGCTGGCCCACGGGTGCAGGAGGTGTTGGAGCCATTCGACGACCGACACGGATCCGCGGGCGATGTCGGTGGTCATCATGGCGTTCTCGACCGTGCTGACGTCAGCCAGTTCCTCGACGTCGACGAACTCCGGCGCGATGCGTGCCGTCGTCGGTGCCAGCAGGCCCATCGCCACGCCGGCGAGCGTGGCGCTGATTCCGGCCTCGTGCAGCATCAGCCACATCAGGCAACCAAGTGCGAGGAACACCGACTGTTGCTGAATGCCGAGCCTCCGGCCGACGACCACCACGGCGAGCACGGCGACCGCCGCTGCGAGCCAGCCCCACCCGATGCCCGTCGAGTAGAACGCAGCGATGATCAGCAGCGACCCGATGTCGTCGACGATGGCGAGGGCCAGCAGGAACACGCGCAGCGCGGGTGGCACACGGCTGCTCGCGATGGCAAGGATGCCGAGGGCCAGTGGGATGTCGGTGGCGATCACGATCGCCCAGCCCCGTGGCGCGCTCCCGCCGGCGATGGCGAGGTAGATCAGCGCGGGTGTCACCATGCCGCCCACTGCGGCCACGACGGGCAACAGTGCAGCCCGCTTCGTCGCCAACTGTCCGCTGACCAGTTCGCGCTTGATCTCGAGGCCGACGACGAAGAAGAACACGGTGATCAGCCCTTGGTTGATCCATTGGCGCATGAGGAGGTGCAGGGAATGGCTGCCGACGGTCAGCGATACCGGTGTGGTCCACAGGTGCTCGTATGACGGCGACCATGGTGAGTTGGCCCACACAATCGCGGTGACCGCGCCCACGGCCAGCAGGATTCCACTTGCGGCCTCGGTGTGCATGAAATCGCGTAGTGGCGACAGCGCACGTGGAATCGGTTGGGGGGCGCGCAGTGAGCGGCGAGTCACATGGTCTCCTGACCTTTGCCGACCAGACTTCCCGGCACGCCGTCAGCCACGGTAGTCGAAGTTGCTCGGTCGGCGTTCGACGGCAGGCAACGAATATGGTGGCGTGCGTGGCGATCAGGGAAGCAACGACAACGGTTGTCGGCCGTCACTCGCAGCCGGCATCGCTCGCCGTGCGGGCCACGCTGCTGACTATTGTCGTGTTCTTCGGTGGCAGCCTTCCTGCGTACAAGCTGGCCAGTGAGAGCTTCGGCCCGGCCACGACCAACCTGGTCCGCTTCGCGCTGGCGGCGGCTGTGCTGGTCACAGTCGCCCGCAGGCGATTGCCCACGGCGAAGCTCCACGTCAGACGGCTGATCGTCATCGGCATGTTCGGCATCGGCCTCATGGCCGTCTTCATGGGCATCGGCGTCGATCGCGGCTCGGCGACGATCGGATCGATCGTCGTCGGTCTGGAGCCGATCGGCGTCGCCCTGGCAGGGGTGCTCCTGGTCGGTGATGCACCGTCGCGCCGATCGATCGTCGCCCTGGTCGTCGGTTTCACCGGCGCACTCGTGGCCTCGGGTGTGTTCACCGAACACTCCGGCCCATCGCCGGTCCTGCCGATCATCCTCCTGCTCGGCACGGTCATCGCCTTTTCGATCTACACCGCCTTCGTACGTCGCGTCGGCCGCGGCGTCGACCCGCTCGCTGTCGCAGCCGTCACGCAGGTCGGCGCACTGATCTTTGTGATCCCCGCGTGTCTCTTCGATGTCGCCGACGGGGGCATGCTCCGCGGCGATTCGGTGACGCCGAAGGCGCTGGGAGCCGTCATCTTCCTCGGGATCGGCTCGGCCATCGCCTATCTCCTGCTGTGCCTGGTGCTGTCGAACCAGCCCTCGAATCGCGTCGCCGTCACGCTGTTCCTCACGCCCATGTTCGGTGTGATCTTCTCGTGGCTCGTCGTCGGCGAGCACCTGCACGTGCGCGACGCAGTCGGCGGCGGCCTGGTCCTGCTTGCGGTGTGGATCAGCGAGTCGGCAGCAGTCCGGAGGCGAGAACAGCGGCGGCGAGGGCGTGCTTGATACGCACGACGGCCTCGTCGATCTCCTCGTCGGTCGTCTGGAAGCTGGTGACGAGACGCACGGTGTTGGTCGTCTGACGATAGAAGAGCAGACCCGACGCGGCCATGTGATCAACGGCCGCCGGGTCGAGGCGGATGAAGAGCATGTTGACATCGGGTTCGTTGAGGAACTCGACGTCGAGGGGTCGAAGCCCTGCGGCCAGCCGGGCCATCGCCGCGTTCGAGCGCCGCGCCAGATCCAGCCACAGACCGTTCGCCAGGTAGGCCGTGAGTTGCACCGACTGGAATCGCATCTTCGAGGCGACGTGCCCTGCCCGCTTGACGCGGTAGACCAACTGCTCGGAGATGACCGGATCGAATGACACGATCGCGTCGGTGCTCAAGACGCCGTTCTTGGTCGCCCCGAGGGTGAGCACGTCGATGCCGACCCTCCACGTGAGATCCGCCGGAGCGCAGTCAAGTGCAGCCAGCGCGTTGGCGACACGCGCACCATCGAGATGCGCGCGCAGCCCGCGCTCGCGGGCGACGGCCACGAGCTCACCGACCTGCGCGGCGGTGTACACGGTGCCGCGGTCGGTCGGGTTCGTCAGCGACAGCACCGACGGCTGGGAGTGGTGCGGGTCACCCCAGCGCGTCGCTTCGAACGCCTGCCGAAGCGTGGTCAGGCTCACACGAAACCCGTCGCCGGCGACGCCGCGTACGACAGCGCCACCGCCGAACATCGACGTGGCACCGCACTCACTCTGCAGGATGTGTGCCGTCTCGTGGCACAGGACCGATCCCCACGGCGGACAGATCGCGGCGAGACCGATCGAGTTGGCGGCGGTGCCGCTGGTCACCGGGAACACCTCGGCGTCCGGGTGCTCGAACACCTCGCGCACCATGTCGCGTGAGCGCGCAGTCCAATCGTCGCCGCCGTACGCCAACGCGGAGCCCGTGTTCGCAGAGCTCATCGCGGCCATGATCTCCGGGGCCACGCCGGCGGCGTTGTCGCTTCGCAGCTCGATCTGGGGTTTCATCTCGCTCGTTCTAGCCGAAGTGCCATAGTGACTCGGTGATCGATGCGTCGCTATTGCGGGTTCTCTCGGCGTTCGCCGGGTCGCCGCAGGCATTTGCGCATCCACCAACCCCGATGACCGGTGGGTTCTGGGCAGCGATCTACGGCTTCGAGTTGAGCGATCCTCCGGCAGACCTGCGTGGTCCGCTGGTGCTGCGCGTCATGCCGAGCCCCGACGTCGGTGTTCGAGAAACCATCGTGCAACGTGGCGTGGCCGACCAGGGGTATCCCACACCCCGGGTCGTGGTCGATGGTTGCGACGACGCGCTCGGTGGAGCGTTCATGGTGATGGAGCGTGTCGATGGTGTGCACTTGCTCAGCGGCCTCAAGATCGGCGGGGCGCTCGTTCGCCTGCCGAAGACGATTCGCCGGGTCGCCCGGCTGTTGGCCTCGGCAACGCTGCAGCTGCATGCACTCGATGCGCAGCCGATCGCCGACGCACTTGAGTCCGCCGGAATCGACGTCGGCTCGTTGGGAGTCGAGGCGCGCTTCGCCGAGATCCGCGAAGCAGCGAGATCGAAGGTGCCTGGATTCGAGGCACTGCTGGCATGGCTGGAGGCCCGACGCCCGGTCATGAACCCGTCAGTCGTGTGCCACGGAGACATCCATCCGTTCAACATGTTGGTGAACGACGACGAATCGTTCAGCGTGCTCGATTGGACCAATGGCAACCTGTGCCGTCGCGAGTACGACGTGGGCTTCACTGCGGCGCTGTTGCATTGCGCGCCGATCGAGATCCCACGGTTGGCCGAGCCCGCACTGCGCGCCGTCACCGGAGCGTTGGCGCGACGGTTCGTCGACACCTATCGCCGGTCGGCGCCGGTCAATCTCGAGATCGTCGACTGGTTCGAGGTGCTGCAGTACGGTCGGTGCCTCGCGGCGGTCGCCACCGCCCCGATCGGTGACCCGATCATCGGCCCCAAGCACCCTTTTCGGCTCTCGGCCCGGGCGATGATCCACCAACTGCAGATGATCACCGACGTGACGATCGAATTGCGCCAGCCCTAGCTGTGCAATGCCGCATGCAGATGCGCGCCGACGTCGGCGACGAGTTGGCGGCCGCCATCGAGCACGCCGGTCAAGTTGGCGGCGGCATGGATGAGGCCGTCGTAGCGCTTGGCGGCGACATGTACGCCATTGGCTCGCAGGGCATCGGCATAGGCCTCGCCCTCGTCGCGCAGCGGGTCGTACTCGCAGGTGGCGATGAAGCACGCCGGAAGGCCCGCCAGGTTCTCGTTCAGCAGCGGTGACGCCAACACATCGGACCGCTCGGCTTCGGTGAGGTAATGGCTCATGTACCACTCCATGTGGTCGGTCTCGAGGAAGTAGCCGGTTGCGTTCTCGTCGAGCGAACCCCCTTTTGCCGTCATGTTGACTGCGGGGTAGATCAACGCGGCGAAGATGATCGTCGGGCCGCCGTTGTCGCGCGCGATCTGCGACACCACGGCACTGAGGTTGCCACCGGCGCTGTCGCCGCAGACCGCAAGTCGACTGGCTTCGGCGCCCAACGACGGCGCGTGCTCGGCAACCCATTTCGTTGCTGCGAAGCAGTCGTGCACGGCAGTGGGGAAGCGATGCTCGGGACCCATGCGATAGTCGACCGACACCACCACTGCATCGGCATCGCGGCAGATCGATCGAGCGATGTGGTCGTGGGTGTCGAGGTTGCAGATCACCCAGCCGCCGCCATGGAAGAAGACCACGACGGGATACGGGCCTTCGCCTTCGGGCGTGTACACACGCGCCCCGATCACGACCTCATCGACCGGGATGGTGATGTCTCGAACCGACCCGACGGCGATCGGGTCTCCTGCCAAGGGCAGGATCAGCTCCGTCTGCTTTCGCGCCTCGATCGGAGACAGCGTCGGGAGCTTCGGCGCTCCGAGCACCTGGAGTTGCTGGAGCAGCGCGGCTACCTGAGGATCAAGCGGCATCGTTTGCCCTCTGCATGTCGGTCATCACCGTGCCAGTCGCTCCAATTCGAGTTCGACGACCGCTCGGCTGTCGACCCCAGTGAGGATCCGCACGGCCCGCCGCCCGTTCCAAGCTGTCTCGTGATCGCTGACATGAACGGCCGTCTGGGTCTTGCCTCGGCACACGCTGTTGCCGGTGTCGACCCGAATGGGGTACTCGACCCACGTGTACAACTGCGGTGCGAGCAGATAGCTGATGGTGCTCGAATCGTGCACGCAGATGCCGTCGAGGCCCAGTCGGTCTTTGTAGAAGGCGTGGTAGAAGGGCACGATCGCGCCCAGGTGGCGAGCCCGCGGATTGTCGAAGACGGCGATCTTGGCGAGATCGGCGGCGGTCATGATCGTCTGCTCGGTCACGTCGAGCCCGGCCATCGTGATGGGGCAGTCGAGACCGAACACGATGTCGGCGGCCTCGGGATCGTTGAGGATGTTGGCCTCCGCCGCCGGACTTGCGTTGCCGCCAACGAAGGCATTGCCACCCATCAGCACGACCTCGGCCAAGCGCTGGCCGAGGGACGGCTCGAGTTGGAGGGCGAGGGCTACGTTGGTCATCGGGCCGAGGGCGACCAGGGTGACCTCGCCCGGCGAATCCAACACCGTTCGAACGATGAAATGAGCGGCGTCGATCGCCAACGGTGCCGTGGTCGGCGGCGGCAGGAACACGTCGCCCTGCCCGTCGGACCCGTGCACGAATGCAACCGGCCCGCGGTATGGCATGGCCAACGGGCTCTCGGCGCCCGACGCCACCGGGATGTCGGTTCGATCGGCGATCTCCAGCAACTTCAGTGCGTTCGTCGTGCACACCGAGGCGTGAGCGTTGCCGAAGACCGTCGTGAGCCCGATCACTTCGAGCTCCGGCGACTCGAGCGCATAGAAGATTGCCATCGCGTCGTCGATGCCCGGGTCGCAATCGATCAGGATCTTGCGCGGTGCCGCTGCACTCATGACTCGCGGCTCACAACGTCTCGCGGACCTGGCGCACGCCGGCGACGAGGTTGGTGATCTTCTGGCGGGCCAGAGTGCGGTGCACGTATCGCAGCCCGCAGTCGGTGGTGAGGAACAACTTGTCGGCAGGCACGTGTTCGAGGCACATGCGCACTCGTTCGACGACATCGCCGGGTGTCTCGCAGTAGTGAGTGCGAATGTCGATGATCCCGGCGCCGAGCTCGCGATCCGGTGCCCAGTTCATCCATTGTTCGATCTCCGACATCTCTCGAGTCCCGTACTCCAGCACGAACTGGTCGGCCTTGGCCTCCAGCAGGTCGGGGAAGTAGCGCGAATAGGTCTTCTTGGCGTACGGCAGCTTACGGAATGACCCGAAGCAGATGTGCAGGCTGAAGTGCACACCCGTGACACCCTCGATACATGCGTTGAACAGTCTGGCGATGTCGGCCGGCGTGTGCGGGTCGTTGGCTGCGTAGCCGGGGGTCGCCGGCTCGTCGAGTTGGATCCACTTGCAGCCGGCGTCGGCCAATTGGCGGATCTCATGGTTGAGCGCCGGCACGAAGGCCTCCGCCAAGTGTGTGCGGTCGGTGTAGTGGTCGACGGGACGGATGAACGTTGTCAGCGCGAATGGACCAGGCAGCGGGATCTTGATCGGCTTCGTGGAACGCGTCGTTGCGTAGGCGAACTCCTCGATCGCGCCCATCCCGTTGGGCACGCCCACCGGCCCGGTGGTCTCCTGCACGTTGCGCATGTCGAGCGACATCGGGCCCATCTTGCGCGGCGCTCCGCCGTCGCGCAGCCCTGTCATTCGCGACGCGAAGGCCCAGACGAAGCTCGCTCTGCGCATCTCGCCGTCGCTGATCACGTCGAGGCCGGCCTGCTCTTGATCGAGGATCGCCCGATCGACGGCGTCGTCGAAGGTCTCCTCGACATCGACTGGCCCGAAGCGGTCGGCCTCCATCAACTCTTTGGCTGCGTAGAACCACGACGGATGGGCGTAACTGCCGACCACCGTTGTCGGAAGAAGCGGTAGATCATGGGGCACGACGTGGAACGTAGCCGTCGCGTCGCCCATGAGGCGATCGCAGGCTGCGGTCTATGGTCGTGGCCCATGGCCGAGCACACGCCCGCACGCTCGTGGACCGGCGTGCGGCGGGCTGCGATCACTGCGGCGCCCTGGGCGGCGATGGTCGTGGCCAAGCTGTGGCTGGTCGGGGGCCAGCGGCTGACTGCGTACGGTTCGTTGACGATCGACGACCAGTGGTTCGTCCAGCGTGCGTCGTGGATCAGCGCCGGCCAGTGGTTGGGTCCGTGGGAGGCCCACGTCGTCATCAAGCAACCCGGCTACCCGCTGTTCATCGCGGCGATGCACGCCCTCGGGCTGCCGCTGCTGCTCGCCCACCAACTGCTCTACGTGCTCGCGATCGCGGTGACGATCGTGGCGGTACGGCCGCTCGTGCGGGGTCGGCGGCGCCGGATGTTGGCGTTCGCGCTGCTGGTGTTCAACCCGATGACGATGAACACCCCGATCTCGGCGCGCGTCGACCGCTCGGGGGTGTATCCGGCATTGACGATCCTGCTCCTGGCCTGCCTCGTCGGGCTGGTGTCGACATGTGACCGGCCACGTCGATCGACGGTGCTGTGGGCAGTGTCGGCGTCGCTGTCGGTCGGCGCGTTGTGGGTGGTGCGCGAGGAGTGGTTGCTGCTGCTGCCGGCGTTGCTGTTCGGTCTGGCCACAGCGATCGCCCGACTCATGCGTGCCCCGATCCCGCCGATGCATCGTGTGGTGTCCGCGCTCGGTGTCGCCTGCATACCTCTGACGATCGCGTTCGGGACCGTGTGGGTCGAGCACGTCAACGACTCGCACTATGGCGTTTCGATCACCAACGTCGAGCAGACCTCGATGTCTGCCGGGTTGGGGCCGATGTTCCGCGTCGACCCGGCCACCACGTTCGACCAGTTCCCCATTACCGCCGAGACGCGTGAGTTGATGTACGCGATCAGTCCCATGTTCGCCAGCCTTCGCAGTGAGATCGAGGGCGGGGGCGCGTCGCCGTTCTCCAGCATCCGGCCCGACGGCGTACGCGATCTCGGCGGTCAGGTCTTCCAATGGGTGGTGCTCGATGCGATCGGCGCCACCGGGCAGGCCACGACGGCCACGCGGCTGCAGGAGACGTTCCGTGCGATCGCCGACGAGATCAACTCGGCATGCGGCGACGGACGACTGCAGTGCGGAGCACCGCACAGGGGGATTGCACCGGCCTGGAAGTGGAGTCGGTTGCCCGGATTGGTGGCTCGGACGTTCACCGGCCTCCGTCACACGGTCGATCTCTCGGCGTTCAGCGCACAGTCGCCCGATGGCAACGGCACAGCCGCCGACCGTGCCCTGTTCAGCCGCATGACCGGCGAGCCGCTCGCTCCTGGACCGAACGACTTCTCGACCCGTCAACGTGTGCACCTGATCAGCGTGTTCCGTTGGCTGTACCGCTTGCTGTCAGTGGCGGCGTTCGCCGTCGCGTTCCTCCGGGCGAGTCGGGCGGTGCATGAGCGAAGGATGCCGTCGGCCGCGATGGCGACCGTGGTCGGCGCAGGACTGCTGCTGGTCATCGTGAGGGTCGTCGGCCTGGCGTACCTCGATCTCACGGCGTTTCCGGCATTCTCACCGTCGTACCTGGCATCGGCATACGCCGCCGCGCTCGTGGCCGCCGTGGTGGTCGCGCTGGCCGAGGGTGACGGCGTCTGACCCGGGTTCGCCGCGCGCGTGACGACTCCCGCCCCGGTACGGGATGTCCGGAAGCGACGGAATCGGGCAGACTGCCTTGATGGGACCAATTTCTCGCCGCATGTTCTTGGCCACGGGTGCGGCAATCGTGGTGGCGGCGTGCAGCGACAGCGACGGCAGCAGTCACGAGTCGGCGCCGACGAGCACGATCCCGGCGACGACGCCGATGACCCAAGCAGCCACGACCACCGAAGCGGCGACGACGACATCCACGTTGCTTGCGGTCGAGTTGTCTGGGGATCCGTTCACGCTCGGCGTCGCTTCGGGCGACCCCGACGCCACGAGTGTCGTGCTGTGGACACGACTCGCGCCTGACCCGTTGAACAACGGCGGCATGCCCGACGACGATGTGCCGGTCACCTGGGAGATCAGCGACTCGGCCGACTTCACCACGGTCATGTCGAGCGGTGTCGAGACGGCCGTCGCGGCACGGGCCCACAGCGTGCATGCCGTCGTGCCGCTCGAACAGGGCACGTGGTTCTACCGCTTCCGGGTCGGCCAATACACCAGCCATGTGGGCACGACCCGGCCTGCGCCCGAGGCAAGTGTCGACCTCGCCGAGGTCACGTTCGCCGTGGCGAACTGCCAGAACTACGCCAACGGCCAATACGCGGCACACCGCGACCTGGCCGAGCACAACCCCGAGTTCGTTGTCTGGCTGGGCGACTACATCTACGAAGACCCCGGCGTCGCCTCTGGCGCCGACATCACCGCACGCGTGCACATCGGCCCCGAGCCCACGACGCTCGCCGACTACCGCAATCGCTATGCGCGCTACAAGACTGACGCCCACCTGCAAGCCGCGCACGTCGTTGCGCCTTGGTTCGTCATCTGGGACGACCACGAGGTGGAGAACAACTACGCCGGGCTCACGCCCCAAGCAGCGACCGATGCACCGACCTTTCCGGCTCGCCGTTTCGTCGGCTACCAGGCCTGGTGGGAGCACCAGCCGGTGCGCCTCGATCCGCCGGTCGCCGTCGACCAGGAGTACCGCATCTATCGCGACGTGAACTGGGGCAAGCTGATCGGGTTGGCGCTGCTCGATGGCCGGCAGTACCGCTCCGATCAGGCGTGTGGCGATGTGACGTTGAGCATCGAACCGCCGTGCCCGGAGACGACGGATCCGGCGCGCACCATGCTCGGCGACGCGCAGGAGGCATGGCTCTACGACAAGCTCGACAATTCGACGTCGGTGTGGAACGTGATCGGCAATCAGGTGGTGTTCGCCGATTCCACGTTCAACGGCGCAGTGTTGAACTACGACCAGTGGGACGGGTATCCGGTCGAACGCCAGCGGATCCTGCAACATCTGGCCGACGCCGCGGTTGCCAACGTCGTGGTGGTGACCGGCGACATCCACCTCGCCGCCGTCGCTCAGTTACGTGCCGGCGACCGCGGCCTGGGGACCCCGGTCGGCGTCGAGTTCGTCACGACATCGATCAGCTCCGAGGGTCTGATCGGGACCGAGCTCACCGACGTGTTGAAGACGTTCCCCGATCTCGTCGACGCCGAACTGGCTCATCGCGGGTATGCACTGCACACGGTCACGCCAGAACGCTGGACCGCCGAGTACCGAATCGTGACCGACGTGTCGAACGCCGACAGCGAAGTCACCTCGTTCAGCACCTACGTGGTCGACAGCGGCACCAACACGGTTGCCAAGTCGGCCTGACTAGTGGCCTTCGAGCGGGCCGAGGCCGGCGAGGCGCCGTCGGTCCAACGCAGCGGGTTCCAAGCCCCGATCGCTCAACTCGTCGGGTAGGCGACCCGACCGCACCAGTGATGCTCCGGCTCGAGCGAGTGCGGGGGAGATCTGGATGCCGTACCCGCCTTGACCCACGAACCAGAAGAAGCCGTCGACCTCGTCGTCGAACCCGGCGACGGGTGAGCGGTCGGCGACGAAGTTGCGCAGCCCGGCCCACGACGACCGCACGTGTCGGATGTC
Organism: Ilumatobacteraceae bacterium; assembly: GCA_039931555.1. Lineage (GTDB taxonomy): Bacteria > Actinomycetota > Acidimicrobiia > Acidimicrobiales > Ilumatobacteraceae > JAENVT01. The sequence goes on along the minus strand of JBDTRP010000154.1, from coordinate 41,492 downwards.
GAGGGTTGTTGCGGCATTGATCACATCGATGGCCTTGGCGACATCGATCTCCTCGGGTCGCGCATCGCAGGGCTCGGAAGGCGCCTCGTCGGCGGGCGAGCACAGGATCTGTGGGCCTTCCGGCTTGAGGTAGAAGGTGCCGCCGACGTCGGCGACCAACGGGATCGAATGCGGGTCGATGTCGGAGGGCGGAACGATCGTGAACACCGTGCGTCGCAGCGGATGAATGCCGACCGGCCGGGCGCCGGCGAGATCACCGACGATGTCGCACCATGAACCCGACGCGTTGACGACCACGCCCGCCTCGTACTCCTCGCCGGCGCGATCGGTGATCTGCCACCGGCCGCCGACCCGATGCATTCGGGCGACACCGGCCGCCGTGTGGATCTCGCCACCGCGGGCCCGCAGCCCACCCGCGTAGCCACCGTGCAGGGCGGCCACATCGATCTCGCTCGCCCCGGGCTCGACGAGGCCGGCGGCGACCCAGTCGGGGCGGATCACCTTGGTGGCGTCGACTGTCTCGTTCGCGCCCAACACCCGCACGTCGGGGATGAACTCGATCACCGCATCGCGCATCGCGTGCAGATCGTCCACTCTGTCGTGGTGGGCCACCCAGATCAGCGGAAGTGGCTTCAACAGGGGCCGCCCGAACCCGTCGGGCGGGTCTTCCATGAACGCCCGGCTGGCCGTCGTCAACAGCCGGATCGTTCGGCCGCCGTAGCTCTCGAGGAACGTGGCGACGGAGCGCCCGGTGGTGTGGAAGGCGAGGGTCGCCTCCATCTCGAGCAGGCCGACGGAGTGATCCGTGGCCAGCTCGTACCCGATCGACACTCCGGCGATCCCGCCACCGACGACCAACACGTCATACGACTTCACCTGCGCAGCTTGCCACTCCGCGGCGATCGAGCCTTTCACCGGTAGGCTCGGCGCTTCAGGTTCTCCTCGCTTCGGCGTAGCCGCTTCAGGCTCGGGACTGCGAGGGGGGATTGCGTTGGACAGCTCGATGCCGGATGACCAAGTGTCTGATGATCGACAGATGGTGCAACTGCTGGCAGTCGTGCTGGGTGGCGACGACTCCGGTGCGCCGGTCGACAACGCCATCATCGCCAAGAAACTGGGTTGGAAGTTGGAAGCGGTCGCCAGCTGCCTCAACGAAGCCAAGGAGCGTTCGCTGGTGTGGGGTCAGCGAAGCGGTGACAAGCCGGCGCCGTGGTTCAAGGAGCTGGAGATCACCGTGCAGGGCAGGCGCCTGTTGCGATCGCAAAGCGGCGGCAAGAAGTAGCCCTGTCAGACCGGCGCCTCGACGCGCCGCAGTGGTGTGTGCATCGGCCGTTGGTGGTCCCAGAGATCGGCCAGCAGATCGCTGCGCAATGATGCCAGCGCCGGGTCCGCCCACCGGTTGACACGCTGCAACGGGTCGGCTTCGAGGTCGTACAGCTCGCCCTCGGTGCCGTCGTGGCTGTATCCCGGCCGATAGGTGCTGCACACCCACACGTCGCGCGTGATGGTCCGCAGGTGCACGTCGACGCCGAACAGTTCGCTGTCCCACTCGGTCAACACCCGCTCGAAGCCGCGTGCGTCGGCATCGATGTCGTCGACGGGGAGCGCCGAGCCCTCCATCCACTCCGGCGCAGCAAGGCCGGCGATGTGGCAGAACGTCGGCGCCAGATCGACCAGGCCGACCGGCCGGGTCACTGCGGCCGGGTTTGCATTCGATGACGGTGCCGGCCTCCAGATCAGCGGCAGGCGCATCAACCCGTCGACGTGGTACGGCCCTTTGAAGAGCAGGCCGAAGTCACCCTGCAGCTCGCCGTGGTCGGTGGTGTAGATCACGTCGAGATCCTCGCCCCAACCCCGCGCGGCGATTGCCGCCAGCACCCTGCCGAGTGCCTCGTCGATCAATTCGCACTCGACGGCATTGCGGGCATTGACCTCGCGCACCTGATCCGCGGTCAGGGTCGCCGGGACCCAGTTGGCCGGGGCTTCGTAGTTGGACACCAGGCTGCCGTCGTACCAGGCCTTCCAGTGGCGAGGCTTGGCATCGAGCACCGCTTCGCGTTGCCCAGCGTCGGCGATGTAGCCGGCCGGCAGTGGCACGTCGCGCCAATCGACCCGCCCGAGCTCCGACGCCGGCGGATCCCACGGATGGTGCGGGTCGGGGAAGCTCATCCAGCAGAACCAGTCGTCGTCGGCACCGAGCGAATCGAGCCAGCTGATGGTGCGATCGGCGACCCAGTCGGTGTGGTACCACTCGCGCGGCACGGCGTTGTCGTGCACCTGCGGCGCACCCGTGTCGCCGCCCCCGGCAGCACTGACCTCCAGGGCCATGTCGAGCACCGGGAAGAACATCGACACCGCCTCCGGATGGTTGGCAGCCATCCACTGCGCGTAGTGCAGCGGGCCGAGGGCGCCGTGGGTCGCGGTCTCGAAGTGCTCGAAACCGCGGTGCAGCCCGACGAGGTCCTCGCGGGCGAAGCGGTTCTCGGCGAACCGGGCGAAGGGGTCGAGGAACGGCTCGAAATGGGGCTTGCCGATCAGCGCAGTCCGGTATCCGCTGTCGTGCAACACCGAAGCGACCGACGGTGCGTCGACGGGGAGGGCTACACCGTTCATCCACACGCCGTGCGTACTCGGATGCTGACCGGTGACGATGGTCGAACGCGACGGCATGCAGACGACCGATTGGGGATGGGCCCGCTCGTAGCGGTAGCCCTCGGCGGCGAGCCTGTCGACCACCGGCGTACGTGCAACGCTGCCGCCGTTGCAGCCGAGGGTGTCGTAGCGCTGCTGATCGCTGGTCACCAACAAGATCTTGCGACCCATCAGCGTGCTCCTTCGTGCATGTCGGTTTCCATCTGTCGTTTGAGCTCGTCGAGTGCCCCCGCCGTGGCGCCACCGATCGTCAGGGCCATGGCGCGCGGGTCGGCATCGGTCGAGTACACCACCAGGCAGGTGTCGTCGCCGAGGTCGATCACGTCGATCCCGCCGCGGTGGTAGGCGAACACCGCAGCGGTGATGCGGTATTGAAACCGGCGCTGGATGTCGTCGTGCACGAGGATCTCCTCGGGCATCGAGATGCCGGAGCCGAGGGTGATCACGCGGACGTTCCCTTCGACCTGACACGAGTCGATGCCAGGGAACCACTCATGCAGACGCGCCGCATCGCCGGCCAGCTCCCACACGGTCGCGGCCGGACGGTTGATTCGGATCTGATGGCGAATGGAACCGAGTGTCATGGTGCGTGTCGTGTCATGGTGCGAACCGACCGTAGCGCTCGGCCAATTCGGCCGAGCAGTCCGTCCCGCCTCGTATCCTTGACCGATGCGCCAGTCCGAGTCGCTCAACGACGACATCCGCCTGTTGGGGCGCACACTCGGCGACGTCATCGCCGACCAGGCCGGTAGCGAGACGCTCGATCTGGTGGAGTCGATTCGCCGTGCCGCTGTCGGCGACATCAACCCAGCGCACCTGATCGAACTGCTCGACCCGCTGCCGATCGCCGACGCGCTGCACGTGATCCGGGCGTTCAGCTACTTCGCGATGTTGGCCAACATCGCCGAAGACACCGATCATGCCCGCCGACGCCGGGCATTGGTGCACAGCGGCTCGCCTCCGCCGCCCGGCACGTTGGCGCGCACGATCCAGCTGGTCAACGAAGCCGGGCTCGACGCCGCGCACGTGCAAGCGGCGGTGGGCGACAGCGAGGTGATCCCGGTGCTGACCGCGCACCCCACTGAGATCCGCCGGCGAACGATCCAATCGATTCAGACCGCAGTCGCGGCGCTGATGGCGCAGCGCGGTCGGCTCGACATGAACCATGTCGAAGAGGCCGAGTGGAGCGACGAACTGTGGCGGCAGATCGTCACCTTGTGGCAGACGGCGATGCTGCGCCTCACCAAGTTGCGCCTGCGCGATGAGGTCAACGATGCAATGCGCTACTTCGAACTGTCACTGCTGTCGCAGGGGCCGGTGTTGAACGCGGCGGTCAACACCGCGTTCGGTGCCCGGCCCGACCGCGAGCGGCCGCTGTTGCGGATCGGCTCGTGGATCGGCGGTGACCGGGACGGCAACCCGTTCGTCACCGCAGACGTGTTGGCCGATACGTTCCAGCAACAGGCAGGTCTGGCCCTCGGTCACCACCTGCAGCAGCTGTGGCACCTGGCGGAGGAGTTGTCGATGTCGTCGCGGCTCGTCACCACCACTCCCGCCCTCATGCAGCTGACCGAGGCCGCCGACGACACCTCGCCGTATCGCCTCGACGAGCTCTACCGCCAGGCGGTGCGCGGCATGCATGCCCGCGTCGCGTCAACGGCGCAGTGCCTGATCGGTCGTGTGCCGGGCAGTGCACCGATCGGTGATCGCCCGCGCTACAGCTCGCCGTCGGAGCTGCTGGCCGATCTCGACGTCATCGATGCATCGCTGCATCAACATGGCGCCCACGCCGTTGCCAACGGCCGGCTCGCTGCACTGCGCGGTGCGGTCGAAACGTTCGGGTTCCACCTGGCGACGGTCGACCTGCGGCAGAACTCCGCGGTGCACGAACAGGTCGTTGACGAGCTGTTGCGCATCGGCGGCGTGTGCGCCAGCTACCTGACCTTCGACGAGGCCAACCGCGTCGAGGTGCTGTCGGCCGAGCTGTCGACGGCGCGCCCGCTGTTGGGCGTCGACTCGGCCGTCAGCGACCTGGCCGACAGCGAGTTGGCGATTCTGCGTCAGGCCGCCGGCACGTTGCGCACGTTCGGGCCGAACGCGATCGAGCACTACATCATCTCGAAGTGCGAATCGGTGTCGGATGTGCTCGAGGTCGCCGTCCTGCTCCGCGAGGTCGGCCTGCTTCGTTCGACCTCGACGTCGATGTCGCCCACCGAGCTGGCCATCGGGATCGTGCCGTTGTTCGAGACGATCGCCGACCTGCAAGGCGCTGCCGTCGTCGTCGACGCATTGTGGTCCCACCCGCGGTACGCCGAATGGCTCGACCACCGTGACCGTCTCCAAGAGGTGATGCTGGGCTACTCCGACAGCAACAAGGACGGCGGCTACATGGCGTCGAACTGGGCGTTGTACCGGTGCCAGGAGGATCTCGTCGCGGTTGCCCAACGGCACCGCGTGAAGTTGCGCCTCTTCCACGGTCGCGGTGGCACGGTCGGTCGGGGTGGCGGTTCCAGCTATCACGCGATCATCGCCCAGCCATCGGGCAGCGTGCAGGTGGGGCTGCGCATGACCGAGCAGGGCGAGATGATCAGCGCGAAGTTCGCGGATCCCGAACGCGCCCGTCAGAACCTCGAGGCGTTGGTCGCGGCATCGATCGAGTCGACCGTCTTGCGCGGCTGGCAGACCGACCACGTCGATCCGAGGTTCATGCGCATCGCCGACGAGCTGTCGATTGCGTCGCAGGCTTCGTATCGACATCTGGTCTACGAAACACCCGGCTTCGTGGAGTGGTTCCGGGCGATCACGCCCGTCGTCGAGCTGTCGACCATGAACATCGGCTCCCGCCCGGCATCGCGCACCAACTCCGGGCGGATCGAAGACCTTCGGGCGATTCCGTGGGTGTTCAGCTGGAGCCAGTGCCGGCTGATGTTGCCGGGATGGTTCGGGGTCGGCGCCGCCGTGACCGACTGGGTTGGCGGCGATGACCGACGCGTCGCCGAACTGCGTGACATGCACGAGCAGTGGCCATGGTTCCGCACGGTGGTGTCGAACATGGCCCAGGTGTTGGCCAAGACCGATCTGGCGATCGCCGCGCGCTACCAGACGTTGGCGGCCGACGTTGCTGGAGCCGAGCAGTTCTTCGAAACTGTCGCTGCCGAGCATGCGAAGGCCGTGTGGACCGCGAGGGTGGTGTCGGGACACGACGACTTGCTCTACGACAACCCGGCGCTGGCGCGTGGCGTCCGCTACCGCATCCCGTACATCGCGCCGCTGAACCACATGCAGGTCTCGCTGCTGCGCAGGTGGCGAGGCGGCGACCAGACCGAACTGATCCAGCGCGGCATCCACCTGGCCATCAACGGCGTCGCCACCGGCCTGCGCAACAGTGGCTGAGTCAGCGGGCGTCGCCTTCGGCGAGCCACTCGAGCGCGCCTCGTGCTGCTGCCACTGCGGTGCTGAACGACGCCTGCAACAGGTAGCCGCCGGTGGGCGCGTCCCAATCGAGCATCTCGCCGGCGACGAAGGTGCCAGGCAGGCGACGCAACATGAATCGCCCATCGACCTCATCCAGAGCAATGCCGCCGGCGCTCGAGATCGCTCGGTCGATCGGCATGGTCGCCTCGATCGTCAGCGGCACCGCCTTGACCAGGTCGGCCAGCTCGGCCGGGTCTGTCGGCACATGGTTGTCGCACACCTCACGCAGCAGCGAAATCGCGACCGGTGTCAGACCAATGGTGTGCCTCAGCAACGATGCGATCGAATCTTTCGGCCGACCGTCCGCCAGCCGCTCGGCGACCTGCACGATGGTCAGGTCGGGTTGCAGATCGATGGTGATCGGGCAGCGGCCACGACGATCGAGCTCGTCGCGCATCGCGGCCGATTGGACGTACACGGGCCCACCTTCGATTCCATGACGGGTGATCATTGCGTCGCCACGCACGCGGCTGTCGCCCACCACGATCGCGATGTTCTTCAGGGGTACCAAGGCGAATCGGTCTGCGAAGTGCGCCGTCCATGTGATCCTCATGCCGCAGTTCGCCGGGCGGAGGTCGTTGACCCGAACTCCGCCAGCGCGGAGAACCGGTACCCACCCGCCGTCGGAGCCCACCCGCGGCCAACTCGCACCCCCGAGCGCCAGCACGGTGAGGTCTCCGGCCGCCTCGGCGATGCTGTGATCGGGGGAGGCAAAGCGCAGTGGTCGTGCATCGACCGAGCCGTCGGCCGCCGTGCCCCAACCAACCCAGCGCCGACGGACTTCGATCGAGACACCGAGGTCGGCGAGGCGGGCGAGCCATGCCCGCAGCAATGGTGTGGCTCGCCACGATTCGAGAAACACGTGGCCGCTCGACCCGACGAACGATGGTTCGCCCAGGGCTGTGCACCAGTCCCGCAGCGCGACCGGGCCGAAGGCGTGGATGGCCGCGGCAAGCCGGTCGCCCCCCGTGCTGTATCGGGTGAGCAACTGTTCGATCGGCTCGCTGTGGGTGATGTTCAGTCCACTCCGCCCGGCGAGCAGCAGTTTGCGCCCGACCGAGGGCATGTGCTCGTAGACCGTCACGGCGACGCCGGCGGTTGCGAGCACCTCGGCGGCCATCAGCCCGGCCGGACCCCCTCCCACGACCGTCGCCGATCGTGTCACGGCCACGGTGTCAGACGGGCGAGTGCAAGCGTGACGGCCAGGACCACCGTGGCCCAGCTCAGGGCGCGGAGTGCGCCCTCCAGGGGCGCGAGCAGAGTGGCCCGATCGAGGTCGGCGAAGTTGCCGCCACGGTCCACGATCGTGCCGCGCACCTCGTTGGTCTTGCGCCGCAGCCTGCGAGCGGGTGTGGAGAGGCGGCGTTGCGCCGTGCTGAGGAAGTAGGCGAACGCCGCTGCGCCGACGGAGGCGATGTCGAGCCGCTCGTGCTGGGCGTAGTAGGCGGTGAGCACCGGGAACGCGCCCCAGCTGGCCGCGAAGATGTGGTCGGTGTGCAGGCGGCCGCCGAGCAGTTCGAGGTTGTACCCGACGGCCAGCGCAACACCGACGACGATGAAGACGATCAGCGGCAGGCCGACGTCGGCCACGCCGACGATGCCGACCACCGCCGCGCCGCCGATGCCGATGATCGCCGCGGTGATGAGGATGGACGAGCGGATCGAAGTAGCCAGCGGCCGGCCGTGCAGTTCGTCGAGCGCGTGCGCACCGATCCCGACGGCGAGGAAGAACGCAGCCACGGTGGCGACCAGCCGGCCGGCATCGACGGGGCCGACCAGGCATGCTCCGATGACCACGTACGAGAGGTGCCAGGCGGTGTAGGGCGGATGCAACAGGGTCCACCAGTCGCCCACGGCCCTTTGCGAAGCGAGCCTCGGCCGGGCATAGAACGCCGGGGCGAGTTGGCTGAGCTGCTCGACCGGCTCGTCAGGATCGGTCATCGGGCGCGTCGGCCCCACATGACCAGGCCGCCGCCCAGGCTCATCGTGCGGGTCTCGACCTCGTCGATACCCGCGGTCTTCCACGCAGCCACCGTCCAGTCGACGGCGTATTGGCGGTAGTGCGTCGAGATGCTCGGGCCGAGAAACCGGCCGACGTGGTACCAAGCCCGCCCGCCGGTGATCCAGCCGGCGACCGGGAGCACCATTCGCGTGTAGCACCACCACGCGGCTCGCCACCACGGTGCGGTCGGGACGGCGAACTCGAGGCTGGCGATCGGTCCGCCGGGTTTCACGACCCGTGCCAACTCGGTGAGCGTGCCGGCCGGGTCCGCCACGTACCGAAGGAGATAGGTGAAGGTCAGCGCGTCGAAGCAGGCGTCGGGAAACGGCAACTGCTCACCCCTGGCGAGCGTCAACCCGATGCGGTCCTGCAAGCCCACCGCGGCAACGTTGCTGACGCCCTGTCGCAACATGCTCTCGTTGAGATCGAGACCGACGACGTAGGCATCGGTGGCCTCGGCAAGGGCGCGGCTGACACGGGCAGGCCCGCACGCCACGTCGAGTACCAGGTGCGCATCTCCTCCGGTCACGTGCTCGACCATGGCATTTCGCCAGCGACGGTTCTGTCCCATCGACAGCACCTCGGCGAGCCGGTCGTAGCGACCGGCCAGTGGTTCGAACAAGTGCCGGGCGAACACGTTGGGTTGTGTTCGGGATCGGGTGACGTCCATCGAGTCGCTCCAATCAGCGCCGTGGCCCACGAGGTGTCATTGTGATGGGCGTGTCGTTGTCGAGAGCAGGTTACGACGTGATCGTCGTCGGAGCTGGTCCGGCCGGAAGTCTCGCCGCGTTCGTGCTCGCCAACGGCGGTGCTCGAGTCGCGCTTGTCGACAAGGCAGGCCTCGGTCGCGACAAGGCGTGCGGCGATCTCGTCGGGCCGCGCGGGGTACGCCTGCTCGACGATCTCGGCCTCGGTGTCGATGGGGCGCGGACCGCGGGGGACATGATCGTGGCCGGCCCGACGGGTCGCCGCATCCTGCTGCCGGCCCGGGCCGGCAGGTCGTATCCGGGTCATGCACTGGTCGTTCCTCGGGCGCGATTCGATGCTCACCTTCGTGCTGCGGCGCTCGACGCCGGCGCGGACGACATCTCCGCCCGCCTTGTCTCGGTGGATGACGGGCGGGTCGCGCTCGACCGGGGGCCGGCGATCGAAGCCGACTTCGTCATCGGCGCGGACGGCGCAAACAGCACCACCGCGGCAAGCACCGGGCTCGTCGATCCAGCTCGGGTGCTGTGGGGGTTTGCGCTCCGCGGCTACTTGGCGACCGATGTCGCCCTCCCGGTCATTGCCCTCTGGAACGATCGGCCGCGCCACGGTTTTCCGGGTTACGGGTGGGTGTTCCCCGGCCCGGACGGCGCCAACCTGGGGCTCGGTCTCGGTCTCGGCAGCATTCGCCGCGACGCGCACCGGGCCCAACGTCAGCTCGATGCGTTCCGGATACACCTCCAACGCATCGGGCTGCTCGAGGTCGACGATGCGCCGACGCGGGTGCTCGGTGGATGGCTCAAGATGGGCATCATCGGCACCCGCCCGGCCGCAGGCAACGTGCTGCTGATCGGCGACGCTGCTGGACTGGTGAACCCGCTGCAGGGGGAGGGGATTGCACAGGCGCTGGCCAGCGGCCAGGCCGCCGCCGTTGCCGTGATCAGCCGACCCGGCGATGCAGCGCCTTCGTACCGACGTTGGGTTGCGGAAACCTTCGGCCCGTTCGCGTCGGTGACCTCACCGATCCACGCGGCGATGGTCGGTCATCCGCGTCGGATCGCGGCGCTCGCCGGCGTGCTCACCGCGCCGTTGCTCGGCCCGTCGATCGCGTCGACGTGGTCGGTCTATTGGAACGATCTCATGGACGGGGCAGCGAGGTCGGCACCGGCCGCAGCCGCGCGGGTCGTACAACACGTCGGGCGGGTCGTCACCATGCCGTCGCGAGTGCGCCGTTCGCTCGGCCGCGATCTCAGCGATGACGACATCCGCACGTCGCGTCGTGACCCGCACGGTGGTAGAACTTCGCTCATGTCGATCCTCACCGAGCCAATCCACACCCTTCACGGCGACGAGACCTCGCTCTCCGCATTCGCCGGCAAGTCGATCCTGGCCGTCAACGTCGCCTCCAAGTGCGGGCTGACGCCGCAGTACACGGGCCTCGAAGCCCTCCAGAACCAGTACTCCGATCAGGGTTTCACCGTCGTGGGCTTTCCGTGCAACCAGTTCGGTGGCCAGGAGCCCGGGTCAGCGGACGAGATCGAGACCTTCTGCTCGACGACCTACGGCGTGACCTTCCCGATGATGGAGAAGATCGACGTCAACGGCGACGAGCGTCACCCGATCTACGCGGCGCTCACCGAGGTGGCCGACTCCGAGGGCCACTCCGGTGACATCCGCTGGAACTTCGAGAAGTTCCTGATTGCTCCTGACGGCTCCGTCACCCGCTTCAGCCCCATGGTGACGCCCGAGGACCCGGCCCTCGTCGGCGCAATCGAGGGCAGCCTGCCGGGCTGACTCACTCCAGACCGAAGCCGTCAGGCGACTTCGCGGTTCAAGTCGAGGTGCTGCGTCTGGTCGCACTCGGGCTGTCGAACCAGGAGATCGGCGACGAGTTGTTCGTCAGTCTGGCCGCCACTCGGCCGCCTCGCTAGCCGATTTCGTAGCCGCGGTCCAGCATGTGGCAGACCTGGCGAACCGCGTGGCTGACCTCGACCATGCGCTCCGTGACCGGGCCGTTGTCCGATGTCACGGAGTCGTGCCACAACTGGTCGATCTCGAGTTGGAGCAGTGCTGTCGCCTGAGCGGCCCTCATCAGAGGTCCGTCGTAGGTCGTACCGTCGCTGGGCATGTCCTTCCTCACTTTCGCTCCGCTAGAGGATGCGGGGTCACCGAGGTCCGGGGCAACACCGTTACGTGGTGGCGTTTCGTCCGACGCCGTTGCGCACGCTACACCCCGGCGACCCGCTTGGCCGGGGACAACGTCGGAATCTCAGCCGGCGGACCTGACCGGCGATGTCGGAGCATTGCGCATCGCCGCGTGTGCACCGGCGATCGCCTGGCGAACGACGTCTTCCACATGGTCGACATCGAGGCCCAATGCCTCGCCGATGTGAACCGACCAGATCTCGCCGCGGATGTTGTTCTCGAAGTCGAGCTGACTGCGGAGATCCGAGCGTGCCGCCTGCCGGTTCTGACTGATCATCACGAACGTCGACAAGAAGATGGCTTCGAGCGACACGATCATCGTCAGCAGGCCGAACGGGAACTTGTCGAATTCGTGGTTGAATCCGGCGAGACCGACGTTCAACGCGATCCACACGCCGAACCAGATGACGTGGATGTAGACGAACCGCATCGATCCGGCGACCGAAGTGATGCTGTCCGCGGTGTGGTCCTGCACCCGCCGCATGAGTCCGAACAGATCTCGCCTCGACGGCGTGGAGAAGTGTTCGGGAGTCCACACCTGGCCGTCCTCGACGCCATCGGCTCGGTCGATGACCCTGCAGGCGGCGCACGTCAGCTGGCGTACCGGCGGTTGCTGCTCCGCTGGTTGCTGATTCGATTCTGGTGATCCGGTCTCGCTGCTCATGCTGCGAACAGTACGTGGTGATGTGACTCGAACTTTGTCGCTCCCAGGTCGCCCAGCGACCTCCCAGCGACAAAGTTCAGGCGAACACAACGAGCGATCGCTCGGCGGTCGAGGCCGGCAAGACCGGGCCCAAAGTCCCTACCTACCGGTAGCGGCTCGGGTGCGTACTTCCTGCGCACGGTGTGGTGGGAGAAGATGTGGCGCTTCAACGCGCCAGGAAAGCGTCATGCGGCGATCGTGCGCGACAAGATCACGCTGGGCTCGTTCGTCGCCGTCGTGGCTGCGGGCGCGGCAGCATTCGGTGCGTTCACGGGTGGATGGATGACGGCCGTGTGGATCCCGTTCAAGCTCTTCGTGGTCCCGTTCCTGCTGTTCGTCCACATCATCGGCTGGACCGTCTACGTCCATCACGTGTCACCCGACATCCGCTGGTGGACGAGGAAGGATTGGACGCAGTTCAAGGGCCAGATGGAGTCGACGACCATCTTGCGAATTCCGTGGGTCGTCAACCGGCTGTGGTTCTACAACATCTTCATCCACGTACCCCATCACGTCGACGCACGGATCCGCTTCGATCATCTGCCGAAGGCTGCTGAAACGATCGAAGCATCTTTTCCCCACACGGTTCGAGCGGCGCAGCTGTCACTGCGTGAGTACGTGAGGTCTACCCGAGCCTGCAAGCTGTACGACTTCGAAACGGGGTGCTGGCTGAGGTACGCCGCGCCCAGGTCCTGAGCCAGATCAACCGAAACGCCCGGTGACGTACGCCTCGGTGCGCTCGTCTGAGGGGTTGGAGAACATCTTTGATGTCCTCCCATACTCCACCAGCACGCCGGTGCGTCGATCGCCGGTGGTCGACACTTCGGTCGTGAAGAACGCGACACGATCGCTGATGCGCGCCGCCTGCTGCATGTTGTGGGTGACGATGATGATCGTGTAGCGCGACTTGATCTCCTGCATCAGGTCCTCGATGCGTGCGGTGGCGATGGGGTCGAGTGCGGAACACGGTTCGTCCATCAGGATCACTTCGGGTTGCACTGCTAACGCCCTGGCGATGCAGAGACGCTGCTGCTGACCGCCCGACAGACCGAGGCCTGACGACTTCAGGCGATCCTTGACTTCGTCCCACAATGCCGCGCCACGCAGCGACTCCTCGACGATGACGTCGAGGTCGCTCCTGCTGCGGATGCCGGCGACGCGCGGCCCGTAGGCGACGTTCTCGTAGATGCTCTTGGGGAACGGGTTGGGCTTTTGGAACACCATTCCGATGCGTCGGCGCACTTGGGTTGCCGAGACATCGGATCCGTACAGGTCGACACCGTGGTAGGTGATCGAACCTTCGACGCGGGCGCCGGTGATGGTGTCGTTCATTCGGTTGAAGCAACGCAGCACCGTGCTCTTGCCACAGCCCGATGGCCCGATGAACGCGGCGATCTCGTGCGGCCGGATCTTCAACGTCACGTCACGCACCGCCTTGAACGAGCCGTAGTAGACCGCCAGTCTGTCGAGAACGAACACCGAATCGGCCGGCGTCTGTTCATCGACCACCGCGTTGGCATCCGACTCTGTGGTCTCGGTCATCACGGGCTCTTTCTCCTCGAAGGCCTGCAGCGTGCGATCAGTCGCGTTCTCGTTCACTGTTCTACTCGCCCCCTACTTGTTCCGGGCCAGACGAGCCGACAGCAGTCGGGCACCCACGGTGAACGCAAACGCCAGGACGATCAGCGTCAGTGCAGAGCCCCACGCGCGTTGCTGCGCGGTGGCGAAGCTCTCTTTGGCGTTGCCGTAGATCTGCATCGACAACGACGTGTTCGTGCCACCGAAGACACTCCAATTGGTCGCCTTTGCCGCGCCGATCGTGAAGATCAGCGGGGCTGTTTCGCCGGCGGCACGGGCAACCGCGAGAAGACAACCGCTGATGACGCCGGGGGCGGCCTTCGGAAGCACGACCCTCAACGTCGTGCGGCTCGTGCTGGCCCCCAGCGCGTAGCTGGCGTCGCGCAGGTTCTGCGGAACCAGGCGGAGCATCTCCTCCGACGAGCGCACGACGATCGGCAACATCAGGCACGCCAGTGCAAGGGCACCACTGAAACCGTTGAGGCCATCGACACCGCGAGGCGCGACCCAGAAGACGAAGATGAAGAGGCCCATCACGATCGACGGAACGCCGGCCATCACGTTCGCGAGGAAGCGCAGCACGCGTGCGAAGGGGCGGTTGCGTCCGTACTCGTTGAGGTAGATGGCCCCGCCGATGCCGAGCGGAACTGCGATCAACGTTGCCGTGAACGTGATGATGCAGGTGCCGATGATGGCTGCTTTCATGCCGGGACCCGGACGTCGCGGCGCGAGCTGGATGTCTTTGGTGAACCACTTCGGGAAGCTGCCGGAGACGATCGACCAACCCTTCACGCCGACCGTGGCCAGAACGAGCATCAACACCACGCCGACGACGATCACGGCAAGTGCCATCAGCGATGTCATGACGAGGTTCTTGGTTCGACGACGGCCGGAGATGCCCGACAGTTCGGCAGCAAGCGTCTGGTGTTCGTTGGGCAGGTTCACTGCGGCGACCGTCATGGCTATGCGCCCTGTACCCGTCGTGTCGCTCGGTTCACCACTGCGGTCGCGCTGAGGTTGACCATGATGGTGAGAATGAACAACGTGAGGCCCATGGCAATGAGCGCGCTGCGCTTGATCCCCGTCGCCTCACCCCATTGGAAGGCAATGACCGACGGGAGCGAATCCCCGGACGACAAGAGGTTGGCGGTGATGGTCGGCGACGAGCCGATCACCAACGCAACGGCAATGGTCTCACCCATTGCACGGCCGAGCCCGAGCATCACGGCACCAACGATGCCGCCCATCGAGTGCGGCAGCACCGCACCGGTGATCATCTCCCATCGTGTCGCGCCGAGTGCCAGGGCGCCGTCGCGATCGGTCTGCGGGCAGGTCTCGATCACCTCGCGGGCGATGGACGTGACGATGGGCGTGATCATCACCGACAAGATGAGGCCTGCGGTCATGAACGTGCGACCGGCGCTGGCGTGGCCGAAGATGTTGCCGAGCACCGGCCAGCCATCGAACCAGCCACTGATCATCTTGTAGAACCCGACGAGCTTCGGTGCCAGGAAGATGATGCCCCACAGGCCGAAGACCACCGAAGGTACGACAGCCACGAGGTCGGTCAGCGACACGAGCCACTTCTTCAGCCAGGCCGGCGCAACCTGAGTGGTGAACAAGGCGATGCCGATGCTGACCGGGACCGAGATCACGACGGCGATGAGGGCGGTGACCGCAGTGCCGTAGATGAAGCTCAGCGCACCGAAGACCTCGTTGGCGGGTACCCACCGACGATCGGTGAAGAAGTCGGTTCCCTCCGAGCGGATGACCGGGAGTGACTTGTTGGTGATCGTGTAGGCGATCAGCGCGAGCACGATGAGGATCAGTGCGCCGGCGCCGAGCGTGGAACCTCTGAAGATGCGGTCGAGGATCTGCTTCCTCGGGCGCAGGTCCGTCAGATCGGCCGGCGAAGTGTTCATAGATCTCCTTGACGTCGTCCACTTCAGTTGGGCCGGACCCTGATGGCGCCCGGCCCAACTATAGGTGGATTCGTCAGGCGCCGATCTTGGCGATGTTCAGCATCGCCTTGGCCTGCAGTGCAGCGGGCAGCGGCGCGTAGTCGATCGCGGTTGCGGCCTCCTGGCCATCGGTGAGCAGATAGGTCAAGAACCCGCGAAGGGCCTCGGCCTTGGCCGGGTCGGCCTGCTTGGTGTAGGCGATGATCCAGGTCTGGGCGGCGATCGGGTACGCAGCGTCGCCGTCGGCCCACCCGAGGAAGTACGTCAAGTCGTCGTTGATCTTGGCACCCTCCGCAGCGGCGGTGGCGCCATCCAGCGTGGGCTCGATGTACTTGCCGGCCTTGTTCTTCACCGAGGCGACGACCAGGTTGTTGGCCTTCGCATCGCTGAGGTCGACGTAACCGATCGCGCCTTCGGCGGACGAGATGATCTGCGCGACGCCGCTGTTGCCGTCGCCGCGCTGCGTGTCCCCCGGGAATGCGTAGTCCTTCGCGGCGCCACCTTTCCAGGTACCACCCGCGTCCGGACCGGCAGCGGCGTTGATGAACTTGGTGAAGTTCTCTGTGGTGCCGGAAGGATCGGCCCGCACGGCCACGACGATGTCGGTGTCCGGCAACGTCACACCCGCGTTGTCGGCGGCGATCAGCGGATCGTTCCACTTGGTGATCTCGCGCTGGAAGATTGCCGCGATGCTGGTCGGCGAGAGTTGCAGCTTGGCCACGCTCGGCAGGTTGTACGAGAGGGTGATGGGCGCGATGACCGTCGGCACGTAGACGAAGTCGCCACCGGAGTACTTCGCCTTGTCCTCGGCCTTGACGACACCGTCGGTGCCGGCGAAGTCGGCCACGTTCGTCTGCAGGTCGGTCTGGCCCTTGCCGGAACCGCCGCCGCCGTACTCGACGGTGAGGTCGGGAGCGACGTCTGACAGGGTGGCGATCGCGTCGTCGTAGAAGCTCTTCGGGAAGGTCGCGCCGCTTCCGACCAGGCTGCCCGACAACTTGGAGAAGTTGACGGTCGGCTCGGCTGCAGTGGTGATGGCGGGTGCCCCGGCAGCGTCACTCGCGGCCGGGGCGGAGGTGTCGGCCCTGCTATCGCTGCCACATGCTGCGGCGACGAGCGAGAGCGAGATGATTCCGGCAAGTACGAGTCGCCGCTTGACTGGGTTCACGTCTGTGTCTCCTTGATCGGGATGAACAACGCTGGTCACCGTAAAGATCGAAGTTGACACTCAAGGGATGTACGGATGAACGGGAGGTGAACGAGGAGTGAACGCTTCTCAACAGCTCGAGAACTGACCCGATTCGACTACAGTCCGATCAACCCTTCCGACGGAGTGCATCACCATGACCGCTGCCTCTGGGCGCCGCCCGCTGGGCAGCATCACCGAGCCTGCACGGCAAATCGATGTCATCCACGAGACCGACGTCCTGGTCGTCGGTTCCGGCCCTGCGGGACTCGCCGCTGCGCTGGCTGCCGCACGCTCCGGAGTCGAGGTGACCCTGGTCGAGCGATTCGGATGCTTCGGCGGCAACATCACTTCCGTCGGCGTCGAAGGGATGGCGTGGTATCGGCACGCGGAGACGGTCGAAGCCAACGGCATCGGTCGCGAGTTCGAGACTCGGGCGCTGGCGATGGGTGCGGCGGTGCCGGAGAGCCAATCGTTGTCCCTCGAGCTCGACTCCGAGGGGTTCAAGCTCGTCGCCGACATGCTCGTCGAGGAGGCCGGCATCCGAGGCATGCTCCACCGAACGTTCGCCGCGCCGATCATGGATGGCGACACCATCACCGGCATCTTCACCGAGTCGAAGGCGGGCCGCGAGGCAATCCGCGCGATGCGGGTGATCGACGCCACCGGCGACGCCGATGTGGCACACCGCGCCGGAGCCCCGACGTTCCACACGCCCAAGGAGCAGATGATGGCCGCGTCGGTCATGTTCCACCTCGCGGGCGTCGACAAGAAGGCGTTCATCGAAGGGGTCAAGGCCGATCCGCAGACCTACAAGGACTGGGCGGGTGGTGGTGAGTGGAACATCGAGACCGGTGGCAAGGAGGACGACATGTTCTCTCCGTTCCTCAAGGCACCGTTCGAGCAGGCGATCAGAGACGGACTCCTGCCAACGAGTTTGTCGACGCTGGCGGGGACGTGGGGCGCGGTTCACGACACCGGAGAGCTCACCTACATGAACATCGTCCACATGGACGGCATCGACGGCACCGATCCCGACGATCTGACGCGAGGAGAGATCGAGGGTCGTCGACAGGCGATGCAGGCGATCGAGGCGCTTCGGCGCTACACGCCGGGGTGTGGGCGAGCGCGCCTGCGCAACTTCGGTATGACACTGGGCATCCGTGACACCCGCAAGATCGACGCCGTGTACAACATGACCGAGCACGACGTACGCGAGGAGGGTCGGTTCGACGATTCGATCGGGATCTATCCGGAGTTCATCGACGGGTACGGCATCCTGATCCTTCCGACGACCGGACGCTACTTCCAGATCCCCTACCGGAACCTGCTGCCGAAGGCGGTGCGCAACCTGCTCGTTGCCGGCAGGTCGTCCGGCGGCGATCGGGTGTCGCACGCATCGACGCGTAACATGTCGTGTTGTGCGGTGTTGGGACAAGGTGCCGGAATCGCCGCAGCCCTCTCGATCCATTCCGGCCGTGAACTCGATGCCGTCGACATCGATGCGGTTCACAACGAGCTCGACCGGCAAGGTGTGCGTTTCGAATGAGCGGTGACCAAGGACTTGGCGGTCACGGTCACGGCCACGACCACGGTGCGGCGGCGATGCGGGCCGGCGCCCGGCACAGCAAACCGCTGGCCATCTCGTTCGGACTGATCGTCGCGTTCCTGGCGGTGCAGGTGATCGTCGGGCTCGCGACCGGCTCGCTGGCGCTCCTGTCGGATGCCGGCCACATGGCCACTGACGCGCTCGGGCTGGGAATGGCCCTGGCGGCAATACACGCTGGGTCAACGGCCCGCTCGCATCCGCAGCGCACGTTCGGGTTGTACCGGCTGGAGATCCTGGCGGCACTGGTCAACGCTGCGCTGCTGTTCGCTGTTGCCGGGTACGTGTTGTTCAAGGCCGTCGGTCGGTTGGGCGACGCGCGCGAAGTCGCCTCGTCGCCGGTGCTTGTCGTCGGGATCATCGGCCTAGCCGTGAATGTGGCCGCGTTTCTGTTGTTGCGGGCGGGGGCCAAGGACAGCCTCAACATGCGCGGCGCCTACCTCGAGGTCGTCAGCGACACGCTCGGGTCGATCGGTGTGATCGTCGCGGCCGTCGTGTGGGGCATCACAGGATGGACATGGGTCGATCCCGCGATCGGTGCGGTGATCGGTGTGTTCATCCTTCCGCGGGCCTGGCGGCTCGGCCGCGAAGCGCTGCAAGTGCTGGTACAAGCTGCCCCCGAGCGACTCGACATCCCCGCATTGCAGCGCGAGCTGGCCACGATCGCCGGTGTCGTCGACGTGCACGATGTGCACGTGTGGACGCTGACCTCGGAGATGGAGGTCGCCACTGCCCACCTGATGGTGGCGGTCGGTACCGACTCGCACTCCGTGCTCGACCAAGCCCGTCACCTGCTGGCCGTTCGGCACGGCATCAAACACGCCACCCTGCAGGTCGAACCAGAAGACCACCACGGCTGCGACGACGTCAACTGGTAGCGGTACCGTGCGCGCTGCACCTCACCTTGATTCGGGCCTCGCTCACTCGTCACCGCTCGGGCACCGACCCTCGCCCGACGCAGCCGTCATCTCCTGAACTTTGTCGCTGGGCGGTCGCTGAGCGACCTGGGAGCGACAAAGTTCGAGTGATCGAGTCTCAGTGCGACGTCACCTCGGAAGGGAAGCGCATTGAACGACCCATCAGTGATGACGCTGCGTTAGTCATAGTGTGACTATTGTGCCGATCATGCGGAGATCATCTCGATTCGCAGTTGCAGCCGTCATCGTCGTGGGCTTCGTCGGTGCGTCATGCGGAAGCGACTCAACGTCTGTGGCGACCGCGGCACCGACGGCAGTGTCGGGCGACATCGTTGTGTTCGCCGCGTCGTCGCTGACGGAGGCGTTCACCGAGATCGGCGCCGCGTTCAACATCGACAATCGCGATGCGAACGTCACGTTCAACTTTGCCGGTTCCGGTGATCTCGTCACGCAGATCGGGCAAGGGGCTCCGGCTGACATCTTTGCCGCCGCCGACGACTCGAACATGACCAGGTTGATCCACGCCGGTGAGAGTGCCGGCGAGCCGGTGTCGATCGCCAAGAACACGATGGAGATCATCGTGGAGAAGGGCAATCCGAAGGCGATCACAGGTGTTACCGACCTCGCCGAGCCCGACCTGATCGTCGTGTTGTGCGCCGAGACCGTCCCGTGCGGGAAGAGCGCTGCGGCCGTTCTGAAGAACGCCGGGGTGACCACGGCGCCGAAGAGCCTGGAGGACAAGGTCAAAGGCGTGGTGACGAAGGTGATTGCTGGCGAGGCCGATGCGGGCATCGTGTACGTCAGCGATGTCGCAGCTGCTGGTGATGCGGCCGGTGGCGTGGAGATCCCCGCCGACATCAACGTGACCAACGGCTACCAGATGGTCGTGACCAAAGAAGCGACGAACATCGACGGGGCGCAGGCGTTCATCGACTTTGTCGCCAGCGCCGCGGGCCAGGCCATCCTCGCCAAGTACGGATTCCTCGCGCCCTGAGTTCGATACTGTCGACCTCAGCGGCCGACACACGCCGCAGTCTCCACGGAGGATTGACGATGCCTGAGATCGAACGCAGCGAGGCCGATTGGCGTGCGACGTTGACGCCCGAGCAGTACGAGGTGCTTCGGCGGGCCGGAACCGAGCGAGCCTGGAGTGGCCAGTACGTCAATGAGCACGCCGACGGCACGTACCGCTGCGCTGCCTGCGGGGCCGAGCTGTTCGACTCGACCGCCAAGTACGAGTCGGGAAGCGGCTGGCCGAGCTTCTACCAAACCAAGGCCGCTGACGCGGTCGATCTGATCGAAGACGCCGGCCACGGGATGACCCGCACCGAGGTCCGCTGCAAGCGGTGCGGATCGCACCTCGGTCACCTCTTCCCCGACGGCCCGGCTCCGACCGGTCAGCGGTACTGCATGAACAGCCTTGCGCTCGATCTGGTCACGGACCCGAACGACGCCTGACGGTGGCCCGCACGACCGCACAACAGCTGCTGCTCGGCGAGTGGGCCTGCCTTGGGATCCTGTATCCGGGACCCACTCACGGTTTCGCCATTGCCGCGCGACTGAAGCCGACAGGCGACATCGGTCGAGTGTGGTCGATGTCGCGAGCCCTGACGTACCGGTCGCTCGACCAGTTGGCGACTCGCGGATTCGTCCACGCGGTAGGGGAGGAGCCGGGCATCGCTGGCGGCAACCGCACGATCCTGGCCGCCACACGGAGCGGTCGGGCGCAGCTTCGTACATGGCTCGACACGCCGGTTGCACACCTCCGTGATCTCCGCAGCGAGCTGCTGCTGAAGCTGATCATCGCCGATCTGTGTGGCATCACCGCCGACGACATGCTCGACCGCCAGCATGTGCGTCTCACCGAGCTCGCCGACGCAATGATCGTCGAGGAGGATGTGGACGCGCCCGTCGACGTCGTCGACCTGTGGCGTCAGGAGTCGTCGCAGGCCGCGCTCCGCTTCCTCGATCGATTGCCTCGCCGGCGCTGATCGCCCGCTTCGCAGCACCACCGTCGCGCCGCCCGACGACAGCAGCATCACGGCGACGGCGACTGCGTACGCAGCGGATCGCGCCATGAAATGCCATGATGCCCGCACACCCGAGGTCATTCGGCACTGGTTTTCGCGCCGCTGCCCCCCGATGATGTGGATGAGCGTGTAGCGCGTGCGAGACGAGTGTCACGGGATGGGCGACGCTGCCAGAGCGCGCGCTACACGTCGCAGACGCACCCAGTCGCCGTCGGTTCCTCAGGTCGCGAAGATCTGTCGGCGGACAACAGTTCTGCCCAACGTCGGCCACTTGAGACTGCCCACACACGGCCACTTGACCGCGTAGTGTGGTCGAGATCGGCTGGAGGTCATGGGGCCCGGTGGGCGCCGGCTGGACGTATCTGGACCCTCGACCGGACGGGGTCTCCGACGATGCTGAGCAGTTGATGTCAGCGCCGAACGCCGGCTCGGGGCGTGGTTCTCGGCGAGCCAGTCGCGCACTCGTTGGGCGCGACTTCGGTACTCCCAGTACCCGAATCGAACCCGTTGAGACTGGTTGGGTGCGCTGTGAGTACCAGCAATGCCGAAATCGCGCCCGACGAGTCCCGGTCGGGTGGCGCCGTACGAATCAACGGTTTCGTCCTCATTTCGGCTCCGTGATGGGCGGATGATCTTGACATATAACCAAAGAGTTACCTATTATATACATGTGGACACCGTGTTCAAAGCCCTCGCCGATCCGACTCGGCGCAGCCTGCTCGACGACCTGTTCCGTGAGGACGGACAGACGTTGGGTGCGCTGGCGGATCGCTTCTCGATGTCGCGCATCGGGGTGATGAAGCATCTGAAGCTGCTGGAAGCTGCCGGATTGGTGGTGACCAAGCGGCGTGGCAGGGAGAAGTTGCATTACTTGAACGCAATCCCGATCCGGCTCATCCACGACCGGTGGGTGAGCAAGTACACCGAGCCGTGGGCGGCAGCGCTTCTCGAGCTCAAGAACAGAATGGAGAGTTCCATGGAGAAGGTCTTCGAGATCTACATCCGCACGACCCCCGAGCGTCTGTGGCACGCGATCACGGATCCGGAGATTCGCCAGAAGTTCCAGTTCGGCAACACCATCACATCCGATTGGACGACAGGGTCGCACTTCGCGATGACCAACCCCGGCGCTCCGGGGATGGTGCTCGGTGAAGGTGAGAACCTGGAGGTCGACCCTCCTCGCCGCCTGGTGCAGAGCATGGTCGCGCTGTGGGGTGACGACGTGAAGAGCGAAGGGACCTCGCGGGTCACGTGGGAGATCGAGCCGGTCGGGGACTCCTGTCGCCTCGTCGTCACTCACGATCAGCTTCGCGAGGGCGCCAACGACCAGCTCTACGGTGGATGGCCGATGATCCTTTCGGGTCTGAAGACGTGGTTGGAAACCGGTCAGGTGCTGACGACCCCCGGGTCGCTGATGTACGGGCCGGCGACCTGAGACGTGCTCGGGTCAGCCCCCTCGTCAGGTGCCGGCGGTCGAGCACGAGGGGGAGATACCCGAGCATCATGTGTGTAAACGCCTGTTTGCCGATGATCTCGTCGGGGTAACCACCTCAGCCATGATCCACGAAATGGCGTGCCCATGGGCGTCGTGAAGTCGTTGTGGGCGTCGATCCAAGGCGACCCTGTGTTCATGCGTCGAGTCAACGGCTGGTTCACCATCTTCTGGTTGGTGATGATCCCCATTTCGATCGCGCTCGGCCTGCTGAGCAGCGTCACGTACGTGTCGGCGCTCTCCTTGTGGGCCTTGGTGTCCGGGCACTGGTCGGCGTGGCAGGCCTCGCGCGTCGAGGTCGAGCAGATGGCCGAGGTCGAGCAGCTCGAGGCGAACCCCATCGAGGAACGCGTGGTCGACAAGCTGGTCGAGACGACCAACATCGAGCCTGCTGCCCCCGGCTCGACGCGCTCTGCGGCGGCAACCTGACCGTGACTCGGTGTTACAGCCCAACAGGAGTGGAATCGATCGCCTGCCCGGTCGCCAGCATCGCCAGAGCGTTGACCGGATCGAGTGGCTTGGAGAACAAGAAGCCTTGCCCGAACTGGCAGTGCTCATCGCGCAGCGTGTCGCGCTGAACCTCGAACTCGATGCCCTCGGCGACGGTGGTCATTCCCAGCGTCGTGGCCAGGTCGAGCAGACCGTGGACGATCGGCGGGAGCTGGGCGCGATGGGTGATCGTGTCGGTGAACGACTTGTCGATCTTCAAGATGTCGATCGGGAACTGCCGCAAGTAGCTGAGCGACGAGTACCCCGTGCCGAAGTCGTCGATGGCGAGGCGAACGCCGAGGGCCCGAAGCGCCTGCAGCCTTCGGGTTGCGGTTTCGGTGTCTTGGACGAGGACGCTCTCGGTCATCTCGAGGATCAATGACGCTGCCGGCAGCCCGGACCGCACGAGTACATGGGCGACGTCGCCGAGGATGTCGGGCGCGGCGAGTTGTCGGGCCGACAGGTTGACCGCCATGGTCAACTTCCTCGCGGGAAACGCGGCGTGCCAGCTCGCGGCAGTTCGGCACGCTTCCTCCAACACCCACCGGCCGATCGACACCATGGTGCCATTGCTCTCGGCGATCGGGATGAACGTGTTGGGCTCGATGACTCCACGGGTTGGGTGATCCCATCGGATCAGTGCCTCGAAGCCGACGATCCGGCTCGAGCGCAGCTCGATGACCGGCTGATACACGAGTCGGAGTTGCCCTTCGTCGATCGCCTTGTGCAGGTCGCTCTCGAGCTCCAGGCGGTCGAGGGCGGCAGTGCGCATCGCCGGTTCGTACAACGCCCACCGCGCCTTGCCGGTCGTCTTTGCCTTGTACATCGCAACGTCGGCATCGCGCATCATCGACGAAGCCGTGCACGACACGTCGCCGATGGCGATCCCGATGCTCGCCGAGAGCACGATCTGGTGGCCGTCGACGATGAACGGAGCGGTCAGCGATTGCAGCACGCGTTCTGCCACGGTCTCGGCCTCGTCGAGCACCCGCCCGCTCTCTTCGATCAGGACGGCGAACTCGTCGCCACCAAGCCGCGACACGGTGTCGAGCGTGCGGACGGCGGCGGCGATGCGGGTAGCCACCTCGCGCAACACCTGATCCCCGGCCTCGTGACCGCGACTGTCGTTGATCATCTTGAACCCGTCGAGGTCGAGGTACACGATGGCGACCCCCAGGCCACTGCGCGCCGTGCGGTCGAGTGCGTGGTCGAGGCGGTCGTGGAACAGGGCGCGGTTGGCGAGGCCGGTCAGCGAGTCGTGGAACCCGCTGTGGCTGAGGGCGAACTCGGCGTGCTTGCGGTCGGTGATGTCTCGTAGGTTGATGACCAGTCCGGCGATGTCGGGGTCAGCCGACAGGTTCGTCGCCCGAACCCCGAACCACCGCTCCGATCCATCGGCCAGCGTCGCCGCGACCTCAGCGTCGTCGACCACCCCGGTCGTCGACCACCAACGGCCGAGCACGTTTCGGGCGCCCTCGCGATCGGGCAGGCGGAGCAATCCGATTGCGTCCACGCCCACCGTCGAGAGACCGGGTCGCCCCAACATCGAAACCAGGTTGGGGGCCTCGTTCAGGATCCGGCCGGCCTGATCGAGCACGATCACGGCATCGGAGGAGTTCTCGGCGAGCGCCGCGTAGAACCGTCGGCTCTGTTCCAGCGTCGCTGCTTGACGGTTTCTCGCCTTGACCAGCCGCGTCGAGCGCAGCAGTGCCAGCGCCACAAGCGTCACCGTTGCGCCGAACATCGGAACTGGGCTCAACCGTTGGCCGATGCCCACTTGCCAGATCTCGATGAGCCCTGGCACCAGCAGCAGCAGCAGCGAGATCGCAACTCGCCCGTTCGTCGGCGGTGAAGCGGCAAAGGTTGGCTCGCGGCTGGTTCCCGGCGCGACCCGGGGCCATGTCGAAATGCCAATTCCGGCGGCGCCGAGCATCCACCCGAGATCCAGCCACTTGTGGATGCCCTTGGTGTCGGAGAGGAACAACGACGTGAAGTCCGACGTCAGCCACAGCGCAACGCCGCAACTCAGGAACAGTCCTCCTGCACCTCGTAAGCGGCGACTGAACATCGCTTGGATGACAACGCCCAGGAGCGCGGCGTCGAAGATGGGATAGCCCGTCCAGATCACTCTCGTGGCGATCGGATAGGACGCGTCCGACACGAGATCGCGAACCACACCGAACTGCGTGACCACGATCATTGCCACGACGACAAATGACCCGATGTCGAGCAAGCCGTCGACATCGAGGCGGCCGGTGGTATGACGGCCGACGATCAAACCCGACAACCCGATGGACAGTCCGACATAGGCGGTCAGCCAGAACGCGTCGGCGAGGGACACGTTCGGCAGCGAGCCAGCGACGAGACCCTGCATGTAATAGATCGTGTCGCCGACTCCCGAGCTCGTCAGGCCGATGGCGATGCATCCCCACGCAAACCGTCGCTGCGGTGGCTGGCGCCTCACGCCGATCCAGGCGGCCACCGCCGACCCCGTGGTGATCACGATGTACGTGATGTTGCCGCCGACCCCGTTCGGGCTGAGGACGTGAACGACGCAGATGGCCCCGACGAGGGCAAGCCAACCGGGCCACGACCGCCGCCCGAAGACCGAACCGTACGAGTGGGGTGGCAAGTCATTGCCCGTGGCTGCCACCTCCGTCGGTGGGCAAACAATCATCACCTCAGTGTGCAGGGCCGTCCGGCGGCTTCGTCAGGGTCACAGGGCCCGTTTGTTGTGGAATGGTCGTCGCCTTGCCAGTATTGCAACGTGCTGCGCGAAGGGGGTCGTGACCGGGACGATCGGCTCTCGTACGTGTTGGCCGGCCTGGCCGCATTTGTAGCGATCGCGGTCATCGATCTGACCTTCAGTTCGCTGGTGCTGATTCCGTTGCTGGTGCTCGTGCCGCTCATCACCTGCCCCGGCGGAGTTGCCAGGGACACCTTCGCCGTCGCGGTGATTGCTGCGGTCGGCGCCGTCGCCCTCGGATGGCCAGACAGCATCGGTGGATCACCACGCCACTGGGTTGGTGTGGCTTCGACCGTGATCGGCGGCGCGCTTGCTGTGTGGATCGCGAGGACCCGCGAGGCCCACGATAGGGCGCTGGCCGAGTCGCTTCCGATCATGCAGCGCGCAGATCGTCTCAAGGCTGCGTTGGCAACCGGGCGGATGGGGGAATGGTCGTGGGATCGGCGCAGCGGCGCCGTGACATGGGATGCGCACACCGCGATGCTGTTCGGTGTGGAGCCGAGCGAGTTCGGAGGGACTTTCGAGGCCTGGATCGACTTCGTCGACGAGCGCGATCGCACCATGGTGCAAGAAGCAGTTGCCGCCGGTATTGCCACCGGCAGACCGTTTCGGTTCGATCATCGATGCCTGTGGGCCGATGGGAGCACCCACTGGATCGAAGGGATCGGCGATGTGATCGTCGCCGACCATGACGGCGAAGCGATCGGCGCGTTCGGGCTGACGATCGACGTCGACGAACGGCATCGCGAAGTCGAGGAACGAACGAGGTTGCTCGAGCTCGAACGACGCCAGCGCGAACGCATGGAGTACCTCGCCAAGGTGAACGACGTTCTCGCCTACTCGTTCGATGCAGCCGAGATCGTGCAACGCGTCACCGAGTCGGTCGTACCGGAGCTCGCCGAGTGGTGCTCGATCGTGATCGCCATCGATCGGCGACGTGATCGGCCATTCATCACGGTCGCACACCGCGATCCAGCGAAGGTCAAGTGGGCCGAGCAGGTGCAGCGTGACCATCCCTACGATCCTGACGCTCGATTTGGTGCAGCGAAGGTCATCCGCACCGGCCGTCGTGAGGTGATCCCACACGTCGACCCTGTTGTGTTCTCGCTGCCGGGTGGCGATGTGCTCCGAGAGGTCGGGCTGAGCGCAGTGGTCACGGTACCCGTGATCGGGGCACTGGGAACGCTGGGTGCGATGCAGCTCATCCGCGGTGATGGCTCCCCGGCGTTCGATGCTGCCGAGATCGAACTGATCGACGAGTTGGCCGGCCGGCTCGGCGCGGCGTTGAACAGCGCGGTCCTGTTCGATCGCCAGACTCGCAGCCGCGCCGCGCTTGACACCCTGCAGCACGTCAGCGGTCGGATCGCATCAGCAGCGACGACGACGAGGGTCGGTCAGGAGGTACTGACGCACGGCGCTGCCGGAATCGGCGCGGACGGTGCAGCGCTGTTGCTCGTCGCCGACGATGGAGAGTTGACGGTGAAGGACGCGTCAGGCGGCGCCAACGTCGCCGATCGAGATGTGTTCGTCGATGTTGCAGGGCGTGCGATCGACGCCGGCTCGGTCGTGATCGTCACGCAGTTCCCCTCCAACCCGGCCATTGGTGCAGCGCTCGGTGTGCCCCTTCGGATCTTGAACCGGATCACGGGCTCGTTGGTCTTCACGTTTGTAGAACATCGCGAGTTCACATCGGAAGAGCTCTCCATGTTGGTCACCTTGGGCTCGCGCTGTGCCGGTGCTCTGGAGCGTGCCTCGCTCTACGAGCGGGACCGCGACATCGCGCTCACGTTTCAGCGCAGGCTCATGCCGGCGCTGCCGAGGACGCCGGATTGGATCGACGTGGCTGCCGGTTACCGACCGGCGACGGGCATGGCAATCGGTGGTGACTGGTACCAGGTGCTCGACGCCGGAAGCGGTCGGATCGCGGCTGTCGTGGGCGACGCGGTTGGTCACGGCCTTGTCGCTGCGGCAGCGATGGGTCAGCTCCGCGCGTCGATCGCCACAGCCGTCGCCAACGATCCCGAACCGAACCACGCGATTGCCGCCGTCGACCTGTTCGCGGTACAGGGCGCCGACACCATCGGTGCGTCGGTCGCCTACGTGCTCTTCGACCCGGATGGACACGCCCGGTACGTCAGTGCCGGACACGTCCCTGTGGTGCGCGTGCCTGCACGTGGTCCGAGCGAGCTGTTGGAGAGCGGTCGTCGTCCGCTGCTGGGCTTCAACGTTCCCGAGCACCGCAACCTGACGGCCGATTTTTCGTTCGGGTCGGGAGACGTTGTGGTGATGTTCACCGACGGCCTCGTCGAACGTCGGTGTGAGACGATCGACGATGGGTTGAGGCGTCTGCTCGGCGCGGTCGATGAGGCGAGACATCTCTCGCCGTCAGAGATGTGCGCCTCGCTCCTCGAGCGTCTGACCGACGGCAACGAGCCCGATGACGACATCGCCCTGCTGGTGATCCGGCGCAACTGACCGCGCCCACTCGACGATCACTTCACACGGTCGACCGTCTGCTCCTTGGACTGCCGATGATTGCGCTTCGTGACGACCACGATGGCGAGTGCGATCAGCACAACCAGGGCGATCGACGAGAACTGCTTGCGGGCCTTCCGGCGACGGGGTCCGGCGATCGGCGGCAGCTCCTCGATCCGGGAACGGGCTTCGTCCACGAGATCCGACAGCGTGCTTGCACCGGACTCGACCATGGTTTTCAGGGCATTCGACATCTCTGCTCGCTTTCGATCTGTTGCTGCCGCGCGGGTATCTGGCCAACGCGGCAGCTCAGGAGCCGATGTAGTACCCCGTTTCGTCGCGAATCAATCGCCGCGATGGGCATTCGTGCTTCGTCAGATCTCGGAGGCCCGCTTTGACAGGGTGACGCCCTCGCTGGTGAAGGCGTAGTGATCGACCACGGAGCGCAAGATGTTGGCGGCAAGCTCGTCGGGTTCGACGTCGACCGGACCGGCTTCGAGCGTGAGGGCAGCAATCAGTTGGGTGCCGTCGAGGCGAAAGGTGGTGCGTACCCGCTGGCCGACATGCCGCTCGGCGAGCATCGAGAACACTTCATCGAGCGCCAATCGCAGATCGTCGATCTCATCGACGGTGAATCCGGCCTCGGCGCCCAGTGACCCAGCGATCATCCGAATGGTCGAGGCGTATCTGGTGCGCAACGGCACGATCACCTCGAAGTGATCGTCATCGACGGAGGTCGGCACGGTTTCGGCGGTCATTGTCTTGAACGCTATCCCTCGCCAGGGCTCCCGGCGGTGGTGGGGCGATGACGCCAAGATCCGCAACTGCCGTTTGGCTCGCCGGCGGCCCGGGTATGCCCTGGTCATGTCCACCGACGCGAGACCGATCTCGGTTGCGCTCGTGAACGACTACGAGATCATCGTGCAGGGCCTTTCGGCCATGCTGTCACCATATTCGGATCGCGTCTGCGTGGTGGAGATGAACGCCGGCGACGAGCCGCGGCGTCGTGCCGACGTTGCGTTGTTCGACACGTTCGCAGGCAGACGACACGCGATCGACCGAGCGCGGACGATGGTCCACGAGGGATTCGTCGACCATGTCCTGCTGTACACCTGGGATGCGGCGCCCGCCTTCCTCACCCTCGCTGCCGACGCTGGTGTCTCCGGCGTCGCACTCAAGTCGCAGGAGGGTGCGGCGTTGGTCGACGTGATCGAGCGCGTGGCGGGCGGCGAGCGAATCGGGCTCGAGAACGTACGACGTGGTCGCCGCGCTCGCGAGCCGGACCAGCTGTCGACGCGCGAGCATGAAGTGCTCGCGCTCATCGCGCTGGGTATGACGAACGGCGAGATCGCGTCCGAGCTCTTCTTGTCGATCGACACCATCAAGACCTACGTCCGACGGTTGTACACGAAGCTCGGTGTCAAGAATCGCGCGCAGGCCGCTCTGAAGGCCGCGATCCATCACGTCACTCCTCCTGCTGCGCGCGACGTCCAACGAGGAAGCTGACGTCTCGTGAGTACGCAAGAGCCTCGCGGTATCGTCGTGCTCGAGCGTGAATACGCGGGGAACTCGAGCACATTGCACGAGGTTCGCAGCGATGTGGTGGCCTCCCTCCGGTCCTCGATCGTCGACTCCGATCTCGAGGCGCGCGCCCAGCTCGTCGTCAGTGAACTGGCCACGAATGCGATCCAAGCTTCGCCGGGACGGCGGTACGGGCTCGTTGTCCACGTGGGCACCGATCGTTCCGTCGTGGTGCAGGTCATCAGCAGGAGTGAGCGCGGGCCCCCACTGCGCGAGGCGTGGGGCCCCGAGACCGCAACCGCGGTCAGCGGGCGAGGACTGTTGATCGTGGGGAAGCTGTCCGACGAGGTCGAGATCGCGCAGCCCGCATCGGGCACTGTCGTGGTCACCGCAACCTTCCGACCCACGTCGCACCATCACAGTTCGGGTTGACGGCCGGTCCATCGGCAGATTTGCTCGCCGGGTAGCGTGAGGGCACGGACTCTCCCGGCGCATCCGACCTCGACGATCTCGAGCTCTTCCACGAGTTTGCTTCGACGCGCCACCGTTCGATCCGCAACCGCCTGGTCGAGCGACACATGGGGCTCGCCGCGCACATCGCCAAGCGATTCAGCCGGCCGGGCATCGGCGACGATGATCTTCGCCAGGTCGCGATGCTCGGTCTGGTGAAGGCAGTCGACCGATTCGACCCCGACTACGGCGTGCCGTTTGCGGCGTTTGCCGGCAGCACCATCGAAGGCGAGCTGAAGCGACACTTCCGCGACCACAGCTGGGTCGTACGGGTGCCGCGCTCTGCCAAGGACCTCCACCTGATGGTCCGCCGTGCGACAGATGAACTGGTCCAGAAGTCAGGCCGGTCGCCGTCCGTCGACGAGATTGCCACCCACCTCGAGATCGAGCGCGATGACGTACTGCGCGGGCTTGCCGCATCGTCCGCCTACCACGTCGGAACGCTCCAGGCCGGCAGCAACGATGGCGACCCGGGGACGCCATTGGACCGGATCGACGCGCTGGCCTCGGAGGAGACGGGATACGCACACGCCGCCGATGCGGACTTGGTCGAACGTTTGCTGGTTCAGTTGCCCGAGCGCGAACGCGAGATCGTGCGGTTGCGATTCTACGAACAGCAGTCCCAGGAGCAGATCGCCGTGACAGTGGGCGTTTCGCAGATGCAGGTCTCGCGCCTGCTGCGTGCGTCCTTCGAGAAGATGCGCGACTGGATGGACGCCGAGGAGTAGCCGGTCGATATGTCACCCGATGGGGTGATCGTGGGACTTCGGGGTAGGCAGCTCGGGGCATCACCGAGTACCGTCTCAGGCCATGTCCGACCTGGGTGCGCGCTTAGAGATTTCCGCCAGTTCCACCGGCTGGGAAGTGTCTGGTGAGATCGATGCTCACACGGCGCCCACGCTGGCAGCTGCGATGGCCGAGCTGCCGGCCGGCGTGGTCACCATCGATATGGCAGGCGTATCGTTCATGGACTCGAGTGGTCTCCGTGTCTTGATCGAAGCGGCCACGAGGGCCCGCGACGGGGGCGGCGATCTGGTCATCGCCAACCCCACGCCGGGCATCACCCGCCTCGTCGAGATCAGTGGCCTCGGCGGGCAGTTGCGTCTCGACGGCTGACGCCGTCGATCAGGTACTGCGGTTGAAAACGGAATATCCGCCGGGGCCGACGAGGCATCCGGCGATGATCAGTACGACGCCGAAGATGATCTGACCCTGGAACAGTTGGACGATTCCGACGACGACAAGTATCGCCGCGATCAGCCAGAGAAGGGTTCCCTTCATGGTGGTTCTCCTTTCGTTCACGAAGAACTACCCCACGCCCGGGCCGCCCAAACGGTGTGGGAGCCGTGCCGGTCGCTCGTCTCAACCGAGCACTTTGCGCTCCAGCCGTCGCGCGTGCAGGATCGGCTCGGTGTAACCAGATGGTTGCTCGACGCCCGACAGCACGAGGTCGCATGCCGCCCGAAACGCGGCTCCGTCGTACCGGGGCGCCATCGGCGAGTACTCGGGATCATCGGCGTTCTGGCGGTCGACGACGGCAGCCATTCGTCGCATCGTCTCCATCACGGTGTCGTGCGTCGCGATCCCGTGAAGCAGCCAGTTGGCAATGTGCTGCGACGAGATCCGACATGTTGCCCGGTCTTCCATCAACGCGACATCGCGGATGTCGGGCACCTTCGAGCACCCCACGCCCTGGTCGACCCACCGCACCACGTACCCCAAGATGCCCTGCGCGTTGTTGTCGAGCTCTGCCTGGATCTCGTCCGCAGTCCAATCGGTCACCGGCGCCAACGGAATGCGCAACAGGTCGTCGAGGATTGCCCGTGGCCCGTCTGCCGAGAGGGCGTGGGCCAGTTCAAGCTGACGCTCGTGCACATCGACGCGGTGATAGTGGGTTGCGTGCAACGTGGCCGCCGTCGGCGACGGCACCCAGGCGCAATTCGCGCCGGCGAGCGGGTGCTGCACCTTCTGCGCCAGCATGTCGGCCATCAGGTCGGGCGCCGCCCACATGCCCTTGCCGATCTGCGCATGCCCCGGCAATCCGCAGCCGATACCGACGTCGACATTCCAATCCTCGTACGCCTGGATCCAGCGCTGCGACTTCATGTCGGTCTTGCGAACCATCGGTCCGGCTGCCATCGAGGTGTGGATCTCGTCGCCGGTACGATCGAGAAAGCCGGTGTTGATGAACGCGACGCGCGTCCTGGCGGCCCGGATGCACTCGGCGAGATTGACCGTCGTGCGGCGCTCCTCGTCCATGATGCCGATCTTCACCGTGTTCGGCTGCAATCCCAGTACGTCCTCGACCGAGGTGAAGATCTGATCCGTGAAGGCGACCTCGTCGGGCCCGTGCATCTTCGGCTTGACCACGTAGATCGAGCCGGTGCGGGAGTTGGTCGAGCTTGCACCCGGCAGCAGCCCGGGCATCGCACACAGCACAGTGACCATCGCGTCGAGCAAGCCTTCGTAGACCGGCGACCCGTCGCGGCCGAGCACGGCGGGCGTGGTCATCAGGTGACCGACGTTGCGCACCAGCATCAGTGACCGCCCTCGACGAACGGTGGTCGAGCCGTCGGGCGCCGTGAACGACCGGTCGTCGGCGAGGCGACGCGTGAACGTTCGCCCGTTCTTGGTGACCTGCTCGGTGAGGGTGCCGGTGATCAGGCCGAGCCAGTTGTGATAGGCGAGTGCCTTGTCAGAACTGTCGACAGCAGCGATCGAGTCCTCGAAATCCATGATCGATGTCACGGCCGACTCGAGCACGACGTCGGCGATTCCCGCCGGGTCCGTCGAGCCGATGGAATGCCCTCGGTCGATGATGATCTCGATCCCCAGCCCGTGATGCTCGAGCAGGATGGACCTGGGCGCATCCGGTTCGCCCGTGTAGCCGGCAAAGGCGACTGGGTGGGCGAGCACGCCGGTTGACCCGTCGGCCTGCGCGACCGCGCACGTTCCGTCGATCACCCGGTAGCCAGTGGCGTTGCCGTGCGAGGCTCGCCCGCCATCCGACGTGACCAGGGGCGTGACCTCGTCGAGCAGGGCGCGAACCCACGCGATGACGCGGGCGCCGCGGGTCGAGTCGTAGGCACCGCTCGGTGGCAGGTGGCCGAGCGAATCCGTGCCGTACAACGCGTCGTAGAGCGATCCCCAGCGTGCGTTGGCGGCGTTGATCGCGTAGCGCGCGTTCGTCACCGGCACGACCAGTTGTGGCCCTGCGATGGTGGTGATCTCCGGGTCCACCCGGTCGGTGTCAATGGTGAACGCAGGACCGGTGGGGACCAGGTAGCCGATCTCCTCGAGGAACGCGCGGTAACCGGCCGTGTCGTGAACGACACCGGGGTGCTGGCGATGCCAGCCATCGATCGATGCCTGGTGCGCCGCTCGGGTCGACAGCAGTTCGGTGTTGCGCGGCGACAGGTCATGGATCAATGCCGATAGTCCGAGCCAGAACCGCTCGGGGTCGACACCGCTTGCCGGGAGCGCCTCGTTCTCCAGCACGGCGACCAGTTCCGCGCCGACCTGCAACTCGGCGCGCTCGAGGTACGTACCAGCCGCACTCATTGCTGTCTCATCAGGCTGCGGCCTCGAGTGCCGGTTTCACTTCACTGCAGAACAGGTCCATTGTGCGCTTGGCCTCGTCGAGCGTCATGTCGCCGGCGGGGAGTTGCAACACGATGTAGTCGGTCAAGCCGGGCTCGAGGACGGCGGCGAAACGGTCCTTGATCTGCTCGGCAGTCCCGGCGCCGAACTGAATCGCTGCCTCCATGTGGGACATGATGTTGCGCAGCGGTCCGAGAGCGGCATCGCACTCCTCGTCGCTCAGCACGAGATGATCGAACTGGTGCACGTTCTGGGTCCGGCGCATCAGACCGCCCATCGTGCGCCGAACGACGTCGAGCGACTCGCTCTCCGTGGGGCTGATTGCCAGCACCATCGTGCAGCCGACCCGCGGCACCGAATCGGGTCCGTCGACGCGGTGTGTGTCGCTGCGGTGTGCGTTCCACGTCTCGACATACAGGTCGTGGGCGGCCTGGTCGATCGGTCCTGGCCACATCAGGTTCATGCCGTGCCGCCCGGCGGTGATCGGGCTCCCCGGGTACCAGAACGGGATCGGGTTCTGGACGGGCTTGGTCGACAGTGGAATCGTCGGGAAGTCGTAGAACTTCGAGTTCTCGCTGCTGATCTCGCCAGTGGCGAACGCCTCGCAGATGATGCCGAGCACGTCGACGAAGCGCGCCTTCGAATCATGCCAATTGCTGCCGAACCAATAGTGCTCGATGGGCGCAACACCGCGGCCCACGCCGAAGTCGAGCCGACCGTTCGTCAGGTTGTCGACCACGACCATGTCCTCGATGATCCGCACCGGGTGATGCAAGGGGAGCAGCTTCACCAGTGGCCCGAGCCGGATGTTCTTGGTGATCTGCGACGCCGCGGCGATGAACACCTCCTGGTTCGGTGCCATGCACAGATCCGTCCCGTGGTGTTCGGCGAGGTGAAAGCCGGCGAACCCGGCTTCGTCGGCCATCTTGATCAGATCGAGCCGGTCTCTCAACAGCTGCGGAGTCGGGGTGCCGGGAATGTCTTCGATGTGGTCGAAGATGCCGAATGACGGCTTGACCATGGATGTCCCTTCTCGTCCGCATGACGTGGCGAACTGTGGTTCCGAGATCGTGTCCGAGAACACGACCGTTACACAAATTGTCGACCATCGGCGCCGAGAACGCGGGTTCGGGGGTTGACGGGGTCGAGGAGCTTTGCCAAACTCGTTTTGCAAGTGGTTCGCAATACGGGTACGGCTCGAAGGGGGTGTTGTGCACATACCGGACGGATACCTCAGCCCGTCGACCTGCGGCACCCTCGGGGCGGTGATGGTCCCATTCTGGGCCACCGCCGGACGTCGGGTTCGCAAAGTGATCACGTCGAGATACGTCCCCTATGTCGCCCTCGGCGCGTCGTTCAGCTTCATTGTGATGATGTTCAACATCCCGGTGCCGGACGGCACGACGGCCCACGGTGTCGCCGGCACGTTGACCGCGGTACTGCTCGGTCCCTGGGCTGCCGTGATCGCCGTGTCCGCCGCGTTGATCATTCAAGCGCTGTTCTTCGGGGACGGCGGCGTGCTGGCGATCGGTGTGAACTGCTTCAACATGGCGGTCGTCCTGCCGTTCGTCGGCTACGGGGTCTACTGCGCCCTGAGTCGCAAGATGACGTTGACCAACCCGCGTCGAGCGGTTGCTGCGGGCTTCGGAGCGTACGTCGGGCTCAATGCAGCGGCGATGTGTGCGGCGATCGAGTTCGGCCTGCAGCCGGAGCTGTTCAAGGCCGCCGACGGCACCCCGTTGTACGCTCCGTTCCACCTCTCGCAGACGCTTCCGGCAATGGCGCTCGCCCACCTGACGGTCGCCGGGCTCGCCGAGTTCGCACTGACGTATGGTGTGATCGCGTACCTGCAGCGGGCCAACGTGCCGGTCCTGCGCATCAATCACCCCAAGGTGCGACTCGAGGGTGCGATGCCGGCCCGCCGACCACTCGGTTGGCGCTGGGCGGCGCTCGGACTGGGCGTGCTGGTGGTCTTGACCCCGCTCGGCCTACTTGCACCCGGGGGCGCCTTCGGTGAAGGCGGTCCCGAGCACCTCGATCTTGGTCGGTACAACCTGCAGGCGGTCCCGGCCGGCCTGGCGCGATGGAGCTCGTTCTGGAACCACGCCGTGCTGGGCGGCTACGGGTTCGGGAGCGGCGAGCATCCCAATGTCGCGTACGTCGTGTCTGCACTCGTCGGGGTCGCGGCGATCTCGGTCGTGGTGTACCTCATGTTCCTGGCCATTCGCCTCATGGCTCGGCTGCGTGCCGATCGATCTCGCGCCGTGTCGTCGCCGTGACCACCGGACTCGAAAAGATTTTGTCG
Organism: Ilumatobacteraceae bacterium; assembly: GCA_039931555.1. Taxonomy (GTDB): domain Bacteria; phylum Actinomycetota; class Acidimicrobiia; order Acidimicrobiales; family Ilumatobacteraceae; genus JAENVT01. The sequence continues at coordinate 5,335 of JBDTRP010000154.1, read as the reverse complement.
GACCGAAGCTCGGTCACGCCGGCATGGCTGCTGCAACGCGAAGTCGGTCTGTGCCCGTGCGGCTGCATCGGTGTGCGAAGCAAGAAGAACTTCATCGACAAGACCATCATGAGCGCCTCGGGAGTGATCCGGCACGCGTTGTTCACCGACGACATCGCTGCACGACGTGGCGTGCTGCAACGGATCGATCCACGCGCCAAAGCGGTCACCATGTTCGCATTCGTGGTCGCAGTCGCCTTCCTTCGCAACATCCCGGTGTTGCTCGGTGCATGCGCGCTCGCCGTCCTGATCGCGGTTGCGTCGCAGATCTCGGTGCGGTACTTCATCAAGCGCGTCTGGCTCTTCGTCCCGGTCTTCACGGGCATCGTGGTGGTACCGGCGACGTTCAGCTTCATCACTCCTGGACACATCGTCGTGCCGATGGGGCACTGGTTCGGTCATCGCGTCGGGCTCACCAGCCAGGGCCTGCGCTCTGCGGGTCTGGTTGTCACCCGGGTTGCCGCGTCGATCTCGTTCGTCGTACTGCTGACCCTCACCACACCGTGGATGCGGTTGCTCGGGGCACTGCGGGCGATGTTCGTGCCGCGCATGTTCATCCTCGTGCTGGGGATGGCGTATCGCTATGTGTTCCACCTCCTCGGGTCGGTCACCGACATGTACGAGGCGCGAAAGGCGCGCACTGCAAACGTCGATCGGTCGGTGACATCGGGCAGGCTGTTCGTTGCGGGCACGGCAGGTGCGCTCTTCGGCAAGGCCCATGCCCTGTCGGAGGAGGTCCACCAGGCGATGGTTGCCAGGGGGTACTCCGGCCAACCACGCACGCTGGCGCTGCGACGTATCAAGGCGACCGACGTCATGTGGATGTTGGCGTGCGCCATGGCGATCGTCGTGCTGCTGGGGGTCGATCGTGCTGTCGGTCGCTGAACCGGTGTTGGCGATCGACGGCGTGCACTACGCCTATCTCGATCGCTTCGCGGCGTTGAGCGACGTGTCACTGGCGGTGCATCGTGGCGAGCGAGTCGCCCTGCTGGGTGCGAACGGCTGTGGTAAGTCGACCCTGCTCAAAGTGCTTGGCGGCTTGCTGTTCCCCGACGTCGGTTCATTCACCGCGTTCGGTTCGGTAGTGACCGAGCTTGCCCTGGAGGACGAGCAGTTCAATCGCGGCTTTCGCAGTCGCGTCGGCTTCGTCTTCCAGAACTCCGACGCTCAGGTCTTCTCCTCGACCGTACGCGACGAGCTGGCGTTCGGGCCTCTCAACCTCGGCCTGGCTGCGGCGGAGGTCGAACAACGGGTGCGTGACACGCTGTCGATGCTCGACATCATCGACCTCGCCGACCGGGCCCCATATCAACTGTCGGGTGGGCAGAAGAAGCGCGTGGCGATCGCGTCGGTGCTGGTCATGAACCCGGAGGTGTTGCTGTTCGACGAGCCGACCGCAGCGCTCGACCCGCGCACTCAGCAGTGGCTGATCGAACTGATCGTCGAGCTCCACCGTGCCGGCAAGACCGTCGTGATGGCCACGCACGATCTCGAGTCCATCGACCACCTCGCCGATCGCTGCGTGGTGTTCGGTGAGGATCACCGCTTCGTCGGCGCAGGGACGCCCGGCGAGATCCTCGCCGACCGCGAGTTGTTGCTGGCCGTCAACCTGATCCACGAACGAACCCACTTGCACCACCCCCACCCCCAACCGTCGCTTCCTGTGGGCTCGCACTCACGGAGAACGTGGCGTGACCCGGAACGATGACCGCCCGCCCGCAACCGGCTGCACGGCGCCGTGAGGTACGGCGACGTTTGACCTCGCCCGGTCGTGGGTAGAGAACCGAAAATGACGGTCGCTGAAACTCGATCCGAGTCGATTGCGGCGTTGCGGTCAAGCGCCTTCGATCGGCTGGCCGCATGTGCTGCGGTCATCGATGGGCTTGGCGCGATCATCGACACGAACGAGGCATGGCGGTTGTTCGCCCACCTCAACGGAGGCTCGACGGCTACAACCGGTCTCGGCGTGAACTACCTGTCGGTGTGTGATCGGTCGGCGACCGCCGCCTCGATTGCTGTCGCGCACGGTCTTCGCCTGATCCTCGCGGGCGATCGCGAGCGATTCGAGTTCGAGTATCCCTGCCCGTCGCCGATCGAGGACCGGTGGTTCATGCTCTTCGCCTCGTCGGCGCCGGTCGACGCCGGCGCCGGCGCTGTCCTGTTCCATGTCGATATCACTGCTCGCAAGCTGATGACGGATCGCCTGGTTGAACTTGCCGAGACGGACACGTTGACCGGTCTTCCCAACCGGCGTGCTGCGACCCGATTCATCGGGCAACAACTGGTGCTGGCCAGCACTCGAGACCGGCCCGTGTGGCTGCTCTACTTCGACATCGACGACTTCAAGGACGTCAACGACCGATACGGCCACCACGCCGGTGACGATCTGCTTTCCAAGGTGGCCGCGAGGACGACCAGGGCCGTCCGCTCGCAGGATCGGCTGTGCAGGCTGGGCGGTGACGAGTTCGTGCTCGTGTGCCCGGGCCTCGGCCAGCGCCAAGCCGTGATGCTCGCCCAGCGCTTGCGGTCGGTGATGTCTGAGCCCTTTCAAATCGATGCCACGGAGGTGTTGAGCGGGGTGTCGGTCGGCATTGCCTCCAGCGAATCCGGTTCAACGGTCGACTCGTTGTTGCGGGCCGCGGACGCAGACATGTACGAGGACAAGCGTCGACCGAGCCGCACGACTACCGCCATCGCCAGCGTCGCGTGGCACGAACCTCCGTTTCCGGGATTCCCGCGCTGGGAGAGCCCGCCTCCGTCCGACTTCGTCGTCCATGCGCTCGGTCTCCGTACCGAGGTCGCCGATGCGGTCATCGTCACGGATCTCGATGATTTCCGCGTCCAGAGCTTCAACCGCGCCGCAGAGGAGCTCTATGGATGGAGCAACTCCGAGGTCGTCGGCCGACCGTTGAACGAAGTCAACACCTGGATCGGGTCCGAACGGCAGCGCCTGCGCGCCGATCGGCAACTGCACACCGCGGGCCGGTGGCACGGTCAGCTCTCCGTGCGTAGTCGTGACGGCTCCACGATCCAATTGCTCGGTTCGACCACGTTGGTGCGCGACGACAGTGGTCGAGCCATCGGTGCCGTCATGGTCAATCGGCCGGTCCTCGGCAGCGCGCGCCCCGGTTCCGGCCGGCGTGTCGACCCCGCTGTGGCGGCACAGATCCAGCAAGCAACGGCGAACAGCGAGTTCATCGTCCACTACCAACCGGTCGTGCGGCTCGCCGATCAGGTCGTGGTCGGCGTCGAAGCACTGGCGCGGTGGCAACACCCCAAGCGCGGCCTGCTGCCACCGGAGGAGTTCATCGATGACGCCGAGCGTTCGGGTCACATCATCGAGCTCGGGCAAAGCGTGCTGCAGATCGCGTGTAACCAGGCCAAGTCCTGGCACGACGCAGGCGAAGACCTCTACCTCGCGGTGAACCTGTCGTGCGTGCAGCTGTTCGATGATCGACTGCCCGAACGACTCGCCGCGACCCTCGCCGCGACTGGCCTGCCAGCGGGAAAGCTGTGGCTGGAGATCACCGAGACGTCACTCGTACAGGACCTCGACAAGGCGACGCGGAGCCTGCACGCGATCCGCGACCTGGGCGTGTCGATTTCGATCGACGACTTCGGCACCGGCTGGGCCAGCCTGGTGTACCTCCGACAGTTTCCCGTCAACGCGCTGAAGATCGACCGCCTTTTCGTGGCTGGTCTCGGACTGCGTACGCGTGACGCAGCGATCGCTCACTCGATCATCTCGCTGGCCGACGAGCTTGGCCTTGACGTCGTCGCCGAAGGCATCGAGACCGCCGAGCAGGCTGCCGCGCTCGTCGAGTTGGGCTGCATCTTCGGCCAGGGTTTTCTGTTCGGTCGCCCGGAACCGGCCGGCGAGAAGCCGGGACTCCGACATCCGACCGTCAGCTGAAACTGCCAATCCGAGCGTCGGTCTGGGCAACGCACCAATCCCACAGCTGATCCCGTCGTCGCGGCGTGTCGGATCGCACGGTCGACGGCAGTCGATGGATCTTGCGCCGGCGACGGTCGAGCCAGAAGTCTCCGCTGGTCCGCAGCGGTTCGCCGTCGTCGGCAGCCAGCCACACCAGCGTGTCGGCGCCCTGCGCCGGTGTGCGCAACAGGGGTCGCATCAACCGGCGGAACTGCGGGAGCGCCGTTGCGACTCCAGGGGTGTCGGCCCAACCGGGATGCAGCGCATGGAATACCACGTCGGATCGGTCGATCCGGTGCGCCCACATCTCGTTGAGGGTCACCTGTGCCCGCTTGGCCCGTGCGTACTGCTCGCTGCCGCGGAATGCGGCGTCGGTCATCTGCAGATGACCGACCGACAACGGCGCTGCGTACATCCCGCCCGATGACATCGTCAGCACTCTCCCCGGTGAGGCGTCTGCAAGGGAGGGCAGCAACAGGCTGGTCAGCAGGAACGGCCCGAGCACCTGGCTGGCGACGGTCGACTCGATGCCGTCAGCGTTCACCGAGCGGTGGCCGCTGAGTGCTCCGGCGTTGTGCACGAGCACGTCGATCGTCGGGTGTTCTGCCAAGAGTTGATCGGCCATCGATCGGACCTGGTCGAGCTCGCCCATGTCGGCGCAGGCGACGGTCAGCGCCGCTGAGCCGGTGCGGCGAGCGATCTCACGGCGCACGGTGTCGGCTTTCGACGCGTCGCGCCCCGAGATCACGACATGTGCACCGAGCGCGGCGAACTGCTCGGCAGCGTGGCGACCGAGGCCCGAGGTCGCGCCCGTGACGACGATCGTGCGGCCAGTCAGGTCATAGGTCGCCGTATCGGTCCAATGGTCGAGGCGGGAACGCAACTGGTACCCGACCCTGGTGAAGCTCGGAACGACGGGCACCTCCATCAACGAGTCGACCACGCCAGCGAGGTTCACGATGCGACGACATCTCCGGCGAGCGCAACGACCAGGCCTCGTGCGGCACGGTCACCGATGCGCTTGAACATCGGCTTCAACGCGAAGTCTGCCAATCGGAGCGGGCCGTTCAGCTTGAGCTCGGCGTCGTACGTCACCAGACAGCCCGATCCTGCGCCCGCGTTGATCGAGACGCGGTCGATCGAGGTCAGCATTCGGCTGCGCGCCGCGATCACGACCAGATGGGGTTCCTCGTACTGCCTGGTGTGGTACCGCAGCGTGAGCTCACCACGGCCGGCCGCCACCGCCACGTCGAAGGAAGCAGACGCGCCGCCCCCAGAGCCATCGATCTGGGTCACGCGCTTCACGCCCGGATCCCATTCGGCAAGGTTGCCGAGGTCGGCCATGTAGTCGAACGCCGCTTG
>JBDTRP010000153.1:0-5072 GCA_039931555.1 Ilumatobacteraceae bacterium | reverse complement strand
CGCCACCGACTTCATCCTGGCGCCGTAACACACACATCCCGGGTGGGGATGGAGCCTCTACAACTCCATCCCCACCCACCGGCCAACGTCCGGAATCGGATGGGAACCAAACGGCGTGCCCGCGCCAATCGTCCCCTGGAAACCATTCGTCCCTCCCGGACCGTTGAAGATGGTGCCCCCTCCCCGTACAGGAGGGGGCACCGTCGCGTCACGATGACACCCAACGAGTTCTGTCGGGCGCTCAGCGTGTAGAAGATTCGATGGGCTTAGGACCGTTGGCCGATGACTCGGCGCCACACCCCCGGCCGAAGGGCCAGAGGCGAAAGACCCCTTTGACATTTTTTAGATTTGTAGAAATGTGATGGACGGTTCCTGCCATCGGGCGCAGGACGGGACGAAGAGGGACGGACACATGTTTGGGAACGAGGGTACTTTTGCGCGCCTTCATGCACGGAAGGAGGCGGTGCTGCAACGGACCCAAGGGTCCGACCATCACCGCTCCAGATGGCAGATGAGCCGCAAAGTCCGCATCACCGCAGGTATCGCCGCTGTGCTTGGCCTGTTCGGTACGGGGCTGGTCACGGGGGCCGGCGTCAACGCCGCGCCCGGTCCGGTGGGACAGGGCTTCACTGTCACCAAGTCGGACCTGGCTTTCATCTTGAAGCAGATCAAGATCGCCGAGCGTCACTCACGGTCAGTGGCAGGCGCCGAGCCGACACAAGGTGCGAACCCGAACGTCGCGGGCGACCCGCAGTACTGCTCATCCTTGGTCGGTCCCAACCCCGATCAGATCCCGGACTATCTGACGTCGTACGGGCTGCGCACCGTCGACGGTGGCTGCAACAACCTCGTCCCGGCAGCACTCGTCAATCCCGACGGTTCGACCGCCAAGACCCAGACCGGGGTGGCGGTCGATGTGAAGCGGTACACCACCGGCCAGACCGACCAGCCGTTCCCGCGTCTGACCAACCCGGTCTTCCGCGACGCTGAAGACATCACGACGAGCTTCCCCGTCGGTCCTCTCGGGCCGACGAGCTATGCCCAAAAGACCGCTGGCAACGTCGTCGTCGACACCCAGCCTCGCCTCATCAGCAACCTGATCGTCGATCAGACGTCGACGAACCCCGCTGCGGTTCACGCCGCCGGCTTCCCGGTGCGCACCCAGAACAACCTCGGGATCGTGCCGTGCCTCGCCAATCCGGACGGCACGGACATCATCCCGCTGAGCCCGGCCAATTGCGTGCCGGCGCACAGCACGCTGTTCATCCCGAACGTGACGACTGACGTCGGCCTCTCGCCGCCGTACAACAGCATGTTCACGTTCTTCGGTCAGTTCTTCGACCATGGCGTCGACCAAACGGTCAAGAGCGGCGGCACCGTTTTCGTCCCGTTGCGCGCCGACGATCCGCTGATCGCCGGACCCGACCACATCCTCGGCAACGCCGACGATCTGCCGGTGTCCCTGCGCTTCATGGCAATCACCCGTGGTCAGAACCAGCCTGGCCCTGACGGCGTGATCGGCACCTCCGACGACATCCAGAACGCCAACAACACCGACAGCCCATGGGTCGACCAGAGCCAGACCTACGCGTCGCACTCGTCGCACCAGGCGTTCCTTCGTGAATACACGATGGTTGGCGGTCTGCCCGTCGCAACCGGCAAGCTGCTCGGCGGCCTCGCCGCCGGCCAGACCTACCTCGACTCGCCTGACGGCCAAGACGGCATCGGCACCTGGGCGGCAGTCAAGTTGCAGGCAGCCACCAAGCTCGGCCTCCTGCTCGTCGACACCGACGTGACCAACATCCCGATGCTGGCCGCCGACCCCTATGGCAACTTCATCCGTGGCGCAAACGGTCTGCCGCAGTACGTGACCCTTACGGGCCTCGTCGAGGGCAACCTCGGCACACCGGTCCCGGTCCCGGCGAACGTGGTGCACTTCGACACGCCCTTCCTCACCGACATCGCCCACAACGCGGACCCGAGCATGCAGGACACCGATAACGACGGCATCCCGGACACCTTCCCGACACCGGATGCAGACAACACGCCGTCGGCCGACTTCAAGAACCAGCCGGCCGGAACCTACGACGATGAACTGCTCAACGCTCACTTCTCCTGCGGCGATGGTCGCTGCAACGAGAACATCGCCCTGTCGACGATCCACCAGGTCTTCCACTCAGAGCACGACCGTTTGGTTGACTACAACAAGAACGTGATCGAGACCGATCCCGCGTTGAACACCGACTACCACGCCACCAACTGTGCAGTCGGTTGCCTCACCAACAACCCGGCGCTGCCGGTCACCTACTCCTACGGCGAGCGCCTGTTCCAGACCGCCCGTTTCGTGACGGAGATGGAGTACCAGCACCTCGTGTTCGAGGAGTTCGCCCGCAAGATGCAGCCGGCGATCCGTCCGTTCCACGTGTACAACGCGGACATCAACGCGGCGATCCCCGCCGAGTTCGCCCACGCGGTCTACCGCTTCGGTCACTCGATGCTCGACGACGACGTCGCCCGCATCAACACCGATCCGGCCACGGGGGCATTGACAGACAACTCGGTTCCGCTGCTGACTGCGTTCTTGAACCCACCAGAGTTCTTCAACGGTCACGCTGCGGGCGTGCTGACGCCCAAGCAAGCTGCCGGCAGCATCGTCATGGGTTCGTCCGACCAGGTCGGCAACGAGCTCGACGAGTTCGTCACCGAGACACTGCGCAACAACCTGTTGGGCTTGCCGCTCGACCTGCCGGTGCTCAACATGAGCCGGGCCCGCAGCGAAGGCATCCCGCCGTTGAACGACGTTCGCCGGCAGCTTTTCGCCCGGACCAACGACGGCCAGGTCGCGCCGTACACCAGCTGGGCCGACTTCGGTCAGAACATCAAGCACCCGGAGTCGCTGATCAACTTCGTGGCGGCCTACGGCACACACCCGAGCATTCGCGACTCAGGGCCTGATGGCCTGCTCGGCAACGCCGACGACGTGACCACGATTGCGGCCAAGCGCGCCGCGGCCACGTTGATCGTCAACCCGACCAATCCGACTGATCCGGCCATCCCGGCCGACGCCGCTGACTTCATGTTCAGCACGGGCACATGGGCGAGCACGCCGGATGGCGTGACCACGACGGGCCTCGACAGCGTCGACCTGTGGGTCGGCGGTCTGGCTGAGATCACCAACCTGTTCGGTGGCCTGTTGGGCAGCACCTTCAACTCCGTCTTCCAGCTCTCGCTGGAGAACCTGCAGGAAGGCGACCGCCTGTACTACCTGGCTCGCACGCCTGGTATGAACCTGCGCACCCAGCTCGAGGGCAACTCGTTCGCCGAGATGATCATGCGCAACACCGACAACACCAACACGTTGAAGGCCGACGCATTCGCCACTGCTGACTGCAAGTTCCAACTCGGCCAACTGACCTTCCCAGCACCGGCCGGAAGCTTCATCACCGGCGCCGGCTCGGTTGCCGACGATCCGTTGACGACCGATTGCGACGAGAACCGCCTGCTGCTGCAGAAGCCTGATGGCACCATCCAGTACCGCCAGGTCAACAGCGTCGATCCCGTCGGGATCAACGGTCAGAGCGTCTACAACGGCACCGCCGGTGCCGATCGCATCTGGGGCGGTAACGACAACGACACCTTCTGGGGTGGCCCCGGCAACGACATCATCGAAGGCAACGGCGGCGACGATGTCATCCTCGGCGGCGAAGGCAACGACATCATCACCGACTTGAGCGGTGCCGACACCCTCAAGGGCGGCCCCGGCAACGACGCCCTCGATGGAGGCCTCCTGGACGACAACGTGTTCGGCGGCGATGGCAGCGACGTGTTGAATGGTGGAGCCAACGACAACTTCGTCCTCGGCGGAGAAGGCAACGACTTCATCATCGGTGGTCAAGGCGCAGATGTGGTGCAGGGCGACGCTGGCGACGACTGGATCCAGGGTGGCGCTGGTCAGGACCTGCTCGAAGGCGACCATGGCGCACCGTTCTTCGATGACCCGGCGCAGACCGCGCCAGGTAACGACGTCTTCGTCGGTCAAGTCGGCGAGAACGACTACGACGCTGAAGGTGGCGACGACCTGATGGCCCAGAACCCTGCCATCGACCGCAACGCCGGAGCCGCAGGCTTCGACTGGGCATTCCATCAATACGACACCGTCGGCGCAGACGACGACATGAATATCAACAACAACCTGGTCGGCGTACCGATCCAGGTGGTCGTCAACCGTGACCGCTGGCAAGAGACTGAAGCCGACTCGGGTTCTGCCTTCAACGACCTCATCAAAGGCACAGACAGGGCTCCCAGCACCGTTGGCGGTGCCGGGTTCGTCGGTTGCGACGCGCTCGACGCCGCTGGTGTCGCTCGCATCGAGGGCCTGAACGCACTCGTCACCACGTTCCCATCCGCACTGGCACCCATCGTGGCTGCTTCGGCTGCCCACTTCTGCCCACTCAACGGTGGAACAGGTACGGGCACAGTGTGGGGCGAGGGCGACATCCTCGTCGGTGGTCTCGGTAGTGACACGATCGAAGGTCGTGGCGCCAACGACATCATCGATGGTGATCGGTTCCTCCAGGTGCGCATCGGCGTGAAGAATGCGCTGGGCGCCGAGATCGGCTCGACCGACCTCTTGGAGCACAAGGCACTGACCGGAGACTTCGGTCCCGGCACCAACGCCAACATGACGCTGCAGCAAGCAGTGTTCGCTGGTCTGGTCGACCCGGGCAACATGTTCATCGGTCGTCGCCTCGTGTCGCCGGTGGTTTCTGCGGCCGACTGCGCCGCAGGTGCCGCAGCACTCAACTGCGACTCGGCAGTGTTCTCCGGCCCGTCGGGTAACTACTCGGTCGTCCACAATGCCAATGGCAGTGTGACCGTGACCGACAACGTCGGTACCGATGGCATCGACACCCTGTGGAACATGGAGCAGGCCAGCTTCTGCACCACTCCTGGTGCAGTCAGAGGAACATGTCTCCTTCGTGAGACGGTTCCGCTGGTTGGTGTGCCGACCCCGACAGCGACGTTGTCGCCGTTGTCGGTGTCGTTCGCTGTGGTTCGGGCGATCGGTGCGG
>JBDTRP010000152.1:0-7619 GCA_039931555.1 Ilumatobacteraceae bacterium | reverse complement strand
CGTCGTCGTGGAGGTCGCCGAGGATCTCCCACAAGGCGATGCGGCTCTGCGGATCGAGGCCGGCGGTCGGCTCGTCGAGGAACAGCACCTGCGGACGATGCATGATCGCCCGGGCGACCATCAGGCGCTGCGCCATCCCACCCGACAACGCCATCACCGACGCCTTCGACCGCTCGCTCAATCGGACGCGCTGGAGCAACTCGGATGCGAGTCTCTTTGCATGCTTCGCACTCATGCCGAAGTACCGACCGTGGAACTCGAGGTTCTCGAACACCGTCATCGCCCGATCCAGGGTGTTGCTCTGGGGGACGACACCGATCAACTGCTTGGCAAGTGCCGGCTTGGCAACCAGGTCGACACCACCGATCACGATCGAACCGCGGGTCGGCACAACTCGCGTCGTGAGCATGCCGATCGTGGTGCTCTTGCCGGCGCCGTTCGGACCGAGCAGCCCGTAGATCTCGCCGGAGAGGATCTCGAGATCGATCCCGTCGACCGCTACGACATCACCTGCAACACCCGCCGCATAGATCTTCGTGAGCCCCTGCGCACGAATGATCGCATCTGCCACATCGTGAGCGTAGGACGCATCGAGCGTCAGCGACAGTTCGATTTCGCCGACCACGGGTGCACCCTGCCGGTTCGACCCTGACCACGTTTCGCCGACAGGCGGCATGGGAACCATCACGCCATGAACATTCGATACGCCTACGGCGTGCTGGTCGCCGCCGCGCTGGCCATCACCGGTTGCACGTCCGACACCCGGGCGTCACTGAGCACCGACCTCCAGACCGCAGCATCCGAGATCGGCAACGCCGCGGGACAGGTCACCGATGCTGCCGCCGAGACCCTCGCCCGCAACATCGCCACGCAGCAGGGTGAGGAGCAGTTCAAGAACGCCCGCCAGGAGCTCGACGGCCCGTTGACCTGTGAAGCCAAGGTCGAAGACGGTGTCGCCAAGATCGACATCAGCTGCACCGGCACGACCAAGGCGGGCGGCGCCGCCACCCTCACCGGTGCGACGAACGAGCTCCCGGGGGCCTCGGTGGTCTCACTCAATGGCCAGTTCACTGCCATGGTCGACGGCACCACCGTCTTCACGACGCAACGCCTCGGCGGCTGACGTCGATCAGGATTGGTCCATTCGTCCCACGCGCGAGACATTGGTAGAGGCGCACTGGTTCCCAGCAAACTCAGTCACGGAATCTCCGGAGCAGCCGGAGATTCCGTGACCTACCTCGCTGAACTGCCGGGCCACCCCCGTCACGTCAGCGTGGCGTTCTTCACACTGAATATCGACGCGACGAACCTGGCGCCGCAGGGCCTGGCCTCGGTCAACGCGGTCGCGGACACCCTCGCGCAGCACGATCGCCGCCGCCGTCTGGGACGGCCGACGATTCGCCGAGGATCTCGGTCGCCCGCACGATCGCGATGCGACCCCCTTCCACCGCGAGTCACCCAGATCGCCGATCGAGTGTGATGCACGTGGCCGGGCTGTCGACGGGCGCAGCCCACATCGGGGCCGATCGGAGGCTGAGTTCTCACCATCCGACCGGCTTCCCAATGGGGTGCCGGGACCATCTGTTTGCTTCGCATTCCCGTCCGAGGATGAAGGGTCTGATGCTCCCGGTGAGATGAACGGTACGCGTGACGCTGGCGACGCGAAAGGGGCCAACGGCCCTGTGATCCGGGCCTTGTGCAGGCGTACGCTGTCCCGCGGAACCCACCGACATGGACGACGAACTCGAACCCACGCACGCGGATCACCGGCCAATTCCGAGCGCAGCGCGGATTCCGGGATACCGCTACCCGACAGCTACCGGTGAACCCTGCCCGCGCACCATCCGGCTCGACGGCTCGATCGAGAACGGCGGCGTCTGTCAATCGTGTGGCACCTGCCTGCTGTACAGCGGGTTGGTCGACCCGGTCACCCCGTAGGCGGCGGGCTCACCAGGCCTCTGCGGCGAACCTCGGCGAGCAACTCATTGTCCGACAGGTCGCGCGCTGCCCGTTGCCCCGGTGTGAGTCGAACCACTGGTGTCGTCCGCGCCGGAGGTTGCTCGTCCGCGTGCGCTTCCTCCTCGAGCTGGTCGATGAAGGCCTGCGCCTCGTCGCGGGTGAACTTCCCCGCCGCCTGTCGTTGGCTGAGCCCCAACGGTCCGCGAGCATCCCGAAAGCCGTCGTGTCCGGCAGCTGCGAGCAACTCGGTCAGCTCGCGCACCTGCTTGCCGGATGCCGGCGGACCCGATGCTTGACCGAATGCCATCACCCGACCATTGCACACTTCCGATGAGGCCAGGCACGAAATGTCCGGTTGCACCGGATATTCGGTGCCCGGCTCGGCGCTTCAGGGGTTGGCGGCGATGAACGCGTTGATGACTGCCGCCACCTCGGCGCCCTTGTCCTCTTGGAGGAAGTGGCTGGCACCCTCGATGGTCGTATGGGGTTGACCTTTGGCGCCAGGCACCTTGGCGAGGAACGGCGCGTCGCCGCCCTTGGTGATCGGGTCGAGATCGCTGAAGCACAGCAGGAACGGCTTGTCGAACCGGGCGAGCACCTCCCATGCGGCCTTGTTGGCTGCGGACTCGGGATCGTCGATCGATGTCGGAACGAAGGACGGAAAGATCCGAGCCCCGGCCTTGAACGAATCGTCGGGGAACGGAGCGTCATAGGCGGCGATGACCTCCGCCGACAGATCGGTCGCACTCCCGCCGTTGATGATGTTGCCGATGGGGAACACGGGTGATTCCTGCGAGAACTTCTGCCAAGCAGTGAACGCATCGCTGGGCTTGCCCTCGCCGGTCGGGAGACCGGTGTTGGCAATGACGACTCGGGAGTAGCGGTCGGGCTGGGCGGTGAGCATGCGGAGGCCGATCAGCCCGCCCCAGTCCTGCCCGAAGTACGTGATGCTGCGCAGGTCGAGGCGATCGAACACCAACGATGATGTCCACATGATGTGGTGCGCGTAGCTGTAGTCCGACTGCTCGGTCGGCTTGTCGCTGCGACCGAACCCGACGAGGTCGGGAGCGACGACGCGATGCCCCGCGGCGACGAGCGGCGGGATCATGTGGCGATACAGGTAGCTCCACGACGGCTCGCCGTGCAGCAGCAGCAACGGGTCGGCGTCGCCGGGGCCCTCGTCGAGGTAGTGCATGCGTAAGGTGCCGCCATCACCATCGGCGATGTCGGCATAGCGCGGCGCGAAGGGGTAGCCGGGCAGGCCGTCGAAGCGGTCATCGGGGGTGCGGACAACGTGCATTGGATTAGTCTCCTGATGTTGAGTTCGGGGTTTCGATGTCGACGCGATGCACGTCGTCACCGCTCGATCGTGAGCGTCATTGACGGCTCATCTCGGCGCGCGCCTCGGCCTCGAGCGCGCCGCTGGCTTGTGGTTGGGCAACCTCGATCACCAGCTCGTGAAGCCTGCCGGCGAACCGAAACGGTGCGGGGTAGCGCGACGACACAGCAGAGCCGTGGTCGTACCCGACGCTGGATCCGACCGACGAGATCATCCGCATGAAGAGCGCCGTCTCGGCTCGGCCGCACTCGACGTCGTCGATGGCGATCTCGATCCATCCGGCGGTGCCGTCACTGCGGCGGAACCGCGCTGCGAGCGTCGAGTCACCGGCGGGGACATCGATGGAGGACTCGACGACGGTGTGGGCATCGAACGCGTTGTAGTCGACGACGAGCTTGTCGTCCTGAACGAAGACGGAGATGCCCGAGTTCTCGGTGCCAATCGCCCACAGCACGCCGTCTTCACCACGTTCTCGAGTGATGCGCGCGATGAGATCGAAGTTTCGTCCACCGATCGCGGCGGTGGCTTGCGCCGGAATTGGTGACATCGGCGGTCGATACACGTAGCGACGGCTCGGGGGGTGCGGCGACCGTTCGCGAAAGCGAGCCCCGAACAGTTCGATCAGGCGATCGTCAAGCGGCAGCACGTCGTGCTGTTCGGCTTCGACCCACCACAGCCCGATCAGCTCGTGCAGCTTGTCGGGGTGCGACTCGGCCATGTCGTCGCATTCCGACGCATCGGCGCCGAGGTCGTACAGCTCCCATGGTTCGGTGTCGTAGTCGGCATGAGCGACGTGCCTGCAGACCGCCTTCCACACCCGGCCACCTTGATGGGCGACGAGCGCCCGGCTGCCTGTCATCTCGAAGTACTGCAGCGTGTTCGTCGGCGGCGCCGCGGGATCTGCCAGCACCGACACAAACGAATGACCCGTGACCGGCAGTTGCTCGCGACCATTGAACACCTCGGGCGGCGAGATGCCGAGCAGGTCGTAGATGGTCGGCGCGATGTCGGAGACGTTGACGAACTGTTTGCGCAGCGTCCCGCGTTGCTCGTTGGAGATCCCGGCGGGCCAGTGCACGATCATCGGCACGTGGACGCCGCCTTCGTGAGTGTTCTGCTTGTACCACTTGAACGGGGTGTTCCCGCACTGCGCCCAACCCCAGGGGTAGTTGGTGTGGCTGTGCGGTCCGCCGATGTCATCGATGCGTCCGATCGCCTGATCCGGCGTCTCCAGGATCCCGTTGAAGAACTTCATCTCGTGCATCACGCCAAACGGGCCGCCTTCCTGCGAGGCACCGTTGTCGGCCATCACGATCAGCACCGTGTTCTCGAGTTGGCCGATGTTTCGCAGCCCGTCGACGAGGCGGCCGATCTGGTCGTCGGTGTGGTCGAGGAACGCGGCGAAGGCTTCCTGCAGTCGAGCAGCGAGACGCTGTTGATTCTCCGGCAAGGAATCCCACGGCTCGACCCCGGGATTACGCGGCGCCAGTTGGGTGCCCTGCGGTATGACGCCGGCAGCGAGTTGGCGTTCGTACCAGCGCTCGCGCATCACGTCCCAGCCCCCGTCGAATGCGCCCCGGTACTTTGCGAGATAGGCGGCCGGCGCCTGGTGCGGGGCGTGAGTGGCGCCGAACGGCAGGTAGGCGAAGAACGGCCGATCCGGCCGCACGCCCTTGGCATCGGAGATCATCCGAAGCAACTGGTCGACGAGGTCCTCGCTGACGTGATAGCCGTCGTCGGGCCCTCCTGGCGGCTCGATTGGGTGGTTGTCGCACACGAGATCAGGATGGAACTGATCGGTCTCGCCTTCCATGAACCCGTAGAAGCGGTCGAACCCGCGTCCCAACGGCCATTGATCGAACGGGCCGGCCGCGGAGCACTGCTCCATCGGCGCGAGATGCCACTTGCCGGTGCACAGGGTTGTGTAGCCCTCGGCGCTCAACACCTCTGCCACTGTGGCTGCGTGGTTGGAGATGTGCCCGAGTTGATGTGGGAAGCCGGTGCGGAAGTTCGACACGGTGCGCATCCCGACGGCATGCTGCGAACGACCCGTCAGCAGCGACGCACGAGTGGGCGAGCACAGTGGCGTGACGTGGAAGTTGGTGAACTGCAGACCGGCAGCCGCGAGCGCGTCGATGTTGGGAGTGTCGATGGTGCTGCCGTAGCAGCCGAGCTGGGCGAATCCGGTGTCGTCGAGCAACACCACGACGACGTTCGGCGCATCCTCGCCCGGGTGCGGTGGCTCCTCGAACCACGCTTCGGAATTGGCCAACACCCGGCCGATGCGTCCCTCGAATCGTCCCACCCGTTGCGCCGGTTCCGACATGCGGACACCTTACGAGGGTGTCAGCGTGATCACGTCGGTGTTCTCGCGGCAGCCGCCGGGCGTTGCGCACCCGTTGCTGTGACCGGTGAGGATCAACACGCCATCAGCACCGTCGGGTCCGGCGACTTTGTACGTGCCCTGACCGGAGATCTGCACGCCGCCCCCAGACCCTTTGTACGTGTACGACCCCGCGGACTCGCCGTCCGGGAAGAAGGCGAGGGTCACCGACGCGCCCGGGAACGTGCCCTCGAGGGTGAACGTCTTGGTCAGGTCGGCCACCGTTCCCGTCACGGTCAGGCCATCGCCTCCACCGCTCGCGGTGTAGGTCGGCGTGCAGATCTTGATGGCCTCGTTCACGTCGGTCGGGGCGATGTCGGGGTACCCGAGCAACTGCACCTGGCGGTTCGCTTCGAACCAGAACTGCACGAGGATGCTGGGATCCTTGAGTCCTTTGCACTTCGTGATCGCTTCCTCGAGGCACACCGGGTACGCCTGCGTGAGCAGGTTGTAGATGTCTTCAGCAGAGAAGTTCGATCCAGCGCCGATCAGCCCCCGCTGACGCTGGTAACCGATGACCGTCGACATGGCCAGCGTTCCCGCCGCGCATGACGACTTCGCTGCGTCGAGTCGCGGTTTGATGACCTGCTCCTCCCACTGCTTTCCGTAGGCCTCGAACACAGCTGCCAGATCGACCACCGATTCGCCGGTCAACAGTTGCGACTATGGCTCGGTCTGGAACACGTCGCCGACCTGACTCGAGAGCCGCGCCGCAGCGTCTGTCGCCTGTCGTTGCAGGAACGCTGCCTGGCTCGGCCGGCTGGCGTTGCCGAAGGCGTAGCCCGAGAAGTGCTGCACCACGATGACGGCATCGGGCGAGTCGATCTGCGGTTCGGCGGCGCCGAACTGCTCACCGGTGTCATCGAACGCAAACATCAACTGGCGCTCGACGGGGACCGGGGTCGTCGGCGTGATCGTGAGCTTGGCAGCCGACAACAGCGCCAGACCGGTGGGGCCGAACACGACGCCATCGGCGTCGAAGCCGAGATTGCCAAAAGTGGCAACGGGCGTCGCCGTGATGTCGACGGTCTGCAGTAGCGCTCCTTCGGGAACGGCGAGCGAGAATGCCGTACCCGTGCTGCTCGTCACTGCGACCGTGCCGCCATCGGGGCCGATGCTCTGCGTGGCCGAGGCGGCCTCGAGCTGGATGGTCAACGGGCCCGACAACTGCGGCACCGAGCCGTCCGGTGCCGGTTCCGTCGTCGGCCAGACGTGCTCGATCCGAGCGATCCGGTGCCCGCTGGGCCGGCATCCGATGGAGCCGACGTCACCCCACCCGACGAGCCGCACGCCCCTACGAGCAGCCCAAAAGACACCACACATCCCGCCACAAATTTCGCCATGCAACCGACCGTAGCGGCCACCATCAGTTTTGGACTGCCTGCCTCGCTACGGACAGCACACCTCGCACCTCGACCGACACACCGGGCTCCGAGTCACGTTCCCGGGGCCATGACGTGCTGTCCTGCCGGGGTGCTAACTGTCACACCGAAAGTGCTTGCAAAATACAGCACCTCGGTATGATGGAAGCGACCCCAAACGGGTTCACAGCGAGCCCAAGCGGCTCAAAGGAGGTGGCTGAAATGACCACCGTAATGACCACCACGAAGCAGTGGCAGGACCAATACCTGACGATGATGGCCCGCGTGGAAGAGCCCATCGTGAGATATGCCGGCAAGGCCGCCGGAGCCGTCGCCAGCTACGTCCCGGAACGGCCGCAGTGGGCGTTCCTCGACCAAGTGCCGACGATGACCGAGCTGGTCGAGAGCCAGCTGAAGTTCCGCAAGCGCATGGTCGACGAGCAGGCCGCCTTCGTTCGCAAGTTCATCAAGGCGATCAGCCCGGCGACAGCGAGGCACGAGCCGAAAGCACCCGCTGTCAAGCGGATGGTCGCCAAGGCGTCCCCGGCACGGCGGGTCGGGTTCAAGGCAGCCTGAC
>JBDTRP010000151.1:0-14327 GCA_039931555.1 Ilumatobacteraceae bacterium | reverse complement strand
ACCTAGGCGGCATCGGGGGAGTACCCGCGACTGGTTGCCATCGACGTCGCTTCGATCGCCGCAGCCGGTGGCACCCCGAGAGCGAGGAGTTGCCGTTCGACGGCGTCGGGATCGTCGCCGGTCTCGATCATGGCCTCGGCCAGCACACGGGCCCGTTCCATGTCGACGAGCGAGATGCGCGTCGTCGGTAGCTTCCAGTGTGCATGGGCCGTTCGCAGGTGTGGCGGCATGCGCATGAGATGACGCGTCGCCACTTGTGGCACGCGGCGCCTGACGGCGAGGCCCCCGTCGGTCGGCTGCGACACGCCGAACAGCACGCAGCGGTTCAGCGATCGCATGAAGGCGTTGGCCGTGCCCAGGGTGTACGACAACCCGAGCGCGCTGGCGGTCTCCTCGACGTCGAGCTCGTAGCCCAGCGGATAACGATCGAAGCCGAGCACCAGGCGACGCAGGATCCACGTCGCCGTCGGTCCCAGCACGTTCAGCCAGAACAGCTCGACGTATTGCGAGCGCACGTCGTAGCCGATCGAATCGACCACGGGGTCGAGCCATGGCACGACCATCAACAGGTGGTCGGTGACGGGGATCTCCATCGGGGTCGATGCCATGAAGGCCTCCCTCGCGAGTCGGGTTGGTTGGGCAGGGGTCGATACGTGCGGGGGAGTCATCCCAAAGATGCACGGCGAGATGCCCGACGTGGAACGAGTGCGCCAAGATGTCGCCATGACGGCCGATGATTTCGCGCACGCCAAGGAATGGATCGACGCAGCGGCGAGCGTCACGGTCTTCACCGGCGCGGGCATCTCCACCGATTCGGGTATCCCCGACTTCCGCGGTCCGAACGGGTTGTGGACGAAGAACCCCGCAGCCGAGAAGGCTTCGACGCTGCAGAACTACATGGCCGACCCTGATGTGCGCCGGTTCGCATGGCAGAACCGCCTGCGCTCGCCGGCCTGGACTGCCGAACCGAACACCGGTCACCTGGCGATCTACGAGCTGGAGCGTCGAGGTCGGCTGCGTGCGGTCGTCACCCAGAACATCGACGAGTTGCATCAGCGGGCCGGTCACGATCCCGACAAGGTCATCGAGGTGCACGGCACCATGCGTTGGACCCGCTGTTGGACCTGTGATGACCGGCGGTCGATGACCGAGGCGCTGGACCGGGTTCGCGCCGGCGACGACGATCCGCACTGCCTGGTGTGCGTGGCAGGGGTGCTGAAGAGCGACACGATCTCGTTCGGCCAGGCGCTGGTGCCGCACGTGATCGACGCCGCGATGCGCGCTGCCGACGACTGCGACGTGTTGCTGGCTGCCGGGTCGACGCTGACGGTGTTCCCGGCTGCCAACGTGGTGCCGCGGGCCAAGTCATGCGGCGCCCGCGTCGTGATCGTCAATGGCGGGCCGACCGGCATGGACCGCTTCGCCGACGCCCTGCTGATCGGCTCACTCGGCGAGCTGTTGCCGGCGCTGGTCGATGCACCGAACGCGGCGAAACGCCCGTAGCCAAATCCTGACCATATTGGTAGGCTTTCGCCATGGCTACCTTCCGAGATCTGCTCAGCGCCGCCAAGGCGGAGATCACCGAGATCGACACGGCGACTGCTGCCGACAAGATCGAAGCGGGCGTCATCGCCCTCGACGTGCGTGAGCCCGACGAGTACGACCAGGGCGCGATCCCCGGCGCCATCCACATCCCCCGCGGGCACCTCGAATCACAGGTCGAGGGGCGCTTGATCGACAAGAACGCCGAAGTGGTCATCTACTGCGCCGGAGGCGTGCGCAGCGCGTTCGCCGCCAAGACGCTGCAGGAGCTCGGGTACTCAGATGTCTCGTCGGTGGTCGGTGGCTACGGCAAGTGGAAAGACGAAGGCCGCCCGTGGAAGATGCCCGTCGTGCTGACGCCTGATCAGCGCAACCGGTACCAGCGGCACCTGCTGCTGCCCGAGGTCGGTGTAGCCGGTCAGGTCAAGCTGCTCGACAGCAAGGTGCTGTTGCTGGGTGCCGGTGGCCTCGGCTCTCCTGCGGCGCTCTACCTGGCCGCCGCCGGTGTCGGCACGATCGGCATCGTCGACATGGACGAGGTCGATGCCAGCAACCTGCAGCGCCAGATCCTCCACAACCTCGATCGCGTCGGCGACCGCAAGGTCGACTCGGCAAAGAAGACGCTGACCTTGCTGAACCCCGACGTCGACATCGTCACCTACGACACCCGGCTCGATGCCAGCAACATCATGGACATCATCGCCGGCTACGACGTGATCGTCGACGGCGCCGACAACTTCCCCAGCCGCTACCTGTTGAACGATGCCAGCGTCAAGCTCGGCATCCCGATCGTGCACGGTTCGATCTTCCGCTTCGAAGGCATGGTCAGCGTGTTCGACCCTCTGCACGGCCCGACGTACCGCGACATGGTTCCCGAGCCACCGCCCGCCGAACTGGCGCCCAGCTGCGCCGAGGCCGGCGTGCTCGGTGTGCTGCCCGGCATCATCGGCTCGATCCAGGCGCTCGAGGTCATCAAGGTGCTACTGGGTCTCGGCGAGCCGCTGATCGGGCGGATCCTGTCGGTCGACACCACCGACATGAGCTTCCGCACCTTCAACCTGCGCAAGGATCCCACCAACGAGGTGACCTACGAGAACCGCGACCGAATCATCGTGCGCGATCTCGAAGGCCTTTGCGCTCCGGGCCTGCACGACTGACGCACTACAGTTCGCGTCGTGCTGGTAGCGACGGGGCAGCGGGAGACGACGAGACGGCTGTGGATGCACGGCCCGGCGGCCGACATCGCGCTCGGCTGGTGCTGGCTGCCGATCGCACTGCTCGTGCACGCCGCAGAGCCGCATCTCACGACCGTGCACACCATCGTGGGATTGATCTTCCTCGTCTCGTTCGCCCACCAGCCGCTCACCCTCGGGCTGGTCTACGGCGACCCGGCGCAACGCGACGCGCACCGCCGGCTCTACCGCTGGGCGCCGTGGGTTGCCTTCGCCCTCATCGTCATCGGGCTCAACGTCAGCTTGTCGACCGTTGCCGTGATGGCCGGACTGTGGAACGCGGAGCACACGCTGATGCAGCGCTATGGCGTCATGCGCATCTACGGCCGCAAGGCGGGCGACGACCACGGGCGGATCGAGAAGCCGATGCTGATCGTCTGGCTCGTCGCCGGCATCACCTACATCGGTGGCTACGTCGACCTGCAACGCCTCGTCCACAAGCTCGGCTTCGGTGGCACCAACGCCCGTAGCGTGCGGTTGCTCGGCAACCTCAGCGGAATCGCCCGGGGGATCTTCTGGGTTGCCGTCGTCGTCGGCATCGTGTACGTCGTGCGTTGGCTTCGGGCCGAACGGCGCCTCGGCACCGCAGCGAGTCGCCCCAAGCACTGGTATGCGCTCGGCACCGCCGGACTGATCGTCGCTGTGATGATCGATCCGATCGCCGGCGTCGCCGGCTACGTCGCCGCCCATGCCATCGAGTACTTCGCCGTGGTGCACAGTTCGTTGCGCAAACGCGGCGACGCTGCACCGGTGGCCCGGGCCACACGCACTCCGGCGCGCCGGGCAGGCGCGTACGCGCTCTACTTCCTCGCGATCGTCGGCTTGATCGCTGTCACCAGGTCGCACTTCGATGGTCGCCTCTACGCGTTCGCCGTGTTGTTCTTCGGCGCGCTGCACATCCTGTACGACGGGTTCGTGTGGAAGCTGCGCCGCCCGGCCGTCGCGGCATCGCTGGGCATCACGCAGATCTAGACGCTCAGTAGCCCACCGAGGAACAGATCGCCAAGCGCGTCGCCGACGCGCTGCGGGCTCTGGCGCTTCTTCCCGGTGAACCATCGTGTGGTGCTGAGCACAGCGTCGAACATCGCCGCGACCACCAGGCGAGCGTGAACGTCGCTGCGGAACTCGCCCGCAGCCACACCGTGTTCGATCGCCGATCCCCACAGCTTGGCCGCCTCGACCAACAGCTCTGCGACCGGCCGAAGTGCGGGAGTCGACGAGAACGTTTGCGCATCGTTGCGGATCATTCGTGTCTCGCTCGGCGTCCGCGCCGCCTCGGCGACCGCCGTCGTGATCAACGACCGGAGTGTCTCGGCAGCCGGGAGATCGGGTGACACGATCGTGCGGTAGTGGCCGACCTGGCGTTGCATCACCGGCAGCAGCAATTCGGCGACGATCTGCTCCTTCGATTCGAAGTGGTGGTACAAGCTGCCAGACAGGATTCCGGCTGCGCTCGCGATGTCGCGAACCGTGGTGTTGGCTATGCCGCGTTCGGCGAACTGGTCTGCTGCGATCGCCAAGATCTCGTCGCGCCGGGACCGGGCCACGTCACTCGATTCCCGACACGGTGCGGAAGTCGTCGACATCGGTCCACTCCCGGCCCATCCTGGCGATCACGTGGTTGCCTGTCATGTTCCGCGGCTGGCTGGCCAGGTAGAACCGCTCGTACAACTCGCTGCGCGACCCGAGGGCCGAACCGGAGAAGTCCCACGCCATCCGGAAGATCTTGGCTCGCTCCTCGGCCGCGATGCCGTTGGCGCCCGGCAGGTACTTGCGCACCAGCGGGCCGAGCTCGGGGTCGGCGAACGCCGCCTCGTTCGGGGTGCACAACAGGTTGTGGCTGCCCAACGTCTTGAAGATGTCGTTGACCCTCGTCATCCACGACGGCATCAGGGCGCGCAGCGCGGTGAACGGCTCGCCATCGCAGAACCAGCCGCCGTACCGATATTGGTGAGCGCCGGCCTCGGCGGCACGGATCGCGGCGCGGGTCATGTCGGCATAGGTCACCAGTTCGCCGAGCAGTTGGGTGGCCTCGGCACGCGCGCCCATGTTCTGCACTTCGACCATCTTGAACGCGAGGTCGTAGGCGAACTCGAGCTTGACGGCAGCACGGATCGCCGTCTGTTGGATGATGTTGGCGGCCCAACCGTGCTTCATCGCGTTGTCGTACACGTCGAGGTCGCCGGCAATGAACACGCGCTCCCACGGCACCTCGACCTCGTCGAAGATCAAGAAGGCGTCCTGCTCGTCGAACCGGGACGAGAACGGATGGTCGGCTCGCGTGCCGTCGACGGTGTAGTGGTCGCGGCACACCGTGTGCAGGCCCTTGGCGCCGACGGGGACCGAGAAGCACAACGCATACGCCGGGTTCGCATCTTTCGGCAACGGGTGCGCCGGGTAGACGAAGTTCTCGTCGGCGAACGGCCCGAGGGTGCCGAGGATCTTCGAGCCGCTGACGACGATGCCATCGGAGGTGCGCCGCACGATGCGCGGCGTCAGTTCGGCATTGATCCCTTCGACATCGCCGACGGCCTTGTCGATCACCGGGTTGATGATCGTGTGGGTCAGCGAGAGGTCGCGCAGCGCGACGTCGCGTTGGAACGCGGCAAGCGCGGCTCCGGCGCGGGTGTCGCCGTTCTTCTCGAACAGGCTGCGCTGCGCCACGAAGCCGGCAACGGTGACGTTGACGTAGTCGGGCGTACGACCGAGCATGCCGATCGAGTAACGAGCCAGCCGGTCGAGCGCTCGGTGACGGCGCAGCAGGTCGTCGTCGTCGAGTGGGATGATGTGGCTGGCGTTGATCAGCTGGCCGGTCTCGCCGTCTTGCACCAGGCAGTCGTCGGCGTGCTCGTGTTGGTAGTCGAAGTACTCGGCCATTCCACGGAGTGATCCGGCGAATCGGGGCTCGTTGACAACGTCGACCCGGCGGCCGTCGAGCCAGACGGTGCGATCGTCCTTCAGCCCCGTGATGTAGTCATGACCAGTACGCGCTCCCATGCCCGAGCACCGTAGTACCCGCAAGGAAACCAAGCAAGTGCTTTGTTGGTAGGTACAGTCTGTATTGTACGAAGGTCGTACGCCCTTGGTCCCGCGATCAGCGGGACCGGCTTAAGGCAAATGATTCTCTTGCACAGATCTTTATGTTGGCTTTATATGAGCTTGACATCGCGATCCGTTCACGGACGTGAGTCAGGGACGGCAAGCGGCTCGGACGGGCCACAAAGGGACGAACAAGGGACGGACATGAACACACACAGGCATTTGCCGCGGCTTCGCCGCGCCTTCTTGGTGACCTCGCTGCTCGCAGCCGGTCTACCGCTCATTGCATCGACGCCGGTCAGAGCTGTTTCCGGCGCTGGGGTCATCGCCGGTGAGATCGAACGGATCGTGCTCAACGCACCCGGCGATGTGTATGCCGGCGGGCAGATGGTGGTGGGGGGACAGAACGTCATCATCCCCCGAAACCTGTTGTTCGACCTACCTGCGAACCGGTTGACGCTGCAGCAGCTGTTCGCTCAGGCGCCCGCCGACTGCGTCGCAAACCATGAGACAGGTCTCGCCAAGACCGATGCCTGCAACCACGCCGGTGCAGGCGGCTTTGCCACGCTCTCGGCTAACCGCGTCGCCACGGGCGACGTGATCGTCGGTGATGGATTCATCGAGAAGGGCATCGAAAGCGTTCAGGGCAACGTGACATACATCGACTACGCCGACGGCTGGTTCCTGGTCAACGGCCGCACCGGTGACCCGACGACCGGCGTGATGGTGCGCCTCAACGATCCCGGCTCGCGCCACACGGTCCAGAGCGGCCCGGGCTGCCTGGTCGGTTCCGCGAACTGCAGTGCGGATCCGCGATTCACGCTCGATCCCGACAACTACACGAATGCGTTCACGTCGGGTTACCCGCTGTGCATCCCCAGCACGACAGCGCGCCCGGCGAGCCCACTCCTGCCCGGCCTCGGCGCCAACCCCGGAGCCAACGCCAGCGGCGTCGGTGACGTCTTCTGCCCGACCATCAACCGCGGCAACCGGATCGCCGCCGACTCACGGCGGATGGCTCCGGTCCTGCTCGGTGACCCGATCACCGCTGAGGGCAACTACGAGACGATCGGTGGCGTTCGGTTCCTGTCGGCTCACTCGTCGACGATCTCGTTCGGCCTGCAGACATCTGTTGCGCCCGGCCAGCCCGACTACATGTTCCTCGAAGAGGCCTTCATCGACGTCGCCGGCTTCCAGAACCAGC
Source organism: Ilumatobacteraceae bacterium (assembly GCA_039931555.1). Lineage (GTDB taxonomy): Bacteria > Actinomycetota > Acidimicrobiia > Acidimicrobiales > Ilumatobacteraceae > JAENVT01. The sequence continues at coordinate 7,310 of JBDTRP010000151.1, read as the reverse complement.
GGGCCAGGGCCCTGTTCATCGGCTTCGCAACCGATGTGAATCCCGACGTGTTGGGCTGGGGAGTCCACTACGACCCGGAATCGAACGCGGCTCACGAGGTCCCACTGGCCAGTTCGGCCGGCTGTGATGTCGCCGGCGGCGGCTGCACCGGCTTCGGAACCGGCCTGTTCAAGATCCGGTACGACTCCGACTTCGTCGCCCAGCCGACGTCAGCGAAGTTGTCGCCATGCGCGCACATCAACTCCGACCCCGGCCAGCGCTTGGGCTCGGTGTGCAACGACGGCAACCTTGCCGAGGACGAGTTCGCCATCATGAGCCCGATCCCGCACGAAGTGCAGTTCCGCACCGGTCGCAAGGTGGCCGACGTCGCCGGCACGCTCGTGTCGATCGACATCACCGGCGCAGCATCGGAGAACGGTCAGTACCTGTTCCCGTTCGGCGCCAACCTCGGTGGCATCAACTTCCCTGAGGCGCTCGAGTTCAACCTCGATCTGGCCAACCAGCCGTTCGACTTCGAAGGGATCCCCTGGAACCTCGACCGTCGGCTCGGCCCAGGTGGCTGCCAGGCTCTCGACGGAGGCGGCGTGGAGGCGTGCGAGTCGACACCTCAGCCGTTGATCCCGTTCCCGTACTCCGAGATCGATCCCCGTACCCAGGCGGGCGGAGCCATCGCAGCCGGCGGCGCGGTACCCAGCGGTCCGCTGACCGACCCGGCATTCACCAGCGCTCCGCTGGCGACCGCGGCCGACAGGATCCTGAGCTTCATCCCGAACACCGCAGCGACGACGTTCGGCGGCGATGCATCGGTGCTGGCGCTTCCGACCGAGCAGGCTGTCCCGCAGGGAATCACTCCGACGCCTCAGCTGACGCAGACCTCGCCTGCGTTCCTCGGATTCGATCCGCCGTCAGGGCAAGTCGGTTCGATGCTCCACCTCGGTGGGCTCGGCCTCGACACCGCCACCGCCGTGACGATCAACGGCGCGCCGGCGCTGTTCAGCGTGCTCAACGCCAACCGGCTCGACGTACTCGTGCCCCCGGCAGCATCGACGGGCACGATCCAGATCCAGACCCCCGGAGGGACGCTGTCGTCGGCGACGCCGTTCAGCGTCGTGACCAACCCGTTGGCCCCGACCATCACCGGCTTCTCGCCGGCAAGTGGCGACGAGGGCAGTCAGGTGACGATCACCGGAACCAACTTCACCGGAACGACCTCCGTGGCCTTCGGCGCCACGCCTGCATCGGCCGCCACGGTCGGTGGCGGCGGCACGTCGATCACGGCAACCGTTCCGCTCGGCATCGGTGCCGGCGACTTCACCATCTCGGTGGTCACGCTCAACGGCGCAGCAAACTCGGCCACTCAGTTCACGGTCACCGTGCCACCGCCACCACCGCCGGCCGTGCCGACCGTCACCGGGTTCACACCGGTGAGCGCGTCGGTCGGTGCCTCGGTGACGATCAGCGGTAGTGGATTCCTCGGCACATCCGCCGTCAGCTTCAACGGAACGCCAGCCACCTTCACCGTGTTGAACGACACGACCATCCAGGCAACTGTTCCCACAGGCGCCACGACGGGTACCGTGTCGGTCACCACGCCGAATGGCACGAGCAGCGGTGGTCCGGCGTTCACGGTGGACGCACCGGTGGCTCCCGTTGCAATCATCACCCCCGCCACGATCAGTGCTGATCAGGGCAGCCCGGTCCAGCTGAACGGCTCGACGTCGACGAATGCGTCGACGTTCGCCTGGACGCAACTGACCGGCCCGGCCGTGGTCATGACCGGGGCGAACACGGCCACGCCGACGTTCACGATGCCGAATCAGTTCCAGAACGTCTCGTTCCGGTTGACCGTTGCCAACCAGGGCCTGACTTCTACGGCTGATGTCACGGTGAACGCCATCGCAGGCACAGTCACCATCGATGCCGGTGCTCAGTTCCGGATAGGAAAGGGTGAGTGGCGGGCCACTGGCACCGCCAGCTTCCCCGGAGCCAACACCGTCACAGTCCGCACAGGCAACGTGGTCGGTGCCGGAACGGTGATCGCGACCCTTCCGGTCGATGCAGTCGGTATCTGGACACTCCAAGTGAGGGGCTCACTGGTTCCCCAGAGCTCCACGATCAACGTCGTGGCGGTTCGCGGCGGCTCGGCGGTCTCCGCCGTCACGGTCAGGAACTGACCACGTCGATGATGACATCCCCACTCACCCGGAGCGCGCAAAAATCGATGAAGCCTCGCTCCGAGTTGGCGAAGCGGCACCTCGAATCGAGGGCGACCCTTGCGGTCGCCCTCGGTGCGGCAGCGATCGTCTTGATCATCAGCATGTTCTCGTCGTCGGGAGCGACGAAGCGCACGCTGACCGGGACCCTCACGGTCTCGCCGCTTGCGGCACAGACTGACCCATGTTCCACGTCATCAGCTTTGCCTGATCTGAGTGATGGAGCGAAGATCGCCATCAGCGACGTCAACGGCCACCAAGTCGGCGCCGGCCGACTTGGTGGCGGGCGACCGCAGGGCGGCTCCTGCGTGCGAACGCTCGACATCGATCCCCTGCCGGTGCTTGCCGAGTACCGAATCGTCATTGGCGGGACTGGGCCATTGGTCGTCACCGAGGATTCGTTGCAAGCCTCCGGTGGCGTGCTCGATCTCCGGTTCGGCGGCTAGCGAATCCTCAGTCGAACAGGTCGGGGTCCGTCCGGCAGATCTCCTGCCACAGGGGCTGGAAGCTGAACCAACCGGCGGCCGGGAAACCGGTCTGGTCGAAGGTGAACTGCGCCATGCTGTGTTCGATCAGCTTCGGCGTGCCGGCGGCCATCGCCATCAACTGGGCGTGGCACGAGCGATCCATGCTGAGGAACCAGAAGCAGGCCTCGTCGACCGTCGTGCCGACGGTGAACAAGCCGTGGTTCTGATGGATAGCGGCCTTGCCTGTGGGGAACTCGGCGGCCAACTCGTTGCCGGCGTCGACGTCGAGCACGACTGCCCCACCCTGCACCGCGATCACTCGATGGTCACCGTAGAACGCACACGAGTCCTGGGTGATCGGATCGAGGGGAACGCCGAGCGAGGCGAACGCCTTGCCGTGCACGCTGTGACTGTGCGCCGCCGAGATCACGTCGGGCCGCGCTTGATGGATGGCCGAGTGGATCACGAAGGCGGCGCGATTGACCGGACGGGTGCCGTACACCACATCGCCCTGGTGGTTGACCAGCAGCAGGTCGCTGACGCGCACGTGGCGGAAACTCATGCCGAACGGGTTGACCCAGAAGTGGTCGGGAAACTCGGGATCGCGGACCGTGATGTGCCCGGCCACACCTTCGCCGAACCCGACGCGACCGAAGATGCGCAACGCCCCTGCCAGCTTCTGCTTGCGATGAAGGCGCTCGTCTTCGACATTGGCGAACGTGGGCGGGCCTTCGAGGCCGACGGTCTTCGGCGTCAGTTCGACGCCGTCGATCATGCGAACACCAGATTCCGTAATCGTCATGCGCCCACGATACGCCGCCGCTCGGTCGCCAGCTGTGGCGGGGGTATCGGGACCGCGTCGTAGAGTCGGGGCATGAACCGCGAGATCATGCCGGCGTCGATCGCCCCACCGGCGGCCAACTACGCCCACGCTGTACTCACTGAGGGCGCGGGTTCGCTGCTGCATGTCAGTGGCGTGGTGGCAGCCCGACCCGACGGGACGATCCCCGACGACGTCGGCGATCAGGCCGCGGTCATCTGGCTCAACATCGGCGCCATTCTCGCCGAGGCCGACATGACGCCTGACGACATCGTCAGCATCACGACCTACGTGGTGGTCGACTTCATGGCCTGCCTGCCCGAGGTGATGGCGGCGCGCGACCAGGCGCTGGCCGGCCATCGGGTTGCCAGCACGCTCGTCACCGTTCCGGCGTTGGCCAGGCCGGCGTGGAAGATGGAGGTCGCGGTCATCGCCGCTCGGTAGCAACGCGCTCTCGTTAGCACCGCCCGGCGATGGGGTCGTACGCTCGTCGGTGATGAGTGACCACAAGCGCACCGATTCGGGCATCGAGGTCAAGGCCCTCTACGGGCCTGCCGATCTCGCCGGATGGGATCCTGGCGAACAGCTCGGCGAACCGGGCACGCCCCCCTACACGCGCGGTGTGTATCCGACGATGTATCGCACGAAGTTGTGGACGATGCGCCAGTACGCCGGTTTCGGTACGGCGACATCGACCAACGAGCGGTTCAAGTTCTTGCTCAACGCCGGCCAGACCGGTCTGTCGTGCGCGTTCGACCTACCGACGCAGATGGGCTACGACAGCGATCATCCCCGAGCCGAGGGCGAGGTCGGCAAGGTCGGTGTGGCCATCGACACCATCGCCGACATGCGCCTGCTGCTGGCCGACATTCCCCTCGACACCGCGTCGATGAGCATGACGATCAACTCGACAGGCGCGATCTTGCTGTTGCTCTACGAGTTGGTTGCCGAGGAGCAGGGGGTGCCCGCCAGCGAGATCAGCGGCACGATCCAGAACGACATCTTGAAGGAGTACATCGCCCGCGGCACGTACGTGTACCCGCCACGGCCGAGCATGCGGATCATCACCGACATCTTCGAGTATTGCGCCGCCAACGTGCCGAAGTGGAACACCATCTCGATCTCGGGCTACCACATCCGCGAGGCCGGCAGCACCGCCGTGCAGGAGATCGCGTTCACCATCGCCAACGGCATCGCCTACGTCGAGGCGGCGCTCGCAGCGGGCATGGACATCGATGCCTTTGCGCCCCGGCTCAGCTTCTTCTGGAACGCGCACAACAACTTCTTCGAAGAGGTCGCCAAGTTCCGGGCTGCTCGCCGCATCTGGTATCGCCTGATGAACGAGCGGTTCGGCGCCAAGAAGGAGTCCAGCAAGCTGTTGCGCTTTCACACCCAGACCGGCGGCTCGACGCTGACGGCGCAACAGCCCGAGAACAACGTCGTCCGCGTGGCGATCCAGTCGATGGCCGCTGTGATGGGTGGAACGCAGAGCCTGCACACCAACGGCTACGACGAGGCGCTCAGTTTGCCGTCGCAACAAGCTGCACAGGTCGCCCTGCGAACGCAGCAGATCATCGGCTACGAGAGCGGCATCGTCGACACGCCCGACCCCTTGGCCGGCTCGTACTTCGTCGAATCCTTGACCGACGAGGTCGAGCGTCTGGCCTGGGAGTACATCGACCGCATCGACGAGATGGGCGGTGCCGTTGCCGGCATCGAAGCCGGATTTCAGCAGGGTGAGATCGAGCAGGCCGCGTACGAGTACGCCAAGTCGATCGACGACGACGAGCGGGTGATCGTCGGGCTCAACAAGTTCCAGGTCGCCGCCGCCGGCGACCCGGCCATCTTCCCCGTCGACCCCGAGTTGGAGCGAGGGCAGAGGGCCTCGCTCGCCGAGTTCAAGGCGGGGCGCGACGCAGCGTTGGTCGAGGCCCGCCTCGCCGATGTCACCGCGGCGGCGCAGGGCACGCAGAACCTGCTGTACCCGATGAAGGAGGCGCTTCGCGCCAGAGCAACCCTCGGCGAGGTCAGCGATGCCTTGCGCGCCGTCTTCGGGGTGTATCGCGCCGGGTCGTGAGCATGCAGAGTTGGTTGGCCCAGCGCGCGGACGTCGAGTGCTGCGACGTGACGACCATCGGTCGGCGCAGTGGCAATGCGCACGAGATCGAGATCTGGTTCGGCGTCGTCGATGCCACGATGTACCTGATCTCCGGCAATGGCCCCACCGCCGATTGGTATCGCAACGCATTGGCGAACCCGAATGTCTCGGTGCGCCTGGCCGGCGAGACGCACACTGGTGTCGCCCGCGACGTGACCGACGCAGACGAACGTCGCCGCGTCGGCGACCTGATGGGGGAGAAGTACCCGTGGGAGGGTGACCCATCGATCGGCCTCACTCGTCATGCGTGGTGCTACGACGTGCCGTTGCTGGCCATCGACCACTGGGACCTCGATGACTGATGAGGCGCCGTCCGACGCGCTGACCATGCTCGTCTACGCACTCGACGAGATGCGTGAGACCGCCACCTTGTTACCCGTGGCCGAGGTCAGCCGAGGGCAGAATCGGCCGTGGTGGCGCAACCTCTTCTTCGGGTTCGCCCGGAGCCGAGCCGAGGTCAGCGCAGGCCTGGCGGTGCAGTACCTCGGCGAGAACGTCGACCGCGCCCGAACCCACTGGCGCGAGGCATTGACGCTGTTGGCAGATCTGCAGCAAACGCATGCGACGAACGAGGTCGTGGTGACCCTGATCGACGACCTGCGCGGTGCCGGCCTCGACACGGTGTTGCCACGGTTGCAGCACGACGCGATTCCGCATCCGATCGCCAAGACCGCGGCACATCTCACCGCGGTGGTCGAATCGATTCGCAGCTGCCAGCGCCTCGCTGTCGCCGCCCGCAGCAAACTGCTCCTGCAACAGATGCGCGACATCTAGATCGAGACAGGCGCTGCGGCGAGCGCGGCTTTCTCCTCGGCCAGGTCGGCGGCGATGAAGATGATCTGGTCCTCCTGGCCACCGACCAGCTTCTGCTCACCACAGCGCATCAACACATCGGCACCGCTGACGCCGTACTGCTCGGCGGCGCGGAAGGCGTGCTTCAAGAAGCTGGAGTACACACCGGCATACCCCATCACCAGCGCGAGTCGGTCGATGATGCACTCGCTGTCCATCACCGGTCGAACCACATCTTCGGCCGCGTCCATGAGGGCCAGCACATCGATGCCGGTCGTGATCCCGAGACGGTCGGCGACAGCCGCGAACACCTCATTCCTCGTGTTGCCGGCGCCGGCGCCGAAGCCGCGCACGGAGCCGTCGATCTGCACCGCGCCCGCCCGCACCGCGATCACCGAGTTGGCGACTGCAATCCCGAGGTTGTCGTGGCCGTGGAACCCGACCTGGGCGTCGCTGCCCAACTCGGCCACCACCGCCTCGACTCGGTACTGCGCATCTTCCAGGATCATCGCCCCGGCGGAGTCGACCACGTAGACGCATTCGCAGCCGGCATCGGCCATGATCCGAGCTTGCTTGGCGATGAGTTCTGGCGGTTGGCCGTGCGCCATCATCAAGAACCCGACCGTCTCCAGCCCCAGCGAGCGGGCCAGGCCGAAGTGTTGGATCGAGACGTCGGCCTCGGTGCAGTGTGTGGCTACGCGCACGATCGAGAGGCCGATGTCGTGGATGAACCGGATGTCGTCCATCGTGCCGATGCCCGGGACCATCAAGGCGGCGATCTTGGCCTGCTTGGCCGTCTCCACAGCGGCCTTCATCAACAGCCGTTCGTCGGTCAGCGAGAAGCCGTAGTTGAACGACGA
>JBDTRP010000150.1:0-13879 GCA_039931555.1 Ilumatobacteraceae bacterium | reverse complement strand
AACAACACTGGACGGCCCGCCCCAGCGCGGCCCACGAATACGTCGGGCAGGCAGCACTCACCGCCCGCGACAGTCTCGACGAGGTCCGGCGCGTCGTTAGTGACCTCGCTCCCGCCGACCTGGCCGACGGCAGCGGGGCAGCCCTCGAGGCAGCCCTGTACCGAACGGGTGAACAGGTAGCACTCGACAGCGGGATCAGCGTCAGCGTGCGCATCCATGGCGAGCCTCAGCCAATCTCACCTGAGGTGTCGACAGCTCTGCTGCGCTGTGCCAGGGGAGCGCTGGCAAACGTGGTCGAGCACGCAGCCGCCACCGAGGCAACCGTGTCGCTGACCTACCAACCCGAATCGGTGTCGCTCGACGTCCGTGACAACGGCATCGGGTTCGATCCGGCCTCTTTCACTCCCGGACCGACCCGGGGACGAGGTCTCACCGGCATCGACCATCGCGCCCAACACTTCGGTGGCCGAAGTGCAGTCGAGTCGGCGCCAGGCGAGGGAACCGTGCTCGCCGTCCTCATCCCCATCACTGCGCCGCGATGAGCCAACAGGCACCGACACCGGATGCGGAGATGATCCGTGTCGTCATCGTCGATGACCACTCGGTCGTACGAGCCGGCATCCGCGCCCTCATCGAAACCCAGAACGATCTCACCGTTGTCGGCGAAGCCGCCGACTCGAACACAGCAACAGACGTCGTGCGGCGCACCCGGCCCGACGTCGTCCTCATGGACCTGAACCTCGGCGACGGACCAGGTGGTGCCGCAACGACGGCACTGTTGGGCGATCTCCCAACACCACCACGAGTGTTGATCCTCACGACGTACGACACCGAAGCCGATGTCCTCGCGGCGATCGATGCCGGCGCCGCAGGCTACCTCCTCAAGGACGCTCCCCCCGACGACGTGTTCCGAGCGGTCCGCAACACCGCGCGAGGTGACACCGTGCTCGCCCCTACCGTGGCGGCAACCCTGGTGCGCCGAGCCAGCTCACCCGGGCCGGTCCTCACCGAGCGTGAGGTGGCAGTGCTCGAGCTTCTCGCCGACGGACTCGGCAACAAAGAGATGGCCAAACAACTTCTCGTCAGCGAAGCCACCATCAAGTCCCACCTGTCCCACATCTACACCAAGCTCGACGTCGACACCCGAGCGGGCGCAGTTGCCAAGGCGATCGAACAACGCATCATCCGCACCTGACGACCACACGGGGCGAGACGTCGGCCTTCGCCGGCCCGGGTCAGGCGGTGCGGCCGGAGAAGGTGGTCGGCGCTGATCCGGAGGGTGCGACTCCGGGCTGGTCGTTGTAGGCGAACACGACGAGCAGGCGGGTGGTGTCGCCAACGGTCGGCGTGGCGCCGTGGATGACGTCGCGTCCTCGGAACAACACGAGGTCGCCCGGTTCGAACGCGAGGGTGTGTACCGGTTTGTCGCCGTCGAGGATCCTGCCGACACCCTCGAAAGCCATGTCACCAGCGTCGGCGTAGCGCACCGCGGAGACGTGTTCGAATTGGCCGCCGCCTTGCGGTGCCCGCAACAGCATGGTGACAGCGAACGACGAGTTGTCGAAGTGCAAGCCGAGTTCCATGCCGTCCGCAGCGACGAGGCCCTTGCTGCTCTCGACCTGTCGGTTGTACCGGTGGTCCGCTGCGAGGGTCGTGTCGGGTCGGGTGGCGACGTCATCAATGTGATCATGCGACAACTCACGAATCACGCACTCGAAAACCGCGACTGACGCGGGTGCAACGCTCTGGCCCGTCCGATAGAACTCGCGCCGTCGGGTGGAACCGATCTGGATGGTGAAGCTCACTGCCGCCTTCGTCGCCGGACACGTCTCGACAACGGTCGCCGTCCACTCGCTCCCGCCGAGCTTCACTGGGAACTGGTGCGAGCACGAAACCTTGATCGGGCGTGGAGAACGGCGGCAGCTGTCGGCGCTCACCACCGGCGAGGTGCCATTCCGCAACTGAGTGGGACGGCCCTGCTGAGTCCGCGGACCACCCTCGGCCGTGGTCCGTGGATCGACGAACGACGAACGGTCGCGACGCCGCCGACAGCAGCCAGGCGTCGAGACCGATCTCGGCGGTGAAACCCTGAAATGGCGGCCGCGTTGTCCCTGAGCAATCAGTCGCTTTCCGAGCCTCCCGTGATTCCTATCTGTTGCCGACCTGGCCAGAGTGCCAGCTCTACTGAGCCTTGCCGATGATGGGCAGCGTGGCCGTGGCCCGCCTGGTGAGATAGTGAGGTCCGTCCTCGCCAATCACGATGTTCTCTTCGTGCACCATCAGTCGCCCGGGGGCAAACGCCATTCCTGGCTCCAAAGTCAGGACCATGCCCGGCTCGAGCACCGTAAAATCCGTCGGCGTGTTCGACGGCCATTCGGTCAGCTGCATGCCCAAGCCGTGACCGAGGCGCCCGACATCGTTGCCGAGCGCGCCCGCCGCAGTCATCACCTTCTGCATCGCATTGCACACGTCGCTGGCCGTCGCACCGGGCTGCGCGGCTGCGAAGCCGGCGTCGGTGGCCTCGTACACGGCCTCGTAGGCCGCCCGCACGTCGGCTGCGGCCGAGCCAAATGCCCAGTTGCGATCGAAGTCGCAGTAGTAGCCATCGAAGACCGCCCCGGTGTCCAGGATCAGCACATCGCCCTCGCCGACGCGACGCTCGGAAGCAGGCGAGATGATGTCGCCGTATCCGCCCTGCCCGGCTCCACCGACCAGGTAGGCAACATCGTCGGCGCCCGCTTCGAGACACGCGATCTTGAAGCTGCGGAAGATCTCGATCTCGCTCATCCCATGGCGTAGGCTCGCCGGCCACGTCTCGAACACGTCCGAAACGACATCGCAGATATAGGTGATCTTGGCGATCTCGGCTGGGGATTTCGCCATGCGCAGCCGGCGCAGAATGCCACTGTCATCCACGAAATCGCACCCGGCAAGCCGCTCGCGCAGGCGGTCATAGTCGTGTAGCGGCATGCGCAGGTGGGTCTCGGGCCCCATCGGCAGACCGAGGCGCGCCTGCGGCCCCGCAAGCTCGCTCAACGTGTCGGCCAGCAGTTGCACCCCCTCGTCGTGCGGGCGCGGCGACGACCAGGTCCGAATGTCGTCGATCCACGTCTTGCCCATGCAGTCGGCACCGATCGTGGGGATGACCGCGACCGGCCTGCCGGACGCGGGCACGATGAGAAACCACGGACGGGTGGGGCTCTGCCAGAACTGGGTGAGGTAGCCGGTGAAGTAACGAACCTCAGCTTCGGTGGTCAGCAGCAGCGCGTCGAGCCCAACGGCGGCCATCATCTGCTGCGCCATCGCGGTGCGCGATTCGAACTCGACGACAGGAAAGCCTCGCTGTGGCGCTTTGCGAATCATGGTGTGCTCCCGCCCGTCGTGCCCGCCAACTGCGTCTCGTCCAGCCGTACCCAGAACGCCATACCGACCTCCAGATTGGCGTCGTCGAAGTCGTAAGAGGAGCTGTGCAGCCCGCACACGCCCGGCCCGCCGCCGTTCCCCAGCAGCAGATAGCAGCCGGGCTTGCGCTGAAGCATGAAGCCGAAATCTTCCGACGTCATCACCGCCGGATAGTCCCGATCGACACGGTCAGCACCGACGACATGTTCGCCGACGATGCGGGCCATCGCTGCCTCGACGGCAGCCTGGTGCTCCGGGCCGAACGATCGGGCGTCACCCTTCAACACCACGCGACCCGGGATTGCATTGCGCGTGCCGTCGACATGAAAGTCGGTGACCGAGACACCCAGGTGGGGAAGCGCCGCATGGGTGCCGGTGCCCTGGATGACGATCTCGAACGTGTCCTCACACGCCATGATCGGCCGGGATCGCAGGGCGAAGTTGTCGACCGGTCGCGACGACATGTCGTGAATGGCATGGACATCGTCGACGGGAAAGCGATCGAACAAGCCGTCGGACCATCCCCATGGGCAAAACGTAGCGCTGGACACGTGCGCTCATGAACCTAGGAGTGGAGCACGGCCGTCTCGGGGTGAGCCGCCGCGAGAGCTGCGGTCGAGTTGACCGCGTCGATGTCGATGTAGCAACCCTGGAGGTGGCGGGCACCGCCGGTGGCGAAACCGGAGCGTCCGTGGAGGACGCGTCGGTTGTCGAAGCCGATGATGTCGCCAGGGCCAAGGTCGAGCGTGATCGTGTTCTCGGTGCGTGCGAGTAGCTCGGTGAACTCGCGGTAGGCGTCGTAGAAGCCCGGAGTTCGTTCGCCGATGTCGACGGCGCGCATGCTGCGGTTGTTGACGGTGATTCGGTCGATGTTGCCTCGAGCGTCGAGTCGTATGACGGGGACTTCGGCGGTGAGGAACACGGAATCGTCTCGGAACTCGAACCGAACCGGCGTGGTCGTCAGCAGGTCGAATGCGAGGGGATCGGAATCGCGGAGTTGATGTGCAGCACGGAAGCCGTCGGTGAACATGGACCCGCCGCCAGTGTCTGCAGAGTGGAGGCAATGCAGGAGTTGAACTGTCGGTACGGGATCACGGTACGGGTTGTCGGTGTGGAGTGGCAGGCCGACGTTGGTGAATGCGAGGTTGATCGGCGATTCTTCGGCAATGACGTCGAACAGTTCGCCGTAGTTGGTCGTACGGACGAATCCGACCTCGCGGGCGAAGTCGAGAACCGTACCGGGGTCGGTCCCACAGTCTTCGATGAGCGAGATCCCGAAGGTTGCGAGTTGCGCGGCGAAGTCGGCAGTGTCTGTGGCACCGGGCCGGATGCCTGAGACGTGGTCGGATCCCCACGTCGTGCGGATCGGGGTACGGAGTTTCGTAGCTGACGGAGCAATGATGCACCGGTGGGTGCGACCGTCTTGGTGACGTAGATCGATGGTCCAACCCGACCCGTCCCTATTGGCCGCCGTCGTTGTCCAGCTTGCAAGATCCGACGCGTCGATCAAGTGCTGGTCGCTCAGTGGATCTCGACACTCAACGCATTCGCACGAGTCGCGCGCCCATGCCGGCGAGATCCCGGCCGCGTCGAAGCCTGCTGCGAGTAGGCCACGGTAGGTGTCAAGACCATCCGGCTCGTGGTCGGCGATCTTGCCGGCGTCGTCGGCCCTGCGGAGACGAACAGCGTCACCGGCCATGGGATTATCACGGAACGCTGCGGCTTCGTCGGGAGTAAAGGGCCCGCCTTGTTGTTCGAGCGTTGCCAACGATGCCGGGCTGAGCTCGTTCATGTATTCCGGGTCTGTGGCGGTGAGGTACCGCTTGGCAGCGACGTGGAGCCTGATCGGCTCGGTGACCGCCGGCCCGAACCAGCGCCCGAGGAAACGAGCACCGATCTCAGCGTGGTCGGGGAGACCCCACTGTGTCGTGGGCCCCAACAGGTGTCCGACGTCGTGGAAGAGCGCCGCTAACACCAGCGAATCACTTCCACCGTTCGCCTTGACCGCGCCCGCTGTCTGCAGCGAGTGCGACAACATGTCGACTCGCTCGCCGTACTCGTGAGCGCCGAGCGTGCCGACGAGGTCGACAAGCCAGTCCTCGAGTGGCGCATACCGGTCGAGCACGGACCGCCCCGACCATGCCGGGTCACGGGTCGCTACGCACAGGTCGGCAACGGTCGGCGCAACATCAAGGATTGTCGAGTTCTCGATGACGCTGCGAGGCCGTACCCGCTCGGAGCGCACCACGATGAACGTCTCCATCGTGGCCTGCGTCGGATTGATGTGATTATGGCCGTCGCCCCCGTGGTCGGTGGTCACGACCACGGCGGTGCCGGGCTCGAGGGCATCGAGCAGCCGGCCGAGCCGGCCGTCAGCTTCGGACGCCGCTCGCAGATAGGCGTCGCTGTCCCATCCGGACGCGTGTCCTGCGAGGTCAGGGCCAATGAGATGGACGAAGGAAACATCTGGCTTGTGACACTCGAGAAGACCGACCGCGTCATACAGAGTGACCTCGTCGTCGCCGACTCCATATCCACCGTCGAACATGCGCAGGTGCGTGACGGCACCGGCCTCGATCAGTCCAAGCATCGGACGCCAACTCAATGCGACGGCAGTCGCACATCCCGCGTCGGCGGCCACCCTGAGGAACGACGACGCACCGCCAGGAGTGACCGCGGCATCGTCGGTCGTGACGCCATGACACTCCGGTCGCACGCCGTGCAGCATCGACGCATGTGCGGGAAGCGTCAGTGGCGGACTGACCGTGGATGCCGAGAACGTGCTCGCGCCCTGGAGCGCCAATCGGCACAGCCGCGGCATCGTCCTCCAACCGATAGAGCGTGGGGCCATTCCATCGATCGAAACCACGAGGACTCGTTCGCGGTGGCGGACCGCGTCAACAACACCGTACCCTGTCATTTTACAATGGTACATTTTCATTGAAGCCTTGTGAACCCATGAATTTGGAGACGGAGAGCATGCTAAAACGCGATGGTCAGAATCTTGTTGATCACGTTCCGTTGAACGCAGTGCGCGCCTTCAACGCGGCAGCATCCTCAGGGAGTTTCTCCGCTGCAGCGCGCCAACTCGGAATCGGGCAGTCCACGATCAGCCGCCACATCTCGACCCTCGAACAATGGTTGGGTGTTGCGCTCTTCTCGCGAACGTCTTCGTCGAGCGAGCTGACACCTGACGGACGACAGCTCAGCCAGGCGACCCAAACGTGTTTCAGTGACCTTGACGAAGCACTCAACCTGCTCCAACGATCACGAGACAACACCAACCGTGTCACCGTGGACGTCTCGGTGACATTCGCAGCCCTCTGGCTTCTTCCGCGACTCGACGAGTTCACCAGCCAACACCCCGATGCCGATGTCCGGGTCGTCACCCGAAACGACAGCGCAGCACCCGCGCAAGACGCCGACATCGTCGTCAGCTTCGGACAGCCCGATTCCGACCGAGGTGACAAGGTCGTCACCCCGGAACGACTCGTGGTGATTCGCTCACCCCGCTACGCCATGGGATCCGACCGGATCACGCTCAGCGGCCTCGCGACCGAGCGTCTCTTGGGCCTCGAAGGTCCAACGCACCACGACGACTGGCTCGCCATCTTCGGCTCGGCACCCCCATCGATCAGTCACAGCTACACCAGCTACACCGTCTACCTGCAAGCCGTGCTCGAAGGCTACGGAATCGGGCTCGGCTGGCGTCCGCTCATCGACCAGCATCTCGACGAGGGTCGCCTCGTGGAGGTCGGTGAGTGGGCCGTCACCACGGACCGCTCCTACTACGTGGGTGCCAAACGACCATCCACCACCCTTGTCGAGGAATTCGCCACCTGGCTGACGCTGGATCGCGGATGAACCGTCGCCTGTGTCACGGTCCGTTGAATGCCGCGGCTTGGCGTCAGGTGACTTCGAAGGTGGCGATGCGGGCAATGTCGTCGGCGTTGCGCGGTTCGGCTCCGTCGTAGATCGGTGCTTCGATCAGTTCGAGGTTGATGATCGCGCTGGCGAGCACGAGTTGCTGAAGGGTGTGGCCGAAGTCGGCGGTCGCGAAGTGAGCGGCGTTGATCCCGATTGCCGCGCGTCCACCGGGTCGCACGATGCGGACGACTTCGGCGAGTGCGGCTGGTCCGACGTGGCCGTGGGTGAAGGTGCCGACGCTGACGGCTCCGGCGTACGTGTCGTCGTCGATCATCAGCGGGTGGGTCAGGTCTGCTTCGATGAGGTTGCGGTACACCGCGGTGCCGTGGTGTTGCTTGTATGCCGCTTGTTGGAGCATTTGGGGTGAGATGTCGATGCCGTCGATGTTGATGGCTCGGCGGCGTCGCAGTGCAGCGCCGGCGAGTCCGGTGCCGCACCCGATGTCGGCGATCGCCTCGGTCTGCCCGACTTGGTCGAGGCCGTAGGCGGCGAAGACGCTGACGACCTCGTCGTGATAGACGTATTTGCTGTCGGCGATGAAGCCACTCTCGTAGGTGTCGGCCCATCGGGCGTAGAGCGCTCGGTTGGCGTCCGGACCGTCGAGTGCGTAGGCGGCCGTGAGCAGGTCGTCGATGTGCTCGGTGGGGTCGTGATCGGTCATCGCGCCGAGCTCACGGTCGGGCGGGTGTGGCGGCGTGCGATTGATGTGGTTGTCGCGAACGCGATCTTCTCGCAGCGTTCGATGCTGCGATCGAGTGCTTCTCGGTCGTCGATGAGGGCGGCGGTGAGCCAGATGCCGTTTTGAACGACGAGGATGTCGCCTGCTCGGCGAGCGACTTCGTCGTGGTCGAGGTCGGGCATCGCTGCAGCGATCAGGTCGGCCAGCTTGTCGAGGTACCGCCGTTGGGCCGAGCGGTTGATCTCGCTGAAGGCACGGTCGACGGTGGCGAGCGACCAGAGTTGCAGGCGCAACGCCATGTATTGGGGACGGATGAGTTCGTCGTCGCCGACGCGGCGCAAGGCTCGGCGGAGACGATCTGCCGGAGTGCCACCGTCGGCGCGGACGATGTCGAGATCTTGCTCTCCGATGCGGCGCAATGCGGCTGAGATCAACGATGTCTTGTCGGTGAAGTAGTAGTTGGCCAAGCCCAGCGACACTCCGGCGGCGTGTGCGACGGCGCGCATCGTCACGCCTCCGATGCCGTGACGGGCAAGCACGACGAGCGCGGCGTCGAGGATGGCAGCCTCGCGGTCGAGTGGCTCGTCGATCAAACCAGCGGCGGTCATCGTGGCGTGCCCGCGTCGCGTCGATAGGCGTCCAGCACCAGACCGTGGAAATGATGGAGCGCGTGCTCGGAGAGTCCGGATCCGGACCGGTCGACGACGATGCGGCCCTGGTCGAACGCCGGGGTTCGCATCCCGCGCTGGACGCTTTCGACGAGTGCGATGTCTTCGACCTGCAGCACTTCATCGAGGTACCGGATTGTCTCGAGCTCCGCGGCGTTGGGTTCCGCTGACTCCAGGAACAGGTCGTACGTTTCCAGCGTGCGTCCGGGTCCGACCGGGATGATTCGGAGAACCATCATGTTGCCTCGACCCGGGTAGCGCAGCAGGCAGGTGTTCGGCCACAGCCACCAGACGGCGTGATCGGTGACGGTGGCATCGCTCACGTCGTAGGCCGAGTTGCCGGCGGTGCCGGCGCTGGCCATGTGGCTGGAGTAGATGCCGTGGGTGGTCACTGTGTAGGTGTCCATCTCGACGAGCGACACGAAGTCCTTGTGGGCGACGTGGCAGTGGTAGCACTCGAGGAAGTTGTCGATCACGTTCTTCCAGTTCGACGCGATCTCATAGGTGAGCCGTCGAGCGAACGTCAACCGATCGATGTCCGGTGCCCACTGTGCGATCTCCGCTGCCAGGTCACCGGACTGCGCGGCCAGGCTCGGTGCCTGGGGGTCGAGGTTGACGAACACGAACCCGGCGAACTCGGCGACCTGTATCGGCATCAGGCAGATCGACGTGCGGTCGAAGTCGACGAGGTCTTGTGTGTGGCGTGCCGAGGTGAGCTGGCCGGCGAGGTCATACGTCCATGCGTGGTACGGGCAGACGAGGCTGCGGATCGAGCCGGCGCCCGCCACCAACTCGTGCGCCCGATGGCGGCACACGTTGTAGAACGCGCGCAGTCGACCATCGTGCCCTCTGACCGCCACGATCGGCATTCCCGCAACCTCACCAGCCAGGAATTGACCGGGCTCGCGCAACCGCTCGACATGACACCACCATTGCCACGACCGGGAGATGATCGCTCGCTGGTCAACCTCGAACCACACCGGGTCGACATATGCCCGAGCGTGCAACGACATCGACGCCGCAGCGTCGATGTCGTAGCCGACGGCGAGCTGCTCGAACCTCGAGGCCATCGTGCCACCGTAATCACTGTTTGAACACTTGTTCAAGCCGATCGCTGACTTCGACTAGCGGTGACTGCAGTTCGCGGGCTGCCGTCGCCGCGGGCCGCCGCTTCATGAAGGTGACAGGACCGCCACGAGAACGTCGATTCGGTGGTGGACGGTCGCAGATCCCAGGAGGCGAGGGACAGGTCCGACACGAGCCCGGCGTGTTCGATGTCGTCTGAAGAACTCGGTGCGGGGCCGCCACGATCGGACACGCTGACGGGGCCCAGGGCTGCGGCTTCACTTACCGATTGCTGGCGGCGTCAGCTATCGGGCTCGGCGGGATCAAGACCACAGGTAGGTGCGTGTGGTGAACCAGTTGCAAGGGGAGCCTGCCGAGGCGAGACCCAACAATCTCGCTGAGTCCCCGGGTACCGACTACCAGCAAACCGGCGTCCTCGTCGGTGGCGGCGCTCGCGAGCGCAGCCACGGGGTGATTGCCCTCGACGATGCGTGTTCGGACGGTCACGCCGGCGTCTCGCAGCGGAGCGACCCACTCGCTGCTGATCGCCGCCTCCACTGCCGCACGCCTGCCGGCCACGTCATGATTCCTCAAGCCCCAGCGAGGATGAGGTTCGAAGGCGCAGATCGCGATGACCTCGGCATTGCACGCGGCGGCGACGTTCGCGCACCAGTTCACGGCGGACTCGCAGCCAAGCGATCCGTCCACGCCCACCACTATTCGATCGATGGTTGCGGTCGCGCCTGCCGAGGGGACGATGGCGAGCGGAGCCCGAGTGTAATGAGCAAGATGGTGGGCCATGCTGCCGATGTGAAGGCCGGCAAGATGCCCGGTGCCGCGAGTCCCAACGACGAGCAGGTCGACGCTCTCCCCTTCAGCGGCGGCTAGCAGACTGTCAGGAGCGCCGAGGAGTTGTAGGCCTCGATGCTGGACGCCGCTGCCACGGAGCGGCTCTGACCACTCGGCGTTGAGGCTGTGTTCGGACTCGGCGATCAACCGTTCGTACTCGTCGGGCGAAACTTCTGCCTGATCCGGCTCGAAGACGTTGCCCACGAGGATCTCGGCACCCACGCGTTCTGCGAGTCGGCCAGCCCACTCCAGCGCCGCGGCGGCCGCCGCTGAGCCGTCGACGCCAACGAGGATCCTCCTGATCGCAGCCACCTTGTCGCGGCCGGGCCCGGGCCCGATGATTGGGCCGAATTGGGCGACCACCGGGTTCGCGACTTGCTCGAACGGAGCTTTGTCGTGGCGCACAGGTGGCATGTCAAAGCGTGGTGAATCGTCCCGTGCGACCACGACCGCCGGCTGCCCGACCAACGTCTCTTCGACATCGTCGAGCGGTCGAGGAGGGGGCCGCTTGACGGAATGCGCCGCGAACCTCGACGCTGTCCGTCGGAGACGACTCACGGTCGAGGTCGCGCGCGCGGCAGCCAACCCGTCGGCGAGACTTGAACGTTCACTGGGGTCGAGACGGGCTCGCAGAAGTTCCAGTATCTGGTCGTCGAGATGGGCGTGCACCTGCATCTCGACGCAGATGGCCTGAAGGCTCTCGGACACGTTCGAGCGATCGACGTCGCCGACCAGGCGTGACAGCGTCCGTTCCTGCGATTCGGCGGCATCAGCGAGGAGTTCTCCCTCCTCCCCGCCCATGCGGCGGACCATCGGGTACAGGACACGTTGGGTGACGTCGATATGGGTGCGGACGGCGATGGCGACATCATCCATGCGATCTTCGATTGCCTGTTCGCCGGCCGAGATGGCGAGTTCGATCAGCGTGTCGATGGAACTGTGGGCATCGTCGAGGAGCTCGAGCGGGTGGTCGGTTGTCAGGCTCGCGCTCCACTCCGGCCACTGCCGAGAACGGCTCGGAACGGCGATGTGCACCGGCGTGTTACCGAGACGAGCGGCAGGCGCAGCGCCGGAGTCGGTGTCCTCGTACGACCAGTCTGGCTGCTTCGCGCCCTGTCGGGAGTCGAGGATCGCACGCCCGCCTACGAGATCGGCGATCGGAGCGATCGTCACGGGCTCGGTCGCTGCGGCGAGCGACGAGTGGGACCGCGAGCTCAGGGACCGTGGATAGAGCTCGAGTAAACTTGCCGCGACCGAAGCTTGTTGTTGGGCGAGGTTGCACCGTGCTCCGATGGTGACGGTGCCGATCCGGCGGCGGAGGGCGTCGTCGTCGATCGATGTGGGTGTCTCCTGGAGAGCGCGGTTGAGCTGGTCGGCAATGAGCAGGCCATCGGTCTTGCACGGCTCGCACTGGCCGCACGACTCAACGGCAAGGAATCGGGCGACCGCGGCGGCGATCGCGGCCGGCTCGGTGGTGTCGTCGAACACGATGAATCCGGCGGAACCGAGCCCGGAACCGGCGTCGCGCAATGCCTCGTAGGTCAACGGCGTGTCCAACAGCTGAGCGGGGATGAGCGAGTTCGCGGTGCCAGCCAGGACAACCTGGACTTCGTGGCCTTGTCGCGGGCCCCATCCGATTATGGCGATCGCCTCGCGCAGCGTCGATCCCATCGCGAGCTCGCCGACGCCGCTGCGGCGTGTCGCGCCGCTGACCGTGCAAACGATCGTGCCGGGGGAGCGCTCGGTGCCGATCTCCCGGAACCATTCGGGTCCACTCGCGACGATGAGCGGTACGTTCGCGAGCGTCTCGACGTTGTCGACGAGGGCCGGGGCTCCGCCGGTTCCGCCGATCGTGGCCAACCTGACTCCAACCGCTGATCGGGTGTCACCCTCCTGCAGTCCCCGGCGATAGGGCGGCGTCACTCGCGGAAACGGCTGACGGCCTTCGACGACCTCGAGGAGTGCGGTCTCCTCGCCGAACAAATAGGAGCTCGGACCGAGAACGAGCTCGATGTCGAGATCATGGAACCATCCCGCTTCGCGCATCTCTGCGATCGCCGCAATGAGCCGTTCGATCTCGCGACCGAACGTTGCCTTGATACCGATGCGAATCTGCTCCGTCTGCATCGTGACGGCAGCGACGATCGCGCCCTCGAGCACCCGGTAGGGGTTGGTGCGGAGCAGGGCGCGATCTTTGAAGGTCCCCGGTTCGCCTTCGGCGGCGTTGACGACGACGGTGGTCACGTCGCCAGTAGGCAGGGAGGCGGCCACGGTCTTCCACTTGGTACCGGTCGGGAAGCCTGCGCCGCCCCGTCCGCGCAAGCCAGAGGAGCACAGCAGCTCGATCGTCTCGGCAGGGGGCGCTTGCCTGGCGAGGTGGGACGCGATCCCGCCACCCATGTCGATGTAGTCGCTGAGTGAGCAAACAGGCTGCCTGTCGAGGACCCTCCAGATGAGTGGCATCAACTCTCCGTTCTTGGGCGAGGTGTCGCTCGCGCCACCGGGCAGTACAGCGCCTTTCTCACCACACTAGCGATCGACGAGATAATTTTCTAGATAGTACTAGAAAAATATTGAGCCACCACACAACGTTCGCCGGCTCCGCACCGGGGCAACAGCGCGGTCGCCGAACACGGAATTCGCTGAGCGAACTGCGACGCCAACGCGGCGAGGGTCGGTTCGATTCATCCGCTGGACCATTTGTGCAGCGGTACCACCACCGTGGCAACCCGCGATGCGGCGACGATGCTCGTTGCGGTAGCACCGCCGATGAGACGGCTCAGGCCGGACCTGGCATGCGTCGACACCACAAGCAGACCGGCGGGGTTCGCTGAGAGGTAGGTACTCACCCCCGCCGCGGGGCCCAGTGGATCGGATTGCACGTGAGTACGAATATCGAGCGATCGATCTGCAAGCAAGTCGCGCAGGCGTTGGAGGGAGGATTCAATGTCATCCGAGCGCTCGTCTCCGGACAGCGATATGGGTGGTGCGGAAACGGTGAGGATGGTCAGCGACATTGCCAGTGCGTTGGCCCACTCCGCGGCGACCATCACCGCTGCGTCCGCCGCCGCCGTGTCGTCCACACACGCGACGATGTGTTTCGCTGAAAGTGGTTCAGGCCATGTCTTCTCGAAGTAGTCCTTGCGGTCGGCGAGGCGACCGACCACCACGAGCGGGCGAGGATGTCCCCGCATCACGGATCGCGCGACGGAGCCGACGACACGACCGTGCCCTTGCGTCGTCATGCAAACGAGGCACGAACCCAACTCGTCTGCGCCGTCGTTGATCG
>JBDTRP010000149.1:0-8623 GCA_039931555.1 Ilumatobacteraceae bacterium | reverse complement strand
CGGGGCCACATTCGCGTCCGGCTTCAACCCGACTTGTCTCTGGTTCGACAAGTGACCAGGATGAGCGGATGATCCCGAGGCGCACCGCCGCATGATGTTCGCGTCGAGAGCGACGTCGACGTCGCCATCGAGGTCGCAGTGGTGGGTGCGGACCATGCTGACGACAGCCTTGCCGATGGCGTCGTTGCTGGGCGCGTGCACGTTCGGACCACCGACGTTGCCGACCACGACGACCACGCCGTCGACCTCGACGACCACCACGACAACGACCACATTGCCTCCGACCACCACCAGCACCACCACCACCACCACGACCACGACGATCCCGCTGCCCCCGACCACCACGACCACGACCATCCCGCTGATCACCGAAGGCGCAGTCGCCATCGTTGCCAATGCGTCGAATGTGAACGGTGCCGCAGCACAGCTCAGTCAAGAGCTCGCCGCCCGTGGGTTCCACATGGCCGACGCAACGAATGCCGCAGGCATCGAGGAGCGGCTCGAGGTCAGCAAGGTCTACTTCCTGCCGGCGGGTGCCGATGTCGCCGCGTCGATCGCTCGTGTCATGGGCGACGTCAGCGCGACGCGCATGCCGGTTCCCGTCTCGATCACGGGCGGGCCAGCGGCGCTCGGCGAGGCGACGGTGGTCGTGATGCTCGGCAGCGACCTCGCCAACAAGAAAGTCATGCTGACCGGTTGACGACGATGCACACGTCCACGACGGACTTTCGCGGTGACATCGAGGGCCTGCGAGCAATCGCCGTCCTTGCTGTGCTGGCGTACCACGCCCACCTCGGACCGTCGCATGGTGGGTACATCGGCGTCGACGTGTTCTTCGTGATCTCGGGCTACCTGATCACCTCATTGCTGTTGCGGGATCTGTCCGCATCTGGATCCAAGGCGCTCCCGACGTTCTGGGCCCGTCGGGCACGCCGCTTGCTGCCCGGCTCGTTCGTCGTGTTGATCGCCACGCTGGTCGTCGGACGCCTGGTGCTGGATCCGTTGGCACAGCGCGATCTGATGCGCGACGGGATCGCCGCCACGACGTTCACCGTCAACGTGGTGTTCGCCCATCGCCAGAACGACTATCTCACCGCACAACTGGCTCCGTCACCACTGCTGCACTTCTGGTCGCTGGCCCTCGAGGAGCAGTTCTACATCGGTTGGCCGGTGCTCCTCCTGGCGGCGACCGCCGTGCGACGACGGTTCCGGTGGCTCACCGCGGCGATGATCGTCGGGTTGCTCGTGGTGTCGCTGGTGCTGTGCATCCGCTTGACACCACACCACCAACCCGCATCGTTCTTCCTCCTGCCGACCAGAGCATGGGAGTTGCTGGCCGGGGCAGCGCTCGCCGTAGCCGGGTCGAACGTGTGCCGGATCCCAGCGGTCGCACGGGCGATCGGCGGGTGGCTGGGGCTCGGCACGATCGTGGTGGCGGTGTGGCGGTTCAGCGATCTGACGTCGTTCCCGGGTGCGATGGCGATCATCCCGGTTGCCGCCACGGTGTTGGTGTTGGCCGCAGGTGCGGATCGTTTGCGCACCGGGCCGGGCGTACTGCTCGATCGCCGTCCGATGGCGTGGATCGGCGCCCGGTCGTACGGCATCTATCTCTGGCATTGGCCCGTGCTGGTGCTGGCCGCGGCCCGGTTCGGGCCGCTCGACGCGACGCAGCGCATCGGCGCACTGGCGATGGTGTTCGGCATCGCCGCGCTCTCGTATCGGTTGATCGAGAACCCGGCGCGACGGTCGGCGTGGCTCGGCGCACGACCGCGGCGCAGCCTGGCGCTCGGGGGCGCGCTCGGCTTCACCGCGGCCAGTCTGGCAGTCACGATGTTGGTGTTGTCACCGTCGCTCGTCGGCGGAAGTGCCGCGGCCGCACCGACGATCGATTTACCGACGCAGGCGACGCCGACGATCACGAATCCCCTAGCGGCTCCAGCCATTCCCACCACCTCGGTGCCGCAACTGGCGGCCACGACCACCCTCAGCACCGCTGCCCCGACCGCGGCTCCATCGACCATCGCGCAGCCAACGTCGTCCGAGGTGATCGCCTCGATCGTGGCCGCCAACGCCGACACGTTGCAGCAGGCGGCAATCGTCGAATCCGTGCCGACCAACCTCACGCCAAGCCTTGGCTCGGCGCGCTCCGACAAGCCGCTGATCTACGCCGATGGATGCATCCTCAGCAACGGCCAAGTCACTGCGAAGGAGTGTGCGTACGGCGACACGGCATCCGCTCGCGTCATCGTACTCTTCGGCGATTCCCATGCCGCGCAGTGGTTCCCCGCGCTGCAGGAGATCTCACTGCGGAACCACTGGCGGCTCGAGGTGCTGACGAAGAAGGGCTGCCCCACCGCCGACATCCCGATCGCCGATCCGGCACGCGGACCCGAGTGCGGGCCGTGGCACACCTCTGTGCTCGCTCGATTGGCCGACGAGCACCCCGATCTCGTCATCATGTCGGCGTACCGATACAAGACGACCAGCGCGGCGATCGGCTCGAACCCCGACGAGGTGTGGCGCAACGGCATGCAGTCGACGCTCGATCACGTTCGACCGCTTGCCGCCAATGTGCTGGTGCTCGGTGATACGCCGACGCCACTGAATGACGTACCGGGATGTGTCGCGTCGCATCTTCGACGCGTCGCTGACTGCATGAACCCGCGATCCGCGGCGATCAAGCCGGCACGCCTGGGCGTCGAGGTCGACGTCGCCGCCGCGCACGATGCCACGTTCGTGGCCACTGGCGACTGGCTGTGCACGTCGAGCGAGTGCCCCGTGGTGATCGGCAACCTGCTCGTCTATCGCGACAACAGCCACATCACGACGGCCGCTTCGATGTGGCTGGCGCCATATCTCGAGGCCGCGTTGAAGCCCCTGCTCGACGGGACAACGTCGCGCGACGCTGCCAGCGGCGGGTGAGGATGGTTGCGGCGATGAAGATGAAGTCACTCACGGGCCTCGTTGTACGCCGTGTGCCGGCCGGACATCGCCAAGCTCACGGATCCTTCACGGCGAGCTCCGGCACTTTCACGAGTAGTTCACAGCCGGCTCGGTCGCCCGCGCTACGTTGCGAGTGTGGCCCGACTCCTTCCTGGTGCTCAGCTCATCGCCGAGGGTCGCCAGGCTGCACCATCGGCTCCGCCACCCACGGCGTTTCTCCGCGCCAATCAGGCGTGCTCGGAAGCCGAGTACAAGCAGCGCTGCCGCGACGACGGCCGAGTGATGTACCACATGCACGTCGGGCTCTCGACATGGGCGGCCACCGAGAATGCGCTGGCCGAGGTGCACGCTGGGCTCGCCGGTTCTGGGCACTCGATCGACCGCTTCGGGCTCGCCCTCGACCGGGCGATGGGCGTGCCCGAGACCGAGCGGCATCTCACGGTGAAGGAGACCGGGCCTCGTATCGGGCCCGATGAGTGGCAGCGCCTCGGCGAGGCGGCGCCCATCCAGCCGCACCTCGGCGACTACATGATCGGCTTCCCGGCCGGCTTTCAGAACACGCTGCGAGCGCTGTCTGCGGGTGTCACGACGATCGGCAACGTCGGTCAGTACACGGCATACGACCTGCTCGGCGGGTCCGACGAGATCCTGGTGACGGAGGAGACCGTGCGTGCTCTCGCTGCGATCGGCGCGCTGCGCCGGCACGGCGCGCTCGCCCACTCCAACCTCGAGGACGGCTCGGCCACGCAGGCCTCGCACTTCGGCGCATACGTCGGCTGGGCCGCGCTCGAGCAGTACGTGGTCGAGGATCTGATCGGGGCGCGGTTGGCGCACTGCTTCGGCAACACGATCCAACAGCCCGAGTGCCGGGCCGTCGTGCACTTCGCCCTCGACGATCTCCGCGGTCGCGACTCGATCGGCTCGATGATCTACGGCAACACCGTTGATCACCGGCCTGGCGATCGGCCGCACAACATGGCAGCGGTCACCGCGCAGTTGATGTGCGACATCGCCCTGCAGTTGCGGCGTCCGACCGGCCATGCGGTCAACCCGGTCCCGCTCACCGAAGCCGAGCGGATCCCGAGTGCCGCAGAGATCGTCGAGGTCCATCTCCTCGCCCACGAGATCGAACGCGACGTGCGCGCGTCGGCCGATCTCCACGACTGGGCGCATCTCGAGAAACTCGGCGCGGCGACCGCGGCGTACGCCATCGAGTTCCGCGACCGGGCCCTGGCCGCGCTCGACGACGACGGCGTCGATGTGGACGATGCCGCGCAGGTGCTACTCGCCATGCGACGAACGTCGATGGGCGATCTCGAACGCCGTGTCGACCTTGCCGCCCCACCCGAGATCGCCCGATTGGAACCGTGGAAGGCGTCGCACGTCCGCGACCTGGCCGATCGCCTGAGTGCTGTCGCGCCGCGTCTCGACGGCAAGCGGGTCGTGCTCGCCGTGCTCGAGGTCCACGATCTCGTGCGCGACGCCCTGGCCCGCGTGTTGCCGAGGGCCGGCGCCGAAGTGATCCTGCTCGGCGCGAACGCTCCGATCGACAGCATTGTGCGAGCCGCCAGCGAGGAGGATGCCGATGCCATCGTGCTCGGCGTCTACAACGGCAATGCCCTGGCGCTCGGCCAACGACTCGCCGACGGCGCTCGCGCCGAACGGTGGATCGGCACGATCTACATGGGCGGCATCCTCAACCAAGACACCGGCCGAGGCCTGCCGATCGACGCCCGCCCGGCCCTGACACGCTTGGGCGTGCACTGCGTCGACGACGTCCGACAGCTCCTCGGCCTCCTCGGCAAGGTTTGACCCCTCCCGATCTTCGCCTGAACTTTGTCGCTGGGAGGTCGCTGAGCGACCTGGGAGCGACAAAGGTCGAGTGGGCACCCGGACCGCTGACCGGAACGAGCACCTCGCCAGCAGGCCGGCCCGCTTGCTACGTTCCTCGTCGTGTGGCTCGGGACCATGCTCATCACCAGCGACATCGGCAACGATCCTTCCTTCTTGAGAGACACGGCCCAGGCCCTCGAAGGCGCCGGGTTCGACGCCGTGCTGGCCAACGATCACGTCGCCGGCGGCCATCCCGACCCTCAGCGCGATGGTGAGAAGCTGCACACCTTCGACGTGCCGTGCCACGAGCCACTCGTGCTGCTGACGTTCCTCGCCGAGTTCGCTGAGCTGATCGAGACGACTCGCAACGCGATCGACATGTAGCCGGCGGACAGCCCTCGCTAGTTGCGCGACTCGAGCTTCGCCAGCATGGCCAGCAGCTCGGCCGGCTGCCCCGTCTGGTTACGCAGCGTCAATGACCCGCCGTGACGGCTCAGGATCCGGCGAGCTGCGACCAGGCTGCCGTATCCGCTGCAATCCATGAACGTCGTCTCGGCCATCTCGACCACGACCTCGGTGCGTCGGCCCGTCAAGCACGCTTCACGTACCAACCCACGAGTGGCCACATCCAGCTCGCCATCGATCTCCACGATGCGCGCCCGCCGCCCGGATCGCGAGACACGGACCGTGATCGGTAGGTCGTCCGCCAATGTGACTGAGGTCGGTGCGGAATCTGCACGCATGTCCCTGATGCGCACGGTTGTTCTCCTCGTTAGCGAGGGCGCAACCAGGGACTGGAGCCACGCGGCTGGAGCAAAATTGCTCGTACGTGCACCGTACACTGCGCGTGCCCGCGGCACAACGGTCAACCGGAAACTCTGCGCCGGTCAGAGACGGCGGGTGTTCGGTGGCGGCGGCACGCGGCGGCCGCCGACGATTGCATCGATGCCGATCGAACCGACGACGAGCGCCTCGGCCACGTCGGTGAGGCCACGATTGTTGCTCCGGGCGAAGGCGCGCAGACGGGCAAATGCGTCGTCCATGTCGACGCCACCGCGTTCGGCGATCATTCCCTTGGCCTGCTCGATGACGATGCGGCTGTTGAGCGCGTGCTGCAGATGACCCTCCCGAACGGCGGCCTCTCGCGTTGCCATGTCCTGCACGATGGCAATGCAGGCCACGTCGGCGAGGGCTTGCGCCAGCAGAATCTCGCCGTCGGAGAGCGCGACCGGCTCGGACATGAACAGGTTGAGGCACCCGATGATCAGGTCCTTCAGCCGCAGCGGTACAGCACACACGGACGGGAAGCCGGCCCGCAGGCACTCGTCCGCGAACTGTGGCCACCGTGCTGACGCCCTGAGGTCGGCGTCGGCCACGACGGTGCCGGTGTGGAAGCAGTCGAGGCACGGGCCCTGGTCGTTCTGGATCTGGAACAGCTCCAGCAGACCGACCTGTTCGGTCGACGCACCGATCACACGGAGGTGGCCCTCGGTGTCGACGAGCAGGATCCCGGCGGCAGCGGCTTCCAGCAACTCGACACTGCGAGAGGTCAACACGGTCAGCACTTCGATCACGTCGAAGTCGTCGACGAGGGTGTCGACGATCTCGACGAACGTGGTCGCGGTGAGCGCCTGTCGATTCAGCGCTTTGAGTTCGGCTTCGTTGGACACAGGTATCACACCCCTTCTCCTGATTGTCGTCGATCATCCGCAAGACGTAATCGGCGAGCAACAATATCTCTCGCTACTTCGCCGACACCCCGTTCTTCGCCAAAGGCATGGGCGCGCATCCGCACCATTGCCTCGGCGACCGGGACCTTCAACTGGATCGCCACCATGCCCGAGGCCTGGTGGATCTCGGCCCGGTAGGCGACTGCTTCTTCGAGACTCTCGGCGAGCACGCCATCGGGCGCCGCATCCTGCAGGCTCAGCACCGTCTCGGTCAGCACCTCGGCCATGACCAGGCTGTCGGTGTGCTGCCCGACGCTGAGCTCGCCCTCCAGATCCTGATACAGCGTCATGACACCGATCTTCGCGCCATTCGCGGCGAGAGGATAGGCAAAAACTGCGCCAACTCCGACATCCCTGGCCATGTCGACGAACGCCGGCCAGCGAGCAACGACGGGGACGTCGAGCCGAGGTGCAGAAACAGGCAATCCGGATCGATATGCGTCTTGGCAGGGGCCGACGCCCATCGTGAACTGCAGATCCTCGAGTGCCGCCATCCGCTCGCTCGAGACGCACAACAGACCGGATTGTCCGGCCCCCATCACGGTGATCCCGGCGCCGGAGACGACCAGTAGCTCGACGCAGGCGCTGCACAGGCCGGCAGGTGGCTCCTTGGCCGCGGCGCGGGCGAAGGCAACAGCAACACGGAGCGACTGGTCGTCGTTCACGCGTCAGAACCCGATGCCGTGCGACGCACTGCCACGCAGACCATGCCCTCCTAGTTTCACCACGGTGCGGCGGCATGGTCCAGGCCGGTCAACCACCGTGAAGCTCAGTCGCCAACCCTAGCAGCCCACCAATCCTCGGGCGATGGGCGACGGCCATTCGAGGGCACGCAGAGATAGGGTTCGTCGACCACTTTCCCCGAGTGGCAGCCCGCTCCAAACCCCGGCAGGCGGTTTCGGCCGACGTCGAAGGAGCGAGGCGATGCAGACGATTGTGGCACCCACCGGGCGCTTGGACGAGCACCGGCGATCGCTGACCGAGGCCGTGCGGCCTTCGCCGCGCGAACTGCTCCTTGCCCGTCGACGACTCCATCTCAAGGCGGTCGTGATCGCCGCGCTCGCCGGCGTCAGCTACTGGTCACTGGTCATCGCCGAGTCCTCCGTCGTGATCAAGATCGTGTCAGCGCTGGTGCTGGTCGTGGCATTGACCGCAACGGCGACCTCGGTGTTCCACGACGCCAACCACGCCTCGTTCAGCACTTCGCGCACCGTGAATCGTGTCGTCGGGTACACGGGCGACCTGCTCGGCGCGAGCTCGTGGATCTGGCGCTTCAAGCACAACAACCTGCATCACGGCAACACCAACATGGTCGGCATCGACGCCGACATCGACCAGGCCCCGTTCGCCCGCCTCGCGCCGGATCAGCCGTGGCACCCATGGCATCGATATCAGCATCTGTACATGTGGCTGCTCTACGGGTTCTTGACCCTGCAGTGGCTGTTGATCTCCGACTTCGTCGACCTCAAGAACCACGGCATCGGTCGCCAACGGTTCGCCCGCCAACCACGCCGCCGCGATGTCGTCATGATCGGGATCGGCAAGGTGATCCACGTCGGTTGGACCTTGGCCGTGCCGCTCGTCTACCACCGCTGGTGGGTCGTGATGACCATTTACCTCGCGATGTCGTGGATGGTCGGACTGCTGCTGGCGACGATGTTCCAGCTGGCCCATTGCACCGAGGGAGTCGAGTTCCCCGACGCCGACGCGCCACGCCGCGGACCCGACTTCATCAGCCACCAACTCCGCACGACCATCGACGTGCATTGCCGCACCAAGCTCGGCGGTCACGCGCTGCATTGGCTGATGGGAGGGCTCGATCACCAGGTCGAGCACCACCTTGCGCCGCGCCTCCCGCACACGGTGTACCCCCTCGTCGCTGAACGGCTCAATCGAGCCTGCGACCAATGCCAACTCACCGTTCAGAGCCACCCGACCCCGTGGAAGGCCGTGCAGTCCCACGCCCGTTGGCTGAAGGTGATGGGCACCCGCCCCTGATCGAGTCGGAGCCTGTCGATCGCAGGCGGGCGACAATGCAAACGTGCCCGGCCCGGGGACGGGTCGGGCCAGGCACGTTCGGATCGCTGAATGGGGGCTCAGCGCTCGCTGTGGGGGTC
>JBDTRP010000148.1:0-28588 GCA_039931555.1 Ilumatobacteraceae bacterium | reverse complement strand
CTTCATGAAGTTCCCGATCTTCGAGACCGTCGTGATGGGGCTCAAGGTCGTCGGGTCGTTCGTCGGGACCAGACTCGATCTGGCAGAGACCTTCGCCCTGCACGCTGCAGGCCGCACCACGATCGTGCGCGAATCACGCCGGCTCGACCAGGTCAACGAGGCCATGACCGAGGTCCTCAGCGGCTCCGTGGACGGCCGCCTGGTCTTCGACCTCCGCAACGCCTGACAGCGACGCCCGTCGCCAACTTCTGCTCGCTGGCCGTCAAGGGTAGGCGCCAGATCCCGCTCGGTCCGTCCGGCAAACGCGAGGAACTGTGGGTACTGCTAGCGGTCGATCAGCGCGATGCGTCGTCGTAGCCCCTCAGCAGACTCATACCGCCGGATCGGAGCGTTGTTCACCCACCGTCGCCACCGGTGTGGTCGGGCGCGATTCCGGTATTCCCATTACCGAAATCGAACCCGTCGGGCCTGGTCGGGCGCGCTGTGAGTAACAGCACTGCCGAAATCGCGCCCGACCCAGTCCGTAGAGACGCGGGCACGCGGCGCGCCTATCCATAGCCGGCGTTCGGCGACGCGTGGCGTGTCATGTCGGCGGTGCTTTCGGCGGTGGCTCGAGTGCTAGTCAGTTCGCATCGTCGGATCCGCCTCGAATAGCTCCACTTCATCAACTCCCGTGGTGGGTGTCTCTCGCTGTGGGAGGCACCATCGGAAGGTGTGGGGAACCACCTGAAGTGCGATTCTGGCCAGGCACTTTGTGGGCGTGACGGGGCTCGAACCCGGGACCTCTACCGTGTCATGGTAGCACTCTAACCAACTGAGCTACACGCCCGTGTAGGCCCCTGAGACTATCAGTCAGCGCAACCGCAGCGACACTTCATTCGCCAGCAGCCGACCGTGTCGGGTCAGGCGAACACGCTCGCCATCGGTCACGATCAGGCCTTCGAGACCGTCGACATCGAGCGCCGAAACCGGCACGCCGTCCTTCATCCGCAGGGCCAGTTGCAGGCCCTCGATGCGCCGGGTCTCGTCGTCGAGGTTCTCCCCCGCTGCCTCTGTCGACTCGCCGCCGCGTACGGCGGCGACGTACCGCTCCGGCGTGCGCACGTTCCACCAGCGATGCCCATCGCGATGCGAATGGGCGGCCGAGCCGAAACCGAGGTAGTTGCCCTGCTCCCAGTACAACACGTTGTGACGACACTCGTGGCCGGGTTGGGCCCAGTTGCTGACCTCGTAGTTCTGCAACTCAGCCGCAGTCAGCAGGTCGTCGGCCAACTCGTACTTGTCGGCCAGGTCGTCGTCGTCGGGATGGCGCGACGGGTCGTCGGCCAGCGGCGTGCCTGCCTCGATGGTCAGCGCATACGCAGAGACATGAGGTGGGTCGAGGCCGAGCACACCCGTCAGCGTGGTTCGCCAATCGTCGATGCTCTCCCCCGCTGCGCCGTAGATGATGTCGAGATTGAACGTGGGCACGCCCGCCGCCCGCACGGCGGCGACCGCCCGCTCGACGTTGGCCGGAACGTGGGTACGCCCGAGCGAGGCGAGCACCGACGGCACCATGGACTGCACGCCGAGACTGACCCGGTTCACGCCGGCCGCGGCGTAGACCTGCATCATCTCGATCGTCACGTCGTCGGGATTGCACTCGACCGTGACCTCGGCACCTGGCGCCAACGGAACGACCGCCAGCACCGAGGCGAGATCCCCAGGGGGCACCCGTGTCGGCGTGCCGCCGCCGACGAACACGCTGGTGACCGGGGCGAGTGACGCATGTGAGATGTCTCGACGCAGGGCGTCGAGGTAGTCATCGATCACATGGTCTCGATCCGTCCAGGTCGCAAACGCGCAGTAGTCGCATCGGTGCCTGCAGAACGGGATGTGGATGTAGACGCCGAACGGCTCAGCGAGTCGGCCGGTGAACTGAGGAGTCACTACATCGGACGGTACAGCAGGTCGAGCGCATCGAGGCGCTGACCCACCTGGTCGACCGGCACGTCGAGCATCGCCGAGATCGCTCGAGTGTCGTCGCCACGAACCGTGATCACCTTGCCGTTGAAGTCCTGGCGTTGCACCTGGATCATCTTCAAGAAGCGCACCAGCATCTCGAACGGTTGCCCGCGCAGCTGGCTCAGCTTCAACAGGTCGACCGCCAGCTTCTTGCCAGCGGTGTCACCCTCGACCGGAGCCGTGATGTCTTCCCGCGGCAACAACTGGTCGACCGGCACGTTGTAGAACTTCGCCAAGCGCTCGAGGCGGGGCACCGAGATGGCCCGCTCGCCACGCTCGTACGCACCCAACACCGATGCCTTGAACTCCTCACTCGAGGTCGCTTCGACCTCTTGGAGGGACAGGCGCTTCTGCCTGCGGATGACCCGCAGACGTTCGCCTACCTTCCTGCTGTAAGGAGATGCCGAAACATCATCTTCATCGAACTCCCGCATTCGCCCCGCTCTCTTCCGCTCATGTCCCGCCTAGCACCAACTACATCGGCAACTGTGCCAGATTTGTTGAGAAAATACAACTCTCCGTGGCAAACTAGGTACGTTCGTTACGCTGAGTCAGCAAGATAGCCGCAGTGAGCGCCGCAGTTTCCACTCTCAGCACGTTCCCGGAAAATGCCACCCGACGAGCAGCTGCACCGAGTTCACCCTCAGTGAACCCACCCTCGGGACCGACCAGCACGGTGTCGACATCGGCGGTCATCGCGTCGCCGTCGGGATCGGCGATCGCACAGCTGATCGACTTGATCGCTTCATCGAATGGCAGCACGTCGCAAACCTGCGGCAACCACAACCGCCGCGATTGCATGGCCGCCTCACGAGCGACCCGACGGAGCCGTTCCAATTGCCGTGGTCGGCGCGACTCGTCCCACTGCACCACACTGCGCGCGCAGTGGATGAAGCCGATCGAGGTCACGCCGACTTCGGTCAGCTTCTGCACGATCCATTCCGGCCGGTCGCCCTTCGGAATCGCGCTGAAAACGCTCGTGTTCGGCGGCGCCGGATCGAACATCGCCGACGAGACAACGCAGAGTCCGTCGGCCAACAGATTGGCCACCAACCATCCCCCGGCGCCGTCGCTGACCGAGATCGAATCGGTCTGGCGAATCCGCAGGACGCGGCGTAGGTGGTGCTCGTCGTCGTCACGGAGCACGGGCGCAGCGAGCGACTCGACGAAAACGTGCGCAGCCGACCCGCGCAGCAGTGGGTTCACGAGAACGCGGATTTGATGCGCGAGAACAACCCGTGCTCGGTGTTGCCCACTGACTCGCCGCGTGATTCGGCGAACTTCGTCAACAACTCGGTTTCGAACTCCGTCAACTTCGTCGGCACCTGCACGTTGACACGCACCCGCAGATCGCCCCGACCGCGACCGTGCAGGCGGTGCGCGCCGCGCTGGCGGAACACGAACTCCTTGTCCGGCTGCGTGCCCACCGGCACCGAGATCTCTTCTTCGCCGTCGAGCGTCGGCAGCAGGATCTTGGTGCCGAGCGCAGCTTGGGCGATCGAGATCGGCAGTTCGGCGATCAGATCGTCACCGTCACGGGTGAACGTCTCGTGCGGCGCGACGCGAATGTGCACGTACAGGTCGCCCGAACCGCCGCCGCGTGGGCCGGCAGCACCGCGGCCGGTGAGCCGCAAGGTCGAACCGGTGTCGACGCCCGCAGGCACGTCGACCTGAAACGTCTTCTCGGTGATCACCCGCCCCTCGCCGCTGCAAGCCGGACACGGTGTGACGACGACCTGCCCGAGACCGCCACACTTCGGGCAGGCGCTCGAGGTCACCATTTGGCCGAGCATGCTCTGGCGTACCCGCTGCACCTGGCCACGACCGTTGCACTCCGAGCACGTGACCGGCTGCGTCCCGGATCCCGCGCCCGACCCGCCGCAGTCGTCGCAACGCAATGCGGTTCGCACCCCGACCGAGACCGTCGCACCGAAGACGGCCTGGGCGAACTCGATGTCGGCCACCACCTCGAGGTCCTGACCTCGCGGCGGCCCGGCGGGCCCAACCCGGCCGCCACCGAATGGGTTGCCTCCGCTGCCACCGAAGAACGCTTCGAACAGATCACCGAAGCCGCCTCCACCGAACATGTCACCGACGTTGGGCCCGCCTGCGGCCGAACCGACGCCGGCCTCGCCGAACCGGTCGTAGCGCGCCCGGGTGTCGGCATCGCTGAGCACCTCGTATGCCAAGGCGACCTGCTTGAACCGGTCCTCCGCCGCCGGGTCGCCGGGGTTGGCGTCAGGGTGCAATTCGCGGGCCTTCTGACGGTACGCCTTCTTGATCTCGTCGGCGCTGGCCGAGCGTGACACGCCGAGCAGCTCGTAGTAGTCAGCCACTATGCGGCACCCTCTCCCAGTCGCTTGGCGAGACGGTCACTGACCACCTCGACCGTGGCCAAAGCCTGCGGATAATCCATTCGGGTCGGCCCGAGAATCCCGATCGTGCCGACCTGATCGCCGTCGACCATCACCGGCGCGACGACCACCGAGCACACGGCCAACGGCTCGACACCGTGCTCGGCACCGATTGCCACGGTGAGCCCACGATCGAGGATGTCGCGCACCAACGACACCACCACGTATTGCTGCTCGAGGGTACACAAGACGCTGCGTACCGTGTCGACGGCATCGAACGCCTGTGCCATCGACGAGGCTCCACCGACGAACACCGACTCGTCGTTGCCACCTTGACGCAACGCGGCGCGTGCGGTGGCACACAACGCGTCGACGGCAGGGTCGCCCGACGACCGACTCTGTTCGGCGTTGTCGATCGAATGACCAACCATTCCCGCTTGCAGGTGCGCTGACGCTGCCGAGATTCGAAGATCGGAGGTATCGGCGTCGAGGTCGATCGTCTGGCTGTCGATGGTGCCGTTGCTGAAGACGGCGACGACCAGGGCGTGGCGAGCCGACAGCCCGACGATCTGTACCGACCGCACGGTCGCCAGTTCGGCGCGCGGCCCCACCACGACAGCGGCATGATGCGTGACTTGGGCGAGCAGGTTGGTGGTTTGGTGCAGCAACTCTTCCAAGCGGCCGTGAGCGGTGTCGAAGAAGGTGCCGACACGTTGGGTGGCAACCGAATCGAGTCGGCCGGGGGTGGTGATGTGGTCGACAAAGAACCGATAGCCCTTGTCGGTCGGCACCCGGCCGGCCGACGTGTGCGGCTGCGCCAGGTAGCCCTCCTGCTCGAGCACCGCCATCTCGTTGCGAACCGTTGCGGAGCTGACCCGTACACCGGGCAGATCGGCGATGTGCGTCGACCCCACGGGCTGCGCCGTGGTGATGTACTCCTGGACGACGGCTCGGAGGATGGAGGTCTTTCGTTCGTCGAGCATCTGGCACTCCAGGTTAGCGAGTGCTACCGGCGACGAGTCCGTATCGGCGCAACGCCTCGGCGCGCTCGGCAGCGTGATCGACGATCGGCGCCGTGTACTCCGACGTGCCGATCTCGGGCACCCAGCGCCTGGTGTAGACCCCGGCGCGATCGAACCGCTCGGCCTGCGAGGTCGGGTTGAACACCCGGAAGTACGGCGCCGCGTCGGTTCCGGTGCCGGCCGCCCATTGCCATCCATGGCTGTTCGACGCCAGATCGCCGTCGATCAGGTGGTGCATGAAGTGACGTGCACCCCATTGCCACGGCAGGTGCAGGTCCTTCACCAAGAAGCTGGCAGCGATCATCCTGACCCGATTGTGCATCCATCCGGTCGCCAGCAGTTGGCGCATGCCGGCGTCGACGATGGGAAACCCGGTGCGACCCTGCGACCACGCGGCGAACCGTTGCCGGGCCGCCGCATCTGCGTCGACCGGCATGGCATCCATCCGAACGTCGAGGTTGGACCAGCCCGACTCCGGGCGCCGATGCAGCACATCGGCGTAGAAGTCGCGCCACGCCAGTTCCGACGTGAACGTGTCGTGCGCCGGCCCCGGAGCGAGGTCGGCGAGCAGTTGCCGTGGATGCACCACTCCCCACCGGATGTCCGCAGACATCTGACTGGTCCCCGCCACCGCCGGAAGGTCGCGCACCTCGTCGTACTGGTCGAGCGAACCGTTTGCAAACAGCGACCAGCGGGCCGAGGCCGCGGCTTCACCGATGTCGGGCAGTTCGCAGCCGGGGTCGAACCTTGGTGGCGGGCCGTCGCAGGCGATGGTCGGTGCGCCACTCCACTCCACCTCGGGCCGATCCAGCGGACCTGCGATGGCGTGCGTTCGCCATCGCCTCAGGAACGGCGTGAACATCGCGTACGGGTTGCCATCGTCTTTCACGATCGTCCCGGGGGCGACGGCGTACGGCGATCCCCGCCCAACAAGGTGGCGGTCGACGGCGCGCAGGCGCTCGGCCACGACGGCATCGCGGCGTCGCCCATATGGCCCGTGGTCGCGGGTCACGAACACGGTGGCCGCGTCGACCTCGGCCGCGAACTGCGCGACGATGCCGACCGGGTCGCCGTAGCGGTACACCAACGCGCCATCCATCGACTCGTCGAGACTACGTAAGGCCGCGTTCATGTAGGCGCGGCGGGGCGCGCCGGCCGCTGCGAACGCCGGATCGACGACGAACAACGGCACGACGGGAAGCCCGGTCGATGCCGCAGCGTCCAGTGCTGGGTGATCGGCCAGCCGCAGATCCCGTCGAAACCACATCACCACACAGCGCACACGACGGAGTCTCGCCTACGGTGTGGTCTCGTGTCCGATCCTGTGGTTGCCGGTCCCTCGCTGATCCTGCTCGTTCGGCACGGGGCGACCGAATGGTCCGAGAACGGCCGGCACACCGGTCGAACCGACCTCCCGTTGCTGGAAAAGGGCCGTCACCAGGCCGATCGCCTGCCGCCGTTGCTGGCCACCTTGTCGGAGGGCGCGCTACCGCTGGTGTTCACCAGTCCGCTCGAGCGCGCGATTGAGACAGCGCGGCGAGCGGTACCCGGGGTCGAGGCAACGGTGGTCGCGGCGCTCGCCGAGTACGACTATGGCAACTATGAAGGATTGACCTCGGAGCAGATCGACGAGCGACAGCCGGGATGGAACCTGTTCAACGACGGATGCCCGGGAGGCGAAAGCTTGAACCAGGTCGTGGCCCGGTGCGACGGGTTCATCGCCAAGCTCGAGCGGACGGCGCGTGGCGGGGCCGCGATCGTGTTCACCCACGGTCACCTCAGCCGCATCCTGACGACCCGGTTAGTCGGCCTGCAGCCCCAAGCCGGTGCCGTCTTGCAGAACGATGCTGCCTCCGTAGGGATCATCTCCGACAAGCGTGGTCACTATGTGATCACCGGTTGGAACATTCGCGCCGACTGACCGACGGCGAGCAGCGGCTCCGAATCCGACGACCACCAGCGCGATCACACTGCCGTAGCCCAGGCTCCATTCGGCGCTGACGTGGTCGGCGACCCATCCGGTGATCGGCGCGCCGATCGGGGTCGTTCCGAGGAACGCCACCGCGCCGAGGGCCAGTAGCCGGCCACGCATGTCTGGCGGGCTCTCCTGCTGCGAGATGGCGTTCAACGCAGCGATGAACGCGGCGCCGCCGGCGCCAAGGGGCAGGCTGACCAGGTACGCCACCCAGATCGACGGCGCCCAGGCAACGCCGAAGCCGCTGAGCCCCAGCACCACCGCAGCGCCGAAGAACCACGCCGAACCGACCCGGGGCCGCGCTGCCGTCATCAACGAGCCGACCAGGCTGCCGACGCTGGTGACGGCGAGCAACCAGCCGAACAACTGCTTGTTCCCGAACCGATTGTCGGCAAGTTTCAACAACGACACGCCGTAGTTGAAGGCGAACGTGCCGATCACCGTGAACACCAGGAACAAGATGAGCAGGCGCTGGTTGTGACGCACGAACCGCAGCGCCTCGCGCACCGGCTGACCGCCTCGCGACGCCGGCGGCGAGATGTACAGCTCCGTGGTGTCGATCCGCCAGATCGGCCACAGGATCGCGGCGAACGAGAGCCCGTTGATGATGAACAGCCAGCCGGGGTCGAACCACCGCACCAACAGCGCCGCCAATGCCGGGCCGAAGATGCGCGAGCCGGTCATCACCGCGGTGTTCAGCGACACCACGTTGGAGATGTGGCGCGGTTCGACCAGTTCGATCACAAACCCGCGGCGGGCGGGGTTGTCGACGGCCTGCACCGCGCCGTTGCCGAGCGAGACCAGGTAGATGACGGGCAGCGACGCCCACCCTGCGAGGGCCAGCACGCCCAGCACGACGGCCAGCGCAGCCTGCCCGCTCTGAGTCAACATCGTCATCTTGCGTTTGTCGACGCGGTCGGCGATGGCGCCGGCCCACACGCCCAATACCAGCATCGGGAGAAACTGGCAGAACAGGGTGATGCCGACGTCGGTGGC
This sequence comes from Ilumatobacteraceae bacterium, assembly GCA_039931555.1. Lineage (GTDB taxonomy): Bacteria > Actinomycetota > Acidimicrobiia > Acidimicrobiales > Ilumatobacteraceae > JAENVT01. Next base: position 20,237 of record JBDTRP010000148.1, on the reverse strand, counting down.
CTTGCCGGTGCGCTGATACACGAGCAACGACACCGCAGTCATCTGGATCCACGACCCGATGTTGCTGAAGCTCAGCCCGAGGAAGAAGAGCCGGGCGTTCCGATGCTCCAACGACCGGAACATCTGCGACTGGGCCATTGCGTCATTTCTACCGGCAATCGCCGACGACCGGAGCAATCGGCGAGCCGTCATCAGACGGCGCAGTGGTATCCTGCGACCGTGCACGTTGCCGCGCGCGGCCGGAGAGTTTTGTTCGCTGCGATCGTTGCGGTCACAGCGGCTTGTTCGTCACCCTCGGCTGAGAATCCTGGGGTGCGTGCCGGGGCCGTCTACGACTCGATCGTTCGGTGGTTTGCGACGAGCTCGGCCGACGATCCCGATCCCCTCCCCGTGTTCATCGAGGCGCGCGGTGAAGGCGCGTCGATTCAACTCGACGTGCAGGCCGAGTTGATCAAGTCGACCAAGGACATCGCGACGGTGCGGTTCATCGATTCGCGGGACGAGGCACTGGTGACCAACGATGACGGCACGGTCGTTGTCGCCGACGGCGGCATCCTCATCCGGCTCGCCCCGGTGGTCGAGGAGGGCCAGAAGGTGCGCATCGATGTCGATGTGCACGAGCAGGACGAACAGTTCCGCACGATGCAGTTCAACCTTGCCCTGGTCAAGGACCAGTGGATCATCCAGCAGACGCCGGTCGAGGTGCCGTCGGGTTAGCTCGGTTGCGAACCGGGGATGATCTGCACGGTGCCGACGCCGCGCAGCCGGCGCTCTGCGATCAACGCACCGGCCGCTTCGATGACCGCACGCGAGTCATCGGCCGAGGGATCGAACGTGGCATCGACGACCGCGGCGATGCGCGTCGCCAGTGCGTCCCACTCGGGCTGAGCAGCTGAGTCCAGGGGCGCAGGGCCTCTCGCATCGAGCACGCGCACCGAACTGCCGGCAACGACAATGGCGACCGAGTGATCGCCCTGCTCGGCAAACCGCATCGCCTCGGCAAGCAGCGCCAGCGGCAATCCTTCGGTCGTCGAGCGCGGCCGCTGCCCCAGTAGCCACCGGCCGGCCTCGTGCCGCAACGACATCTTCAGCCCCGAGGCATAGGTGACGCCACCAAGGATCAAGACCAGAGCAACCGCTGCAAAGCCGACCCTCGGCCCCGGGTAGACCAGCACCGCAATCGCTGCTCCGGTCACGTTGGCCAATTGGAACAGCAACTCGCTACGGGAGATGATGCGGCCACGCATCAGATGCGGCACGCCACCATAGAGCGCGTCCATCGCTCGAGCCGCGACGCTGCCCCCGAGACCGATCGCCAGCGCGATCGCCACGATGCTGAGGCTCCCGATCGTCAGCACCCCGAACGCCGACATCGCGCCCGGGATCAGCAGCGTCATCACGACGATCCCGTTCAACGAGAACGCGCGATGCAGTCGCGGCGACACGATCGTGCCACCGAACGTACCGATGCCCGCTGCCACAAGGGCGGCGACGAAGATCCACTCGTCACCTCCGCCGCGCTTGATCGACAACGCCAGCAGGAACGTCAGGGCACCCTCCGCCGCACGGATCGTCGCGACCGCGGGCACCGCTCGACGGATGTCGATGGGCGTCTCGACGCGTATCACCGCGCTTTCGGCTCGAGGCTCGATCGCCAGTGCCGGGATGCGTGCGGCCAACATCGCGGCGATCACGAAGACGACCGCCGCGACAAGCGGCAACCACTTGACACCGACCAACGCGATCAATCCACCGCCGAGAGCGGTGCCGAGACCGCCGGAAATTGTGCCGGTTCTTGCCAGATGTCCGCTGGCGGAAACCAACTCGGTGCGCGCGGGCACCAACTGGGCCACCATTGCCGTCTTCGCCAGTGCGTATGCCTTGCGAGACAGCAAGATGCCGAAGACCAACGGGTAGAACGCCAGCGACAACAGCGAACTGGCCAGCAGGAGTGCGAAGAGGGCGCGAGCAAGATGTGAGCAGATGATGACCAAGCGCGAGCCGGCCCGGATGCGATCGAGCGCCGGCCCGACCACCTGAGCAACGACAGCAAGCGGCGCAGCAGTCAGCAGCAGATACAGCAGGATTCGGCTACGCGACGCCTCAAGCGACACGCTGAAGAACAGCGAACCAACGAGCGAGAGCGTGATCAGGGAGTCGGCGACATCGTCGACCGCGTGCATAACGGTCAGCCGGCGAATGGCCCGCGGACCGGCGATCGCCGCCTGCGCACGCGCCCACAGCCAAGGCCGCGCCGTGTGTCCGTCAGCGGATGCTCGTGCCACCGCACCGAGTATCGCAGAGCGGGGAAGGGCGACGGTCGTCCTCGGGATCAGTCGTCGAGCTTGAGAGCGGAGATGAACACGTCGCCGGGCACCTCGACTCGCCCGATCGACTTCATCTTCTTCTTGCCTTCCTTCTGCTTCTCCAACAGCTTGCGCTTACGCGTGATGTCACCGCCGTAGCACTTGGCCAGCACGTCTTTCCGCTTGGCCTTCACCGTTTCGCGGGCGATCACCTTGCCGCCGATCGCCGCCTGGATCGGCACGTCGAACATCTGCCGAGGGATCAGCTCCTTCAACTTCTCGCACATCCGGTTGCCATAGGCGAACGCCTTGTCGCGATGCACGATGGTCGAGAACGCGTCGGCCGGCACCCCGTTCAACAAGAGGTCCACCCGCACCAGCTGACTGCGCTGGTATCCGCTGAGCTCGTAGTCGAGGCTGGCGTATCCCTGCGTGCGGCTCTTCATCTGATCGAAGAAATCGACCACCACCTCGGCAAGCGGGATGATGTAGTGCAGCTCGACGCGCTCGGGCGACAGGTACTCGAGCTTCGACATCTCGCCGCGACGCGACTGGCAGAGCTCCATCAATGTGCCCGTGTAGTCCTTTGGCGTGATGATGGTGACGCGGAAGAACGGCTCCTCGATGTAGTCGATGTTCTGTGTCGGCGGCAGGTCGGCCGGGTTGTCGATCAGCTCGACCTCACCATTGGTCTTGCGCACCCGGTACTCGACGCTTGGCGCGGTGGCGATCAGCGCCAAGTTGAACTCGCGCTCCAACCGCTCCTTCACGATCTCCATGTGCAGCAGGCCGAGGAAACCACAGCGGAAGCCGAACCCGAGCGCACCCGAAGACTCCGGCGTGTACGAGATCGAGGCATCGTTGAGCCTCAGCTTCTCGAGGCTCTCACGGAGCGTCTCGAAGTCGTCGCCGTCGATCGGGAACAACCCGCAGAACACCATCGGCTTCGGATCGCGATAGCCGTGCAGCACCGTGGTCGCGCCATGAGCGAAGGTCGTGACCGTCTCACCGCTGCGAGCATGGCCGACCTCTTTGATCCCGGCGATCAGGTACCCGACCTCGCCCGGGCCGAGCTCGGGCACCGGTGTCGGCACCGGCCGACGGACACCGATCTCGATCGCCTCCTGTGGGGTGCCCGCCTGCATGAACATCAGCTTCGAGCCACTGGTCAGACGGCCGTTCATGACCCGAATGGAGCTGACTACGCCTCGGTACTGGTCGTACTGGCTGTCGAAGATCAGCGCTTGCAACGGGGCGTCGGGATCGCCCTTCGGCGCCGGGATGCGGTCACAGATCGCGTCGAGCAGCTCACCCACGCCGGCACCCGTCTTGGCCGATATCCGCAAGATGTCCTCGGCGGGGATCCCGAGCACTGTCTCGATCTCCATCGCGTACCGGTCGGGGTCAGCGGCCGGCAGGTCGATCTTGTTGAGCGCGGCGACGATCTCGAGATCGTGCTCCATCGCCAAGTAGCAGTTGGCCAGCGTCTGGGCTTCGATCCCCTGCGCAGCATCGACGACCAGCACCACGCCTTCGCAGGCGGCCAGGCTGCGGCTGACCTCGTATCCGAAGTCGACGTGACCGGGGGTATCGATGAGGTGCAGGGTGAACCCCTTCCAGTCGACGCGGACGTTCTGGGCCTTGATCGTGATGCCCCGCTCGCGCTCCAGATCCATGGTGTCGAGGTACTGCGACCGCATGTCTCGGGCGTCGACAGCATTGGTGATCTCCAGAATGCGGTCGCTGAGGGTGCTCTTGCCGTGATCGATGTGAGCAATGATCGAGAAGTTGCGAATACGTGAGAGGTCCATGGCCGGTCGCTAGATGCTACCGGCGGGATCCCTCACGTGGTTGGAGCGATGCAGTGGCGCTGTTAGCCTTGCGGGGCTTATCCAACGTGCGAGCCAATACTGCGAGAGAGTCTTCCCCAACGTGGCAAATATCAAGAGTCAGAAGAAGCGAATCCTCACCAACGCCAAGTCTGCCGAGCGCAACAAGGCTGTCAAGAGTGAGTTGAAGACCCGTAGCAAGAACGCCGTCAACGCCATTGGAAGCGAGACCGGTGAAGAGTCACTGCGACTCGCCGTGAAGCGCCTCGACATGGCCGCCGCCAAGGGCGTCATCCACAAGAATCAGGCCGCTCGGCGCAAGAGCCGCCTGATGAAGAAGATCAACGCGTGAGCCAGCACGCCTTCGGCGTACCGTCCCACCCGCTGGTCACCACGGCCTGACGGTCACCTGCGGGCGGCTCCCACCAGGCGGCTGAGGCGGGCGACGAGCACTTCCATCACCAGTTCGTCGGGCCACTCCTTGGCGCCACGCAAGTCGAGATCGGCCTGGGCGAGCAATCCGATGGCCCGCACGACTCCACTGTTGCCCAGCTTGCGGTACTGATCGAGGGCCTTCTTGGCGGGAAATCCCGGCTTGATGCCCAGCACAGCCGCAGCCGACGAATCGTCGTTGGCATTGGCCCCGTCGAGCGTCAGCAGCTTGGTGTAGTGACTGTGCAAGATGGCCATGACCTGCAGCGGATGCCGCTCGCCGGCGCGCATCATGCGATGCAGCAACAAGAGTGACTTGGTGGTGTCACCCCGGTCGACCGCATCGGTGAGGTCCCACGGCGGCACCCCCCCGGCCTCGCCGAGGAACGGCTCGACGTCGACGACCTTCAAGGTCCGTGAATCGCCGTATGCCGAGACCAACGTCTCGAGAATGCCTTGTACGCGGCCCGCATCCTCACCCAACCACGAGGACAGCAACGCGAGGGCCGGGTGATCGAACCGTAGCCCCGCGGCGATGACCTGCTCTTCGAACCAGCCGCTGCGCTCGCGAGCGCGCATCGGCGGCACCGTGTCGATCACGTGACCGCCCGACTTCTTCACCGCATCCGACAACGCCTTGGCCAAGCGTCCACCACCGGCCACGAGCACCAACTCGGTGCTGGGGAGCGGATCGCCCAGGTAGGCGATCAGCGGAGCGACATCATCGGCCCCGAAGCGCCCGACGCCACGAGCGACCACGACGCGTGTCTCGGTGAGGAATGGCGGTGTCTGCGCGGCATCGACGATCGACCGCACTTCGTACTCGTCGTCGTCGAACTCGTCGACCATCAACGAGCGGTCGCCGTCGCCGATGAGGCGATGCACGACCTCCGACACGGCACTGAGCAAGAGTGACTCGTCGTCGCCGGTGATGAGGTGGACAGCCATGCCAACTCAGATTGGCACATCGCCGGCCGAGCGACGCCAGCGATGACGCATCAGCAGCGCGCCGACGCCGCACACCACCACAGCCCAACCAGCCGCCGCCCAACCCGGCGACGGCTCGGTGTCGGCGGCGAGGTACGCGACGGTGGAGACCCAGCGCGAGCCGGCGGCACACGGAGCCATCACGACCGGCGCGAGCGGCGTGACGACGGTTGCCAGTAAGCCGGCCGGGATGCCGAACAGCATGACGAAGCCGGCCACGGGCACAGCGAGCAGGTTGGCCGGCAACGACACCAAGGGCAGGCGATGGAACACCAGCCAACTCGGCAACACCACGCCGACCTGGGCACCGAGCGTGACCGAGATCGGCATGCGCAGCCACGATGGCCCCGGCAGGCGCCGAGCCAACGGTGGGGCGACCACGCAGACTCCGGCAGTCGCGCCCGCCGACAACCAGAACCCGACGGACCACGCCAGCATCGGGTCGACGAGCACAAGGATCGAGACGGTCCACGCCAGGACACGGATGACCGATTGCTGGCGCCCGAGCACGAATGACGAAGAGGCCAACATGGCCATCACGCCGGCGCGGAGCACCGACGGCTCGAAACGAGTCAGGACCATGAACCATCCGATCAGCGTCAGGGTCGCGCCCCATCGCCACCAAGGCCGCAGACGTCGCAGTAGGGGCGATGCTGCAGCCAACAGAAAGATGACGTTCTCGCCAGAGACCGCAGTCAGATGGGAAAGGCCTGACGACCGGAACGCTGTCACCATTGCTGGGGATTCGCGGGCGTCGTCCCCGATCACGAGGCCGCTGAACAACGCCGCATCGTCGGCACCCATCGTCGATTCCGCAGCACTGCGGAGTGCCGTACGCACACGCGACGATGTTCGGTACAACGGTGATCCCTCGTGCCAGTCGCCGACCACGTCGGCCCCGAACCTCCCGACCACGTGGCGGATCTGGGCGCGGCGCTCGTTCGAGACCATTCGACGCCGGGTGCCGCTCACGTAGATGCGTTCGCCCGCTTGGCGATCGACAAGCCGACGGCGAGGCGAGCCGTACGCCCAGAGGTCGAAACGCTCGCCGCTCACCTCGATCGTCACGCGCAGGCCGCTTCCGTACGGCGCTGGGTCACCGACGATGGTGACCCAGCCCGAGTAGTCGCCCGTCTGGCGCGGGAACGCTGCATTCCACTCCACCTGCGAACGCCACCCACCACCGATCCCAACGAGGAGGCATGCCAGCGACGCCACCGGAGCGCGCCAGATGACAAAGGCGGCGAGGGCGACCGCGCCGACCCACCACGGTGACCGGCTCCAGACACCGACGATCGCAGCGAGCGTGATCATCGCGACGTGCGCATCTGCGAACGGGTGCCGCCGCCGCTCGGGTGACACGTCGTACGCTCTGGTCATCGATGCCATCCCGGTCATCCACCATCCCGTGCCGCTGGGGCCACGTGCCTACCGCTCGAAGCTGCGCGGCTCGGGGCCGTTCGTGGCACTGCTGCCTCCTGCGGCGATGGGCTGCCTATCGCTGCTGTTGCTGAGCGCGCATACGTCGCTCGCTCGCGGCGCGGCCGGCTTCCTGACCGCAGTGTTTGCCGCACCCGGCCTGTTGGTGGCCGGAGCCCCGCTGCGATCGGGTGGAGTTGTGTACCTCGGCGGAGTGATCGGAAGTGGAGTGCTGTGGATGATCGTCGGTGTGATCGCGGCGCGACGCGCCACGAGACTACCGGTCGCATCCTGGCGGGATTACTGGCGGGAGTACGTGTGGTTGGCCGTCGGCGTGTGGCTGGGCGCGCTGGTGGCCCTGATCGCCGTGAACCTCGTGTTTGGTCGCGCCCTGTTCTGATCACACGGCCACCAGGCCACGCAATGCGTCGAGCTTGGCCGGTCCGATGCCACGCACGTCGGCCAGTTGCTCGACGGTCTGGAACGGGCCGTGCAGTTGTCGGTGGGAGACGATCGCCGCTGCCGTGGCAGGCCCGACGCCGGGCAGGACGTCGAGTTGTTCTGCGGTCGCCGAGTTGACGTTGACGGGTCCGACGGCGGTCGTGTTGTCGACGACCACCACATCTGCACCCACCACGGGAGGAACCGTGCCGCCGACCTTCGGCACATAGACGCGCTCGCCGTCGTGAACCGTCGCGGCCAGGTTGACGACATCGAGGTCGGCACCGGCAGCGACTCCACCAGCGGCTGCCACGGCATCGGTGACACGCGCGGGATTGTCGAGCGTGTACACCCCGGGCACCGCAACGGCGCCGGCCACGTAGACGACGATCGACGTGGCAACCGACGTCGACGAGGCTGAAACAGAGGGCCTGCCGCTCGCCGGACCGATCGAGGTGTTGGTCGATGTGGTTGAGCGTCCCGCGAACGGAAGCTGATCTTCGGCACGGCTCGGCGAGCCCTCGAGGAGCCACGTGGCGCCAACGACCACGGCGATGATCGCCAGCGCCGTTGCAGCCAATCGGCCGGGGCCGAACCACACCACCCACTCGCGGAACCGCTCGCCCGGCGACCGCGGCGGCGCAGGGCGGGGAAGACTCGAATCCATGACGACCCTCCGTGCAATGTGCACTCTGCTGGGCGCTCGGCGCGCCGCTGGCTACTGGGGGAAGTCAGTGCCGGACACTATCGACGGCCATCCGGTTTGACTACGAGACAATGCCGTCGCTGATCCAACAGACGAACCGTGCATTGGCGACCGCTTCGCCACCGTCTCTGCGACGGTCAGCGTGTGACAGCCCGAATGGTGGGGGCTCCGCGACGACAAGCTGGGCAGCCCCTTTTCGCTACGTAGCGTTCTGGGGCTGCCCGGTTCGACAGGTCACCCCGACGCCGATGCGGCGCGGCCGTTCGCTCCGACTACGAGGCGATGCGTGCCTGCAACTCGTCGCGCACCGCCGTGGTCAGCGAACGGCGAGCCACCCAATCGGCCTCGATCTCCAACGGGATCCGCAGGTACGCCCCGTGGTGGTCCCGACCACGGAAGCGCCACAGTGCGTACGGCCCCAGATAGCGGACGGCGAAGCCGACGACACCGAACCGCTTCCACTGGCGCACGTGCACGAGTTCGTGACGTAGCAGGTATGGGGAGGCCTTCCCACGCCGCACGATCACCAGCGGGCCGATCGTGATGCCATCGGCACCCTTCGGCACCGGGCCGCCCTCCCACAGGCGATATCCATCGCGGTGTTCGATGCGATGTTCGATCAGCACCCTCAGACCATAGCCCGGATCGTCAGTAGAGACGGGCGGTCAGTTGCTTGCGATAGCCGGCGGTGCGTGGGTCGTCAGGACCCATCAGCTCGAGGATGTCGACGAACTGCTGGCGCGCCTCGTCATCGCCTTTCACCCTGTCGAGCAGATCCGCCAACCTGGAGTCGTAGTCGTCGGTCGCCAGGGTCGGCTCGGTACTGACCCGCGCCGCCGCGGCGACCTTGCGTGTGCGATCCGTCTCCGGGATCCGGGCCAGGTAACCGAGCGCCTCCTCGGGCTCGCCACGGGCGATCAGCATCTCGGCGAGGCCGACAATGGCATCTTCATTGCCAGGCTCGAGTTCGAGCACCGCCCGGTACGCGCCTTCGGTACCTTCGGCCATCAACGAGGCAACCGTGCGCTCGGCTTCGGAGGGCAGCAGATTGGCGACGAACTCTTCGATCACGTGCTCGGGATGGGCGCCGACGAATCCGTCGACGACCTCACCCTTCTTCAGCGCATACACCGCTGGGATCGACTGAACCTGGAACGCCTGAGAGACTCCCGGATTCTCGTCGACGTTGACCTTGACGAGCACGACCTGTCCGTTGGTCGCATCGGTGACCTTCTCGAGGATCGGGCCGATCGTTCGGCACGGACCACACCACGGTGCCCACAGATCGACGACGACTGCGGCGGTGTTCGAACGGTCGACGACCTCGGTCTGGAATGTTGCGTCGGTGACATCGATGGCCATGTCGGCACGATACCGGGATACCGTACGGGCAGCATGAACGACGTGCCGGGCATCCATGTTGAACGGGTCACAGGCTGGCTCGAGGCCAACGTCGCCGGGGCTCGCGGCCCGTTCGCCTTCGAGGTGATCGCCGGCGGGCATTCCAACCTCACGTATCGCGTGGTGGGCACCGACGGCGCTGCCTACGTCCTGCGGCGCCCTCCGTTGGGGCACCGTCTGGCGAGCGCCCACGACATGGGTCGCGAGCACCGCATCATTGCCGGATTGCAGCGGTCGCTCGTGCCGGTCGCGCCCGCACTCGGTCTGTGCGACGACGACAGCATCAACGATGCACCGTTCTACGTGATGGGCTTCGTCGATGGCCACGTGGTGCGCGATCGCATCACCGCCGAAACGGCGTTGAGCGCGACCGCGCGGCGACACGCCGGCGAGTCGCTCGTCGACACGATGGCTGCGATCCACGCGGTCGATCTCGAGGCATGTGGTCTGGCCGATCTCGGCAAGCACGAGGGCTACATCGCCCGCCAGCTCAAGCGTTGGTACGGGCAGTGGAACGACCAGAAAACACGTGACGTGCCGGCGATCGATCATGCCTTCGAAGCACTGTCACAACGGATTCCCGAGCAGGGCCCGGCAACGCTGGTGCACGGCGATTATCGGCTCGACAACTGCATCGTCGGCGACGACGGAGCGATCCGCGCCGTGCTCGACTGGGAGATCTGCACGCTCGGCGACCCGATGGCCGACGTCGGGTTGCTGCAGGTGTACTGGACCGGCCCAGGCGACGAGGCGTCGGCATGGGCCGGTACGGCAACCACGGCCGAAGGCTTCCTCGATCGGCACGAACTGATCGCACGCTACGCGTCGGTCAGCGGCCGCGACATGTCGCAACTGCCGTTCTACGTCTCGTTCGCCTACTGGAAGCTGGCGTGCATCTTGCAAGGGGTCTACTACCGCTACCTGGGCGGAGCACTCGGGTCACGAGACCCCGCCGAGCTCGAGCCGTTCGTGGTGCAGATCGACGGCGCGGCAGCGCGGGCATCCGAGTGTCTGGAAGCCCTGGCATGACCGACCCCTACCTGCTCCACGAGCCGTTGCCGTCGCTCGCCCGACCGGTCATGGTCGTGATGCTCACCGGTTGGATCGATGCCAGTGCTGCGGCTGCCGCAGCCATGGCCACAGTGCAAGAGGAATGGTCTGTGCGACCTCTGGCCACGTTCGACGGTGACACCTTCATCGACTACCGGGCCCGACGACCCACGATGGAGCTGCGCGAGGGCGTGAACGTGCGCCTGCTGTGGTCCGACATCGAGCTCCATGTCGGTCGCGACTCAGACGGCCACGACGTGCTGACACTCAGTGGGCCCGAGCCCGATTCGCAGTGGCGACGTTTCGCCGACTCGGTCTCGACCTTGGCCGTCGAACTGGGTGTGCGCCAGATGGTCGTCCTCGGTGCGTATCCCTTCGCCACGCCACACACGCGCGACCCGCGCCTGTCGAGCAGTTCGCCCTCGGCCGACGTGGTCGACAGCGTCGCCTACCTCAAGAACTCCGTCGATGTCCCGGCAGGAATGGGCGCTGTGCTCGAGCATGCGTTCACCGACAAGGGGGTGCCGTCGCTTGGCATCTGGGCCCAGGTGCCGCACTACGTCAGTGCGATGAGCTACCCGGCCGCGACGCTGGCCCTGTTGAATGGTCTGCACGACGTCGCCGGCCTCGTGGTCGACGCAGCGGCGATCCGCCAGGAGAGCATCGTCCAGCGCCAACGCCTCGATCAGTTGGTGGCCAGCAACGACGAGCACCGCTCCATGGTGAGCCAGCTCGAAGCGCTCTACGACCAAGCGCAACATCAGACCGATCTCTTGGGAACCGGTGGCATACCCACCGGCGACGAGTTGGCCGCCGAGTTCGAGCAGTTCCTGCGCGACCAGGACACCTGACCACTCGTTCCTGCGGGAGTACGGTCGGCGCCATGAAAGTCGACGGAGGAGTCAGCAACGAGCTCGGCAAGGCGGCGGCGAGCGCCAAGGAGACCGAGGCAGCGGGGTACGACGGGGCGTGGTCGATCGAAACGGCTCACGATCCGTTCATGCCGCTGGTGCTCGCTGCCGAGCACACCGAGCGCCTCGAGCTCGGCACCTCGATCGCCGTCGCCTTCGCCCGCAACCCGATGACGCTGGCGAACATCGCATGGGACCTCCAGTCATTCGCCAAGGGGCGCTTCATCCTCGGCCTCGGCAGCCAGATCAAGCCACACATCACCAAGCGATTCAGCATGGAGTGGAGCCATCCGGCGCCACGGATGCGCGAGATGATCCTCGCCATCCGATCGATCTGGGACACGTGGCAGCACGGCACACCGCTGGCATTTCGCGGCGAGTTCTACACGCACACGTTGATGACACCGTTCTTCACCCCCGATCGTGCCGACCTCGGTGATTTCGGGGTGCCGCGCATCTTTCTGGCCGGCGTCGGGGTACTGATGACCGAGGTCGCCGGCGAGGTGTGCGACGGCTTCATCTGCCACGGCTTCACCACCGAGCGGTACCTCCGCGAGGTCACCTTGCCGGCCCTCGCCCGCGGGCGCGCCAAGGCAGGCAAGTCGATGGAGGGGTTCGAGATCGTCGGGCCTTCGTTCGTCGTCACCGGTAACAACGCGGCCGAGACGGCGGCGGCCGAAGCCGGCACCCGCCAGCAGATCGCGTTCTACGGCTCGACCCCCGCCTACAAGGGCGTGCTCGAACTGCACGGGTGGGACGGCCTGCACGAGGAGCTCAACGCACTCTCCAAGAAGGGTGGCTGGGTCGAGATGGGCAACCTCATCACCGACGACATCCTCAACACGTTCGCCGTCGTCGGCGAACCCGAGCAGATCGCACCGGAACTGCTGCGTCGCTACGGCGATGTCATCCAGCGGATCAGTTTCTACGCGCCGTACAAGAGCGACCCCGATCGCTGGCGAGGCGTGCTCGCAGCCCTCCAGGCTTCATAGCTCGACTGGTGAGACGAGGTCGAGGGATTCTTCGAGATACAACTCGCGGCACCTGGCGCGCTGCAGCTTCCCCGATGATGTCTTCGGCAAGGTGCCGGGCTTGACCAGCATCACGTCACGGGGCGGCAGCCCGCAGACCTCGAGCGTGCGGTGGTGCACGGCCTCGCGCACGTGTGGCGGGTCGTCGGTTCGCACCTCGGCGACCACGACGACACTCTCCTTGCCCTTGTACCCCTCGACGCCGAAGGCGATCACGTTGCCGGCCCGGACGCCATCGAGGGTGGCGCACGCACGCTCGATGTCTTCGGGAAACACGTTCCGACCTCCGACGATGATGACGTCCTTGATGCGCCCGCACAGCACCAACTCACCCTCGATGGTGTACGCCAGGTCGCCGGTGCACAGCCACCCGTCGTGGAACAGCGCGGCAGTCGCATCGGGTCGCTTGTAGTACCCGGGGGTCACCGACGTGCCGCGCAGCAGCAACTCCCCGACGTGACGCTCGGGTAGCTCCACACGTGAGAGTGGATCGACGACCTTCATCTCGAGCCCCGGCACTGCCTTGCCGAGTCGGGGGATACGTCGCACGTCGAGCTCTTCTTCGGCGTCGGCGAGTTCCAACGGCTTGGCGATGCGGTCACGCTCCAGCACGACTCGATCGACCGAGTCGCACACCATTCCACGATGACGCGGCGGGAACACACCACCGATCGCCAGCTCGGCCATGCCGAATGCCGGAAACACGCTGCCGGGCTTGAACCCGAACGGCGCGGCCGCCTCGACGAAGGCCTCGACCGCGTTCGGGTCGACTGGCTCGGCACCACTGAGCGCCAACGTGAGCTGCGACAGATCAAGGTCGTGCATGCGACCGAGAGCGCGCGTGGCCAGGACCCACGAGAAGTTCGGCCCGGCAGTGGCCGTGCCGCCCCAGTCGCTGATCCACTGCATCCAGTTACCGGGCTTGGCCAGGAAGTCTTGCGGCGCGGCTTGCACGAGCTGGCAGCCGTTGGTCATCGGGATCGACAAGAACCCGACCAATCCCATGTCGTGGTACAGCGGCAGCCACGACACCATCACCTCGGCCTCGTCGAGCTCCGCCGCGGCGCACGAGGCATCGATGTTGGCGGCCAACACGCGATCGGGGATCATCACACCCTTGGGCTCGCTGGTGGAGCCACTGGTGTACTGCAGGATCACGAGCCGTTCGGGATCGTGCGGGGGGATCTCCAGCTGACCTCCCAACGGCGCGGTCGACGAGCCGGGCAGCACGCTTGCCATCAGTTCGATCGGCGGGTCTCCGACGGTGCGAACGTAGAAGGCGGCCAACAACTCGTCGACCAGGACCAGCTTGGCATCGCCATGACGGATGCGACCCCGGGTCGAATCGATGAAGGCATCGAGCGAACCCATCCGCATCGGCAACGGCAGAACCATGCTGGCGATGCCCGCCAGCCAGCAGCCCTGGATGATCGTGATCAGCTGCCGGGAGGTCGGGCCGAGGATCGCCACGTGGTCGCCGGGGACCAATCCGCGGGCCTGCAAGGCGGCGCCCACCACACGCGCCTCGTCGTGGATCTCCCGCCACGGAACGAACGATTGCCCCTCGGTGGGAGCCACGGAGGGGCCGACGAAACGCACGCCGGTTGGTCGATCAGCAGCGGCGACGATGCGGTCGACGATGCCGACATACGGCGACCCGGTACGCGAAGACATGATTTACCACCGTAGTAGCGACGCGACGCATCGTAGAATCTTTGGACTATGACATCGGCCCCGACCACTCCCGACGATGCCCCGAAGTTTCGGTACACCGGCGCTCTGGCGCAAGAGATCGAACTTCGCTGGCAGGATCGGTGGGAGGCCGACGGCACGTTCGAGACGCCGAATCCGGCCGGGCCACTCGCTGATCCCGAGCGAATCGCAGGGCGACCAAAGATCTTCGTTCTCGACATGTTTCCGTACCCCTCCGGCACGGGCCTCCACGTTGGCCATCCACTCGGGTTCATCGGCACCGACATCTACAGCCGTTACAAGCGGATGACCGGGTTCAACGTGATGTACACCATGGGCTTCGACGCCTTCGGCCTCCCCGCAGAACAACACGCCGTCGAAACCGGTCAGCACCCGGCCATCACCACGGCCGCGAACGTCACCAACTATCGCCGACAGTTGCGGCGCCTCGGCCTCAGCCACGACGCACGCCGCAGCATCAGCACAACCGACCCGGGCTACTACCGCTGGACCCAATGGATCTTCCTGCAGATCTTCAACTCGTGGTACGACACCGAGGCAGACAAGGCCCGACCGATCAGCGAGTTGGTCGCGCAGTACGAATCCGGCGATCGAGCCACCGCGGACGGTCGGGCGTGGGGCGACATGTCGGCGGCCGAGCGCAACGTGATCGTCGAGGGGCACCGCCTGGCGTACGTCAGCGACGCACCGGTCAACTGGTGCCCCGGACTCGGGACGGTCGTGGCCAACGAGGAGGTCACCGCCGACGGTCGCAGCGACCGCGGCAACTTCCCGGTGTTCAAGCGCAACATGCGCCAATGGATGATGCGCATCACCTCGTACGCAGACCGCCTGATCGCCGATCTCGACCTGCTGGAGTGGACCGACGCCATCAAGGCGATGCAGCGCAACTGGATCGGCCGCAGCGAGGGCGCTTCGGTGCACTTCGCGTCGCCGGCCGGCCCGATCACCGTCTTCACGACCCGCCCCGACACGCTGTTCGGCGCAACGTTCATGGTGCTCGCGCCCGAGCATCCGTTGGTCGACAGACTGACCACGCCCGAGCGCCGCGACATCGTTGCCCAGTACCGCCACCAGGCGGCGTCGAAGAAGGACATCGACCGGCAAGACGACACCCGCGAGAAGACCGGCGTCGCAACCGGTTCCTATGCGATCAACCCGCTGACCGGTGAGTCGATCCCGATCTGGATCGCCGACTACGTGCTGATGGGTTACGGCACCGGCGCCATCATGGCCGTCCCGTGCGGCGACCAGCGCGACTTCGAGTTCGCCCGCCTGTACGGACTGCCGATTCCGGCGATCCAGCAACCGCCCGACCGCAGCCTCGATACCGCCACGTGGGACAGCGCGTTCATCGGCGACGCGCCGTTCGTCAACAGCTCCAACGACTCGCTCGACCTCAATGACATCGACAGCGTCGCCACCGCCAAACGGCTGACGAACCAGTGGCTGGCCGCGAACGGCCACGGTGAGGCCGCCATCACCTACAAGCTGCGCGACTGGTTGTTCAGCAGGCAACGCTATTGGGGAGAACCCTTCCCGATCGTCTACGACCTCGACGGCAATCCGCACGGTCTGCCCGACAGCGAACTGCCCTTGGTCTTGCCGGAGACCGACAGCTTCTCGCCGCGCACGTTCGACCCCAACGACGAGTTCTCGAACCCGGAAAGCCCGCTCGATCGGCTGGAGTGGTGGACCCACGTCGAGCTCGATCTGGGTGACGGGCCGCAGCCGTACCGGCGCGACACCAACGTCATGCCGCAGTGGGCCGGCAGTTGTTGGTACGAGCTGCGCTACCTCGACCCGACCAACGAGCAGCAGTTCGTCGACCCCGAGGTCGAGCGCTACTGGATGGGCCCGCAGCCCGAGGGCCACGACGGTCATGAACACCCCGGCGGCGTCGATCTGTACGTGGGTGGCGTCGAGCACGCCGTGCTGCACCTGCTGTACGCACGCTTCTGGCACAAGGTGCTGTTCGATCTGGGCCACGTCTCGTCGAAGGAGCCGTACTACCGGCTGTTCAACCAGGGCTACATCCTGGCCGCCGCGTTCAAGGACGAACGCGAGATCTATGTCGACGCCACCGAAGTCGTCGAGCGCGACGGCAACTACTTCCATGGCGATCTGCGCGTCACTCGCGAGTGGGGCAAGATGGGCAAGAGCCTGAAGAACGCGGTCACGCCCGACGACATCTGCCAGAGCTTCGGTGCCGACACCTTGCGTCTCTACGAGATGGCGATGGGCCCGCTCGACGCATCTCGCCCATGGGAGACCCGCGACGTCGTCGGCATGTACCGCTTCTTGCAGCGGCTGTGGCGCAACGTTGTCGACGAAGAGACCGGCGAGCTGGCGCTGCTCGACGCCGATGCCACGCTCGACACCCAACGGCTGGTGCACCGCACGATCAACGGCGTTCGCGACGACATGGACGCGTTGCGGTTCAACACGGCAATCGCCAAGTTGATCGAGCTCAACAACCAACTCACCAAGCTCGGTGGCTGCCCACGCGACATCGCCGAACCGTTGGTGTTGATGATCGCCCCGTTGGCGGCACACGTCGCCGAGGAGCTGTGGGCCAAGTTGGGCCACACCGACTCCGTGGCCTATCAACCGTTCCCCACCGCCGACCCGGCCCTGCTCGTTGCCGAAACGATCGAGTATCCGGTGCAGATCAACGGCAAGGTTCGCGGTCGCGTCACCGTCGCCGCGGGTACCGAGCCGTCAGGCGTCGAGGCCGCCGCGCTGGCCGACGACAAGGTCATCGCCTCACTCGCCGGGGCGGCCCCGAAGAAGGTGATCGTCATCCCGGGTCGGATGGTCAACATCGTCGCCTGAGCCGCTCGGCAATGCTTCCTCAATGCCCGATCTGCCATACCTGAGTGCACACGAAACGCTGACGCTGTTCCGTCGCGGCGAACTCTCGCCGATGGAGCACCTCGAGAGCATGATCGAGCAGATCGAGACACACGACTCGGTGGTGAACGCGGTGGTCGATCGTCGGTACGACGAGGCGCGCTCCGAGGCGCGCGCTGCCGAGCAGCGATACCTCGGTAAGGGTGATCCGCCGCGACCACTCGAGGGACTGACCGTTGCCGCAAAGGAAGAGCAACCGATGGCCGGGCGGTCGTGGAAGCAGGGCTCGCTGGCATTCGCCGATGAGGTCGCCAAGTACGACCATCCGATCATCGAACGGATTCAGGCCGCCGGCGGCATCATCCATGCGCGAACCGCGACACCCGAGTTCAGTTGCGCCGGCTTCTGCCACAGCGCTCTCTGGGGGGTGACGCGCAACCCGTGGAACACCGACTTCTCGCCCGGTGGCTCGTCGGGGGGATCCGCCGCAGCGCTGGCGGCCGGCTACGCACCGCTGGCCACCGGCAGCGACATCGGCGGCTCGATCCGCATCCCCGCGTCGTTTTCCGGCGTCGTTGGCTTCAAGCCGCCGTTCGGCCGCGTGCCCGGATTGGCGCCCTATCACCTCGATCAGTACTGCCACGACGGCCCGCTGGCGCGAACCGTGGCCGATTGCGGTCTGCTCGAGAACGTGATCGCCGGACCACATTGGCGCGACAACGTGTCGCTGCGGAATCCTCCGCAGATCCCCATCGAGGCGATCGGGTTGGGTTCAGTCGACGGCATGCGGATCGGTCTGTGCATCACGCTCGGCGACTGGCCGGTCGACGTCGATGTCGTGACCAACACCCGACGCGTCGCTGAGACCTTGCGGCGAGCGGGCGCTGTTGTCGAGGAGGTCACGCTTCCATGGACGATCGATCGTGTGTGGCGGGCAGCACGCGCCCACTTCAAGGCGATCTTCGGAGAGGGAATCGGGGAGATCGAGGCCGAGTTCGGCGAGGTGCTCAATGACTACACCCGCGATTTCGTGGCGACGATGGACCCGGGGCTGACTTTCTACGAAGGCCTCGTCGAAGAGACCGCGCTGTGGGACCCACTCGGGCGGATGTTCGAAGACATCGACGTGCTTTTGTGCCCGACGATCGCGATAACCGGCTTGCAGGCCGGTCGCTCGTATGTCGGCGAATCGATCGTCATCGACGGGCGCGACGTGCCGCACCACATCATGGCGATGATGACGTTGCCCTTCAACCTGTTCAGTCGGTGCCCGGTGCTGGCGGTGCCCTCCGGGCTGGCGAGCAACGGCGTGCCGACCGGTGTGCAGATCGTCGGCCGAACGTACGAAGACGTCAGCGTGTTCCGCGTCGGCGCCGCGATCGAATCCGACGGGTTCGGCTTCGGATCGCCAGGCTGGCGGCCTCCGCTCAGCCTCTGAACGAAATCACCTGCACGTCGAGCACGGCCGGCACGGCGCTCTCGAAACGGTGGATCGCCGTGATCGGCGCCACATCCGCCCTATCCGGCCAGTTCAGCGATAGTCTGTCGAACGGCGGTGCTACGAAGACGTGGCCCGCGGTCGAGTGCAGCGCTTCCAGCGCACAGTGATTCCAGCGAGTTTGTTGGTTTGCATCCACGGCCAACAACCCATAAAGGAATCCCCCACCATGACCACATCCACCTCCAGTTCGCGCGGCGCGCGCCGTCGTAACGGCGGCCGACGCCCGGGTGCCGAGCGCACCGCGCGCATCGAACCGAGCGTGTCGACTGCTCCGAACGCCCGACCCGTGCCTGCGCCGGTCGCTCCGATCGACTACATCACCGACTTCGCCGCACTCGGAGTTCCGGCTCCATTGATCAAGGTCCTCGCCGACCGCGACGTCCTCACCGCATTTCCGATCCAGTCGGCAACACTGCCTGATTCGCTCGCCGGCAGCGACGTGCTCGGCCGCGGCAAGACCGGCAGCGGCAAGACCATCGCCTTTGCCCTGCCCATCGTCGCTCGCCTCGCGGCGAGCGGGCGTCACCGCCAGTCGGGCAAACCCCGGGCCCTCGTGCTCGTCCCCACCCGCGAGCTCGCCAACCAGGTCATGATCTCGTTGAGCCCGTTGGCCGCGGCCATGGGCCTGCGCGTCGCAACGGTGTATGGCGGGGTCGGTCAGGGCCCGCAGGTCTCCGCATTGCGCCAGGGCGTCGACGTCGTCGTGGCCTGCCCGGGCCGCCTCGAGGATCTCATCGGCCAGCGCCATTGCCGCCTCGACGCCGTCGAGATCACCGTGCTCGACGAGGCCGACCACATGGCCGACCTCGGCTTCTTGCCCGGCGTCAAGCGCATCCTCGACGCCACCCCGTCTGCAGGCCAGAGGTTGCTCTTCTCGGCCACGCTCGACAAGGCCATCGACGGGCTCGTGCGCACCTACCTCGTCAACCCGATCGTTCATTCGGTCGATCCGGAAGTGTCATCGATCAACACGATGACCCATCACGTGCTCGCCGTGAGCACGGGTGACAAGGCCGCTGTCGTCAGCGCGTTGGCCTCGGGCCTCGACCGCTCGCTGCTGTTCATGCGCACCAAGCACGGCGCCAAGAAGCTCGCCAAGCAGTTGTGCGCCGCCGGCATCCCTGCCGTCGAACTGCACGGCAACCTGTCCCAGAGTGCACGCGAGCGCAACCTCGCCGACTTCACCAGCGGCCAGGTGCGCGTGCTCGTCGCCACCGACATCGCTGCCCGTGGCATTCACGTCGACGACATCGCCCTGGTCATCCACGTCGATCCCCCCGCCGAGCACAAGGCCTTCTTGCACCGCTCGGGCCGTACCGCACGAGCCGGCGCTGAAGGCGTCGTCGCCACGGTGATGACACCCGACCAGGCCGGCGATGTCCGTTCCTTGGCCCGCGCCGCCGGCATCTCGCCGACGGTCACCAACGTCAACCCGACGCACCCCTTGCTCACCGAGCTGTCCGGCCCGGTCGCTCCCAAGGTCGCACCCCGCCCGCCACGGCCCGAAGACGTGGTCGCCCGTCAACGCCCCGGCCAGCCCGGTCGGCGTCGGGGCCAGGCCGCCGGCCAAGCGCGCAGCGGTGGTCGCTCCGGTGCCACGAGTCATGCCCGGTCCGGTGCCCCGGCCGGACCTCGCGGTGCCGGTGGCCGCAACTCC